>NZ_JABAST010000009.1 GCF_016107575.1 Psychrobacter faecalis | reverse complement strand
CCCAGCAATACGCTAAAAAACTAGGCATTGCTCAGCGGGCTAAAAACAAACAAAGAGTTAAGGCGATTCACGCCAAGATTAAAAATACCCGCCAAGACTTGATTCATAAATTTACCACCAACCTTACCAAGACTAATAAAATAATCATCATTGGCAAACTTCAATCAAAATCATTCACTAGGGGCAAACTCGCCAAGTCCGTCTATGATGCAGGTTGGTTTGAGATTAAGCGGCAACTGACCTATAAGTGCGAGAACGCAGGTTGCTACTATGATGAGGTAAATGAAAGTTACACCACCCAAACTTGTTCGTGTTGTGGCTCACGCCAAAATAGTCCGAAAGGTAGGACGGGTCTTGGAATAAGAGAATGGCTTTGCGAGTGCGGTGTCACTCATGACCGCGATATTAATGCGGCAAAAAATATTCTCGCGCTCGGGCCTGAGCGTCTAGTAGTAGGAATCCCCTCACTTTAGGGAGGGGAGGAAGTCAAATTAACATTGACTGTAATTGACACTAACGCCGCGGGTAGCAGTGGGGATGCGGTTATCAGCATAAATAGCAAGACCACCGCGAGCAGTTTCTTTATATTTATCAGACATATCCGCGCCTGTCTGCTTCATGGTTTCAATGGCTTTATCCAATGAGACAAAGTGCTGACCATTGCCGCGGCAGGCAAGACGAGCGGCGTTAATGGCTTTTACCGCGCCCATCGCATTGCGCTCAATACAAGGGACTTGTACCAAGCCGCCAATCGGGTCACAAGTCAGACCTAAATTATGCTCGATACCAATCTCGGCGGCATTCAAACATTGCGCTGGCGAGCCATCCATAATCTCTGCCAATGCCGAACCTGCCATGGCACAGGCTGAACCGACTTCGCCCTGACAGCCCACTTCAGCCCCAGAGATAGAAGCGTTTTGTTTAATTAAGCTGCCAATGGCGGTGGCATTTAATAAAAACTTACGGACGCCATCTTGGTTATAATTGGGTAAAAAGTCACGATAATAGTGCAAGACCGCAGGAATAATACCCGCCGCACCATTGGTCGGTGCTGTGACAACTTTACCGCCATTGGCATTTTCTTCATTGACGGCAAGTGCATACAAATCAACCCAATCCATCGCTGCAAGCTTATCGGTTTTGGCGATAGGCAAGTCTTTTTCAGCGCATAGTTGATTATGTAAATCGTGAGCGCGGCGTTTAACATCAAGTCCGCCCGGTAAAATGCCACTGTTTTTACAACCTTGAGTCACACAGTCCTGCATCACCTCCCAAATCGTATCTAAATAGCTAAAGATATCTGCTTGATTGCGATAGTGACATTCGTTAGCGAGTACCAGCTCACTGATACTTAACCCATGCTCACGGCATTGTTCAAGCAACTCTGCGGCAGTATTAAAAGGGTAGGGAACGATATCAATCGTTGGGCTGGCATGATCCTCATCGGGATTGTTTGCGTCATCTTCGTTGATAACGAAACCGCCACCAACCGAATAATAGGTTTGCTGGTACTTGCTACCATCGGCCAATAACGCGCGGATGGTCAAGGCATTAGGATGATAAGGCAATACCGTATCATCGTACCAATACATATCGCGCTCGCTATCGAAGTCGATAATATGTTTGCCTGATAAATTAAGCTGTTTATCAGCAAAAATAGGCGCTAGATATTCGCCAGTCAAGCGAGTATCAATGGTACTCGGCGTATGTCCAAGTAAACCCAAATATATCGCCGTATCGGTTGCATGTCCTTTACCGGTAGCGGCCAAAGAGCCATAAAGCTCGATTTCAATATTTTTAATCGTCGTTAATGGGCTTTGCTTAAGCAATGACGTCAAAAATAAATTGGCCGCCACCATGGGCCCGACCGTATGAGAGCTCGACGGTCCAATACCAATTTTAAATAAGTCGAAAACACTAATCATATAAATACCAATAAATTGTCAGTGCATCAGCGTATGTGATAAATAGGCTTAAGTACTGGTGTGAAAAAAGATAATAGATAACGGCCCCCAAAGCCTTGATAAATACAGCACAATGACAAGAGCAGGCATTTATTTAAATGCACACTTTAATAAATGTGAGTATTTAAAAAACATGGGATATTATCTATAAATGTCTCCCAGTATAGGCGTACAGAGGCCTGCTGAATAATAACTTTTATTTATCATAGAACTCCGTTATCATGCTCGCAGCCATTACCTGTGTAACATCCTGTAATCTTGCTAACACTATATAGTGAACAACGTCGCAGAAATCCTTAAACTACTTTTAATAGAACCTATTTGACGGTCTGCATTTGGTCAAAGTAAATGACTTTCCTGCTGTTATCGTTTTTTAATTCCTCTATAGTTGTTGATGATTGGCATGACTTAGTTGTTATCGTTTTGACTGAATTCATATCTGTATTCTCATAGTTGTATTTCTCACAGTTTTTTAGCTGACTAATATTCTCTCAGCTCAAATAGGACAGCGCATGACAACTCCCGAACCTCATTCTCCAAACCCCGAAAATAGCACCCAAGAATCTGCTTCGCACAATGCATTAGAAGCGGCTGGTATTGATGCAGCTGCGACGAGTTATCCGCACAATCCAGACTTTGATAATGGTCGTTGGTTTCCAACGTGGCGTCCGTATGGCGGTGATTTGGATCGTGATCCGGTCGGTATCAATGAGTATTTGCCGCCAGCAAAGAGCGTGTTATTAGGTGTGCAGCATACTTTTGCGATGTTTGGGGCGACGGTGCTGGCGCCATTATTAATGGGCTTTGACCCCAATTTAGCCATTTTGATGTCCGGTATTTGTACGGTGATGTTTTTTATGATTACCGGTGGGCGTATGCCTAGTTATTTGGGCTCAAGCTTTGCCTTTATTGGGCCGGTTATTGCGGTGACGGCTTATGCAGGCGTGGGATTTAATGACAATTTGAATGTCGCCTTGGGCGGTATCATGGCATGCGGCATCATTTATGCGCTGATAGGTCTATTGGTCATGAAGACGGGTACAGGCTGGATTGAGCGTTTGATGCCGCCCATTGTTACCGGTGCCATTGTGATGATTATTGGTTTGAATTTAGCACCAGTGACCATTCAAGGGGTATCTGCCAACCAGTTTGATGCATGGATGGCTACGCTGACGGTATTGTTTATCAGTGGGGTGGCGGTATTTACCCGCGGTATGCTGCGCCGTTTGCTGCTGTTGGTTGGCTTGATATTGTCTTATATCGCTTATTTCTTTATGACCAATGTGCTCGGTTATGGCGTTCCGATTGACTTTACTAGTGTATCAGCAGCATCATGGTTTGGTCTGCCAAGTATTCATACGCCGCATTTTGAGATGAGTGCGATTATATTAATTGCGCCTGTTGCCTTTATTTTAGTGGCCGAAAACTTAGGGCACTTTAAAGCGGTCGAAGGTATGACTAAAGCACGAGTAACGCCTTATATGGGTCGGGCATTTTTTGCTGATGGTTTAGCAACGACGTTTTCAGCGGGTTTTGGTGGTACAGGTGTGACCACTTATGCAGAAAACATCGGTGTCATGGCTGTGACCAAAGTATATAGCACGACGATTTTTGTGGTAGCAGGTCTGGTGGCTATCTTGCTTGGGTTATCACCAAAGTTTGGCGCAATTATTCAAACGATACCGGCGGCTTTATTGGGCGGCGCATCTATTGTGGTATTTGGTTTGATTGCGATTGCAGGGGCAAAAATTTGGATAGACAATCATATCGATTTTAGCAAAAACAGCAATTTAATCATTGCCGCGGTCACCGTTATTATGGGTACGGGTAATTTTAGCTTGCATCTAGGCGGCTTTGATTTGGGCGGTATCGGAACGGCTACTTTAACGGCTATTGTGCTAAATGCTTTATTTAATCGACAAAAAGATTAACCGTCAAAAAGATTGATTTGTTCATCGTAAAAAAAGCCACAATAAGTATTGTGGCTTTTACTTATTGTGGCTTTTATTCATTACCGCTTTATTTATAATTTCGTTTATAGAATCTGGCAAAAAAACGATAACGGCGTAGTGCGCGTGGCTTAGGTTTTAACGACCCTAAATAAATGGCAAACATCGTCAGTAGCGCGCCGCTCCATTGCAGCGTATTAATCGGTTTATCAAGCCAGCTATAATCAATCACCAAGGCCGCAATGGGCTCGGTTAATAAGAGCAGCCCTGTCAATGCTAAAGACAGCTTAGGAATCGAGTAGGCGATAAGCCCCCACGCCAAGCATTGCATCACCGTGCCATAAATCAATATCCAACCAATCTCAGACCAAGTACTGGGCAAAATATTACCCATATCAAAGATAAACATCGGCAGAATCATTGCTATGACGCCGCCGATACTCACCAGCTGCATCAGCATAAATATCGGCGTTGGCTCAGTATCATGGGTTTTACGGATAAAGGTCATGGACGCGGCAAGCATGGCACCTGAGACGATGCCCGTGACAAACCCCCAAGTCGCAGCGGTATTTTGCGCAAACTCAGGGCTACCTATCATTGCCACGCCTAGCATGGCTAAAAATAAACTGATGAGCTGCAAAATAGATTGCCGCTCATTAAAGTATAAAAAGCCAATGGCCGCCAAAAAGAAAATCTGCAAGCTATTAAGCAAGGTTGAGATACCGGGACCGACCGCATAAATACTCTCATGCCATAGTGCCAAATCGAGTCCTAAAAACGCGCCTGATAATAGACCGTAAAAAACAGCACGCTTTGAGCGCGGAAGTCGTTGCCCTGTCATTTTAGCCAATATAGCAAACACCACGCCAGAAATAGCCAGTCGCCAAAATGACATTGCCCAGCCACCGATATCGACATGGGCGACAATTAAGCTGCCCAAACCAAAAATAACGCAACCAATGACCAAGCCAGTAGCGGCGGAGCGTGAAGAGGCGATAGCCATGCAATATCCTTATCTCATTACTATGTTACTTTTTTAAAATGCTTTTTAAGTGTGGTTTGCTAAAGAGTTGATTTGTATAGACAGGCCATATTGTCAGTGTTTTGCTCTTGAATTGGAATGCTTTGGTGCAATTTATTTTATAATGACTTATCACTCACCATAGATAAATAAAGCGGTCACCTTCTTACAGCAATAGCATTGGCGCACAAGCTGCCATTTGTTATTCTATCATCTATTTGTATTTTGAAGCACATCCTGTTTTAAAATAGTGATACTCTTCAAATACTTAACTTAATATAGTGAATTTTATATAAAATAGAGACATGATATTTTTGTGCGAAACTGTCGTAAATTTTCTTCGCTTGCTGTGCGCTTCGCTCTCCAGAGGCTTCAAAAAATCTATGACAGTTCCGCTATATCGTTTTTACAATGAACTCCCCATATATTCACAGTGCTTCTATTACTTTTAGCCTAGGTTTGCTTATGCTGCAACGTTCTATATCGAAACGACAAATAGACTTCTTATCTACACTGCTGCCACGTCGCAGTTTCATTGCGCGTCTATTTGTCATGAGCGCCATAGCTGCTACGTTTTTTGGGATGTCAAATGCACAAGCCGCCAGCTGCAAAATACCCAAAAGCTATTATAAAAATGTCTCTTGTACCTCTAGTAGTGGCTATTTCTTAGCGATAAAAGATTTCGGTGCACCAGTTGCCTTGATTGATAAGCAAGGCAAAAGTGTGCTTGATTTAACCCGTTATCAAAAAGTAGATGCCGATAAAATATCGGGTGGCTTGTTACCAGTGCTGCGCAATGGTCGGGTGGGCTATGTCAATATGCAAGGTCGCGAGGTGATCCCTGCGGTGTACGATATGCTCAAAGAAGGACAAAATTGGGCGCGTCCCGTCTCTGAAAATCGGATTGTGGTCAAGCAAAACGGTCATTATGGGGTTGTCGATACGGGCAATAAAACCATCGTGCCATTTGCCGCTGCAATTAGTGACATTGACGATTATCGTAGCGGCATGACGCGAGTACGTAAAAATCAAGCCATCAACTGGTTGGATAAAAATGGTAAACCTATATCTGACCCAAATAGTAGTGCTGCTAGTCAAACAGCGAAGAGTGCCGCTGCTAATAACATCAAGAATAATAGCAGTAATGCCAAAGAATCGCAGAAGCTAGAACCGTCTCGTGGTTTTACCACCTTGCAGCCGCGTCAACAAGACGGCAGATGGGGCTTTGTTGATGAGAATAACATCTCTATGATTACCTATTCTTTCGATGAAGTGCGACCATTTTCTGAAGGCTTGGCGGGCGTGCGTATCGATAATGAATGGGGCTTTGTCAATTTAGGCGGCGAGTTGGTGATTCCTTTTCGCTTTGATAATAGCACTGTGAGTGTGAGTGATTATTATAAAGACCAACCTGCATTTGTATTTACAAATGGCAAAGCTTGGATTGGCAATTTAGAAAACGGCAATAAAATGTGTATTGATAAAGAGGGTGACAGCATTGCTTGTGATTAATACTTAAGACTTATCATTTAATATCACGCTTAAATTTGCCGGTAAAAAAAAGAGTGTCAGAGCGATAGATCATTCATCGTTCTGACACTCTTTTTTTGCTTGAGACGGACTAGCATTAAACTTAAATGGTTATTTTTCTAGCAAGTGCTTACTAATCAAATCGACCATATAAGGCTGATAGTATTCGGGAATATCGTGTGCCATGCCTTCGATTAAATGAAAAGTTGCATTGGGTATGGTCTTTGCAACCACCCGTCCTTGCGAGGCGGGTAATAGGCCATCAGCGCTGCCATGCAGCACAATCGTCGGTGCTTTAACTTGTTTGCTATATTTGCTAATCGAGCCAGAAGCTAAGATGGCATTGAGCTGTTGTACCGTACCAAGTGGATGGAAATTACGCTGATAACGTATCTTAGCAATGTCACGTACCATGCGCACATTGACGTGTCCTGGCGTACCAACGGTTTTCATAAACCAGACGCTATGACGGACGATATCGCGCTCAGAGTGGCTCTCAGGACGATTGATAAGGGTATATAACTGCTTAGGTTTCGGCGGTTTTAAAAACGCTCGATTGGTGGTGGTAAACATCAACGCCATACGTTGCACCAAACTTGGATAACGCGCGGCGACGATTTGAGCGATCATACCGCCCATAGAAGCGCCAAGCAGATGCGTTTTACCAAGTTTTAAGGCTTTGATTAAACGTGCCGTATCTTCTGCCATGTCGGTCAAATTATAAGCAACCGGTGCGCCTTTATTTGACAGACCCGTTTGCAAGCGCATCATCATTTTCAATTGACTGATACGCGGCAAGCCATCAATCTGTACTTTAGATGACAAGCCGATATCACGATTGTCAAAACGAATCACAAAAAACCCAGCATCGATAAAGCGTTTGATAAAATTGTCGGGCCAGAAGATCATTTGTGAGCCCAGCCCCATAATCATAAGCAATGGCGGATTCTTGGGATCACCACCGGCTTCAACGCACAGCTCAATGCCATCACCAATATCTATCATTGCTTGATAAAGATGTTCGCTCAAATCAGACGGATACCAAGCATGATCGCCAAACTTTTGCCATTCAGGCGTCGGGTAATCGATTGTTGGAGAGTCGATTGTCGCAGCGCTAAGTGCTGAAGAATTAGATGGTGAAGAGCTAAGCACTGTATCATTGGTCATTTTGTCATTAAGCACTAAAGCATTGTCGGTTTCTTCTGAATTTACAGACGCGTTTGTGTGATTGGTGGGGTTTGATTCTGTCATGAAGTATCCTATTTAGATGGTCGTTGGCTTAAAATTCGAGCATCTCAAAATCAAGCTTGCCAACGCCGCATTCTGGGCACGTCCAGTCGTCTGGAATGTCTTCCCATTTGGTACCAGGCGCGATGCCTTCTTCTGGGCAGCCAAGCTCTTCGTCGTATATCCAACCGCAGACAATACATTCATAACGTTTCATAAATAGTCCTATCGATTATTTCCAGTTTTACGATTACTAATGTTTCTTTTACCAGCGTTTTTGCTATTACCAGTGGCGTTAACTAAATTAATCGGCATTTTTAAAGCAATTATTAAGTATTCTAGCCAACATTTAGCGTGTAAAAACGCACGTAGTTTAGCATATAGCGGTTATTTTCATAGTTAAGTTTACACTTGTATATTGAGATTCACCAGCTTTTATCAAGTGCCTATGCGTCACTTTCAAGGTTTTAGCAGGGCTGTCATTGCCGATTTTGCCGCCACGATAAAGCTGATTATGCTATAATTATCGCCGCTATTTTTAGCGATTGTCATCTCATTTATCACCTACCTCATTTACCACCGTCATATCATTATTTAAGTTTTATAAGTTAAGGGTTACTATGAGCGCGAATGCCGCCGTTACATCAGCTGAAGTTAAGACCACAACCGATTCATCTAATACGCTCAATACTGACCATCCATTTTGGCAAATCATTCGCACAGTACCAGACTTCCCAAAAGTTGGTATCGATTTCTATGATATTACACCGTTACTACGCAGTCATATCAATGCGGTGATTGATGAGATGTTAGCGGCTTTGCCTAAAGGTTTGCTTGATGAAGTGGATTGCTTAGGCGCCGTAGAGGCGCGTGGATTTGTATTTGCCAGTTTGCTGGCGGGACGTTTGGGTAAAGGCATGATTTTGCTGCGTAAACCCGGTAAATTACCGCCACCGGTTGCCAATAAAGCTTATGCGTTAGAATACGGCAAAGACACGCTTGAGATGCAAAATAATTTGCCGCCTGAGCGGGTATTATTGGTCGACGATATATTGGCGACAGGCGGCACGCTGATGACCGCTTATGAGCTTTGTAAATCTGCACAGCATACGGTAGTTGGCGCCTTGGTATTGTTAGATTTGGTTGCTCTGCATGGCGAGTTTCCTGTACCTGTTTATACGGTTTTAAAAGCTTAGAGAAATGGTTTTTAGCATAATAAAAAGCGCGCTGAATTAATAGTTCAGCGCGCTTTTTAATGGCATGTACTTTGTTGGTTCGTCTTGACCTGCGTTACTTGTCTTGCTGATAACTTTTACACGCCTGTTCGACGAGCAAGCGGCTAATCGTTTTTGGTTTGGTCAGCTTAAAGTCTTTGGTTGTCAGTATCGGTTTATCGGATTGCCAAGATTTTAACACTTTATCGTCAGCAGCATAGTTGACATAAGCGCGACGATAATAGCTTGCATCCTTACATGAGATAAGCCATTGTTGGTCGCTATGATGAATGCTGGTTTCTTTCACTGTTTTATTAGCGGCTTTGTCTTTATTCTCTTTTGCTTTCGCTTCATTTTCTTTAGCGTCTTTTGCGCTATCCTTTGGCGCAGGATAGGTTCTACGAATAGAGACGGTAATGTTTTCGACCTCTTTTTCATCAATAATATGAATGTCTGAGCGTTCGATAGAATCCACATCCAAGCTAAAAACAGAGCCAGTTTGGCTTTTTGAGACCTCTAACCAGTTTGCCGCATAGCCACTCATTGCAAGCGTACTACCTGCTAATATCACTGCTAGCCGTTTCATAATCGAGCCTTGCTTGTTGTTATATAAAGTCGCTTATCATAGCCAACTTGATAGAAGCAGGCAAATTACTTTTATGACAAGGGGTTCATACTGAGACAATCTCAGCACTCGTGATTAGCAGGCAAACGCATAAAATATATAAATATCGCAGTTAATCTCGCATCGCCGCGAGCATTTGCGCAAGCTCATCACGCGCACCGATAAAGCCATCGATACCCTTGGGTAATAAGTCTTGGGTGACGATATCTTGCTGATAAGCGGCACTGAACTCGTCATGGGTTAAGCTGACCTTCGCCATGTCGGGCAAATCCATTGACATACTTGGTGACAGTTGGCGTGTCACTTCGACATCCATGGCTGCCAGCTCATCAATCAGATTGGGCGCGATGGTCAATAGATCACAGCCAGCTAGTGCTAATATTTGCTCGGTCGAGCGGAAACTTGCGCCCATCACTTGGGTCTTATAGCCATGTTGTTTGTAGTATTGGTAAATAAGCTTGACCGATTGCACACCCATATCATCTGAAGCAGGGACATTTTGGCGGTTTTGCTGACGTTTTTGCCAGTCTAAAATACGTCCAACAAAAGGCGAGATTAGGGTAACGCCCGCATCGGCACAAGCAATCGCTTGATGTTGACCGAATAATAACGTCAAGTTGCAGTGAATTCCCTGAGTTTCAAGGTAACGCGCCGCTTCAATACCTTGCCAGGTTGCGGCCATCTTAATCAATACGCGCTCTGAATCAATACCTGCTTTTTGGTAGGCTTCCATAAAGCTGAGCGCTTTATCAATGGTGGCTTGAGTGTCATAAGATAAGCGTGCATCGACTTCGGTTGAAACGCGACCTTCAATCAATGCCAAAATATTACAGCCGATTTGAACGGTTAATTCATCAATCACTGCATCGACATCACCGCGATGGCGACTCATGGTTTCTGACATCAGCGCTTCATTGTCCGGATGAATCAGCGCTTTGGTAATAAGGCTTGGATTGGTCGTGGCATCGATGGGTTTTAGACGCGCAATGGCGGCAAGGTCGCCCGTATCAGCGACAATAGTGGTCATGGTGCGAAGCTGTTGTAATGCGCTCATCAGATATCCTATGATTAATTTACGTTTTGATGTTTTTATTTAGCCGTGTTATTTAGATTGGTTATTTCAGTTAGTTGCTTATGAATTTTCATTGATAAAGCGATTTATCATGGCGGTATGGTGAATTTAACGGCTATCTTTAAACTGTATCATATATTTGGACGGTTGTAGCCTGATAGTTTTATAGGGTATAGCGTTTATCGTGCATAACTGTGCTAAGATTTATGGCAAATTGCTTATTTGCGCGTATTTACGAATGGGCACTGTCGATAGTTTTTGCTATAGTAGAGCCGATCCACTGTTTGGCTCGCTAAACATGAGAACTAAGCGAGCATTTATTATTAAAATAAGCAGGTTACCTAGCTAATAGACAACAGTCATAAACTTTAGCAATAACTTTAGCAATAATATTAGAAAAAGGATGGGCGGTAATGAGTGAGCAGTCACCAGAGCAAAATGTAGACAATCTAAACCAAACCCCTGCAAGTGTTGATGGGGCTGCAACTGATAAAGCGTTTTTAAACACATTGCGCCAAAGTATTGATGCAGTTGACTGCGAAATTCAAACGCTCATTAATAACCGTGCCAAATTGGCGCAGCAAGTAGCGACGGTAAAAAAAGACCACGTTGCCAATAGTCCTGATGCCGAAAAAACCAATCCTATTTTTTATCGTCCTGAGCGTGAAGCGCAAGTGTTAAAGGCGGTGATGGAACGTAATACTGGGCCCATCGCCGATGAAAAAATGGCGCGTTTGTTCCGCGAAATCATGTCAGTCTGCCTTGATTTGGAAGCACCGCAGCGTATTGCGTTCTTAGGCCCTGTCGGCACCTTTACCCATGCCGCCGCTTTAAAGCATTTTGGTAAAGCCGCCGATACCGTGCCGCTAAATACTATTACTGACGTCTTCCGAGAAGTTGAAGCAGGCACAGCAATGTATGGCGTGGTACCAGTTGAAAACTCGTCAGAGGGCGTGGTTAACCATACCTTAGATGGCTTCTTATCTTCTAGCTTAAAGATAATCGGTGAAGTTGAGTTGCCTATTCATCAAAACTTCTTGGTTGCTGAACACACCAAAATTGATGGCTTAAGCCGTATCTACTCACATCAGCAGTCATTGGCGCAGTGCCGCCATTGGCTCGATGTTAATTTCCCAAATGTTGAGCGTGTGGCGGTATCGAGCAATGGTGAAGCGGCCCGCCGTCTCAAAAACGAATGGCATTCAGCGGCAATCGCCGGTGATGTGGCAGCGGCAGAGTACGATTTACATAAGCTGTATTCAAACATCGAAGACAATCCTAGCAATACCACGCGTTTCCTAATTATCGGTCACGAGGCGATTGCGCCATCGGGTCAAGATAAAACTTCAATTATGGTTTCAGCGCATGATAAAGCAGGCGCCCTGATCGAAATCTTAAAGCCCTTGTCTTATCATGGCGTGTCGATGACCAGTATCGAGACGCGTCCTGAACGTCCAAATAAATGGGCTTACGTGTTCTTTATCGATATGGATGGCCACATCGAAGACGCAAATGTGAGTGCAGCAATTGCTGATATCCGTCCATTGGTCAAAGATTTGCACATTTTAGGTTCTTATCCAAAAGCCGTGCTATAAAGCTGGCTTAATAGAATGGTTTTAACAGTAGGGATTCATCAACAGTAAATGCCTTATCACATCCAAGGATAAATCATGCAGTCATCACAGTCGACAGAGTCAAATTTATCACCGCTAGTGCCGGCCTATGACAGTATTTTAGAGCTAATGCCTTATCAGACGGGCAAGCCGGTTGAAGAGTTGACACGCGAGTACGGTGTCTCAGATGTGGTCAAGCTTGCTAGTAATGAAAATCCACTGGGCTGCTCACCGCATGTCACGCTTGCGATTACCGAGCAACTGGGTCAGCTGGCACGTTATCCTGATGGCAATGGTTATTATCTCAAACAAGCACTTGCTGACTTTAACGATGTTGGTGTCGACCAGATTACTTTAGGTAATGGCTCTGATGATTTGCTTGATATCTTAGCGCGTAGTTTTGCTGGCGTCGATGATGCGATTATTTATAGTCAGTATGCTTTTATCGTTTATCCGATGCTGGCCAAAATGCAAGGCGCAAAAGGCGTGGAAGTGCCAGCCAATCGTTTTGGTCATGATTTAAAGGCGATGAGTCAGGCGGTAGCGGACAATCCTAATAGCAAAATGGTCTTTATCGCCAATCCTAATAACCCAACGGGTACGCAGCTTACGCAGCAAGAGTTACGTGCATTTGTGGCTAGTGTGCCAAGCTCAGTGTTGGTGGTACTAGATGAAGCCTATATCGAATATAGTCCTGAGAGTAATAATAGAGCGCTGCTCGATGAATTTGAGAATGTGGTTATTGTACGTACTTTTTCAAAAGCCTATGGGCTAGCAGGTTTGCGTGTTGGTTATGCGCTAAGCTCAGTCGCTGTCGCCGATTTACTCAATCGCATTCGTCAGCCCTTTAACGTTAGTAGAGTCGCTTTAGCTGCTGCCAATGCTGCGCTTGCAGACCAAGACTTTATTGAAAAAACAAGACTTAATAACCAAGAGCAAATGCGCTGGTTAGAAAAGCAGTTTGATGCCTTGGGGCTAGGGTTTATTAAGTCGCATGCCAACTTTATCATGGTTGAAATAGAAGTTGAGATGGAAGACATAAACGCGGCTGCCATTTATCAAGCATTGCTAGAGCAAGGCGTGATAGTGCGTCCATTAGCAGGTTATGGTTTGCTCAATTGGCTGCGTATTACGGTAGGGGTTGCAGAAGATAATATGCGCCTGATTGATACCTTGCGCTCAATACTGACTGAAGATTAATAAAAAAGTAGTTATCCGTATTTTAATCAAAAAATAAATCAATTTTACGACGCCAATATCAGCATGCTTTATGCCTACTGATGCTGGTTTGTTGAAAGAGAAACGCCGTGAGTCGCCAGCAAAACAACCTTAGCAATCAAAATATAAGTAATCGAAACTTAAGCAATCAACCCATAACCAACCAAAACAATCATATGCAATCGTCTATACATACTCAGCCGCCATTATTTGAGCAAGTCTGTGTTATCGGTCTCGGGCTGATTGGCGCGAGTCTTGCCCAAGCCATCAAAGACCTTGGTTTAAGTGCGCGCTTGGTGGCGGTTGATCGACATGCACCAAGCATCGATGAAGCCATGCAACATGGTTTGCTAGATGCGGGTAGTGCCGTCTTAAGTGAAGTGGTATCGGGCAGCGACTTAATTGTCATCGCCGTGCCAGTGCAAGCGGTAAAGGCTGTGTTTGTCGATATCAAAACTGCGATGGATCATGGACAGCTTGCTGCTGATTGCCTCATTACTGATGTCTGTAGTACCAAGGTTAATATCATTGAGGCGGCAAAAGCGGTCTTTAGCTCGCTACCAACGGGGTTTGTCCCTGCGCATCCGATTGCTGGAGCGGAAAATTCAGGCTATCATGCCAGGCGCGCCACTCTATTTGTCAATCATAGCGTGATTATCTGTGAGCTGCCAACGACCAATGATAACGCTGTTGCTAAGCTTCGTCAGTTATGGGAAGCAGTTGGTGCGACGGTCATGCCGATGGCGGCTGAACGTCATGACGCAATATTGGCACATACCAGTCATCTGCCGCATTTGCTGGCGTTTAATTTGGTTGAACAGCTGGCAAGTCATGATGACAATTTAGATATGTTTCGCTATGCCGCAGGCGGTTTTCGCGACTTTAGCCGTATTGCCGCCAGCGACCCTAAAATGTGGCATGATATATTTTTTGCCAACCAAAGCGCGATTATAAGCGCTCTTGACGAGTATGGCGTTTATCTACAGAATATGCGCCAGCTTATCATTGATAAAGATTCGACCGCCCTCATGGGGCTTTTGGGCCGCGCGCAAGCCGCACGGCGACATTTTGGCCATATGTTAGCCAGCACCCCTTATACGGATACTTCTGCCATGTCAGCTTCTTATAATATTACTCCTAGCAACACCGTCTCTGGCACCATTACTATTCCTGGTGATAAATCTATCTCGCATCGCAGTATCATGCTTGGTAGCCTTGCCACAGGTGTCACCAACGTCACAGGGTTTTTGGAAGGAGAGGATGCGCTGGCTACCTTGCAAGCATTTCGTGATATGGGCGTGAGTATTGAAGGCCCTGATAAAGGTAAATTAACCATTCATGGCGTCGGTATGAACGGTCTAAAACCAAGCAAAACGCCCTTATATATGGGCAACTCAGGCACCAGTATGCGCCTGCTTGCCGGTATATTAGCAGCGCAGTCATTTGATAGTGTATTGACAGGCGATACCAGTCTAAATAAGCGTCCGATGGAACGTGTGGCCGCACCATTACGTGAAATGGGAGCCGTCATTCAAAGTACCGGTCATAATGGTACCGCACCGCTTAGCATTACGGGTCGAGCGAATGTTGGTGAGCCGCTCCAAGGTATGGAATATGATATGCCAGTTGCCTCTGCACAGGTTAAGTCTTGCTTATTATTGGCGGGACTTTGGGCAGAAGGTACCACGACCGTTATTCAACCTGAAGTTAGCCGCGATCATACCGAACGTATGCTCTCAGCCTTTGGTTATCCTGTGATGGTTGATGGCAATCGTGTCAGCGTCAAAGGTGGCGGTACGCTTACAGGCGGCGATATCGCCGTTCCTGCTGATATCTCATCAGCGGCTTTCTTTATGGTAGCCGCAGCTATCAGTCAGGGCAGCGAGCTGACCCTAACGCAAGTGGGTATTAATCCGACGCGTACGGGTATCATTGATATTTTAAAATTGATGAATGCTGATATTAGCCTAAGCAATGAAACCCATGTCGGCGGCGAGCCAGTGGCGGACATTACTATTCGCAGCTCAAGCCTAAAAGGTATCGAGATTCCAGAATATTTAGTACCTTTAGCGATTGATGAGTTTCCCGTATTATTTATCGCTGCTAGCTGTGCCCAAGGTCGTACGGTGTTAACCGGTGCAAAAGAGTTGCGTGTGAAAGAGTCAGATCGTATCGCCGTGATGGCAGACGGTCTACAAACACTAGGCATTGATTGTACGGTGACTGAAGATGGCCTGATTATTGAAGGTAAAGGCATCGAAGGTAAGGGCAGTAACGTTAATGAAGTGAATAACAGCCAGCCTGTCTTTGGCGGCGGACATATTACCTCGCATCATGACCATCGTATTGCCATGAGTTTTGCGGTTGCCAGCTTACGTGCAGCGAAGCAGATTACCATTGAAGGCGTTGAAACCGTCAATACCAGTTTCCCAGGATTTGCTGAGCTTGCCAATCAAATTGGTATGTCTATCAAGGTCGATAATGGCGCGGCTTAATATTGAAGTTGTTAATTACCTGACAAAATATTATTAACTTCTAAAATTTAAAGCTTTATCTTCTGAATCTGTTAAAGTCCAAAAGCTAAATTTTAAACTTGTTATAAAATTTATTTAATAATAGTTGTTGTCGTGAGCAATGTGTTGATACTTAGTTGGTATCAACGCATTGCTTTTTACTTTCTACCCTCTACGTAGTAACCCTGCGCTCTTACTTTTATCATTTGATAATGGTTTAAAAATAGGTAAGGGCGCGCTTTGCTCTAAAAAGTTGTATCGTCTTATGGCCACTCAAAATGTTGTCAAAAAACCCGTTGCTCCTATTCAAACCACCAGACGCGGTATTGCCACCGCGCTAACAGCGTTCTTTATTTGGGGTGCATTTCCGTTATACTTTAAGCAGCTCGCTGCTTATGATGCGACCGAGATTATCGGCCATCGCATTATATGGACCTTTGCCTGCTTGCTTATCGTATTGGTGTTGACCAAGCGCTGGCAATGGATTGATACGCTAAAGCAAAACCCGAGATGGATAGCATTTTCTTTTATATCGGGTTTGATTATTGCCACCAACTGGCTTACTTATGTATGGGCGGTCAACCACGACCGCATTCTTGAGGCCAGTTTGGGTTATTTTATCGGACCATTGGTCGGCGTGGCGCTCTCGATGATTTTGTTTAAAGAGCGTTTGCGCCCCTTGCAATGGGTAGCTATTGGTTTTGCGCTATTGTCCGTGCTGATTCAAGTCGTTATGATTGGTAGCCTGCCATGGATATCGCTGATTTTAGCCTTTAGTTTTAGTACTTACGGCACCATCCAGCGCCAAACACCGCTCACGGCGGTCGATGCCATGTTTGTAGAAACCACCATGTTAGTACCGATCTGTTTATGGTGGTTTTGGCAAGCTGACGTGGTGAGTAGTCAGTTAAGTTTTTGGTTTACCTCAAACATTTGGCTGCTGATGCTGGCAGGTCCGATTACGCTGATACCATTATTGTTGTTTAATAAATCGACTAAGATGGTTGCTTTTAGTATTCTAAGTTTTATGAATTATCTGACCCCGACCTTTATTTTCTTCTTGGCGGTATTCTATTATAACGAGCCTTTTGATTTACATCGTCTGGCGGTATTTGGTTTGATTTGGCTTGGGTTATTATTATTCAGCATTGACCTATGGCGCCATCGTCCGAGTAAAGCGTTAAAAGCTGCGCGCCTGCGCGACGAGGCGTTATCGTAAAATTGTTTTAAAATAAAAGTATAATAAATAAGGATAAGCGCATGTTTCATACCGAATCTGATGTGGTATTTGTCAAAGGCTTAACAGTAGAGGCGGTGATTGGTGTCTATGCCTGGGAGCGCGCTATTACGCAGCCACTCCTGATTGACATAGCGCTTGAGACGGATATTAGTAAAGCGGCTGTGTCAGACGATGTTAATGATGCGCTCAATTACAAAGCGGTCTGCGATGATGTGAGCGCATGGTGCCAAGCCATTCAAGCGCAGCTGCTTGAGCATTTGGCTGGTCAAATCGCTGATAAGCTACTGGCAAAATATAACTGTCATAAAATAACGCTCAGCGTTGCCAAGCCAACTGCTATTCAACAAGCGGATGCGGTTGGGGTGCAGATCACCCGTTATGCCAAAGGCTCAATAGCCGAATCCAATGTAAACCAAGATAGTTAATCTGATGACACATAGAGCATTGGCTGATTTGAATCTTGAAGACTTAAAACAGTGCGCGCCTGAACAGCTGCAAACGCATTCTGTATCGGCAGTGCTGCTCGCCCTCGGTAGTAATTATCAAGCTGAGAAATACTTACCACGCGCTCGAGAACAGCTTGCGGCTTTAGGTGAAATACAGCTATCAACGGCATTTCAAAATCCTGATTTTACCGCGACACCTGAGCTACCAAAACCTGACTATACCAATCAGTGTGTTTATTTAACCCTTACATCTGCCATGACCCTGCAGCAGTTGCAGCAGACTTTTAAAAAAATTGAGAGTGATTGCGGTAGACAGCGTTGCTCTGAATCAATAAAAAACCCTATAAAAAAAGTCGCTATGGATATTGATATTTTACTAATAAAATTAGACGATAGAGAAAATAGCCTAAGCAATTATTTGGCGCCTAAAAAAATAGTCAAAAATTCAGAGCAATGGATAATCATGGCAGATCGTTATCCATTTAAGGCCCATGAAAGGGCAGGGGTTGAAGAGTTGATTTTGAGTGGGCTTTAAAGAAGTTAAATGCAGTGGCTGAGCTGTTATTAAGAATAAGTCAAAGCTATTAAATCCTTAGTATTTTCCTTCAAGTATCTCAAAATGAAAGCCGGGTACTACCCAGCTTTTATCTAATTCATATGGTTTAGCGCAAAAATCCTTACTGCGCCGTCAAACCACCATCAATAATAAATTCTGAACCTGTTGAGTAGCTCGATTCATCTGATGCTAAAAATAGCACCATACCGCTGACTTCTTCGGGCTGCGCCACACGTCTCATCGGAATGGTTTTGGCAAAAGCTTCAACTGCATCTTTGGTATCGCCTTGCATAATCATCGGGGTAGCGATGACGCCTGGGTGAATGGAGTTCACACGTATGCCATAAGGGGCGCACTCTAATGCCGCCGCTTTAGTCATACCGCGTACCGCAAATTTAGAATCGGTATAACCGATAGCGCCGCCAACCAAACCGTTAATCGATGATATATTGATGATAGAGCCTTGCTTAGCGGCTTTCATCGTTGGAATAACCGCTTTCATGCCTAAAAAGACCGATACTTGGTTAATCTCTAAAATCTTGCGATAGTCTTCCAAAGAAGTATCCAAGATAGATTTGTGCGTGGTAATACCCGCGTTATTTACTAAGACATCGATTTGACCAAATTTTACCTGTGTTTCTTTAACGACTTGTTCCCAATCATCTTCATTGGTGACATCATGTTTGATAAATAGCGCATCAGCGCCAAGTTCGGCGGCCAAGGCGTCGCCTTTATCAGAATTGATGTCGGTCAAGACGACTTTAGCACCCTCCGCCATACATAAACGCGCATGAGTTTCACCCATGCCTTGAGCTGCGCCCGTGATAATGATAACTTTGTCTTGTAAACGCGCCATGATAGTGCCTTTTTTTAATTATGAATAATAAAAGAGTATAAGACAAAATGACTAAATATTCATTAACAGTTATATAGTCTTGACTGCATATTTTATCTTTTAAACAATGTTTTTAAAGCTTAGCTTTAAATCATGATAGTGAGAAAACGATGTACAACGATATATTGGATTTTTGTTTTAATGAGGCAGGTAGTGAGAAGTTTTTTGAAAAAGACTTAGCGTTTGATAAGTTATTAATAGAGCGCTACAGCGATATACTTGAGCAAGCAGCGGAGGCAGAGTTTTATACGTGGCGTAGCAGCATACAAGGGCGCTTAGCAGAAATTATTATATTAGACCAGTTCTCGCGCAATATTTACCGTAATACGCCAGCGGCTTTTGCCCAAGATGCGATGTGCCTTGTACTTGCGCAAGAGGCGGTGGCTGCCGGAGCATTAGAGGCGTTTGAAACGATTGATGAACGTAAGTTTGTATTGATGCCTTATATGCACAGTGAATCAAAACTGATTCATCAGCAAGCAGAAAGGTTATTTAAACAATATACCAATGCAGACAGCATAGATGCTGAGCTCAAACACAAAGTAATTATCGATCGATTTGGCCGTTATCCGCATCGTAATGACATTTTAGGACGGGTGTCGAGTAGCGAGGAAATAGAGTTTTTGACCCAGCCTGACTCGTCATTTTTATAAATGTTGTCTGTTAACTATAGTGAGTGAAAAGTAATATAGAGACATCACGCACTGCTGATATCAATTTTTCTTGCTTGCTGTGCCTGCGCAGACAGAGGCTACAAAAAATTGCTATCAGCAATACCGTTGCGTTTTTAGAATATTTTGACGATAGTTAGTCGTTAAAGCGCTATTTGTCTATTGGTTAAAATAAAAAGAGACCAATTGAATTGGCCTCTTTTTATTTAATCTCCAAGCTAGCGAGCAATTTACTTCTGCTCAGTGCCAGCTGCATCCATATCAGCACGACCGATGACATCTAAGTCTTCTAAGCACAGTTTATCGTATTCTTTTTTGCAAAAGTTTGGGTCTATCTTGCACATGGCCGCTTGTAGTTGATCGAGTCGATTTTCCGACTGCTGGATATGTTCGAGCATTTTAGCAAAGGCTTCAGCCACTGGGTCTTGTGAAGAAGGGTCAATCCCATAAGCCTGAAACGCCGTCGCTCGTGCAGTGTTAGAAGTAGGGTCTGTTTCTTGCTGGTCAGCAGTTGCACCTGCTTGCGCGGCTTTTTCTTGTTGTTTGGCGTCCTGTACTTTGGTTGTAATAGGATTGCCTTTTTCGTCATGATGGTCTGAAATCATACGAGCGGCGCTACCAACCATCGTTGCACCTGCGGGTACGGGTTTGACCACCACCGCATTTGAGCCAATTTTAGCGCCTTTACCAACCGTAAATGGTCCTAATACTTTGGCACCAGCACCGACAATGACTCCGTCCTCTAAAGTAGGATGACGTTTGCCATTATTCCATGAAACGCCGCCAAGGGTGACGCCGTGATAAAGGGTAACGTCGTTGCCAATCTCAGCCGTTTCACCAATCACTACGCCGACGCCATGGTCAATAAAAAAACGCTTGCCGATTTTAGCGGCAGGATGAATCTCAATGCCAGTGATGATACGCGAGCCATAAGAAACGGCGCGCGCCGCCAGTTTTTGCTCATTTTGCCAAAGACAATGCGCGCCGCGATGTAAAATCAGGGCGTGAATGCCAGGGTAGGTCAAGATGACTTCTAGGCTATTACGCGCAGCAGGGTCGCGATTGAATACCGCTTCGACATCTTCTTGTAGGTCTTTTTTGATACGGGCAAGCGATTTGAACAAGGAGGTTGGCAATGACATAAAGCGTCCTATCGATTGTCAGAAAAATACTGTCAGGAAAATAGTGTCAGAAAAATCACAATGACATCTTTTAAAGTTATAACAGCTTTGAGTTGTAAAATACAGTGTTGTCTTATCTGTGTGGCTCAGGCTTCTATCTGTTCAAAGACAAGTCCCGCAAATAAATGCTAAATGGCGCTAAAAACGTAATGATAAAACCATTTTTCTAATGTTTGCTAAGCTTAGCAATCAGTGCGCTTAATAGCTGATACTCTTTTTGATCCAGCTGCACGCGTGAGCCAAGTCGCGACAGTCGCGCTGGCAAGGATTTTAAATGTTCACTGTCTGCTAAGCCGCGTTGAACCATCAAGTTGGTGGTACGCTGAACGAGCTGTTGTAGTTGCTGCTGGGTGATGGCCGGCTCATCCCATTGTTGACGTAAATGCACGTCTAATATGGGCTGAACTGGGTTTACATCGTCTAAGCTTTCATCAGGGTTTTGAGCATGGGTTTGCGCATAAGCAAAGATAAAGCTGGCAATGACCTGTACGGCAGAGGCAACATTGAGCACCGGATAAGCGGGATTGGCATCGATTTGAATATGATAATCGGCGTACGCCAGCTCTTCGTTGGTCAAACCGCGGTCTTCACGACCAAATAAGATAGCGATGTTGGGCTTGCTAATAGCTTGCGGGCTTTCACTATTATTTGCTAAATTAAGCGCAGTTTGCTTATCGATAAAGTCAAACATGATGTTGGCCGCTTGCGTCGGTGTGACCACAGGACGCGGCATGTGACGGCTACGGCTGCTGGCCGCAAATACCAGCTGGCAATCCGCTATCGCCGATTCTAACGTCGGCGTTATGGTGGCTGACATTAATAATTCACTACCGCCTGCCGCGTGCGAAACACTGATTTCATCAATGGGCAGCTTGGGGTCAACAACGGTCAGACGCGATAGACCCATGGTGTGCATGGCGCGCGCCGCTGAGCCAATATTGGCAGGTAAAGTGGTATTGACCATGACAATTTGTAAGGAAGACAGATAATCGCTTACCGTAAGACTACCGGTTGAGAGCGCTAATTTTTTCGATGGCATCAAAGTTGAGGCAGAGTCGTTACGCATTATAGCCCCAGTCTTTGTTTGATTTCTTGTTCAACCCGTTGCAATGCTACGGCGACGTCTTCAACTAAACCAGCTTGGTCACCAATAAGGCGCTCACGGCACGCTTCTTGTAATTGGCTACTAAGGCGAGTTAACTGAGTCGCACCCAAATTGGCACTGGCACCTTTTAGCGCATGCGCAAGCTCATAGCCGTTGGCATTATCCTTTTCTTGTTGTGCGCGTCTTAGTTTGACAATGCGCTCGTGACTGTCGGTAAAAAACACTTGTATCAAATCAACAAAGTCCTCTTCTAACAACTCACGCATGTCATCAAATTGCTCGTCATTGATAATCTCATCATCGTTTTGCGTATTTGTATTGTTAGGATGTTCAGTCATAATCATGTGTCCAATATTTTAAAAGTTAAAGGCTCAGCTTAGCTACTATAAAGGTGTTAGCTATAATGAAAATGTAAATTGTCTTCATTAACCATGCTCTTTAATTGCTGCAAATTGTCATCGTTAGGGTAGATGCGCCAATGCTCAGATAGCCCGACATTGGCAATACCGTATTCTTCATAAATGCTCAGCCCAAGCGGCAAGCAGTTATCATTAATAGAATCATCGGTGTTGCTAAGGGCATTATTAGCATAGCCGCCGTTTTGCAGCGCATCTTGATGCATGTCATTTTCTAGCGCCAATAAATCATTGCCGTTTTCATCGTATAAGCTGCCGCCCATCGCTGGATCGTAAGCGCCGTTTGCACCGCCGTTATTACCTTTCTCGTCCTGCTCATCGTGATAAGACAAGCGCGGCGCTGGTATGATGTCTGCTTGAGCGGATTTTAGCAAAGGCTGCATACGTGTGAGCAGATTAATATCGCTACCGTGGACTTTGATGCTAATTTTTTTCATCCAACGCAGGCGTGCATCAACCATACTCATGGCATTATCAAGACGGGCAAAAATGCGCCCGTCACGCTCACGGATACTGCCTTTAATGACGACGACTTCATCAATCTTCAACTGCTCTTTTACACGGTTAAAGCGCTCGGCATAACAGCTGACTTCTAGACGTGAGGTGCCATCGTCTAAAGTGATGACGTTACGCGTACCGAAATTGGCAATATCGATAATCAAACCCGCAAAGTAGCAGCTACCGTTATAACCCGTGTCTGCCAGCTTATCGAGGCGAGCGCCGGAGGTATAACGTTTAAGCTCATCGCGATATTCATCGATAGGATGTCCAGTTAAGTATAAACCTAAGGTATTTTTTTCCGCTTTTAGACGATGTTTATCACCCCAAATCAGCTCTGGTGTCATGATCAGTGGTGGCGCTGCGACCACGCCATCCATTTCACCGAACAGGTCCATCATGCCAAGCTCATTGTTTTGGCGGTCTTGTTCCGCAGCTTGTACGGCGCTTGGCAGTTGACTCATCAGCGCCCCGCGAATCTCGTATGCTTCGTCGCTTGGCAAGTCTGGTCGTAAAGTCGCGGCAAAATCATCAAAACAGCCCGCACTGACTAAGGCTTCCAATGTACGTTTATTGACTTTTTTAATATCAACGCGGCGGCAAAAGTCGTATAAATCTTTAAACGGTCCTTCACGTCGGCGCGCCTCAACGATAGACTCAACCGCACCTTCACCAACACCTTTAATCGCACCCAAGCCATAAATAATATTGGTCGGCGTATCGGCGACAAAATGCCACTCACTACGGTTTACCGATGGATTAACGACGGTTAAACCGAAGTTTTCGCGGCAATCATTGATAAAGAACACCACGTTATCAGTGTTGTTCATATCAGAGGTGAGTACCGCCGCCATAAATTCGGCAGGGTAGTACTGCTTTAAATAAGCCGTCTGATAAGCAAGGACGCCATAAGCAGCAGAATGCGAGCGGTTAAAACCGTAGCCAGCAAACTTTTCCATCAAGTCAAAGACGCCGCCCGATGTCGTTTCATCGATGCCTTGCGCGGTCGCACCCGTGACAAAAATATCGCGCTGTTTGGCCATTTCCTCAGGTTTTTTCTTACCCATGGCGCGGCGTAGCATATCAGCGCCGCCCAAGCTGTAGCCTGCCATGACCTGCGAGATTTGCATCACCTGTTCTTGATAGACAATAACGCCGTTGGTATTTTCTAAAATTGGCTCAAGGTTAGGATGGTCATAAATGACTTCCTCGCGGCCATGCTTACGGTCGATATACATCTCAACCATGCCTGCATCGAGTGGACCCGGACGATAGAGCGCACACATGGCAATGACGTCTTCGATATTGGTTGGTTGTAATTTGGATAGATATTTTTTCATACCCATACTTTCTAATTGAAAGACAGCCGTGGTTTTGGCTTCTTGCAGCAGCTTATAGGCTTTTTTGTCGTCTAAAGGCAAGTCCTCTAACACCAAGGCATCTTTGCCCTCGCGGGCGCGGCGCAGATTGATGTTTTCTACTGCGGCGTTAATCACCGTTAAGTTACGTAAACCCAAAAAGTCAAACTTGACCAGCCCAACGGCTTCGACGTCGTCTTTATCAAACTGACTGACGCGGTGACCTTCGTCATCACAGTAAATCGCGCTAAAGTCAGTAATTTTATGGGGAGCGATGAGGACGCCACCCGCATGCTTACCAACGTTTCGACAGACGCCTTCGAGTTTAATCGCCATTTCCCAAATCTCAATGGCATCTTCATAGTCCATATTATCGGGGTTGGAGATTAAGTCTTTTAGCTGCGGCTCTTGTTCAAGTGCTTGGCTAAGCGTAATTCCTGGGGTTTTTGGAATCAATTTGGAGATTTTATTGGCCAAAAAGTATGATTTGCTTTGTACCCGCGCCACGTCTCGTACCACCGCTTTTGCTGCCATGGTACCAAAGGTAATAATTTGCGACACCGCTTCACGGCCATAGGTTTGTGCCACATAATCAATCACGCGGTCACGACCTTCAATACAAAAGTCAATATCGAAGTCAGGCATAGAAACACGTTCAGGATTTAAGAAGCGCTCAAATAACAAGTCGTAATGAATGGGGTCGAGGTCAGTAATATTGAGCGCATAAGCGACCAAAGAGCCAGCACCAGAACCACGACCGGGTCCAACCGGTACGCCGTTGGCTTTTGCCCAGCGGATAAAGTCCATGACGATTAAGAAGTAACCTGGGAAGCCCATCGATAAGATAACTTCAAGCTCATATTCTAAGCGCTCATCGTACTTTTGGCGAAATTCACTCCAATTGTCAGTACGTGCTTCAATCGGAAAGAGCTTATCCAATCGATGATTAAGACCGCGTATTGATTCTGCGCGGAAAAACGATTCAATCGTTTCACCTTCGGGCACGGGAAATTCAGGTAGGACATTAATGCCAAGGGTCAAGGTCACATTACAGCGCGTGGCTAAACGTAAGGTATTATCAATGACCTGCGGAATATCAGCAAACAGCGCCGTCATTTCCTGCTGGGTTTTTAAATACTGCTCATCTGAATACAGCCGTGGACGATTGGGGTCGGCAAGGACATACGAGCCTGCGATACAAACGCGCGCTTCGTGAGCGTCAAAATCATCTTGCTCTAAAAAGCGCACATCGTTGTGAGCAATAATAGGAATACGATGCTTGGCACCGGCATGAATAGCCGCTTTTATAAAAGCGTCTTCGCCCGAGCGATTGGTGCGCTTGATAGCGAAATATAAGCGATCACCAAACTGTGCTTGCCATTCTGTCAGCAGCTCGTCAGCTTTTTCTGGCATAGAACTCACCAATGCCTGACCGACATCGGATTTTTCGGTAAATAAAACGATGACACCAGCGGCGTGCTCTAAAACATGGCGACGCTCAACGACTGGCACCCCATGATTGGCAGCATCGGCGCGCCCCTCGGTAAAGCCAAGCGAGACGATACGGGTGATATTTTGATAACCCTCATTGTCCATCGCCAGTAGCACCAAGCGCGTGTCCTCATTATCCATAATGATTTCACTGCCGATAATGGGCTTGATACCCGCGCCTAAGCAGGCACGATAAAATTTCACCGTCGCATAAAGGTTGGATAAATCAGTCAATGCCAGCGCACTCTGATTGTCCGCCGCTGCCGCTTTAATCAGCGGCTTGATACGCACGATAGAATCGGTAATGGAATATTCGCTGTGGATACCAAGGTGTACAAATGCCATAGAAGACTCTTACTGGTGCAATCAAAAGGGAATAAGCTGTATGATAAGAAATTTTTTATTATCAATACCTTATGGTTTTTTAAGAAGTGATAGGACGCGAAAATTGATATTTTGAGCTTTTAAAGCTGGTCGTCAATAATAGCATTATTTGGCGCAGACAGCCACCGATTCAAACGTATAAGAGAGAGGGCGAGGGTAGAAAAAGCAAGTTTAATCAGGATTAAACAGTCTTAATGAGTTTAGCCAAAAATGCCCTCTATAGGGTTAAGAATAAAGAATAGAGGGCAAGATAAACGCTAGAGAAGGGCATTATTTGCAATCGTTTTTAAAAGATTAACTTTTAAAACAAACTATCAGACTTTAATAACCCACTACCGCGGCATCGACGATACGTGGGTCAGAAGAACCATAAACGCCATTTGGGGTAAGCATAATCGACTGGGTTGAACCCATCGCTGCTTGCGGGCTAACCTTATGCCCCATTGATTCTAGTTTTTTAATCGTATCAACATTTAAGGCTTTTTCGATACGAATTTCATCGGGCAGCCATTGGTCGTGGATACGCGGCGCGTGTGTGGCTTCAGCGATATTCATATCGTGGTCAATGACATTGGAGATGACTTGCGTGACGGTAGTAATAATGCGGCTACCACCTGGGCTACCGGTAACGATATAAGGTTTGCTGTCTTTGAATACCAGCGTCGGGCTCATCGAAGACAACGGGCGTTTATTGGCCTCGACCGCATTAGCGTCGCCGCCGATTAAACCATAACCATTGGGCACGCCGGGTTTGGCAGAAAAATCATCCATCTCATTGTTTAACAAAATCCCTGTACCTTCAGCGACGAGTCCCGTGCCATAAGAGAAATTCAGCGTATAAGTATTGGCTACGGCATTGCCGTCTTTATCAACGATAGAAAAATGCGTGGTTTGATCGCTCTCGTATGGTAAGGGATTATTCGCTTTAATCGTTGCTGCGGGTGTGGCTTTATTAGGATTAATTAATGCACGTAGTTTATCGGCATAAGCTTGTGAGGTTAAGCCGCTAGCAGGTACGTCAATAAAATCAGAATCACCCAAATACTCGGCGCGATCGGCATACGCTAATTGCATGGCCTCGCTCATCAAGTGAATGGTTTGCGCGCTGTTTTGACCGTAGTCTTTTAGTGGATAGCTTTCTAAGATATTTAAAATCTGCACGATATGGATACCACCAGAGGACGGCGGCGGCATGGAGACAATCTCATAACCACGATAATCGCCTTTAACGGGCACGCGAGCAATCGCCTTGTAATTGGCTAAGTCTTGCAAGCTCATATTGCCACCTGCTTCATTGACGGCTTTGACCAATTTACGCGCGGTTTCCCCTTTATAAAAACCATCAGACCCTTTTGCGGCAATCAGTTTCAGAGATTTTGCCAGCTCAGGTTGACGTAGTAGCTCACCGGGTTGATAGACGCTGCCGTCTGGTTTAAAAAATATCTTTTTGGTACTTGGCCATTTTTGTAAACGGTCACTCAACGCTTCTAATGATTCGGACAAGCCAGCGGTGACTTCAATACCGTTTTCTGCCAGTGCAATCGCTGGTGCCATAACTTGCCCGCGGCTCATGGTGCCGTGATCGTCTAGTGCTTTAAGCAAGCCTGCTACGGTGCCCGGCACGCCAACCGCTAAGCCATGATAGCGGGATAAATCACTGACCGCATTGCCGTCTTTATCGAGATACATATCACGCGAGGCGCTACTCGGCGCTTTTTCGCGATAGTCGAGTGCAACCGTTTTGCCTTGCTTGGCATCATAGACCATCATAAAACCGCCACCGCCGATGTTGCCCGCACGTGGCAACGTAACCGCTAAGGCAAAGCCAACGGCGACAGCAGCATCAACAGCATTACCGCCATCTTTTAAAATCTTTAAGCCGATATCAGAGGCAAGCGCTTCTTGGGTGGCGACCATGCCGCTCTTTGCCCAAACAGGGTGATGAATGGCGTCAGCTGAGTAGATAGCTTGGTCGGTTTTGGCTGTCTTGCCACTAACGACGGCTGTGCCTGGGGCGGTAGTGGGCGCTAGGGCAGAGGATTGCGATTTTGTAACGCGCTGAGTTTCGGACAATACAGTCGGATTATCAGCCATAATCGCTAAATTAATTGCACTGGTGTTAATCGAGGTTGGGTTAATAGTGGTTTTTGCGGTTGTAGGTTTGGTTTCTGCGGCGTGAGCAGAGACAGAAATTAATAGAGTGCTGCTTATCGATAAGATAGCAGTTTTGATTTTTGTTTTATAACGAGAAGTATCACCGTGAACGTTTTGATGGATTTTTGAGAGTGATTGGCGCATCGTAAATTCCTTTTTACGTAGATAAGAAGATAAGGTCTTATTGTGCTTGCTATTCATGAAATACACAAATAGCTTCAACTAAAAATAATGCAAATATTCATCATTGTATGACAACGAAAATTTGTTATGAGCTTTACTTTAGCAAAATCTCTAGAGGTTATTATGAATAAACCAATCGTCAAATTTTAGATTGTACCAAAGGCTTAGACATTATTAATGAAAACTATAAAGCGCATATTTGCTTGTGGTAAAGACCCTTGTATACAGAAAGAGCATATTTGATGGTGATTTTTTAATTTTTGCAATAACAACAATGCATTAGCTTTTAGAGAATTGAGAGCGCTTCAATATTTGGTGGTGTGTCAAAAAGTATGCTGATTAAAACTTGAACAATTTTTGAAGCCTTGAAAGCCCTATAGAATCAGAGAACTTAGCATAGATTTCTTATTGACTTCTATCGCCAGCATACTTTTTAGAACACCACCCAATATTTATCTAATCAGCTTATCATTTTTGCTGAAAATAATTCCTTTGCGTTACTAATCTGTAATATATTGTGTTATAAATAGCAGCCTTAATACTGCCTTCACAATTGTTTATCAGCTTGGATAAAGGGATTTTTATGTCACCGCTTAGCTCTTCTAAACGCACCTTGCCGCCTCATTTTCAAAGCTTGGTAGCTCAATCATTCACAAATTATAAAAAGTCTTCTACTAAGTTTGCTGTCTGTGTGCTTTATACGCTTACTGCTGCAAGTGCCACCGTGACGTTAATGGGTTGTCAAACGACGACAGGCTTATCATCACAGTCCAATTTATCCATGACAGGCATAGATTTTAGTATTGCTGATACTCAGCAAAACCAAACTCAGGGCAAAATGTTTAATAGCAAATTGGATAAGAATGCTGAACGTTATCAGCGTTTATTTGACCAAACTAAAAGCCCAAACCCAGAAGTGCAAGCTAAGGCACGTCTACTGAGCGCTATTCGTCAGCATTTAGCGACGGAGCACGTGTCAGTATCGCAGGCTAATTATCATTCAACTCCCTATATTAAAGCCGATAGTATTGACGCTGGCTCAAGCAGTTTTTTTAGAACATTGCTCGAGCTGTATCTTTATAACAGTGCTACTGATGAAGATATTAATGAGTATGAAAATCTAGCAGAAGCAGATGAGGCGGCGGTCGAAGAAGACATTGACAGCTATAATGATATTGAGGATAACGATCAGGTTTATAGTGGCGATTCTGCCTTTGAAGCGGTGGCTGCCGCCGTCGCTGCGCGCAATGCCGAAGAAGAGCGTCATTACGATGAGTATAGCTATGATCAAAATGGCTATGATGAGGAAGGTTATGATCAAAACGGCTACGACGAATATGGCTATGATAGTGAAGGTTATGATGAATATGGTCACGATAAGTATGGTTACGATACAGAGGGCTATGACGAGAATAGCTACAATGAATACGGCAATCAGAGAGATGATAGTCCATACGAAAGCGACGCTGGTGGTTTGTTATCTAATTTAAGTCGCGTCAAATCAAAAGATTGGTTACGTAACTATGAAGACATGCAAGCCAGTAAAACGGCAAAGGGTATTCAAGATGAAAACGCTGTTCGTGCTTATCCGGGGTTAATGACCAATCTTATCAATATGTTTATCCGTACCCCTGAACAAGTTCAGGCAATGAATGCCTACCATTATCAATACCTGACTCTCAATAGCGTCAGTCATTATAAGCCCAAACAAAAGCAGCTACAGAGTGTCTACAGCTACGACTATGTTGCGCCGACCATCCATTCATCGATTCAACTACCGCTTGCTCTTGATTTTAACAAAGGGGCAGCGACGATCGATCCATCGGCATTGATGCCTATCTTGGCGCTAGCCAATCCTGAGCATACGCCGTTACCCGAGCAAATGACTACCCATACGGTGAATTTTGGTTTACCTGAAGCGGTTACTTCTATTGCTCAAATACCGCCAAGCGTTATTTATGATGCGGTCATTAACGCCGTACAAAACAGTATGGCGGAATTAGAGCCAGAATATTTCAGTGCTGTAGATATACGGGATGATGAGTTTGCTAAAGAGGTAGGCGCTGATAGGGCGGTTAAAGTCTATTTTGGCAGTCGTCAAAGCGGCGAGATGATAGGCAAAATATTTAAAAACATCTCACGCTCGCTGCAAAAGCATATTGACCAAAACCCACAAAACTATCCTGATGATCATGTGTTGAAAGCTGCGATTGCTAAGATGGAATTATATGACAAAGGCTATCAAAGTGCAGATGTTGGCGGATTGCTACAGCTGATAGAAGCGGTGAGTCCTATTTCTTTTAATCATATTAATTACTATTATTTAGATGGCTCAGACCATTTATTGGCAAAACAGCAACGAACCAATATCGGCAGTGACTTTTTTGGTTCACAAAACACGGTCTTGAATCAGACGCGCTATGATAATGCCAGCTTTAATAAACACCCATTAGCGACATTGTTGGCACAGTCTTTTGGCGCAGAGGCACCGGTCGCTATCGATGGCAATGCTTGGCTTGCAGCACAGCGTCAGCAAAAAGAGAGGTTAGAGAAAGCACGTTATGCGCGTTATGATTATGTGGAAGCAACTGAGGCAGGAGTAACTGAGGAAAGTGTGGATTATGCTGATGATGATGCCACAGCCACAGCAGAAGACACCTTGTTTTAAGCCCCTCGTTTGATGATAGGCGCTGATACGCTGATATATTTTCAGTATCCATCATCGTCGCCCAACGCTTAGCAACATATAACGGTTAGCAAAATATAACGCCTTTCAAGGATAGAGAAAATGAAAAAATTAAATGTGGCCTTATCCATTAATACAGCAAAGCAGATAAATCCCTTGTGCTCTAAATCAATGATGACGATAAGCTCTTTATTTTCTAGTGCATTGGTTTCTAGTACATTAGTTGCCAGTACATTATTGATAACGGCTTGCCAGTCTACCAATGTATCTAACAATCTTGGTCAATCAAAAAATTTACAGGCAGATAATGCGCCAAGCGTTGCAAAAAACGCATTGGCCAGCGCATTACAACAGCAGCGCCGCCAGTCTTTTGCTTATCATAGTAATATTGAGATTAGTAATGAGCATCAATTTACAGCTATCGATAGCACAAAACTGGTGGCATCAGACGATGTTGATAGCTATTGCGAAGATAATCACGATCAAGCTTATGCAGCCTTATTAACAAAGGCAGAAGCACAGAAAAAAGAGGTTGCGTCGATCGATTACGCGCCCCAGCGTGAGGCACTTAAGCAATCGTACCTAGCCTGCTCAGCAGCCTATGAAGCATGGGCTGAGGTCCACTATGGTAGTACGGCTTATAGCGTTGAGGAAGCAGCGGAGGACGTGGTAGACGCGGCGGCCGAGGTCGCGGTGTCAGCATCATCTGCTATAGATTCTGCTAGCGCCGCTACCATCTCACCTTATTACCAAAAGCTATTTAATGAATATGACAGCAAAAAATCTACACTAGATATCAAAAAATCGCAATTACTGGATGCTTATCTGCTAAAGCCATTATCTATGAATGCGCAGGGTGTTTATCAGCCGCTGGCAGGCAAGTTTACCATGCTGGGTAGTGCGCAGTATTCGGCGCGTAACCATCATAGTAGTATCAATCAACCTATTTATATCGATTTTAAAACTGGTAGCCTCTATCTGTGGGCGGACAATTTTGCTTTGCTGACATCAAAGCTGGCCGATGATAAGTTGGGCACCAAATGGCAAAATAAATGGCTAAAAATAGCCCTTGATGATGGTACGTTACCGAAAGATTTTGGTCGTGCCGTAATAAAAAGCCACATTCAAGCAGAAGACAGCATCTATGCCAAAGCTGATGTGAGCCAGTTTGATTTTATTGCCCCAAATATTTTGACGTCGCTATCACCCAAATTACCTGAAAAGCAGCTAGCACCCATGCTCAATAGTGCCAAAATCATTCGCCGTGTCCAAAGTAGTGCGAGCGATGAACAGGCATATAAAGACTATATGGGCACCTTCTATAAACTTATCACTCAGCAATATCCTGAGCTGATAACCCAAAATGTTTCTGATACGCAAGATGACCTTTATCCTACGGACAGTAAAATCACCAGTAAATCGATGGTCAAACAAGTTTTAGTAAAAATGAAAGATTTTGCTGATGATAAAATGCTGAGAACACAAGAAACAGGTTTACTCGAAACACACTCACCGACTTTATCTGCAGCTGCAAATCTGCCTGTGCAAAAATTATACGGTTTTAGTAAAGGCGGTCGATTGCAATGGCAGCACAGTCGCCATTACCTATCAACCGATGCCAGTGATGAAACAAGTGGTGAGTCAAATGGTGAGTTGAGTATGGAAACCACAAAAAAGAGCAGTCTCATTGTCGATGCCCTTACGCAATATATGCCTATCCGTGCTCAAGATAAGGCGTTTCCCAACTTACCGAGTAATAGTCAGATACCAACCGCCAATAACAGCATTGATTTAAAAGAATATAGCGCTGAGCTTGGCGAGTATTATCGTCAAGGTAATGGTACCGCAATGGGCAAAATGCTCTTTAACATGCTACCAATGTATCAACAGCGTTTTGGTTCGGTAGAATAAGTGTCGGGCGCTAAATTTTAGGTTTATAGTCCATTTAAATGAGTGAAGTACTTATAGAAACAATAAAAAAAGAAACAATAAAAAAACGCACCGGTTAACCGATGCGTTTTTTAGAATATATCTTTTAAATATAATATTTTTCATTAAGAGTGGCCGTCAATGACACACCTTACTGCCAGTACTGACCTTACTGCTGGTGTTTGCTGTGCATCTGACGGTTTTTTGAACCATGATGACCTTTTGCTTTTCTTTCTGATTTTAATTGCGCCATTTTTTGACGCTGTTCAGGCGTTAGTACTTGCGAGATAGCATGCTCAGTTTGCACGCGTTCAATAAAGCGCTGCTTGGTTTTTGCCGCTTGTTGATCGGCTAGGCGGTTCACCGCTGCGGTATCTAGGGTTTTGGCATTGGTCAACGTTTGCATTTGTTGCTGCATTTGCGCGCGTTCTGCTTGATATTTGCTACGGTCGTTTTTACGATTATTATATTTTTCTTGCGTAATGGCTTTGATTTGCGCCTGCTGCGTCGCTGTCAAATCTAGCTGCGCCATAGTGCCTTTCATGCCACCCTTATGTATACCACCTTTACGCATGCCGTCTTTCATGCCAGCTTTATGCTGCTTTTGCATGTTAGTCGTTGTTGCTGGCGTCGTATCGGTGGTGGCGTTGACACTGGTACAGCCCGTAACCGTTAAGACGCTAGATATCGCGAGTACTGAGCCTATCAATAATTTTTTCATTATCATTACCTTAATAGTTACCTTAAATTATGGAGCAAACGTTAATTATTACGAAAAGAGGTTTTTTATCTGATAATTAATGATTAGCAAGTGTCCCGGATAGCCACTATGAATCATTAATTGCCATCAGTATTTGTTGCTGATAGCCGCTATCATACGACAGCTAGAAGTTGCGAACATTTATGAAATATTAAGAAAGGTAACGTTTGTGGCGCATTGATGGATGCTTGCCTGATAATATCAGCCATACTATGGCATGCTTAGAATCATTTGACTGAACAGCAATAAAGTAGAAAGGAGAGGAGGAGGATGGCAAATATTTTATTGGGTGATGATGATGAAGAGTTGACCCAACTGCTGCAAGAGTATTTGCATAATCATGGCATCCAAAGTGACTGTGTGCATGATGGCGAGGCGGTCATCGAACGCTTAAAATCAGCCATGCATGATAGTGCGCCTTATGATTTATTGGTGCTCGATATTATGATGCCAAAGATAGATGGGCTCAGTGTCCTGCGTCAGCTACCAGCGATTAGCGATATTCCAGTGATTATGTTGACGGCAAAAGGTGAGGAGATTGATCGTATTATTGGGCTGGAGCTTGGTGCCGATGATTATATTACTAAGCCTTGTAATCCGCGTGAGCTGCTGGCACGTATTAACGCAGTGATTAAACGTAGCCGTATTACCGCATCGGGTGCTGCCGCCTCAGAGCACTTGCCACTGCCAGAGAGCCGGTTGCATTTGGACCAAAACCAACGACTTTGCCAAATAGATGGCGTCGAGTTACAAGTCACAGGAACAGAGTTTGACTTGTTGGTGGCGTTACTTAAACAAAAAGGCGAGGTGGTCAGCAAAGCGTGGCTGTCACAACATGTCTTACAGCGTGAGTTGCAACCGTTTGATCGCAGCCTTGATGTGCATGTGTCGCGCCTGCGTAAAAAACTGCAACCTTTTCATGACGAGCCTATCAAGGCAATTCGTGGTAAAGGTTATCAGCTGGTGCTGTAATGACGGACGCATCGATGCTTACCTCGACATTCAAGCCAAGAATCACGCTATTTTGGCGACTATTTCTCAGTCTATTATTGACGGTACTTATCACCTCTATCATCTCTGTCATGGTAGAACGTTGGCTCAATGGCAAAGAGTTAAGTGCTCGGATGGATGTACAAATTGACAATCTTTTACTCAAGCGCCAAGAAGTGGTTGCGGCGCTACAGGCTGGTGATTTATTAGCAGTCAGGCAACTTTACCGGCAAGACCGACGGCTGATGAGTCAAATCAGGATTTATGATGAGCAGGGCGCTATTATTTTTCCGCGCTATCGTTATAGAGAAGAGCGTCAAACAAACGGTCAGGAAGTGGCGCGTGACTTACCATCGTATCCTATGTTTGAGAATCGTAGAGCGCATCATGATAAAAATGACAGCGCCTACGAAAAGCCTTCTTTTATTAATGCAATCCTGCATCCAGCGATGCCGAATAGAGAAGTAATTTTTGACCCTAATAGTCGCCCAGAACTGGCAGATATCACCGTAGATTTGCCGGACGGGCAAACGGCCATTATACAACTGCGCCCGCACCTGCGTTTTGCTGATGTTTTGGCGCTGCAACGCGGTAATTTTACCGTGCGTTTGCTTCTCATTATTCTGTTTAGCGTGTTGGTTTGTTTTTGGCTCAGTCGTACGCTGACGCAGCGCATTGGTCGAGTTCAAGATACCGTGCACCGTATGATCGATGGCGATTATCAAGCCAATCCGCAGTTATCAACATTAGGCTCTGATGAGCTAGGACTATTGGCAAAAGATGTGGCCCAATTATCAACCCGATTGGCGGAGAGTGAGCTTGCGCGCAAGCAGATGTTAAGTGATATCTCGCATGAGCTGCGTTCGCCACTGGCGCGCCTTGATGTGGCTACTGAGCTGACGCGTGACTTTGCGCCCGATGCCAGCCGTTACCTTGACCGTATCGATAAGGAATCGGCACGTATGAATGAGCTGATTGAGCAAATCATTCATATTCAATCCCTGCAAATGCAGCAATATACCATCGATAATCTAGAAAATGATGCCGTAGATATAGTTGAAATCATCACCGAGATTGGTAAAGACGTCTGTTTTGAGTTTCAGCATAAAAACGTACTCTGGCAATGGACGCCGCCCGATGTTTTATTATCGTCATCATCTGATGCGTCTTTGACTGTACTTGGCAATCAAGAACAGTTGCATAGCGCCCTTGAAAACATCATTCGTAATGCTTTTATGCACACTCCTGCAGGCTCAACTGTCACGGCTGAAGTCACAAAAACACCGTTAGATAATAAAAGAGATGCTATTCAAATTAGCATCACAGATGAGGGTGGCGGGGTAGCAGAAAAAGACTTAGAGCGTATTTTTCAACCCTTTGTACGGCTTGATAGTGCGCGCCATCGCGAAACGGGCGGCTACGGATTGGGATTAGCAATCGTCCACGCGGTTATCGTCGCTCATAAAGGCCAAATTAATATTTGTAACCGTAAAGATGATATTCAAGGCTTAATAGTACAAATCGTACTGCCTATTCAATAAAAATAACCAATATTTGCTATCCGTTTAAAAATCATTGAATTAAGAAAATTTAGCGTACCAAGATAACAGGCGATAAGGTGCTGGCAATGATTTCTGTCGTGGTACTGCCCAGAAATAAATGCTGAAGCTTAGAGCGCCCATAAGCGCCAATGACGATGATATCGATGTTATTTTCAAATTGAAAGCTGAGTAAGCCCTCAACCGCATCAAGTTCTAAGAGCTGATGGGTATCGACACTAAAACCAGCTGCCTGTAAGTGTGCAGCCGCGTTATCAAGGCTTTTTTTAGAGGCTTCGTTATGATGACCGACCATAACGATATGACCTTGTAAGCCTTTTAACAGGTTGCTCTTTGCAAGCATGTGTATGGCATTTATCGCCGTTTTACTGCCATCAAATGCCACCATATATGACTGCGGCTCTTTAAATTTCTCTGAACAAATCAACACCGGTATGTTCGAGGCGCGGGCAACCGTTTCGATTTGGCTGCCGATATTGATACGGCTGTTTTTATGGTCCTCACCGCGCCGTCCCATGACGATAGCGCGATTCTTTTCTTGAAAATGCTCAATCGCTGGCAGCAGTTTACCGCGGCGTTGATAAATGCAAACCTTCATGTCTTGAAAGCCATTTTGAATATGGCTTTTTGCATCTTGTACCAAGGAATTGCTGTAATTGTTGACCACCTGCGCCCTTTGCTCATCGAGTTCCGATAACTCATCGAGCAAAAACTGGCGACTATTAATGCCAATGGCGCCAGACAGATCGCGTCTGACCGAAGCTGCTACGTCGCTCACGTGCAATAAAGCTACTGAGATGTCCAGTTTACTTGCGTACCACGCGGCATAATCACAGACTGAGCCAGTCACCGCTGAACCATCAATACAAGCCAAAACGTGCTCTTCCGTTATCATAATCTGTCCTTAGTTTTGCATTTATCTTTTGATAAACCGACTTTTTCATCACATTAAAAATGACCTAGTAGGGGTCATCATCTTACCTCAAATATAGTCATGGCAAGATTAAAGCGCTAGGTTTTAAATGCCTTTTTATAAATATAATTTTCTTTAATTATAGAACAATATTTCACTAAAAAAATATTGGTTCTACTATAAATATAATTAAATATCAGGTTATATGACTGATATAAAATAGGCCTTTATTTAAAAACACGGTCACTTTTTAGAGAGTGTTAAATAAGCACACAAATTAAAAACCAACTCTTAATCCCTAAAGATTGATAGTTAATAGTTATACGATTATTAAAGTAAGAAAAATAATATTTATGTTTATTATTATCATTTTATTTAAAATAAGTGCTATCTTTTAGATGTTTGCATTTGCTAACTCATTAAAAGTCAAAGATATAATTCTCTTTAACACCAAGCGCTTATCTAGGTTTCTCCATAAATTTGGCAGTTAAGCACCCTCTATCCCTATTAGACTTCCATCAAGACTAAAATTAATCTTAGAGTATTTTTAAAATTTAGTTAATAGTATTTTTAATTACTGTATAGTTATTTGAGTTTTTTTAACTTTGCATAGATAAAAAGCTTCAAGTTATTGCTTTAAAAATAATCAAAAAACAAATCTTATCTCTTGTAATTTTATGAACTATTGTTGACTAATTAAAGTAGTTTTTGAGGACGTAAATTAAAATTTAAGACAAGCAGCTTGTCTTTTATACCAAAGTTGTTAATATACTCCATTGTATTTTATTGCTGTTTCGGTATCAAACGTCTCATTATTTTGAGGGTTTGGTGTTAATAGGGAAGTTACTAGGAAAAAAGGTATGAGTGCAATTAGCCACGAAGAGCGCGTTCGTCACGAAGGTTTGCGTGAAAAAATCATGTCAGCAGAGCAAGCAGCAACATTTATCTTGCATGATATGAATGTTGGAATGAGTGGTTTCACAGGGGCAGGTTATCCAAAAGCCATCCCAGCTGCGTTGGCAGAGCGTATAAAAGCGGCGCAAGCTCGCGGCGAAGAATTCAAAATCGGCTTATTAACCGGCGCATCGACCGCTGCAGAATGCGACGGCGTCTTGGCTGAAGCCAATGGTATCAAGATGCGCACGCCTTATCAGTCAGAGCCTGCGCTACGTAAGCAAATCAACGCTGGTGAAACGCATTATTTTGACATGCACTTATCACACGTCGCTCAGCAAAGCACCTTTGGTTTTTATGGCGACATGCACATGGCGGTGGTTGAAGTGGCCGGTATTTTGCCAGATGGTCGCCTGATTCCATCTACCTCTATCGGTACCAATAACGCATGGTTGCACAATGCCGATCAAATTATTTTAGAAGTAAATAGCCGCCAAAGCTTATTGTTAGAAGGTATGCACGATGTTTTTGATGACATTGGTTTGCCACCGCATCGTAAACCGATTCCGATTACCACACCGGGTGAGCGTATTGGCGAGCCGTACCTAACTTGTGATTTGGATAAAGTCGTCGCCGTGGTCTTAACCGATTCACCTGACCGCAATAGTAAGTTTGCCGATCCTGATGAGTGCTCAACCAAAATTGCCGGCTACATTATCGACTTTTTCCATGAAGAAGTGAAAAAAGGCCGCATGCCAGCCAACCTATTGCCGATTCAGTCTGGGGTTGGTAACGTTGCCAATGCGGTATTGGCGGGCTTACAAGCCAGTCCGTTTGAAAACTTAACTGGCTATACCGAAGTATTGCAAGACGGTATGTTAGATTTGATTATGTCAGGCAAAATGACCCAAGCGTCGGCAACGGCGATGTCGTTAAGCCCAGAGGCGTTGGCGCGTTTTAATGCCAATATCGAAGAATTGCGCAAACGTATTATTTTGCGCCCACAAGAAATCACCAACCACCCTGAAGTATCGCGTCGTCTTGGCGTGCTCGCTATCAATGCGATGATTGAGTGTGACCTTTATGGTAATGTCAACTCAACCCACGTCATGGGTACCAATATGATGAATGGTTTGGGCGGCTCTGGCGACTTTGCGCGTAATGCCTTTACTTCAATGTTTGTCAGCCCGTCAGTTGCTAAAGGCGGCGCTATTTCATGCATCACGCCGATGGTGTCACACGTTGACCATACTGAGCATGATGTGATGATTATTGTCACTGAGCAAGGTTTGGCGGACTTGCGTGGTTTGTCACCACGTCAACGCGCGCAAAAAATCATTGATAACTGTGCGCATCCAGACTATCGCCCAATGCTACAAGATTATTATGACCGTGCTGCACAGACGGCTGGCATGCAAACGCCGCATTTGCTCGATGAATCTTTATCTTGGCATCAGCGTTATGTTGAAACTGGCGATATGCGCGTCAAAAAAGGTTTGGCTTTGGCGGTTTAGGTTTCAGTGCTTAACTAAATGCTTACTGAAAGGCTTAACGCCAAAATCAGCGCCGTAGCTGATGACGCCATTAAAAACACCGCTTGTCTATTTAGATGAGCGGTGTTTTTTTCTTTAAAATACAGATAATTTAAAACTAAGGTAAAGGTTAAAAATGTGGCTTTATAGGTATGTTTTTTAGGTGGTGTGTCAAAAAGTATGCTGATTAAAATTTGAACAATTTTTAAAGCCTTGAAAGCCCTATAGAATCAGTAAACTTAGCATAGATTTTTTATTGACTTTTATAGCCAGCATACTTTTTAGAACACCACCGTTTTTTAAAGGTTTAACTATGGCTGTTTAAATATTCAATCAATGGCTTAATGCCAGAGTCGGCAACCCCAACGCCTTGGGCGACCAAACGGCCGTCTTTATCTAATACAGATATCAGATTAGAGTGGTTAATATCACCATTATCGGCAAATTGATATTTGATATTTAAGGTATTGGCAAGCATACGGGTGCTGGCTTCATCGCTACGAATCAAGCGCCAGTTATCACCAAGCTCATTATGCTCAGCAAAGTTTTTCATCACTTCGGCCGTATCGCGCTCAGTGTCCAATGTCGCCAGTAAAAACTCTGTTTGTGCACGCGCTTCAGGCGTCATCTCTTTATACATCTGTTTCATCGATTGCACCAAGATAGGGCAGGTATGCTGACAGCTGGTATAAGCCATCACCACCACTTGATTTTTGCCCTCAAGCTTATCAAGCTCAAAGGTATTGCCACGATGGTCTGTCCAGTCGCCGCCTGCCTGATAGATAGAATACTCTTGCCCGAGCGCTTCTGCTGGTTCTTGGGCATTCATATCGGCATGATTCATCTGTTGATGATCCATGTTCTTTATGTCGTGATGATTGTCTGTCGCGACTTTAGATTCAGAAGTAGTATCAGGTTGACTGTCTTGCGTCGCCGCCGAGTTAGGCGCGTCAGGATTGCTACAGGCGAGTAAGCCAATACAGAGTCCAGTAGTCAAAGCCAGTTTGATAGCATAAACCAGATGAGACAATGGCTGAGTTACTGTATTTTTTGGACTTGTATTTTGCAATCTTGTATTTTGCATAATTTTTATTGTTTTCATAAGACAATCCTTAAATACCATTAAATTCAATTGAGCATAAAAAGTAGGGCGCTGTGTTAAAAGGGTGCTAAGTTAAAGTAGAGCGCTATGTTAGGGCAAGTTAATTACTAGCACAGCGAAAACCTAGGCTGCTGACCGTGTATTTGGCTTCTAAGCTTGAGCGAAAACCATAGCGCATAAAGGCTGCATAATCACTTGGGTCGACCGCACCGGCTGCGCCCGAGCCGCAAAACATTTCTTGGTTTAGATTGCTGTCTGAACGTGATTCGCCAGTGACCAAGCTATTATTAAAATTCTCTGTCCATTCCCAAATCAAGCCGTGCATGTCTTTGACGCCCCAATAGTTGGCAGGGCTTTGTCCGACATCGGCAAGCTGGTCTTTGTTGCCAGCAGATTTACCATACCAATCAAGAATGCGCTGGTTGTAACCGGCCTCCACGCTGCCATTTTTATTGGTAGTAGACGCCTGTGCGACATATTCCCATTGTTCAACCGTTGGCAAGCGCTTGTTTTGCGCGCGGCAATATTGATTGGCGGCATACCATGAGACATTGACCACAGGCTTACGAAAATCCGCCTTTCTAGGCACAGAGATATCTTTGGTATTAATCCAGTGTTTTAGATAACCAGAATCGGCAAAAATGGGTGCAATGGCACGTTGGCGAAACCTTGGATTTTCTTTTATAAATTGATAAAACTGTATATTGGTGACGGGTAGCTCATCAATTTTGAATGTATCGACTGCCACTAACGGTGAGTTTTTGCTCAAATATAACGGACGATAAGTACCGGGCTCAATGGTTAGCTCTTTTGCTTGCGCTTGCGTGCTCATTAACGCAAAGTCGGTTGTGACGCTCAGAGCACTAACGACCAATAACAGGACGAGCGGGCGAGCGGTTGTATGCACAATCTTCCGAGCGTTCATTTTTAGAGTGTTATTTTTGTGAATCTCAATGCTGTGAGTGTTAGTGATGTAAGTCCATAACATAACTAATCTCCTAGTAAACCAAAAAGAGGACGGTGCCAAACGCTTATTCAATCAGATACTGTATTGAAAGTGACTGTTCAATGAAAGTTTTTTCATCGAACAGTCTAATTGTAACCCTATTAACTAGCGTAGCTTTCTAGGTTATTTACGAGCAGCTTTGACTTCTTCTGGCGTTACCTCACCACCTTTGTTGCCCCAACTGTTAATAATATAAGTGACGACGTTGGCGATTTTTTCATCATCCAAGGCAACGGCTGGCATGACACTGTCGTACTCTTCGCCGTTGACGGTAATCTTGCCAGTCAAGCCATGCAAGATAGCATTGACGGCGCGTTTTGGGTCTTCGTTGAGGTAGTCAGACTTGGCCAATGGTGGGAAGGCTTTTGGTATACCAGCACCATTTAATTGGTGACAAGCCGCGCAGTTACTAGCGTAAATAGACTCACCCATTTTAATTCTTTCTTGCTTGTTGGCAGCGGTTACGACTGGCGCAGGCGCATTGGTTTTACCAAGACTTTGTGCTGCTGAGCCTTCAGGTAAGTAGACGTCTTCACGCACTTTTCCTGAATATATTTTTTTGTCCTCTGCACCTTTGACATCGATGATACCAAGCGCACCTTTGTTAAATGCCCGGAAAATAGAGTGGTCAACCATCACAAGCTCGCCTGGGACATCTACTTTGAACTGGGTAATCGCGGCGCCCCCTGCAGGGATAAGGGTGGTTTGAACATTATGGTTTTCAGCGCTACCGCCTTCCATATTGACCTTGTCGAAAATCTCACCAATCACGTGGAATGATGACACCAAGTTAGGACCACCGTTACCAACGAATAGACGAACCGTTTCACCGACGTTGGCTTTTAACGAGTTTTCACCGGTAAGCGCCCCAACTGAACCGTTAAATAACACGTAATCTGGCTGCTCTTTTACCGCTTTTTCCATATCAAAAGGTTGCAGGCCTTTATCGCCATAGTTGCCTTTGGTATAAAAATCGCCCTGCATGACATAAAATTCACGATCAACCTTCGGTAAACCGCCTTCTGGCTCAACCAAAATTAGGCCATACATACCGTTTGCGATGTGCATACCAACGGGCGCTACCGCACAGTGATAGACATATAGGCCTGGTTTTAGTGCTTTAAAGTTAAACTCCGAGGTATAACCAGGAGAGGTAAACGAAGAGGCAGCGCCGCCCCCTGGACCTGTCACCGCATGTAAGTCAATATTATGCGGCATTTTTGAATCAGGGTGGTTTGATAAATGGAACTCAATTTCATCGCCTTGACGTACGCGAATAAATTGCCCCGGTACCTGACCGCCAAATGTCCAGAAGTTGTACTCAACGCCATCCGCTAGACGCATGGTTTTTTCTACGGTTTCCATTTTTACAATGACTTTTGCCGCATAGTCACGATCGATAGGTGGTGGTACTTCAGGCGCATGGGTGATAACCGCATCAATCACTGGTAGCTCGCCATTTTTGGTGGTTGGCGCTTTGCTGTCTTTTGTGGTTTGAGTGGTTTCCGCGCTGGTTGCCGTCGCCTTATCAGGGGTTGATTTATCACAACCGACCATTCCTACCGTACCAAGGGCAAGAAGACAAGCTAATGCAAGTTTAGAATAGTTGAGGGCTTGAGGCTGAGAGGTTGTAGAGTTAAAAAGACGCATAAGGCTCTCCAAAAATTGAAAATAAGTGGCTTATTTAACAAAGCTCGATTTATATCGCTTATTAGTATCCTAATGTGATAGTTAGATAAAGCGAAAATCACTATAGAAATGATAAGATTCGACAACAAAACTATAAAAGCGGTGAGCTTCTAAATTGGCTTCCATAAGATATATTTTAAATGAATGTTTATAAATAAGCGAATTATTTGCGCAAGATTTGTTCACGCTTTTTATACTGATGAGTTATAAATTTAATTAGGTGTTATTACGATTTGATGCACTAGAAAGGAGAGGAGTAAAGACTGTAAGGATTAAGATTTAAACACTGAGATAGGTTTTTTAGGATTCTTAGATTAACACACCAAGTGCAACGCTAATTAATATTATAGAACGCCTGCATAGGCGTTTTAAACCCTAAGCGTTTTCTTGGTCTGTTGTTTAGTTTGTTCTCAATGTCCTGTATTTCATTATCAGAGACTTGTCTAAAGTCACAGCCTTTAGGCAGATACTCTCTGATCAAGCCGTTGGTATTTTCGTTGGTTCCTCGCTGCCATGACGCATAAGCATCGGCAAAGAAGAAAGGGCTAAAGAGCTTTTGTTTCACCTTCTTATGCTGAGCAAACTCTTTACCATTGTCAGAGGTAATGGTCTTAACCTGCAACCTCACTGGCTTTAAGAGCTCTATCATTGCCTCTGATACTTGCTGGGCCGTTTTATTATCCACACGTTTCATCTTCAGCAGCCCCGTTTTACGTTCAACGAGCGTGACAATCGCTTGCTTGTGATGCTGACCGATAATGGTATCCGCTTCCCAATCACCAATACGTGAGCGTTCTTCAACAATACAAGGGCGTTCATGAATCGAGACTCTGTCATTGATACGGCCTCGGGTCTCAGCAGTTAGACGCTGCCGGTATGGTTTGGCTTTACGTCTGAGACACTGCCATAACTTGCCGCCCTGTCTCTTGTCCTTCCATATATAGCGATAGATACTCATGTGGTTAATACCACCATGAAACCCGGCTATTTGCTGGGGACTCCAGTTCTCTTTAAGCTTGTCTGTCACCCATGCCCATACGTCAGCGATGATAATGAAAGCGTTGTTAGCCCGTCTATCACAAGCCTTGTTATTAGCATGCTTTGCTCGGTAACCTCGTAGGCTTTTATTACGCCTAAGCTCTCTTGATATGGTACTGGGACTTCTGTTTAACGCCCTCGCTATGAAATTAATACTATGTTTTGCCCCTATTAGGGCATAAATCTGGTATCGTTCCCCTAGGCTTAGATGCGTATAGCTCATGGTTGCAATCTCACTTTGGTCGGTGGATAAAAACTTTGATGCTAGCGCATCTAGGTCTTTTTTTCACCTCACATTTGGTATTGCACTTCATGTGTTAATCTAAGATTTGAAAATTCTGCTCGAAATTAGTAAAGCTAAGTGGTTATTAAACTTAGCTATTATATTAAGTTGGGTTGGTATTACGAGAGTGGCAGACAGTTTATATTCAACGCGGATCGGAATTTTTGTCATTATTGCTATTTTTTCGATAAGACAAACGCCGCTTGATGAGTAAACCGATAATAACAACCACGATTGATATACCAATAGCTTTAGAATAAGGGGCTAACACGCCTGCGACAGCGTCATAGTTTTGACCCAAGTAATACCCAGCTAGCGCCAATATCGCGGTCCAAATGCTGGCGCCTAAAGCGGTTAGCGCCAAAAACGGTAATAACGACATTTTATTCATACCGGCAGGGATTGAAATGAGCGAACGTACGCCCGGTACCATACGCCCAAAAAACACTGCCATTTTGCCATGTTTGTCAAACCATGCGTTGGCATCGGTGATGTCAGTAGGTTTAATAAACACGTATTTGCCGTATTTCTCAGTGAACTCGACCAAGCGCGGTTCATCGAATTTATGGCCCAAATAGTATAAGGGTAGCGCACCCAGCACCGCGCCAAGCGTCCCAGTTAAAATAACCAAGACAATGCTCATATCGCCTTTAGAAGCGGCGAATCCAGCAGCGGGCATGATAACCTCAGAGGGAATAGGCGGAAATACGTTTTCAGCAAACATGGCAAATATAATGCCAAAGTAGCCAAACTTTGCCATGATGCCGAGTACCCATTCACTCATTTGGTCCATAGAATTCCTAAATAATTGACAAATTGATGGCTGTCAGCTTATAAAAACTATCGGCTGGTAAAGGTAATGGTTTTTGTGCCATTTGTAGACGGCTGGCTAATCGTTACTTTACTGTCTAAAATATCGCCGCGCGCATTAATTTTATAACATTCTGACGAGCTGCCGTTAGGATCGTTATTGAGCAGTAAGTTAGCCGAGGTTTCTATGCAAAACCACGCGGTATTATTGCTGTCTCTGGTTAAAGACCAATCTTGATTATAAGTGCCTATTTTTTTGCGCATGCTTCTATCGGCATAGACATCTTCAGTAATCAATTTGCTTGATGAACCAACCGTTGCCATTTTAGGAATGGTTGTGGTCTGATTGGAAATTGAGTACTTACCTGAGCTGTCAGTGAAACCATGAAATACCAATGGATTAAGGGTAAAGTAATTAATGGCGACTGATTGATCAGTGACTTGATTGTTGACTTTATTGATGGTATTTACTTCAGCACCTTGGACTTGTTTATTGTTAAATACCATGCTGCCTTTGGGCGTGACTTTGATGTCAGCAGAGGCGGTTTGATTGCCAACGTTTGCTACCAAGCTTTGACTGCGGGCTTTGGTATAAATATTGAGCATGGCCGCTTCAACGGGATATTGAGTGACAATATTGCTTGAATTGCCCGGCGTACTGCCACCGTTCATGCCGCCTGCACAAGCGCTTAAGCCTACCGATACCGCGATAACCAATCCTAATTTTTTCATGGTGTATTCCCTCGATTTATTTGAGTTTTCTTTATTTAAATAGTTATTACCTGCCTACTATAATCGAATTTTTAAGCGCTGACAGCTGCCGTGTATCCTTGTACCTGCCATTCTTACATCATTATAACAACCGATGATTTTGTAGAAATTTATTAAATAAACGCGTGGTAAAAATCCCTAACCAATTAAAATAGGATAAATCGCTGTTTTTTCTGCTCATACCTCTTTAGTCTGTTATCATTTCGTCCTGCAATAACGCCAGTTTTACTCTATAAGCACCAATTATAAGCACCATTCGTTAGGACGTTAAAATGATCGTCAAGCAAAAGCCAAGCGCCATCAAACTGCTTTTTACCTTGCGTGGCTCCATTCTGCCCAAGGTCTATCCGCAGATTTTGCTCATTAGTTTAATTAGTGCCTTTATCACCAATATCCAGCATGGGTTTCCCAGCTCTTTTTCTTCTTATAGCGTCGCGCCGTTTACCTTGCTTGGGATAGCCTTATCGCTGTTTTTAGGTTTTCGCAATAACGCCAGTTATCAGCGCTGGTGGGAAGCTCGAGGGCTATGGGGGCAATTGGTCTATGATACGCGCAGCTTTACTCGTCAAGTGCTGTCTTATATAGATGATATAGATGATGAGGGTGAGAAAGGGCGCGATAGCCAGCGCCGACTGGTGTATCTGAGCATCGCTTTTACCCATGCGCTGCGCCATCGACTACGTGACAGTGCGCCTTGGCAAGATGTTGAGCGCTTTGTCGAACCTATTCATCATACCAGCATGAAGGAGGCGCAAAATTTGCCGGATTATCTGCTGCGTCTGCTTGGTAAGGAGCTTGGCTATTGTCGGCAGCAGCGCTTGACGTCAGATCTTATGCTGCAAAATATGGACGAGCGCATCAATTCGATGACGGTGGTTTTATCCGCCTGTGAGCGTATTCATAGCACGCCATTGCCGTTTGCTTATACGCTGCTGGTGCATCGTACGACGTATTTGTACTGCTTTATGCTGCCTTTTGGTTTGGTTTCTTCTTTAGGCTGGGTGACACCTTTGATTTGCGGCGTTATTGCTTATACCTTTTTTGGTTTGGATGCGCTAAGTGAAGAGTTGGAAGAGCCTTTTGGGCTGGCAGCCAACCAATTACCGCTGACCGCTTTATCCAGGAATATCGAGATTAATTTGCTAGAAGCCTTGGGTGAAACCGAGTTGCCGCCAAACATCATGGCTAAAAACGGCTATTTGCAATAATCTTTTTATCATAAAATGAATATGGCAACAAAATTTACGCTATTAACATTTATGGCATAAAAAAGACCACTCTAGTTCTTTATAGTACCTAAAAGTGTGTAATTTTGATAATAACCTCCTGTAAAGGGGGTTATTTTTTGCTTGAAATGTAGGAGTACTTATAGTATATTGTGTGTAATATGTGTAAGGAATCGAGATGATAGCGACCAAAGTTACTGCAAAAATAGTCGAGGACAGTAGTGGCATCGCCACAGAAATACCTGTCATTTTGACTGATGAAGGCGTGCTGGAATCAGTAGCCGACTATGTGCTGAGTTTGCATGTGAACGGTACTTCTCAATCGACTATTTCCAAGCACATTCGATCTATTATCTTGCTGATCGAATTCATGGACGCCAACAAGTCCATGTTCAACGATCCCGAAGATTTATTCAGAGTGTTCGTCCGTCGATTATATAGCGGAACAGTTGGCGATGACGGACTTGATCCGTCAGGTCTGTACTGGATTCCAGCAACGACAAGCACCATTTCCCGACATATATCGCATCTCACTAGCTTCACTCAGTGGATGAGTGATCAGGGACTGGGCAAAGAGCTTAACGCGCTCAGAACTGCCACCAAGCATGAAGAGCGCATTCAGTATGCCGCGTGGTTCCGCAAAAATAGAAATGACTTCTTAGGACACATCAAGGACAAGTCGTTCAACACCACGGTCAAAAGGGCGCGCTCCATCAAAGGAAGAACGCCCCTCGCCAAGACGGAAGATGATGCTATCGCCTTTCCAGCAAAGCATTTCGAGAACTTTTACCTGAATGGTGTCGGTGGCGCTAGCGATCCTCGTGTTGCTCTGCGTGACAAGCTTATCCTGTTACTGATGCAAGGCGCTGGATTCAGGGCCAGTGAGGCTCTGTTGCTGTGGGTGACTGACGTTTTTGAAGATCCACATGACAATGATGCGGTGATTGTCCGAATCTACAACGAGATCGATGGTAAGGCTCCTGATAACTGGAAATCACGCAAAGGCGTGAGTACGCGCAAAGCCTATTTGCAGGAAAAATACGGAAGAATCCCACGACAAGAGATGCTAGGCACTCAGCGCCTTGGGTGGAAGTCGAGAATGGTAGACCACAAGGATAGTTACCTAGAAGGTTACTTTTTCCCTAACGAATACCGCTATGTGTTCATGAAACTGTGGCGTGAATATCTGGTTTACCGAGCCGCTGTACCCTGCAATCACCCGTATGCATTTATCAGCTTCGATTCGCGCTACTTGGGTAATCCATACACCCAGAATGCCTTTAACCAGAGCTATGCAGCGGGTCTGAGACGAATCGGCTTAGAGCCCAATAAAGCAGAGGGTCTTGACCCTCACGGACATCGACATCGCTTTGGTCGTGAACTGACTAGCGCAGGGGTTGATCCGCTGGTTATCAAAAAGTGCCTGCATCATAAAAGCCTAGCGTCTCAAGACCCGTATACGATGCCGTCCAGTCAGCAAGTTTCGAATGCCCTTTCCAACGCTTCTGATCAGCTCAAGCTGGAATCGGACACGCCAAAACTGGCTAACTCATTTGACTGGAAAACACTGGCAGAACATGGCTTTGAAGATATAGACCCCGATGGGTATTTCACGGGCAAGAATCCACGATTAGGGAAGAAGTAACGATGGTTAAGAAATCAAAAGCGAAAGGTTATAGCACCGATCTAACGCTGAACTGGATCACTGAAGATTTAGGGCCAGACTGGCTACAGTGGCAGCAGTATGGGACTGAATGGCTTGCTCAAGAACAGGCAGGTATTGGTCATAAACTCAAAGGTATCAGACACTTCTTAAACTATCTTGCGACCCACGCTCCGTATGCGGTTGATGTCGTCTCCATGTTTCAAGGACACCCTCAGGGGCACAAGGTCTCAAGCGAAGAGTTTAATAACTACCTCAAATCCAAAGGGGTAAATTCAGATAATCACATGTATGTTACTTACACTGTTGAGTTGTCGGATTACATTCTAAAGACACATTTGTGCGCCGAAGCTGATAATGGAACTTCTATTCCTCTGTATCAGAACCCTTTTGATAGAATTGCCAGCTCGCGCTCAAATACTGAAACCGTCCACAGCCCACTACCTTACCGTTACATCCAGCAGTTACGCCAGATTGTCTGTTCTTATCCTCCCGAATCCAATACTCAGAAGCCGTGGATAGGTCGTCATTTCAGCGATTGGCACTGGTCAATTGAACACCTTCAAAGTGGAAATCTTGCGTGGATGGAGGTTTCGCCTGAGGTGATTGACCCTGACGATCCAGACTGTATCTCCCGCACTCGAACTGTTTCACGCAAAGTCGGTAAAAACTATGAACCGATAGAGATTCACGAAATCTGGTCGCCTGTTATGGCGATGTTTATGTTTACCAAACTTCACCTGCCGCTGCGCTCGTTTCAGGTGCGTTTTCTGGACTCTGGTGAAGGCGATACGTGGCGTTACGAACAGGGTCAGTGGGTGGAAAACACCAAGCACGCGTTTAAGTACGGCACCGCTAAACGCCCTTATCAGAAAGGTGTGTTCAAGCGTATTTTCGACTCGATGAGCGAGAGCTATTCAACGGGTCTGTACATCTCCACAAACAAAACAGCCGACCAGAATAAAGATGAAATCCAACGCGGCTACACCGTCCCGTGGGAGCACGAAGAACTGCTGTATTGGCTGGAAAAACTTCGTAATTGGCAAGAGAAGTACAATCCAGTAGATCGTCTAGCCAAAGGCACAGAGCTTAAGCGTAAACACTTCGGAAACACTAAATCCGAAGCGCAAAAAAAGGCAATAGGAGAGTTTGCATTCTTGTTCCGTGCACCAAACTCTCAGTTTTGCATTAGCGCTAACGAAATATCGAACCCTTGGTATCGCCTCTTATCTAAACTTGAAGATGATGTGTTTGCCAGCGGCCAAACGATGACGAACGGTGAACGCCTGCGCTTCGTTAAGGATTACGGTGAGGATTACGCTGGTAACGAATCTGCAAAAGTAGCGACAGAATACCCGCTACACAGCTTGAGGGTATCGCTGATCACTTGCTACGCCATGGATACTGATCTTCCTCTGCCTGTTATATCTAAACTTTTAGCAGGGCATACGCGCCTGCTGATGACGATCTACTACAACAAGATCACGCCTTCAGTCATGGCTGAAACGATGAAAGAAGCCAACGCAAGGCTCATCGAAAAAGGCGAGTCGTCGCTCAAGAATTTTCTGGTCGATGCTGAGATGAATCAGATCGAACTACGTGCCGCTTATCATTCGGATGACCACAACTCGGTAGAGGCTGTTCTTGCCAACCGTAATCCTATCGGTTGGGAAGAGCGTGCAACGGGACTCTGTTTGGTCGGCGGTAATACTGTGCGTTCCGATGAGCTTTCAATCGTGGGCGGCTGCTGGAATGGTGGCCCAATAATCAGAGATGGGGCCTCTAAAGATGCTCGCGTTTATGGCGCTGTACCCCATGGCCCTGAAAACTGCCCGCGTTGCCGTTGGTTTATTACCGATGCAAGCTACCTGCCTGCGCTCAACTCACACTTCAACCAGATCAGCTACAAAGCGCATCAGGCGGCAAAACTGGCGACTGAGCTTGAGGGCGATCTGGAGGCGCTTAAAGACGAGCTGTATATGGCTGAAGAGCAGGGTCACCCCTTCCTCAAACTTGAGCAACTGCAAGCCCTTGAGCGCCGATACGAAAAGCAGCGAGTTGAGGCTGACGAATACGTCAAAGACTACATTGCGACCTTCAATCTGATTAACCGCGTCATCCAGATTGAGAACCAGCGTGAGGATGACGATGACGGGCAGAAGCTGATTGCGGTGGGCTCTGGTGAGGATCTTAGTGTAAGCATGAAGTTCATCGAAACTGAGTCTGAACTGCTGCATTTGTCGCTACTGTGTGACGATGCTGAGTTCTATCCCGACTTGCACGATGACCTGCGTAAAACCCCTGCGATTGCTAAGCGTACCAACGCTCTAAGCCGCATGATGGCACGCTCTGGCTACCAACCTGTTTTCCTTGAAATGGATGAACAGGCTCAGCTTATTGCAGGTAATGCGATCATGCGAAAAATGGCGATGATTGCCAACCCTGATGACAAGCTTGAAGGGTATCGAATCGCATCAGATTACATTGAGGCTCAGAAATATCTGACCGATGCACGCTTGCTGGAATCAGGCTTTGAGGAGCTACGTAACATCACGCCGCTGACCCTAGCGAGTGATAACGCCAAGCGCATTTCACTGGTGGAGGTGACCGATGCAGATTGATATAGACGTTGTCTTGGAGACGTTGAAGGCTGGCAAAACCGCTAAAACGCAATCTTCGCTGGATAAGCTCAACGAAACGCTCAAAGCCTATTTTGAGGAGGGTAAGCGTGACTTTTCGATCACGACAATTGGACGTGTTTCAGAGGAAGCAAACGGCGTTGGTTATCCGTCAATTCGCGCAACAGCTAACAAGCATTACCGCGACTTGATTGAGGCTTGGGCAGCGAAGGCGCAGACCACAACCAAGAAGCCGCCTTCAGTGGCTGCTCGCAAATCGGGGCAGGATTATGAGTTGCTGGAACGCATCGATGACACGGCAGTACGTGCCTTGTTTGGTCAGATAATCCGTGAGCGTGATCGCTACAAGAGCGAAGTGAATATGCTCAAAAATCAGACGCAGATCGTGATTGATAAGCGCCCAGCAACGTACACCGCGCCCCAATCTGAAGCCACGGTTGAACTGCTACCGTCCCTGAAAGGCATCTGCTCAGAGAACGAGATCAAAGCCTTTCAATCGGTCTGCACCGAAGAATGGCTAGAAGCGCTGGATTTCAAGGCTACCGCCCATGGACAGGTGAAGGATGAGTACGGTCAGGAAATCCTACCTCGCGGCTTTCTGACAGGTCTAAAGAAACTCCTAGGTGAGATCGATGAGTAACGGAGTTCAGAAGGGCAAAGACAATGCTCTGGCTGTCCAGCAGTGGATTGCCGAGCGCGATGCGACAGGCGACTACGGAGAGTATGAGCGCCGTGGAATTATCAATCGTTCGGCATTGTTCGATGAGCTGGGCATACCTCGCTCATCAATGGGTTCGAACGACCAAATTCGCCAGATGATTGAGGCGGCAGATGTCCGCTGGTTCGGTGAAAAAGAGGCTGACACGAAGGCTCACAAAGCGGCTCGTGAGCGCTCTGAAAAACGGGTTGCATCAACCAGTGCCGAAGTCAGTAAGCTGATGGATCAAATCGTTAAACTCAAGGCTGAAAATGCCCAGCTAAAGCGCGAGAACGAAAAGTATGCAGCGATGAAAGAGGTGCTGCTGGAAACAGGTTATCAGCCACGATGATGAGGGTTCAAATCGCTAAGATACGCGGCTCAGGAGTTCGTACAGCGTGGGAGATTGCTGATGATGGATCGATCATCAGACGCATGACTACGTTGTGTTTGTTATTTCCTGAGAAGTACAGGGATGCCGCTGAGGTGGGCACAGTCTGGAACGTCGCGGGCGGTACGAGGAATCATACGTTCAAAGCGGGCAATCAGGACATTACTGAGCGCTACATGAAGGTCAAAGAGGCTGAGTTCCTTCGTCCATCAGGCGAACTGTTGGCGAGATGGATTGCTGCGAACATCGAGGGGGTCGGCGAAGTAAAAGCAAAGCGCTTGGTGCGCCAATATCCCGACCTTGATAGTAGAGTCCGTCAGAAGGACGTTGAGGCGCTTACAAGCGTTGCAGGCGTATCAACCCAATCAGCACACGCAATCATTGAGAAATGGCCGTCAGAGCGATTCTACGCGGCGCTAGAGTGGCTGCAAGGGTCAAAGCTCCCGCTCTCACTCGCTCAGACTCTTGCGAGAGTCTATGACGATCCCGTGAAAACGATCAGTGATGACCCCCTGATTCTCACTGCGTTTGGCGTGTCTTTTGATGATACGCTCAAGCTGATCAAAAGCATGAAGCTGGATGTCCCCGACAGTCGTATCAAATCGGCGATAGCAGAGCAGATCGCCACCGAACACTGTTTCTCAACGGGCTCGACGGTCATACCTGAAGATAAACTTGAAGAGCGTTCAAAGTCCCTGTGTAAAGGTCTCGAACTTGATTCAAACGGTGTAACTGATGCAGCGATAAAACACGGTTCGCTCCTCAAGGTTGAGGGTGGTTTTCAGAGCCTCGGTGCCGCGATTCAGGAGCGTACCGTTGGACGCTTCTTGGTTAAGTGTCAGCAACGTTCGAAAGGTTCGGGCTCATTGCTCGCTGAGTGGGAGAAAGACCTCACAAACGACAAGATTGAGGCGGCACTCAAATCATTTGAAAGCTCGCTGCCCTTCGCAATGACTGCCGAACAACGTGAGGCTGTTATTGGGGCTGTAAAGTCTTCTGTATCTATCATTTCAGGCGGTGCTGGAACAGGTAAAACGACCATTCTTCTGGCGATGTTGGCTGTTTACGAGAAGCTGTCATCTGGCATGGCGATTCATCAACTGGCACTGTCAGGTCGAGCTGCACAGCGAATGGCGGAAAGCACTGGCCGACCCGCGCAGACGATTGCCAAGTTTATATCCGACCACCTTGGTGAGAAGAAGCCTGATGTAGAGGAACATCTCCTCCTTGTAGTCGATGAAGCCTCTATGGTTGACCTTGTGTCGGCTTATAAAGTTGTTGGGCTGCTACCTTACGCAACGCGTGTCGTCTTGGTTGGTGATGTATCACAACTTCCTCCTGTTGGCGGCGGTCTTATTTTCCACGCAGCGATGAATAGCGCCCTACCTGTGTTCGAACTGACGCAGGTTAAGCGTCAGGGCGAGCAAAGTGGCATCCATCAACTGGCGACTTCAATCCGAAATGGAGAGCTGGATGCGAAACTGCTCAACAGCTCAACTGGTGATACCCGATACCTGCCAGAATCCACACATGAAACCCTCGTGGCAGAGTACAAGAAAACCAAATCAGCCGCAGATTGCATTGTCCTGACACCTACCCGCAAAGGGCCATTGGGAGTTGAAGAGATCAACAAGCTTATACAGGCACAATATGATGAGTATGCGCCTGATGAGCTTCACCACAAGCACCCTTGGCTAGAGTGGATTCCATGGATTACTCGAAGTGGTGCAAAGCTCCGATTGGGTGACCGTATTATGGTCACACGAAACGACTACGAGGCCGATATACGCAACGGCGATCTGGGTGAAATCGTTGAGGTCTATGATAGCCCTCAAGATGGGGCGTATGGGCTTATGAATATTGATGGGAATCTCATCGATATAACTGACGACACCATCGAAAATATCGATCTTGGTTACGCTATTACGATCCACAAATCGCAAGGGTCTCAGTGGCCTAAGTGCATACTCATGCTGCCAAGCTACGCCTCAAGAATGACTGACCAATCATTGCTATATACGGCGGTTACTCGCCCATCCAGTGAGTTAGTGATGATGGGAGATTCAAGCCTGATTCAAAGCGCTATCGACATGGGGAACTCAGCCTCCAAACGAATCACTAACATAGCGCCATTCCTTTGCCCCGACAGGTCAGCCGTTCGCTGACCTGATTAGCGACACTATGAACGTGTTTAGTACTGAGGTCTCAACAGAGCGGAACCTCGACCACTGGGCGGTTCAATCCTGACTAGCCCAGCTTCCACGAAACCCGATGCAGCCGCTAGCCTTCTTCGCGGCTCCCGAAGTTGATGCCGCCTCTGAACCCGACACGCGCCCTGATTACCGCTTTTGCTTTTTACACACTTTATTACACACTGTGTAAAAATAAAAAAGCCCCAAGAACTCAGTATTCAAGGGGCTTTCAGTCAGTCAGTCAGAGAATTACATAGAATTTACTATATACTTCATAAGCGGTCTTTTTTATTTCACCTTGTCATAATGATTATTAAATGCCGTTTAAAAAACTTAGCAGCGTTTGTTGTTGCGTGGCAGGTAATTGTCTAAAACGTGTCTTAGCACTTTCTGCTTCACCGCCATGCCAAAGTATCGCTTCTGTCAAGCTGCTGGCGCGACCATCATGCAAAAACCGTGCTTCTGGGTCACGTGCGACAATACCAATACCCCATAATGGCGGTGTACGCCACTCATAGCTTTCGGCATTTTTTTCTTTAACGCCGTCATCTAAACCTTCGCCCATATCGTGCAGCAATAAATCGGTATAAGGATAAATGGTTTGCTGTGCGAGCAGCGGAAAGCGCACGCTAGCGCCCGTTTTTTGTTTTGGCGTATGACAGCTCGCGCAGCCCACTTGGGTAAAGAGCTGCGCGCCTTTATTAAAGGTCGATAAATCAGCCACTCGGCGCTCAGGCACTGCCAAGGCAGTCATAAAATCAGTCACTGCATCCAAGCTGCTGTCTGAAACCTCAGGCGTGCCGCCATTGGGCGCTGTCCAACAAATCGGCTGATTGACCGTACAGTTAGGTTCCATAAATACGGAAGTGGTCAAACCCATATCTTGTGACATGACATTGGCGTTTTGGGTGCGTAGGCTTGAGTTAATCGCCTTCCAACCAAAGCGGCCAATGCGCCGCTGTTTGCCATCCTGTACCCAATGTACGCGCCCACTGATGCCGTCTTGATTGTTATCGTCAGGGTCAGCTGCCGCAATGATATCCGCCTCAGGAATTAGGTCGAGCAAACCCATGCCGACCAATTGCGGTGAGATGCGCCCACTGATAGCGGTATCTCCCAGCGGCTGATTGGGGTCGGTTGCGCTAAAGTGAAACTGGATACTGGCAGGTTGGTTGCCATTACTCGCTGTGATGGTGTAGCGCATTTTACCTTCGGGTGCGATGCTGGCATCGATACTTTGATGTTGCATTTGCTCGCCGTAATAAGTGTGCGCAATCCCTTGTTTGTTGCCGAGCCTAAATAATATGGCGTCACTTAGCTCGCCATTTGCCGCATAAATGGGTTTGCGTCCTTCAGCACTATGGCACTGGGTGCAGGCATTGGCGTTAAATAAGGGGCCAACGCCATCAAAGAGCACACGACCTTGATTGGCTGGTAGCCAATTGATATCAGTTGCAGGATTGTTTGGGCTGTCTGGGTTTTCAGGTATAGTTGGCGGCGTAGGCTGGCTAGGTAAATTCGGGGTGTTAGAGCTGTCATTGTTTGAGTTATCGGAACCGTCCGAGCCGCCACAAGCGCTTAGTAGTAAAGTTACCGTTAAACAAAATAGCGCACGGCGTATGACAGGGAATAAAAGAGTAGAGAGAGGATTTGAAAGGTTTGGTGAGCAGTGATTTGGTGAATGAGGCAGTAGAGACATGGTAAGACCTAAAATGGCTAAAAATATCATTTATTAAATTATGAAAAAAAATACCAAAGATGAGTAAGCAGAAATTAACAAAACCATAATTTAACAAGGGCAACATGAATTTGGCTGCCCTTGTTCACTACATTTGCTATTGCATACTCATGTTAAAGATAAGTCGCGTTTATAGCTGGCTTGGTAAATTGACTGGCATAGGAGTGTTATACATCCAAACGTGGGTAGTGTCTTTATTACCGAGTGAGCCCTCAAAGCTCCAACCCCATGTAAAGAGTTGACCGTCTCTATGCGAGGTATTGGTATTAGTATTGGTATTTTGCTGCAGAGGTTTTTCATGGGCGATCAAGTGCATGACGCCCATCGCCATATTGTCGATATTTTTTAAGTTAGGTAATTTATTGGTCGGCTCATCTAAATCCTTATAGACAGTTTTGCCTGCGCTATTTGTTTCCCCAAACATACCCCACGCATAAAGGATACCGTCTGTCGCTGAGCCATTTTCTGTTGTTCCATTGTTCGATGGCACATCGTCCAGCAGCGCATAGCTGGCATTGCCATTGGCATAGATACGGCGAATATTTTTATCAGTAAACCATGGAAGTTTGGTTGGCTTAACAATGGTGCTTTTCCAAGCGCTTTGAGTGCCTTTGAAATGCTTACCGTTATAACCTATTTGGCTACTGGCATTAAGCCCCCAAGCGTAGATCGCTTCCTTATTGGTTAGCGCCAATACATGGTCGCGTCCAGCGGCAAGTTGGGTCACTTTTTCAAGGCCAATGTTTGGGTCAGAGGCAAGCTGAGGAGTAGGGACAATAGCGTTAGTAGTATGAACGTCAACATTGGTATGAGCGTTGGTATTGCCGCTCAGAACATCAATACGAATCGGCCTTGCATTAACATTGATACAGTTATTGGCTTGGTTACATTCTTGCCCGCGACCTAGATTGGCATAGGCGTCGCTGCCCCAGCCCCAAACTTGACCTTTATCATCTAAGGCGTACGAGCTATTGGCACTGGCCACCACTTGCACGATATGCCCGATGTCAGCGGCTGCTGAAAAATCAACCTTTACTGGTGTGCTGCTCTCTATCGTTGTCGCATTACCAAGCAGTCCTTGGGTGTTGGCACCAAACGCCCACACGCTGCCGTCTTTGGTCAGTACCAAGTTATGATTGTAACCTGCTGCTACCATCAGCGCATTATCAATACCAGCGATAGCGCCAATATCTAGGCGGCAGTCTTCTGTTTTACTACAGTCATTGCGACCAGTCTCGCCGCGTCCTAATTGCCCAGAAATATCTTCGCCCCAACTATAAACCTGACCTTTAGCATCTAGCGCCAGCGAATGATTTTGATTAAACTTAATAGACACCAGGTCTTTTGGCGCACTGTGCATCAGCATGGGGGTAGCTGGATGACCCATGACGTCGGCAACTTTCGTCGTCATTCCCAGACCGGTTTGTCCATAATTATTGCGCCCCCAACCATACAGTTGTCCATCGCGCAGAGCAGCCGTATGTGAGCCACCCGCCGCGACAGTATCGCCTAGATAGACAGTTTTGGTCGAGCGCATGATGTTGCCGTTATTATCTGTGGCTTCTAAAGTGATTTTATTGCTACCCAATGCCAATAAAATACGCGCGTCAAAATCCCCGTTTGTATCAAAGTCTAAGCTTTGCACTGGCTCTTCGTTGCGCTTATATGTCAACGATTTGATGCCACTGCTATCTTGCACTTGCCCAGAAACAAATATTGCCGCCACCGCGCTATAGCCATCGGTAAAGTTGCTATCAGTGGTCAAAAGTGGCGGCGTCCCATCAATGATTGTGGTGTCATCAGAATCATTGCCACAAGCAGTTAGCATCAAAGTCGCGCTGATAAGTGCCACTACTTGGCTAAGACGGGATAAGCGCATAAAAACCTCAATAAATGATCAATAAAAGAATAGGTGTTTAAATATAGGAAATAGCAACATAGCGTAAAATGGGTGTAACTATGGATGCGAATAATATTACAAATGATAATTATTATTAATATATAAATAAAAATGTTGATTTGATGGATTGAAGATAAGTGTTTTTTATATAAGGGTAGTTAAGGGTTTTAGAAAATGAGTTTTAAGGTAAATAGTCAATACAATACAATGAATATTATTTTTGGATAGGCTTTTATCTATGAAAAAGTGAGGTATATTAAGGTAGAAAGGTAAGTCATTTATACAGACTTGAGTTTTTGAAAATTTGTTCGATAACAAATTATTAATATCGCAATAACCAGCCCCTAATTATGAGGATAATTTGAATAAAATAAGCAAAGAAGCCGCTGCATTTACAGCCCTGCCACTCAACATCCAAACCGCGTTAAAGCAAAATAAACGCATCGTCTTTATCGCCAATAACCCTTCTATTTGCACTGATAAACTTGAGCAGTTATTACGCCCTGACGATGTTTTGGTGTTATTTAACCATTTTATTAATGCTGATTTTTTTGCCAACCACCCGCTTGCCAGTAGCCTGCCTAAATTGTTGTTTTTTCGCCAAATTGGCGATAGTAAACTGCATTTTGGTTTGCCACCAAGGAGCAACAATGTCGCGGTGATGAAGCGCATGGCAAAAGCGGCACCATTAGGTATTTTACTGAGCAATCGGCCTTATCAATTTCCTTTGCCCAGTGATGACCCAAGTCCCGATGATGACCCGATTGATGATGATCGCATACTGACGTTACCACCGGCGGTGCAAGTGTTGTTGCAGGATGCGGCGCATCATAGCGTGTTATCGGAGCGCCATCCGGTCGTTGAGGACTATCCTTACTTTACAGATATTCACTCTTCAGCCCCTTCTTCAGGCTTTTTGTTGTATCGCTTGTTGCTATCGGCGCGAGAGCATGTGCAGCTGCTGCAAAAAGCACCGCTACCGCTGCAATTATTAATGATAGGTTTTAATGACAACGATAAAACCGCGCATTTTTGGCAAGGGCATAATTGGGAATTTGAGCGCCGTGAAATGAGTTCGCCGCCGCCAGAGGTGGAGATCATACGCCAGTATTAGGCAAGGGGAGATTGGTAATTTAAACGTAGGCGGCATCGGGACAATAAGCCAACTCTATCTCCTTACTGCTAGGCTGGCGTAACAGCGTAATCGAATTTGATTGCTCGTGCGTCCAATCAATCAATCCCATTTTGCAGAACTGTTCAAGCCAGCCGCCCATAGGCCAGCATTGCCATTTTTGATAAAAACGATTGGCATTGACGATAATGCTTTCCAAATGATTGAGAGGCGGGCGATAGACAGCGTGCTGCTGATGATAAATAAGGTCGGCGGTCAGATAAAAATCAATATCTAACTGAAAGGCAGTAAAGGCAAAGTCAGTATCTTCTACGCCATAACCAGTGTACTGCGTATCAAAACCCCCTATTTGCTCAAACTTTTCACGTTTAATCGCAAAGCATAAACTCCAAAAAGCGCCGTAATCATTTGTTTTTTTAATAGCTGTCGGTGCTGCCTCAGTAGAAATCGATTGTTTCGCATCGAAGTTATCACGATAAGGATTATAAACAGATAGATGGTTTAAGTAATTATTAGTCAGCGCGCCCTTTTGCAACGCCAAGCTTTCCTCGCTTGATAAAGGTCGCGTCAAATAGCGCGGTTGTCCCATCAGTAGAGCGTTTGGATACTGGTTTAATTTTGTGCTTAGTTGTTCAATAAAGCTCGGCGCTACGATGCAATCAACATCCAAAAATATCAGCGTGCCATGGCTGGCACGTGCGGCGCCAATATTACGATTATGACCGATATCAAATTCGGTTTTGTCCGATTTTCCTAACGTTTGATGGTTTGTGCTGTCCACTAAACCTGCGTTCGTGGGAATCTTGACAATGTTTAAAGCAAACTCAGCCAGACGTTTAGGGTCGGCATCGTCATTGACAATAATAACTTCATCGGGCTGAACGCTGCCATTCGCAAGACTACTGAGCAGATTATACAGATGGCGATTGCGTCCATAACAAGTCGTGATTACCGTTACCGGCACATGCTCAGAAACCTCATTGGGATTTGTGATGGGTTTTACGGTCATTGTTTGTCAGTGCCTCTTTTGTTAATTTGGCTTTTATATTTTTGCTGTGACGTTATTGATAGTTATTGCATTTAACGTTCAGGCTTTAAGGCAAGCTGCGGCAGCAACCATTGTTCAAACCAAGCTTTAGTCGTTGGGTACTCGGCCATACTCTGCATAAACGCTTGAGCTGTCTGTACAGATTTTTGCTTAAGTGTTGCATTATCAGGCTTTGATAAGGATTGGATTCGTGCAGATTGATTGACAGTTTTGCCACTTAGCTTGTGTGTGACGCTTGCAATCATTAAGTCTTTAAATTGCTGCCAACTTAAGGCGCGTCCTTGGATTATCAAGGCCTCTGCCATTACCTCTTGCTCTTGATGGGGACGGTCGTCAGGTAGAACGACCAGTGGCGTTGCATAATCACAGGCTTGGGCGACGGCATTTAGACCGCACGCCATTAGTAGATAATCGCTATGTACGATAAATGGCGTTACATCACTTACATCGACTGCGATGTCAACATAATGCCGTTTATCCTCGTCGATAGGGCCAAGCGATATAATAAAGGCATGTGGTAAAAGCTGCCGCAGCTCGGGCAGTTTTGCATCAATGGCTTGATGCCCACCATAGCCTTTAATGACGGTAACGATAGTTGGCGTATCTTTATCCTTATCATTTAGCATCAAAGAGAGTGCTTTTTCATCAGTGGTAAGCTGCATTAAGTGTTTTATAAAAACTTGGTAAGTTTGCGCATCCCTTTGCTCAGTGTTGATAAAGTCAAGATAGAGGGTTTTTTTAGCCAGCCAATCAAGTGTCATCGCGGATTCTAATGTGCGAGGATAGGGGGCAAGCAAAGCAAGCGCACCAGCGAAAGCGTTTAGATGCGGCACATCATCGCGAATACCTGGCAGTCTGACATAAAGGTAAGGAACACTGGCGGCGCGGCATAGCATGGCGACTTCAACGCTGACATCAATAATCATCAAATCAATGCGGCGCTGATAAATCGTATCGAGTATTTTATGGCTGCGCTGTTGAATATCGCTATTACCGACGGGCGAATAATGCAGGCTGGTTGGTTGCCAATATTGCCCTGCGCGCCCAGCGAGTACATCATCTGCACGTTCATCTTCGGCGGGTAGTCGTACAACTTGCGCTTCATCTATAGCCGCAAACGTATAGGTATCGGACGTTAAACTTGTAAATACCGTTAATTGCTGTCTTGCTTCAGTGGGTAATAAGGCAGCAAGCTTATCGATTTGGCGGCAGTGCCCTGAGCCGTGATGATGAGCGTAATAACCAAGCCGCATTAACCTCGCTCCATTATGTTATTTAAGCCACTGCTTGAACCGATTATTGACTCTGCTTTATTGCTTTTGCCATTTCTGTGGATAAATGGATTCAGTTTTAAATGTGCATCTGTTGGAGCTTCAACGCCTTTTTTCTGCTCGCTTTCTGCTACTGCTGCTTTATACAAGTCTAAATAGCCTGCTACCATGGCTGCTACGGAACAAAACTGTAAGGCGCGTTCTCGGCAGGCTTGGCGTGAGATGCTTTGAATCTTAGTAAAGCCTTTGATAAAAGCGTCTTTGTCTTCCTTAGCGACGATAACACCGGTGCTTGGTGTGACAATCTCGGCGCTAGCACCAACATCAAAGCCAATCACTGGCGTACCGCACGCTAAGCTCTCAGCCAGTGTTAAACCATACGGTTCATCCCATGTGCTGGTAAATAGCATGGCAGTCGCTTGACAGAGGTAGCGATTTACCTCGTCTTTGGTGACATGACCGACATAATCAAACAGTTTTTGCGCGCCATTTTCACCATCTTGAGCCAAGAGTGGGGCAACTTGCTCATCAAAATACGCTTCATTGCTTTTGGGACCAGCGATGATAAGTTTTTTTCCCGCTTCCATACAGTATTGCATGGCCAAATGCGTGCCTTTTTCAGGGCAAATACGTCCAAACCAAAAATAAACCTCACCATTTTCACGGGTAAAATCATCCGTAGATGTAATATTAGCATTAAAGGATTTTACATCAATGCCGTTATAAACCACTTGTGATGGCACAAACTCTGAAAAAAGCTGCTGTTGGTGTTTGCTGATAGCGGTAAACTGGGTGGTTGTACCATGACGCAAGGTCAATAGTGCCAAACGCAATTGCGGGAAAATAGGCGTATGAAAGGTGGTAAAAAACCGCGCGCCAAACGCTTGACCGGTCATCATCGGGATATGATGTAAGCTGTGATTATGCACGATGTCAATCTCACCATGTTCATCGCGCTCGATGATATCGCGTAGCACATCCTGATAGACCAAATACTGATACATCTCCTCGCGGCTCATGCCTAAAGTCTCATGCTCATTCCGATAGACCATCTTATCAAATGCTTCTCGGGTTAGCATTGGGACGAGGCGGGCCTGCGTTTGACTGTCTTGATGCGCATAAAGCAAAACCTCATGACCTTGGGCAACAAGCTCATCACATATAAGCTGGGTAATCATCTCAAGCCCGCCAGCAAAGGGCTGCGCAATAGGATATAAACAATGAGCAATCATCGCAATGCGTAAAGGTTTATCCGCTAAAAGGGCAGGGCGTTCAGCATTATTATCAATAGCATCTATAAAATTAACAGGGTCAGCAACGGGCATAAGTACCTCAAAGTAAAACGAGCGATTATGGTAGATAAGTAAAAAAGGATTTAATAAAATCAATGCCTAAAGCCAACCATTAAGAATTGATAATCTTTTTTTCTTCAAATGTCGTATGCATTTCAGGTTGCAGTGGTTTTAGCTTTTTGGTTGGTTTGCGAGGCTGACTAGTAGCCAAGGCAACCGTAGGTTTAGACTTAATGCTAATGGTGGACGGATTTTTCTCAGGAACCCTAAAGTTATCAAATGCCACTTTCGCTGCGCCGATTTTTAACGTACAAATGATCAAAGCACAGATAAATAATAACGGAGAATAAAGCGGCGAAAACGGTGCCACTATAACGGCAGTGATGATATTAAGCAGCAAAATCAGCTTGGGTAACGCCACCATATTGGCGCGACGTAATGAGCTTTGAGTGCGAATGTATGCTTGCTTTGGCGTACAGACAAAAGGTTTTTCACTACCCCATAACACAGGCAACCACGATAGCGCGCCAAGTTCCCAAAAGTTCAGATGCATCAGCCATGCTCTGACACGCATTTTGATACTAGACTGATGGTTTTGATTGAGTTGTTTGTTCAGTGGCGCTTTATCCTGTAAATATGCCCATAATCGCCTTATAGTAAAAATGCCATAGCTGGCATAGACTAAGTACAAAGGTGTGAGTAGCGACATATCGGGCGTGGCGTCCGAAAGTTGAGCTTTTAGAAGTGCGTAGCCAAGGATAAATAAGGTCGCTAGCTGCAAAAATATAAATAAACCCGTAAAGTTTATCCAAGCACTGAGCTGCGAGAGGTGCGCGCGCGTATACGCTAAACGTTTACCCAGACTTTTCGTATCTTGGATTTTAGTGGGCAAGGCTATCGAAAAATAGTTGCTTAACACCTGCATATTGCCATAGATCCAGCGCCGACGCTGACACATCAAATCATTTAACGAGGTAGGTAAGAGACCTGTCGCAATGACTTCTGGTATGAACTGACTGCGAAATCCTCTCTTATGCATCAAGACGCCCATTTGTGCATCTTCAGTAATAGAGGCACCCGACCAACCGCCTAAGCTCAAGAGATCTGCGCGGCGTATCACTGCATAAGTGCCTGTTGATAGTGCACGCTTACGATTAAAGGGGCGATATAAATGATGATTAAAATAATGGTTAAGCTCGCTGTGCGTGTCCACTTGCCCAGCACTGCGGTAAAACTGTGGAAACTGCAAAAGCGTATGGTTTGGATATTGCTTAATAGCGTGGGCAATCGAATCTCTGGCGTGGGGCAAAGCTTGATAGTCACTATCGACCACCACAATGTGTGAGCAGTCTGGATTCATCAGCCCCAACGCCAAGTTTAACGCGCCTGCCTTAAAGCCTTCTACCGCATCAATATGATAAAAGCGGACATTAAGTGCTGGATCTAGACTGGCGCAAAAAGCGGCCAAAGGCTGATATAGTGAGGTGTCTGTATTGTTGTTATCAATAATAAGTATCTCATCAGTCGCCTCTTTAACAGCCAGCAAAGATTGGATAGTCGCAATCACCAGTTCTGGTGGCTCAGACCGTGTCATTAACTGAAAGCTGAGAGACGCAGAAGCTAAAAGATTTTTTTTATGAATTGTCATGGCTTATCCTTAGGCACATACGACGGACGAGAATAGGGAAAAAAGCATGAGTGAAAGACACATGCGAAAACGAAAAAAGTATTAATAGTTATAATGTAGTAGTTATTATTGTCTTTTTGATTACCCGTTAAATAGTAATATAAAACTCGGTAACCTTAAGACTGTTAAGTGTTGGTAAATATTTAAGAGTGTAATACTACGTAATTTATACAGCCGATTTTATGGCTGTCAGTACGTAAAACACGATTTAGAAGAGGTTTGTGTTACTGGACGAGTAGCAAAATTTCCGAAATATAGTGACTTAATAATTTCAAAAAATTTTTAGGAAAAAATGATGAGAGTTTAAGATAAGGAAAAGAGAAGTAAGGGAAATGTGACGAAGAGGGTAACGCTAAATCATAATCGGTTATGAATTGTTTAAAATATAATGAACTTTATAAACGATAAAAGCGCATTAGACACTTATAGGTAAAAACCCATCATGCCCAATACGCTTTATCATCAATAACTAATAAGTCTTAAATGATGTTTAAATCTTAAAATTGATCTTAAAATCTAAGATTAGTAGTTATTACTGCTGCGCCAATCGTCAACTTCACGTTCGGCATCTTCTTTACTATGACCATAACGTTCTTGGACGCGGCCAACCAATTTATCGCGGCTGCCTTCGATGTGCGTGAGATCGTCATCGGTCAAGTCGGCCCATTTCTGTTTTACTGAGCCTTTAAGTTGGTTCCAATCACCTTTTAGCGTATGTTCATTCATAGTGGTATTCCTTTTCCTATTATTAGATTGCATTGATTTTTCTAAAACCCATCAATTTGCTTTGTTATATTTCTCACTTATGGGTTATCAGCAGGCATAAATCCTTAGCTGACAAATCTAATATAAACATGGATAATTGCCTTGTCTGTAGCCCCGATGTGTAGAGTGTTACCCAAACCTTAGCGATAGATTCATTGTGTTAGCAAGGTATACGCCGTGTCATAAATGCACTATTTTCATAAAATCTGTCGCACTTTTTAAAATGAATTACTGTGAATTGCTGGTTTCTAAGTTTGCTAAAAATGCGGCAAACCCTTCTGTCGCTCGCGCTTGTAATCGGCTGCTAGTAATGACCCGAACGCGATTGCTCCAAGTGATAGCAAAATTTTGCTTCTCGAATTTTTTAACCAAATCGACATCTTCATGGCAAGGCAGGGCAGCAAAACCGCCAACGGCGAGATACGCTACACTACTAAAGCTCAAATTTGCCCCATGAATATGACGATGTCCCATCTTATCTTGATAGTGAGCGATATAGTCTTTGCGTGTTTGGGGCGTTAAATGCGCCCAGTCATCAACGTCCACAACGCCGCATATCATAGCAGTCGGATGATGATTAATATGAGCGATTTGCTGCGTTAGCCAATCTGCCGTGACGAGCGAATCAGCGTCGGTACAGGCAAGCCAAGTCGCGCCAGAGGTGATCGCATGACGAATGCCCAAATCTCGTACTTGTCCCACGCATTGGTAATCACAGCATAGGTAATCCACGCCAGCGTGCTTGACCAATGTGAGCGTGTCATCGCTACAACTGTCTAGCACCACGAGCACAGTGGCGGTAATGGTAGAGGGCAGCTGCTCAATGGCCGTCTGCACCGATGCCAAGCATTTAGAAATGGTCAGCGCTTCGTTATGAGCAGGAATGACGATAGCGATATTTGTAGTATTCATGCATTTTCCTCGGCGGGTTTACTGTTAAACCAAGTTTTCTTGCATAGCCACTGTTTCGGGCGAACGTTGCCACACATCCAATAAAAAATCGCTATCGACGACTTTACTTTGATGGGTAAAGGTAGGGTTTTGACTATCAACTTGCTGTCTTTGCACAGAGTTTACGTCGTGACTTATTCTATTAAATGCGCGGTGCAGACGTTGGTGTACCGTTTCACCCGTCATGGTAAAGCCATCAATGTCATAGCGCCAATGACAGCATAGTAACGTGCCGCCTACCGCAAGATTTTGCTGAATCCAAGCGATGACGGTATCAATATCATTTGCCGATAAATAATATAAAATTTCACTAATCACAATTAAATCAAAATGCGATTTCGCAGTCGGTAATATTTTAGGAATGACACCCTGTATGACCTTTACATGCCTGACATCTGCCAAACGCTGCTTAGCCAGTTGCACCGCCTGTTTATTACCGTCAATACTGACCAAGGTCTGACAACGGCTGGCAAGTAGGGCGCTAAACACACCGTTACCGCAGCCTAACTCGATGGCATTGGTATATTTTGCTTGGGGCAACACCGCTAGACACATATCGCGTTTGCGCTTTTCATACCAGCGGGTCTGATACTGCCACGGATCGCTATTGTCGTTATATAAGGCATCAAAATAGCTTTCTGAATAAGCAGTGGCTGTCATCTCTTTTTTACCGTTCGGCAAATCAGTATGAACAGTATGTAAGTCGGTTTTAGACACCTGCAAATTACCGACCTCATGCATTGGCGGTGTCAATTTAAGATTGTGGCTCATATAAATAAACTTCCCAAGGTTGGCTAATTCTAGCGATGGTTTGAGCCGATAAAATAGGCGGGTTGCCTGTGCTTTCATCAACGGTTATTTGGCTTTTGAAGCAGGCGATAGCTTCGGTTTTGCGTTGTAATTGCTCCGGTGTCAAATCCACTCTGAGCGCGCAGTGCCAAGGAATACGACTATCGGCAGGCTTCGCCCAATGCCACGCCCAAATCAACACTTGATAACAGGCGAGCTGATGCTGCTTAGCGAAAGCGGCGACTACTTGTCCTGTTGCTTCATGATCGGGATGACCGTCATGTACAAAAGGCGTGATTAAAATATCGCCCGTCTGAATAAGAGCGGCCAATTTTTTATAAAATTGATACTTTTGGTTAAAGACGTCGCCATCGGTTAGGGCTAAAGACATACACGTCACCTGCTGCGCAATGCCTAACACTTCTAATGCCGCTAAGCTTTCTTGCGGACGGATAGTATCAAGCAGGCGCGGCGGATAAATCTGCGAGTCAGGGTGACTTTGTGTGCCGTTGGTCACGTGCACAAGGACGATAGGATTACCGTTGGCTGCCAATCGTTGCAGCAGTCCGCCGCAGCCTAATATTTCATCGTCAGGATGCGGCGCAAATACGCAAACGCGCTGCTGTGGCGGGAAGCTTTTTGCTATATCTAGTCGAGGTAAATCGTGCAGTCCCTGCCAGTTTTGCCAAGCATCGGCGCTAGTACCATCGCCTTCAATGACGCGGTCACCGACAATCGGATGCTCAGGCTTGGCTAAGTGCGCTAAGGATGCTGAGTGCGCCGACATCACATTATGGTCTGTTAAGGCTTGCGTATTATTTTCTGCCTGATGCACATGAAGATCAGAAGAGTCTCGTGCTACATTTACCTTGGGGTTTACAGTTGCCATATATTGTCCTGCCTGTCTGTCAAATCGCTGATTGCGGCGCGGTCTAAAGCGCTAGATAGCTCGCCGATTTTTTGTAAATCAAAGGCACCATGACTTTGACGAATAAATACCGCCAAATCTGCGGTTAACCTCGCAAAATGGGCATTGCCACAAAATGGTGCGGCCCCTAATGCTTGTCCGACTGTTTCCATCACTTGGCGTGCTACTTGCTCAACGTTAGCGCGTAATTGACGGATAGCAAGTTCATGGTTTTGCAGCGGCTTACTCTCTATTAAGTCAGCAATATGATAAAAATACTGCTGAGTAACGGCCAATGCTGTGCTGATTTGACCCAAATACATGGCTTTATAGTCATTGGGTTTATGTTGATAAGCAGTTATTAAATAATTGGCAATGCAAGCGGCCGCACCATACCAGCAAGCGGCAACGCCTGCCGCGCCATGCCAAAATCCTACCCTTTCTAAATACGCATTTGGCGCACCTACATTAATGGCGTCTACCTCATGGAACTGTATGGTTGCCGTATCAGTGGCTTGCATGCCGACGGCCTGCCAAGCATTATTATCAATATCAATACCAGATTGGTGCATATCCACCATCAATAGTTGCGCTTGTCCCTGCTCATCGCGATAAGTCATCAACCCATAATCTACGAGGTTTGCGCCCGAGCACCATGCTTTGCTACCACTGATTTTGCCCTCTTTATAAAGTATCGGGTCGGGGTGTCCTTCTGCTGCCCAAACCGCCCATAAGCCTTGAGGCGCTTTATCGTAGCCGACTTCATGCAAAATACTTAACGCATCTAAATGCGATTCAAACCATTTCGCAAGCGTTAAATCTAGGCTCGACACGTATGCCAAGACTTGCCATCGAATCAAGGTGTTAGACTGATTTGGCTTGCTTGCTTGTTTATTGTTTTGAGCGTTCGTCGTATCGCCTTCGCTTATGACATTTTCAGCACCGGCAATAGCCCTAGCACCACTAGCAGGGTGAGGAATTTCGTCGCTATAACCGACTAGAATCGTTAATATCTCACGGCGTAACTTATCGGTCATAGCAAAACTGCCGATAGTTTGGTTTTCTGCTTGTATAACTTCTTTTATAGCAGATTTTATATTTACTAATACAGCGTTTTTGGCATCGGGCACTTGCATACAGTCTCCTAATTATTATGAATCAGACATTTGAATGGCATCAAAAGCGCCATCATCTGCTGACCGTTTTTTATTATCATATCGGCCATCTAAATACAAATCGTCTAAAAAGCGTTGCTGCCAAGCGTATAAGTCATCTTGATGTAGCCCTTGAAGCAATACTTGATAGCGTAACTGTCGCTCTTTTAATGGCATCGTCAATGCCGTCCTCAAGCCTTCTATCAAACTCGTGGGCTGGTGCGGATCGACAATGACCGCCGCTTGCATTTGCTCAGCGGCACCTGCGTAACGCGAGAGCATGAGCACGCCCGGATTATCAGGATTTTGCGCGGCGATATATTCTTTAGCCACCAGATTCATACCGTCTTTTAAGGAGTTGACCCAGCCGATATCACTTTGCCAAAATGCTGCCATCAAGGGCTCATGGTTTAAGACGTTTTCGCTATATTTAATCGCTTGCCAAGCACCGTTGTTAGTTGAAAATTGCTGATTTATATCACTGACTGTTTGTTTAACTTCCTGATAAAGCCGTTGATAAGTTGGCAAATCTAAGCGACTAGGACAAGCGATTTGTAATAATTGCAGCTGATTTTGATAGCTTGGATAGTGTTCTAAAAAGTCACGATAGGCTGAAAAACGTCTTAATAAGCCTTTTGAATAGTCAATTCTATCTACCGCGATAATTTGTTGTGTCGTCGTCTTGTCGGTTTTTTTATATACATTATGCTGCGCCAAATGTGCAGGTAGAGGCGAGGCTAACTGACTGACCTGCTGCTGGATTCTTGCGACACTAATACCGATCGGATAGGCATTAATCAATAAACAATGCTGAGGTTTAAAGTCTAAATTAAGCGTTAATGCTGTCCCAGATGAGTGGTAAGGGTAAGTATGAGCAAAAGGTTGGTTTTTTTGTAAGATATTGATGGGGGTAAGTCCGACATCGCTGTTTTCTGCTAAACCGTTTGCTAGCACGTCTTCTTTATCTACACTTTCTTTTTCCACTCTCTCTTCGCTCAAACGATTTTTTGACAACCTGTCTTTTAAATAATGCTGAAAAGCGTCAACGCAATTGGTGCATCCTTGCTGGGTTTGGGTGCCGAGCACATCATAATGCGCCAGATGATGAATGAGCTCAGCGCTTTGCTCAAGCTGTTGCCAAAAATCCAGCGCCACAAAGGGAATGTGTAAAAAAAGCCCAATACGATTGTTGATGCCAAGCTTTCGGCAATGATACGCCACACTTAAAAAATGATAATCATGGACCCAAATGACATCGTCAGGCTGGATGATGCTTTTTAATTGGCGCGCAAATAAACGGTTGACCGCCTGATAACCCGCATAATCATCTGTAGCTTGGCTGATAAGCGCTGTTTGCTCATGCAGTAGAGGCCACAATACATTATTGGCAAAACCGCAGTAGAAATGCTGATATTGCTGGGTGGTAAAAGCGGTGGTCATATAAGTGATTTGTGTGGCGCGGGTTTTTGCCTTGCTGCTCGCCATAAAGCGTTGTTGAATACTGCTAAATGTATTGGCGTCGGTGTTATTGGCGCTGTTGTCATTGACGACTTCGCCATTCCAGCCCATCCAGACGACTGATTTGCCGATTAAGACGTCTTGCAGTGCGACAGCAAGCCCGCCCGCCATAGGGTGGTTATCGGGCATCTTTACGCGATTAGATAAGACAATTAAGCGGCTCATGTCAGTGGTCTCGCTGTATTTTTTAATGGGCGTCGGTTAGTGTCTATTAGCGGCGGTGCCACTTGCTCTTGCTCTGTTAAACCAGGTAACTTGGACGATAAGGTTGGGCGCTGTTGGCAAAACTTCAAAAAGCTCTCAAGCAATACCGTGACCTCAAAAATATTATTGACATAATAATGCGCACACGTTGGCTCAGTGCCGTCATAACCTACTTTCATACCCATACCTTTTATGGGTGGTTTAGAATCCTCTCGTGGTTCGTTATTTTGTATAAAGCGACTTTTTTCTGTCATGTGCTTGTCGCCTTGTACTGCCATAAATCCTGTTTCATCGGTGATGTCGTCGCCAATAAAGATAGGACAAAGCCTATTGTTAGCCTGAAATTTTTTTAGTAAGGTCAAAATCGCACTGCCTTTATCGGCGTCTTTAGGCGCGATTTCCCAGACATATTTACCTTGTTTTACTATCCAATCACCATGGTTTTTTACGATTGTGGTTATAATGCGATAAGCGATATCGGCTAAGGCGGGATTTTGACGATAATGTAGGGCAACAGAATAGGGCTTGTCTTCTATGATAAAATCGTCATAGCGCAAGCAAGAGCGGATAAGCGCTTGTTTTATAGCAGCAAGCTCAACGCTGTCGACGGATGAAACGCTCATATTATTATTAGATTCGTTATCTTCAAAGTCTATTTCTAGTCCATGCGTTGCGGCGATGGGTAAGCTTAGCGGCGCCAGCATTTGCTTTGCTTCGGCTAGACTGCGCCCAGTAACAGCAGCGATTTTGACGCCATAATCTTGTATGTTTTGTAAAAGTGTTAAAGTGGTAGCGGGGATAAAGCTGTCTTTCGGGTTCAAGGTGAAACTAGCAAGCGTGCCGTCGATATCTAAAAACAAGCAGTAGCGCTGCTGATGAGAGAGATAATCAGCGAAGTGATTTGGCGCAACGTATATAGGACATCTGATAAGGGCGCTATTTGCTGGGACGCTTCTTCCTGAAGTCACATGTTATCCTTATTTTAACGTGTCAGTTATATGATGCTCTAAAACGGGTATCTTTTAATCGAAGTTAAGCAATTAAGTTAAGTAATGAAGGCTAAGTCATTAAAGTTAAGTAAATAAAAATTATTAACGAAGCTTAGCAATTAAGCTTCCTCATAAGTTTGCCATAAAGTCCATCTTACTACGATGGACAAAATATGGTATTTAGTATAAGTTTTTTTAGTATCTGTCTTTTAATTTACAAAAATCATTAGGAAAAAATTATGCATATCAGCGCAAATTTCGATGCCGGTAATATTGAGGTTATCAATGCAGAAGATCAAACCAACATTCAATTGGCGATTCGTCCAGACGTGGGCGGAGAGTTTTTTCAGTGGTTTAACTTTCGTTTATCAGGCGAAGTTGGCGAGCAGTACGTACTCAATATTATGAATGCAGGGAAGGCCTCCTACCTTGCAGGCTGGGAGGATTATCAAGCGGTGGCTTCCTATGATCGCGAGTATTGGTTCCGTCTGCCAACCTCTTATAAGGATGGTAAGTTAACGATAACGGCAGAGCTTGCGTGCGAAAGTATTCAAATTGCGTATTTCGCTCCCTATAGCTATGAGCGTCATCAAGACTTGTTAGCGGCGGTGCAAGTGCATCCGCTCGCGTGTTTGGAGCATTTGGGCGAAACGCTTGATAAACGCGACTTAACCTTAGTAAAAGTAGGTAATGGTGATAGCAAGAAGCGCAGTATTTGGATTACGGCGCGCCAGCATCCGGGCGAGACAATGGCTGAATGGCTGGTTGAGGGGCTATTGAACAGTTTGTTAGACGAGGATAGTGCCACGGCTAAGTTGTTATTGGAAAAAGCCAATTTTTATATCGTACCGAATATGAATCCTGATGGCAGTGTGCGCGGGCATCTGCGTACCAATGCGGTAGGGACGAATCTAAACCGTGAATGGGCAAACCCAAGCTTAGAAAAAAGCCCTGAAGTGTTTCATGTCATCAATAAAATGGAAGAAACGGGCGTGGACTTGTTTTATGACGTGCATGGCGATGAAGCGCTGCCGTATGTGTTCCTTGCCGGCTCGCAGGGCACGCCAAGCTATAACGACCGCCTTGCCCATCTACGTGATAAATTCTCAGAAGTCTTAAAATTGGCCAGTACCGATTTTCAGTCTGAATTTGGTTATGACATTGATGCGCCGGGCACAGCAAATATGACGATTGCCACCCACTGGGTAGCCGAGCGTTTTGATTGCCTTGCCAACACTTTAGAGATGCCATTTAAAGAGAATGCCAATTTACCTTTTGAAGATACAGGTTGGTCACCTGAGCGTTCTATTAAATTAGGGGAAGCTTCATTGGTCGCTATGCTGGCGGTCGTTGATGAGTTGCGTTAGTCATAAACTTTTTGTGAGTTAATCAGATGGTTTCATGACAATAATTTAATAGTGATGGTTTAATTGGCAGGGTTGAATTGCTTAGAGCAGCGGCTTAAACACTCAGTTTTTAGCTTTTGCTCTAGGCAATTATAAGGTTATTAAATGGCGGGTAGCAGTAATTTTGCATTCTTATTTATAAAATATAACACCGATTATTTTCTATAGACTACATCAGATAATGATTTTGCACATAGTCAATGCATAGCTCATAAAAAGCTTGAGCAGCCACAGAGATGGTTTTGTCCGCACGTTTAAAAATACCAATTTGTCTGTCTAAAGATGGCTCCAGCAACTTTATCCAGACCAGCTCGGGCTCATTAGCTGGGAAAGCCAGTTTTGGTAGGGTAGTGATGCCCAAATCATTCCTTAATAATGAAAACAAGGAGGTAATATTTTCTACTGTATAACGCGCTTTACGATTTAGGGCTTCAGCAGGCGTGTTTTCAAGTAATCTACAAGTGCCATTATAAATAAAGGGCTGCGACATCAGTTGTTGCCAATGTAATCCTGATGTTTGGTTTGACTCGCCGTTTTTGTTTAACTGGTTTAACTCATTGCTTTTTAAGCAAACCACGCCGATAGGGTCTGATATAAGCGGCGTAAAATCAATGTCAGCTTGATCGATACTGGTGCAATTGCCCAATGCCAAATCCACTTCACCCGTCAGTAAGCGATTCGCCACACCCACCGCATTATCGTCTATCAAGACAATTTCGATATCAGGATATTTTTTAGAATAAGCAACCAAAACGCTTGGCAGCAGCTTTGTGACCAGTGATGGTACGCTTGCAATCCTAATCTTACCTTTTTCTCCAGCTGCAATCGCTTGCAAATCATCTTCTAACGTTTGATAAATGCTCAGGAACTGCTGAATTTTGGGTACACAGCTTTCACCAAACGGCGTCAGTGTCGCTTTATTGCCAACTTCAAATAAGCTTTGGTTCAATGTCTTTTCTAACTCCTTTATCGATGCAGATATAGCCGCTTGCGAGCGATTGGCGCGACTGGCAGCCGCTCGAAAACCGCCATCTTCTACCACGATTAAAAAATGACGTAATTGTTGTAATTTCATAATATTGGCTACCTTTATAAGCGTTGCTTACTGTTTAATTTTACGCACTTTCATAACGTCATAAGTCGTTAAATTAATACAAATCTAAGTGATAGATTAAATCTATCATATTTAATATTTAATTAGTTAGATTTATCGTATGTAAATGGGTAGCATAAGGATTAGAAATAAAGGATTGATAAAGCCACCTACGACAAGGATTGAAAAAATGAGCACTCACTCAACCAAACAAGCGGTTAATACCGCACTTTATGCCTCAAAATCGCCACTTGAGTGGGCAATCACCAATAATGGCACGTTATACACCGCGCAAATTCCTATTGATGGAAACGGTGAGGTAGTCGCAGCTGGCATCGAAGCGCAAACCCGCCAAACCCTTGATAATTTAAAGCACACCTTAGAATGTGCTAACAGTAGTATGGATGCGGTATTACAAGTGCTCATTTATGTCACTGACCGCGACTATCTAAAAACCGTCAACCAAGTCTATGCAGAATATTTCAAGGCGCCTTACCCCAACCGCGCAGCTTTAGTCATCTCAGGCTTGGCACGAGAAGAAATGCTGGTCGAATTGGTCGTTTACGCGGCTGTGCCTTAAGATTAAACGCTAATTTATAAGCGTTAGACGGTTTTTATCACTTAATTTCATTGTATGTTTTTAAATAAACGCACCCAAACTCTTTATAAAGGATGTTGTTATGTCAACTCAAGCGCTCAAACAAGACCCAAAAAAATCGCTTTATATCAACGGTGAATGGCAGGCAGGTAGCGATACCATTGCCAATATTAACCCCTCTGATATCACAGAAACGATTGGTGAATTTGCTCAAGCCAGCAGTAAGCAAGTACAAGATGCGATCGCTGCCGCGCGCCGTGCCCAGCCAAAGTGGGAAGCGGTACCGTTGGAAAAAAAGCAAGCTATCTTGCAAGCGATTGGCGATGAGATGATTGCGCGCTGTGATGAGCTAGGTACTTTATTATCACGCGAAGAAGGCAAGCCGTTTGCGGAAGGTCGCGGTGAGATTTATCGCGCAGGGCAGTTCTTTCACTATTATGCCGCCGAAGTGCTGCGCCAAATGGGCGACCTTGCTGATTCAGTCCGCCCTGGCGTCAAAGTTGAAGTCACCCGCGAAGCTGTCGGTGTCGTCGCTATTATCTCACCTTGGAACTTTCCAACGGCGACCGCGGTACGGAAAATCGCCCCAGCGTTGGCCTTTGGTAATAGTGTGATTTGGAAGCCTGCCAATTTAACGCCAGCCAGCGCCGTTGCTTTAGCAGAAATCATTCACCGTCAAGGCTTGCCAGAAGGTACGTTTAACTTAGTGCTCGGTGGCGGCTCATCAGTTGGCGATGCGCTTATCAATTCAAAAGATATCGATGCAGTCAGCTTTACCGGTTCAGTAGAAACCGGCCGCAAAGTTGCGGCGGCAACGGCGCCTAACTTTGTGCGTTGCCAACTTGAGATGGGCAGTAAAAATGCCTTGGTTATCGCTGATGATGCCGATTTGCAAGTGGCTATTGATGCGGCGGTTGCTGGCGCGTTTGGTGGCTCAGGTCAGAAATGTACCGCATCCTCACGTTTGATTGTGATGGACGGTATTCATGATGCGTTCGTCGATGGCGTGATTGCAAAAATGAAAACCTTAAAAGTCGGTCATGCGCTGGATGACGGTATCTTTATGGGTCCTATCGTTGATGACAAGCAGCTAGCGTCTAACATGGATTGGATTGAAAAAGCCAAGCAGGCTGGTGCCAATTTAGCCTTTGGTGGCGAGCGTCTAGAGATGGCCCATGACGGCTATTATATGTCGCCAACCTTGTTTACCGATACTGATAATAGCTGGGATATCAACCAAGAAGAAGTATTTGCGCCGCTCGCTTGCGTCATGCGTGTCAAGAATTTAGAAGAAGCCATTGCCATGACCAATGACACGCGTTTTGGCTTAACCGGCGGCATCATCACCCAAAGCTTGCGTAACAGCTCGCTATTTAAAGAACAAGTGCAAGCGGGCTGTGTCATGGTCAATCTGGCGACAGCAGGTACCGATTATCATGTGCCGTTTGGTGGTCGTAAAGAGTCGAGCTTTGGTCCGCGTGAGCAAGGCCAATATGCCAAAGAGTTTTATACCATCGTCAAGACGGCTTATCAAAAAGCGTACTAAGCAAAATCACTATAGAGTTGGTCACTTAGTGGCTCTAGCGTAGAAGGAAGTATGGCTGGGATAAATTTTTTGTAGCCTCGGCGAGCATGGCGAACAGCAAGCGAAAAAAAATTATACCAGTTATGTGTCGGTATTTATGGCACTGCTTTATTTTATATCGACACCATTTTAAAAAGTATAAAAAGGGAATTTGATATGTACCAAGACCATATCGTCATTGACGGATTGCAGTATAGCCACTGGGATCGAGACTACTTTAAGATGCTACAAGCCAGCGGTATCGACGCGGTACATGCGACCTTGGTCTATCATGAAGATGCGCGCCAAACCCTGACGCGCTTTAGCGAATGGCATAGGCGCTTTGAGCAAAATAGCGATTTGATTTTGCCCGTTTATTTGGTCGCTGATATTAAGACTGCAAAGGAGCAAGGCAAAGTCGGTATCTTTTTTGGCGCGCAAAACTGCTCACCTATTGATGATGAGATTGGCTTAATTAGCGTCATGCGCCGTTTGGGATTGCTGATTATGCAACTAACTTATAACAACCAAAGCTTGCTAGCGACCGGCTGTTATGAGCAAAACGATAGCGGTGTGACACGTTTTGGTCAACAAGCCATCAAAGAGATGAATCGCGTCGGCATGATTATCGATATGTCACATAGCGCTGAGCAATCAACGCTTGAGGCTATTGAGATATCGAGCCGTCCAATTTGTATCAGCCACGCCAATCCAACCACAGCACATGATGCCTTACGTAATAAATCCGATACGGTCATTAGCGCCTTAACCCAAGCAGGTGGTCTGTTGGGTTTTAGCTTATATCCCTTCCATTTGCCGAATGGTAGCAACTGTACGCTTGATGATTTTTGTCGCATGATTGCTGATTGTGCCGATAAGTATGGCGTAGAGCATTTAGCCATTGGCAGTGATTTGTGCTTAAACCAGCCACAAGCGGTGCTTGAATGGATGCGCAATGGACGTTGGTCAAAGGCCATGGATTATGGTGAAGGCAATGCCAACAATTCAGGCTGGCCGGACACCTTGCCGTGGTTCGCTGGCAAGGACGGTATGGAGAACATCTACAACGGTTTGCTCAAACATGGTTTTGATGACACAGACGCTGGCAAGATTATCGGACAAAACTGGTTTAATTTTCTTGAGGCTGGCATCAAGCCTTTAACCTAAGTGCTCACGCGATAGTGGGTGTTAGATAACATTAAATAGCATGTAAACCAGAAACATTAAAGTATGGACAGGTGCAATAACACAATTTAGATGTAACGCTAATTTAAATGACGCAAGATTATCATATGGAGCCACATCATGGCCTACTTAAAGGGACTTAACCGAAATAATGAGCATGGACGCTCGCATAATACTGTAAAAGTACATGAGGATTTGAACCAAGACTCATCTGATACCTTAGGGCTCTATAATCCAGCGTTTTGGTACAGCGGCGGCTTTATCATTGTCTTTGTGCTGATGGCAATTTTTGCCGAAGAGCGCCTAGCAGAAATAGTCAATATAGGTTTTGTCTGGTCGGCTAAAGTCTTTGGGCCGTTTTGGCAAATCTTATTGTTAGCTACTTTTGTGATTGCTTTAGCAGTTGGGGCAGGCCGCACAGGACGGGTCATTTTAGGTAATCTGCCTAAGCCTGAAATGGATAGCTTTAAATGGATGGCGATTCTATTTTGTACACTGCTTGCGGGCGGCGGTGTCTTTTGGGCGGCCGCTGAACCTATTGCGCATTTTGTATCGGCACCGCCTCTTTACGGCGAATTTGCTGATATCCAACAACGCGCTATTAATGCACTTTCGCAATCCTTTATGCACTGGGGTTTTTTGGCGTGGTCGATTGTCGGTAGCTTGACCGCCATTGTGGTGATGCATCTGCATTATGACAAAGGCTTGCCGCTCAAACCTCGTACGCTTTTGTATCCTATGTTTGGCGAGCGCGTACTCACGGGTCAAACGGGCGCGATTATCGATGCTTGCTGTATCACATTATGATGGGCGTCACAGCTTTGCAGTCTTTTATTGTCATTACCGCGGTGCCGGTATCTTTCATTCTCCTACCGTCGTTATGGAATGGTCCCAAAATTGCGCAACAAATGGCGCGCGACCAAGACCTTTATCGTCCTAACCGTGTTGAGACGGCTCATAAAATTGCGGAAGAAAAACTTGCTACTCAAGAGATTGTGAAAAAAATCGATTGAATGCATCATTAATAAAGCGCATAACTTATTTGCACATTAAAGTCATAAATAATAGTGAGTCTTTAAAATTGCCCGATAAGTGATGAGCTTGAGATATATTTAAGGTGATAGTTATATGGAACATACTTTGCCAAACAGCGAAATGCTGAAAAATGCCAAGCTAGACGCGGTCAGCTTTCGTACCCCCGATGTGGTGATGCACTCTGAAAGACTGGGCGCGATGCACCAAACGCGTATCAGTTTTGTGCGTACGCTATTGCGTAAAATCGATCAAGAAAATTGGACACTCAGTAAGCATCTTTGGGATTTAGATGATGACGGCTACGGACAAGTGATTTATCGTTTGCAAACGCCGGAGCATATTTATCATTTGGTGGTATTTTGCAATCAAATCGCTGATGAAGAGCGTAATGACCGCGTGATTGCGCAAAAGTGGGATGTGACCTTTGCTTTGGTTTACGGCGAAATCGGCGATGAGCTATTAGCAAATCTAAAAGTTAATGTGCCACTACAAGAAGCCGGTCGCAACTCAAACATGGTCATGGTACTGGCTCGTGCTAATAAAAGCGTGCGCGTCTTTGATCATGTTGTCAGCGCACTTGCCGATGGCAAACAGCCTGATTTAGAAGTACTAGCCAAAGTCGGTTATATCTTGCGCACCACCGCGGTTTATGGCAATGGTAAGTTTGGTATTTACGATTTCAAACCTCTAGATCATAGTGAAGATTTTAACCAATCTTTTCGCGCGCAGATGTGTGCGGTGTATCTTATCCGAGAATTTAGTCTTGATTGGGTGGATTATTTGGCGAAGAAAAGAGGTGGTAATAAGGCTGTCAGCCTACATCCAGAGATTAAACGCTACTTAGGTATCGGTAATGCCACCGGTCTTGGTATGGCGCCTTATTTGATCAATCATCCTTGTGTGGTGGATCAATGGTTAAGTACGCGTGAAGCGGCATTGCAAGCGGTATTGGTTTGCGATATCGACTTTGAAGCCGATGATAATCAAATAGCGCAATTTTCAACCTTGATGAGTCGCGCCATTCAGCATTTTTCAGAAGTCGTTACCATCAATGAGCCACAAATTATGCTTAACCATACGATTGTGACGGAGCTAACCCAATTACAAAGCAAGCTGACATCTGAGCTGAAAAAATGTAACACGTGGGCGGATTTTTTACAGCGCAACGATCATCTCAGTTTTGAGAGCCAAGAGGTTATTATCTCTTGTATGATGGAGCTATATCCTGAGCGTGTGGATGGATTTGCCGGCCAAGTAAATGCTGATGAAACCATGTCATTGCCTAGTGGTAAAGTGGTTCAAGACTTAATTGAAGTATTGGAAGCGCGTTATCAGTGGGCGATTAGTATTGATTTTTCTGCCGAAGAGAATGTCTATTGGTTTTGGTATCGCTCTGAAGATAAAGAAGAGCCGAGAATGGGCGTGCGCGGCCAAGAGCATGGCGATGATAAAGAATTTTTGTTAGATATCGGCCGCCAAGCGAATACCCTGTATTTAGCACTAAAACAAGCTAATTCTCAGCAGCTATTGTCTGAATTCATTTTAACCCAGCCAAAATACCGCACCATCGCCCGACGCGTCTGGACGTTGGGTCATAAAAAGATGGGTGACATTCAGATTAATGTCTTGCAAAAAACCGCACTACCGATGCATTTATTGCGCTGTAAATTGTCCATGTTTGGGGCCACCAAGTTTGATCCGAGATCCGATCGTTGGGTACGCGTGACCCTGTTCCAAGGCGCGCCATTATTCGATGAAGTAGATAGCGATGAATGGCTATTTCCTCTTGTACCAAAAATACATGACTTATCAACTTTACCATTAGCCGCCCAATAAGGAGTATCAAGACATTATTGTATCGCACAATGAAATCGTGACCATGGTCAATAAAGCTTTTTTAGGGTTGCAGCGTGAAGTAGGCGAGGCAGATCTGATCGCCTCTATGGTGGCTGAGCTACAGATGGCGGGGCTTAATGGTGTTTTGCATTTTAATAATGCCAGTCCGTTTATTTTATCTGAGCGCGATATGCCTATCGATATTGTGCATCAAGCAGAGGGTGAGGTTGTTTTAGATTTGTATGGTAGCAGTCTGGTTTGTCATCTGCCTGCCGTGATGGACTATGCGCTTGAAAAAATGGGCGATCGCGAGCATTTTAAAATCTATCTAAAAAACTGTCATAACCGCTGGCTAGCCTACAGCGAGCTTGCAAAACTGGCCTCAAAAGGGTTTGCATGTCTCGCTAAATGGGATAATGGTAGCGCTCCTAAGCATACGGTATTCACTTTAGATAAAAGGTTTGTTTATCCTGATTTGTATTTTTTTAATGAGGCGCAGGACAACTACAATACCAATGATATGGTGATTGAATTATCGACGGCTAACTTTGATATTGAGCAGGATATTCAGCATTTTGATCGTAAGATTTCGACGGATGAATTGTTTGAAACCCATCAGCGCGCTTGGAAAGAAGGCATTTATGTCGATGATGAGCAGTGGGCGACGCTCAAAAAAGCGCGGCGGCAATATTGGTCGAAGATAATGAGACGTCAAATAAAGGGGCTGGGGGTGTATAAGAGATAAAGTCCAGTCTATATAAATAATCGCTGCTTATTCTATTAATGGAGGATAAGCAGTGACGCAGTCCTCAATCCTTTCTCTATATCCTATGCAAGATCTCATCGCTTTTCTTATCAAGAGCACTGTTATAGCCGCTGCTTTAAATATTGTTATTTGCAGATTGTTTTTAGGGCGTGTCTTCAATTCAATCGATGGACATCTAAATGGGCTAAAAATGGCTAAATTTTGCCAAACTTCATCAAATAGCTAGGTAATATCCCGATATTAACGGCGCTATTTTCCTTGTTTGACTGCAATTTATCTCATTTTTATCACCATTTTTAAAATGAAGACACGCCCTAGTACTGCCCTTTTGTTTTTTCTTAAAAATTGTCAAATAAATTATCTGTGAAAATTTCAAAGTGGGAGAATGACAATATTGTAATCTTAACGTCACCTGTTAGTCAGAAGGATTCATGTATCATGCATGTATGATGATAGTGTCGTGATATCGGGTCAAACGCTTAACGTATTGCTCCAAATTTAAAAATGAAAGACAGCTCTTTTTGATTATAAATATCACATGCGACATTAAACAATAAATGACGAGAGGGTATGTATGAAACCTGATAACCATAACTTAACTTTTAAGCAGCATAAATTGTTTGGTGCGCTTATCCTACTGACAGTGACATCGTCGTTATTTGCTTGTAACGACACCAATACCACTGCTGCAACCACAGCGCCTGTAGAGACGGCAACAGACAGCCAGAATTCAAAAGTCCAAACGTCTAAAACTGAGTCGACGAGCTCTAGCAGTAACAGTGATGCGCTGAGAAACGTCTCTGCGACGGTTTATAAAGATGCCAATTGTGGCTGCTGTAAGGAGTGGATTAGCCATGCCGAACATCACGGTATGACTGCGGCGGGACAAGATGTCGCCGACTTAGCAGTTTTTAAAGAACGCTATGGTGTCCCGAGCAATATGCGCTCTTGTCACACGGCGGTCACGAGCGACGGTTATGTATTCGAAGGTCATGTGCCTGCCAAGTATATAGCCCAGTTTTTAGCCAATCCGCCAAGCGAGGCTATTGGTCTTGCCGTACCCGGTATGCCAATGGGTAGCCCCGGGATGGAGTACCAAAATAAATTTTCACCTTATCAAGTGATGCAAATCAACAAAGACGGTAGCACAGCGGTATATGCTGAGGTTGATAGCGCCAATGCCCAGTTATAGCTGAAAAGGATGATTTTTACTGTCCATCGCTAACTTATTAATAATAAGGAAATTATGTAAAGAGAAAGTATTTACATCAGAAAATTCTTATACCACCTGAGAAAAGATAGGATTAAACCATTATAGATCTCTATTTATGAGGCCTATAATGGCTTTTTTGAATAAGTATGAGAGCGTGGCAAACTCTTGACTAGAAAAGATAGGCATAAACTGTTTTTAATACAAGTAACGGCGCTTAAGAAAGATGTATAACTAAGTATATATAAAACCCCACTCTCAACTTGAAATAAGCAAATCAAACTGAAGAGGCGGATTACCAAGTTTTTTGTTGAGTACAAAGCACAGATTGTGTGACAGGATTTTACGAATCAATCGATGAGACAAATGCCATAAATCTCTTGCTCGTACCCTTTGTA
>NZ_JABAST010000099.1 GCF_016107575.1 Psychrobacter faecalis | reverse complement strand
CGTAAAGGAATATGATTTTATCATCGAGACCTGAGATACGGGTTTGATGCTTACTGACGAGTACAGGCTCAAAGCTGCCACCGCGGTCTCTTGGGGTGGATATCTCAAAATCGCCTGTGTCGCTACGGACGGTCTTTTTAGTGTGCCCGTTGCGCTTATTAGGTTTATCCGCCTTTTCATGCTTGGGGTAGCCGAGATGATCTTCCATCTCAGCTTCAAGGGCAGTGTCGATAAAGGACTGCATGAGTTGCTTCTGAAAGTCTTTAATGTCATCGAAGCTTTTCATACTACCAGCCATTTGCTCGGCCAGTTTTTTAATGTCAGATTGAGTAGTCATTGCTTATTCTCCTGTTAGTGGATTATAAGCAGTTACACAGAGTTTGGGAAACTCCC
>NZ_JABAST010000098.1 GCF_016107575.1 Psychrobacter faecalis | reverse complement strand
GCCTTCTTATCTGTCCACGGCACAAACTTCATTGAGTAACGCACCATATGCACGATACACAGCTGAACCTTGGCTTTGGGATAAACGGTATTGATGGCATCAGGGAAGCCCTTTAGACCGTCAACACAAGCAATGAGGATATCTTGAACCCCGCGGTTTTGTAATTCAGTGAGAACACCTAGCCAGAACTTAGCGCCTTCGTTCTCTGATAACCACATGCCAAGCAGCTCTTTTTTGCCATCAAGTCCCACACCTAGCGCCAGATATATAGCCTTGTTGATGATCTGCTTGTCTTGGCGTACCTTAACGACAATGCAGTCCAAATAGACAATAGGATAAACACTGCTCAGCGGCCGGTTCTGCCAAGCGGTGATGTCGTCTAATATGTTATCGGTGACTCTTGAG
>NZ_JABAST010000097.1 GCF_016107575.1 Psychrobacter faecalis | reverse complement strand
TACCCGTCTGTCATTATGGACGCGCTTATCGGCATAAGAATTATCAAGACTTAGCAGCTTTTAGCTACTGTGCCGCTAAGCAAGAGAGGTACTATGGCTTTGAAGGCCATTTGCTTGTTAACTTATCGGGCATGATTAAAGGCTTTACCTTTGCTCCTGCCAATGTTGATGAAAGAGCGGTTGCCCCAGAAATCACCACTCATATTCATGGGCTACTTGGCGCTGATAAAGGGTATATCAGCCCGAGTCTGACATCGTACTACGACGCTCAAGGCGTGGATTTACAAACGCCACTCAGAGCCAACATGAAAGAGGATAGACCCAAACCTGTGGTAAGGCGGCTAATGAAAGCCCGCCGTATCGTTGAAACAGTCATTGGTCAGCTATCAGAACGATTTAATATACAAAGGGTACGAGCAAGAGATTTATGGCATTTGTCTCATCGATTGATTCGTAA
>NZ_JABAST010000096.1 GCF_016107575.1 Psychrobacter faecalis | reverse complement strand
CCCCCTAAACTTGGACGGTTTAAGTTTACAATAAGGACTGAGTTCTGTACTTAACAGGACTCAGTCCTTTTAGTTTCAGCTGAATTCTCTCATGATTATAATACTGCATAAATCTGTGAATCTGTTTCTCTAAAGCCTCAATCGAGGTCGGCTTTTCAAGATAAATAGTCTCACACTTTAGTGTACCGAAGAAGCCTTCCATCAATGCATTGTCTAAGCAGTTGCCTTTTCGGCTCATACTTTGCTTAATGTCATTCTCTTTAAGCGTATTCGCAAACGTCTTCATCTGATAATGCCACCCTTGATCTGAGTGCAGTGTTAGCTCCTCCTTGCGCTTTGTAGGTATGCCCTTAATTGCACTATCTAGCATCTGTTTCACCAAATCATACACCGGTCGTCTTGAGAGCGTATAACTGATGATCTCATTGTTGAAGCAGTCTAGTATAGGAGACAGATACAACTTGTCCTCACCAACTTTAAACTCTGTAATGTCAGTAAACCACCTGCGATTGGGCGCTTTCGCTCTGAAC
>NZ_JABAST010000095.1 GCF_016107575.1 Psychrobacter faecalis | reverse complement strand
TAGCCTACGAAAAGAAGTTGATACGGAATGGGTATTCATCGACGGAAGTTATATACGGTGTCACCAGCATGCAAGTGGAGCTCGGCGTGGTGAAGATCGAGCAATTGGACGAAGCCGTGGCGGCGCAACTACAAAGATACACCTATCCTGTGATGCCGATGGATATCCGCTCCATTTTAAAATCACTGGGGGTGACGTCCACGACAGTCAAGTTGCAGGTGAATTGATTGACATGATTGGACAGGCAGATTACTTTATCGCTGATAAAGGCTATGACTCAGAAGCCATCAGAGACAAAGCCCGTACCCACGATATGGTGCCTGTCATCCCTAAAAGGAAAAATGCCAAACAGCCTAATCCAGAGTTTGATAGCTATTTATACAAACTGCGCCATTTAGTAGAAAATATGTTTGCGAGACTCAAGCACTTCCGTAGTATAGCCACTCGCTATGAGAAGTTGGCTCGTAATTTTAAGTCAATGCTTTATCTGGCGTGTACTATCATTCATTGCAAGATGAATTGAGGACACGCCCTA
>NZ_JABAST010000094.1 GCF_016107575.1 Psychrobacter faecalis | reverse complement strand
CATCTTCAACGCACCAATCATTTCTTTTCAGCTTATGATATTGCGGCTTATGTAAAAGGTAGTGGCGAGCTGCTAAACCTGCACAGCCAAACCTTACAAGCCATCACCGAAACCCATACTAAATCTCGCAAGCAATTCAAAAAAGCCAAACTAAACTGGCGAACCAATAACCCAAAATCTAAGCGTAAATCACTTGGTTGGATTCCTTTTAAAAAAGCAGCAATCAAATACGTAGGTGTCAAAAAATCAGGAAAGAAAAGTCTTAAATCCACCATTCAATTTAGCCTGGCTAAAGGCAAGAAGCTGACCATCGACGTGTGGGATAGCTATAATCTAGCACTCTACACCATCAACACCTGTGAGCTTGTACAAGACAGTCGCGGCCACTGGTATGCCTGCATCACCGTTAAAGAGTACCCAAAAATTGAGTGCGGTACAGGAGAAACTGGTATTGATTTAGGCTGCAGGGACTCAGCAACGACAAGTAATGGTGAGGTACTAAAAACCAAAGTCACCCAGCAATACGCTAAAAAACTAGGCATTGCTCAGCGGGCTAAAAACAAACAAAG
>NZ_JABAST010000093.1 GCF_016107575.1 Psychrobacter faecalis | reverse complement strand
TAACTTCGGTCTGTATGGCAGCCGTATTCCCATCAGTCTTAGTAATGACTGTGTCAATGCGCTTGCCTAGTGCCTCATCAGCCGTTGTTCTGGCTGTTGTCTCAGTGGTAATTGACGCAGTATTGCCTTCCGTTGCAGCTGACAGCATATCAACACGAGTAGACAAGGCGCTGTCAGCATCTGCCCTTACTTTTTGCTCGGTTGATATAAGCGCTGTATTGTCGTTAAAACTTGCGTTTAATATATCGATGCGCTGACCTAATGCAATATCATCTTCAATACGTGCGCTTGTTTCAGACCATACGCCAACTAGGACTGTGTCGTCCCCAGCACTAACCGTATCATCTCCAGCCATTAGCGGATTGACTTGGGCAAAAACACCATCAATCTTTGTCGCGTTGGCAGTGGTTGCGGTGGTTAGTGTTTCATAATTACTGGTGATGGATGCCGTGTTGTCATCCGTTTTAGATGACACCGTATCAATACGAGTAGAGAGTGCGCTATCAGCATTGGTTCTGGCGGTCACTTCACTACTAATAGCGGCGGTATTACCGTCGCTTTGAGCCACCACAGTATCGATGCGACTTGATAATGCGGTGT
>NZ_JABAST010000092.1 GCF_016107575.1 Psychrobacter faecalis | reverse complement strand
AGACCATGCCAAACTTTAACAGACTTAGTGAAACTTTAACCCAAAACCTGAGTATGAACAAGGCAAGAATCAATTGTTTGAGCCTAATGATAATAGCCCTGATTACTGCTCAAAGCAGTAATCTTAAAAAAAATAGCAAGACATCTTTCCTAAGGGTGGCAAGACCGACAGTCACTATCGCAGACTACAGCGATTTTTTGCCGAAGCGAGGATAGACTACGATCAACTGGCTTTAATGATATATCGACTATTTGGACTAGGCAAAGTCACCTTAACCATTGACCGCACCAACTGGAAATGGGGTAAAAGTAACCTCAACATCTTTATGCTAGGGGTGGTATATAAAGGGATAGCCATCCCCTTATACTGGCAAATGCTAGATAAGCGAGGTAATACAAACCATCTTGAACGCTGTGAACTTATTGAGCGGTTTATCAAACAATTTGGCAAAGATAACCTTGAGATGATAGTAGCGGACAGAGAGTTTGTTGGCGAAAAATGGTTTAACTGGCTCACCAATAATCACATACCCTTTGCCATACGGATTAAGAAGAACAGTAAAGTTAAGAATCATCATGGCAAGTTGGTACAGATTAAAGAGTTATT
>NZ_JABAST010000091.1 GCF_016107575.1 Psychrobacter faecalis | reverse complement strand
CATTGTCCCCTTTGGAATTATTATTTAGGGGTGACAACTATCCTGCCATAGGGGGATTTATTGATTTTACATTTTTTACTTTATATTTATTGCCAATGATAAACTGACTGTTTTTTTCTCTATTGATGGATTTTCCAAAAGATTCGTATAAAAGCTTATTAGTTCTCCACTTGAGGTGTTAAAAGAACAGCTCAACGTAGATTTGCTTATTAAGTATTGAACATCAATCACTTTGCTTGAGTTCAATTGTTTATCGTGTATTTCTGCCTGTGTGCTGGCAGATGTGGTTAGCAGTAGAAGTACAATCCAGCTGCTAACCGTTTTCTTTACACTATCGAGTCGAGGTAGAGTCATGGAAGTTTAGTCCTTGATCAATTAAAGATTGGGTATCAACTATAGGTGCTGATTGCTGAGACTGTGAACCCCAAGCTTTTTTAGGATAGTAATAAATATACGTACTACCCCACTCTCAACTTGAAATAAGCAATTCAAACTGAAGAGGCGGATTACCAAGTTTTTTGTTGAGTACAAAACACAGATTGTGTGAAAGAATCTTACGAATCAATCGATGAGACAAATGCCATAAATCTCTTGCTCGTACCCTTTGTA
>NZ_JABAST010000090.1 GCF_016107575.1 Psychrobacter faecalis | reverse complement strand
CGAGCTACTCAAGCGTATTGATATGAGTTGGATAAGTGCTCGTAGTCAGCATCCAAAAGCCGACATACAAGCTCAAGACGCTTTTAAAAAAACTTTATAGCACAGGTTAAGGCGTCACTGCCTACTGATGTGAGCTTAGATCAAGTGGACATCTGGTTTCAAGATGAAACTCGAATAGGACAACAAGGCTCATTGACCAGAGTTTGGCATTACCGCGGTGGGCGACCTCGACTGATCAAACAGCAACAGTTTCATTCCGCTTATCTGTTTGGTGCCTTTTGTCCAGCGACAAAGAAGGCTGTCGGCTTAGTACTGCCTTCAGTGAATAAACACACCATGTTATTGCATATGCAAGAGATTAGTAAAGCCGTACCAAAAGGACGTCATGCGGTGGTGGTGATGGATGGCGCATTATGGCATCAACCAAGCTTGAATCAGGCTAATGTCACTATGCTTAAACTACTGCCTTATTCACCTGAGCTGAATCCTTCTGAGAGGGTATGGCAGTACCTTAAGCAAAATGAGTTATCCAATCGTTGTTATGACAGTTATGAGGCTATTGTCGATGCCACTTGCTTGGCTTGGAATAATTTGCTTAAACAGCCACAAAGAATTCGGTCGTTAACTGCTCGTGCTTGGGC
>NZ_JABAST010000008.1 GCF_016107575.1 Psychrobacter faecalis | reverse complement strand
GCTTATTCTCCTGTTAGTGGATTATAAGCAGTTACACAGAGTTTGGGAAACTCCCGTGTAACTGCTATTTAGATTAAATTTCTGCTTAAACATTCGAGCTATTATGAAACATGCGACTATTTACTCAGCGTCGAATGAAAGCATAATCTAATATTTATCTCTATCATTTACATCCAAGTATTTTGAGCCATACTCTTCGTTGATTAACCTTTCAAGAATATCCGATTCTGACACGTCTCCGACCATAGACATCTTCCTTAACCTATCTCTAGTATTTTTAGCTAACGGTAGGTGATATTGTTTTTTTGCCCTTCCTGAGTCGCGATGTACTTTCTGACTCCAAGACCTTTTCATTCTATCTATAAATTTCTTCTTTGAGTCTGGCTCCTTATATTTCTTATCTTCCAGAATAAAAGGTTTTATATCTATAAAATCAAGAGCTGATAATAATACGATATGAAAATATTCAGTTGAACTTATACCTTGGATGTCACTAATATACATCCCCTTGTCTTCAAGATATTTCTTTAACCATCTGACTTGCTTGTCATCAGCATTTTTAATCCAATCTGTATAGGTACATTGATTATATAAATCTGACCACAACAATCTAGCTCTCTCCATTATTTTTATTTTTTTATTTTTTTCTTGAAATACATCATCTATTACATAAGAATCTAATAGCTCATAAATAAATTCAACTATAGACCCTCTCTCATTAATTACTATTTCACTATATTCGAGAGGATATAGATAGCCGAGAACATCTTTACGGCCAAACTTATTTTTATTATCTATTTCCAATTGAAGAAAAGATCTTATATATAGCAACACAAAAATCTGAGCTCTTAAGTCTTCATACAACCATTCAAAATAATTTTCTTCAATGAAAAATCTATTTTCCATTAAATCTAGAGATTTCTTTACTTCGATAAAATTTTCGTTTTGTACTGCTAATTCAATAAAAGCCCTACTATCTATTTTTTTATAATCATATTCATAATTAAGAACAGGTCGATTATTATAAAAAAATGCAAGGCTCTTTAATTCCCTATGACTTAAACTTTCTAGTTTTGAGGAAAAACTATTTTTTCTTTCATGGAAATCATTACTTCTATCATCATCGTGTCTCATGAACAAAATCCTTTTCCCTGAAAAGCATTATCACGCGTGATAATTCAATGGCCATTCTGAATATTATATCCATAACGGCCAATCTGAGCAATACTTCTGAATATACTTACCGTATAATCCGGATCGATACATCTCTGTGCAAGTTTGTGTTATTGCTCTATATTAATTTATAAAAAATAATAAAGCCTTGCTTTTGTAAGAAGTCTAGCAATAGCTAGTACTTTTCCTCAAACTAACAATACGCAACTCCCCACTCAGCAAAATCACGCATAGGTAGGGTTTTTCAAAAAACAAAGTCGCGCTGTAGCGTGATATTCACAAGCGTCAAAATCCGGTTATTAATATTATTATATGTATGAACCCTAATACTACGAGACCATATATCTACACCAAAAATAATAATTTACTCATCTGCCTAAGATTATGAACGTATAACTTTAGGCCAATAACATGATCATTCCGAACTTAAGCCATGAGACAGTTGTCGCTAAAGTCGACAAACTCGTGAGCGATATACTTACCCCTAATTCTTCAATTAGCATTCAAAAAATTATTGAGCAACTGAATCTTTACTATCGACCAATGATATTTCTGTTAAACGACGAATTGGTTTATACCAATTCGATAAAATGGTTTATAGGCAGCTGTTATATTGTTTGTGGTCATTGTTATCCTCACGAAATTATTTGGGATGAGGGTACGACAAAAAAATTTTTACAGGCGCTAAATTTTTACCAGTATGAATATGCCACGGCTATGACGGACTTCGCATTTCAAGAACAGCGCAATAGCCAGTCACTTACAAAATATATGAACTACTATTTAAACAAGTACGCACGTGTACTTATCGTGCGGGTGGATATCAGAATAAAAATGGAGTTTGCGCACCTTGTTGACGTTGAAACTTTTCAAGGTTTCATGAATCAGCTTATGAAGGTTATTCAAAGAGATAGAGAAATAGAAAAGGAAAGAAAGGCTGGAAAGATCGCTGATAAAGGTAAAGGCTGTTTCGAGGATTTAAGGGGTTATGCTTGGGCGACAGAGCAAGGTGTTGATAACGGTAGTTTGCACTGTCACCTGTTATTGATCTATAACGGTGATAAGCGTCAGCAAGACTGGTATTTAGGCGATGCTGTCGGTAAGAAATGGCTTGAGATAACAGAAGGTTTAGGCTACTCCACCAATGGTAATACCTCTGAACGTAAACAAAATTATAAGCGTCAAGGGACGCTTGGTATCGGTATGATTCATAGAGACAACACTATAGAAGTAAATAATGCTATTAATGCAGCGTTGTACTTAACTCGACCTGACAAGTACGAGCAGCGTCTTAAAGCATGGACGCCAAGCATGCGTAGCTTTGGTCGCGGGATTATCCCTAAGAGTTAAGTAACACTTGGCATAGCCCATAGCAAACTAATTTCAAATACATACTATTTTCATGAGATCGAGCATTAGCGTCTTAATGCTCATCCTTACAAACTCATCAAAGGCCTGCCTCGTGCAGGTCTTTTTTATGCGCGCAATAAGGAGCCCTTATGAAACCAATATGTCCACGCTGTCAGTCGTCCGCTGTTTATGTGATGACTGATAGTACTAACCAGCAGCTTGTGGATGAGCTGTTATCACCCGCTGCACTGATCGGTCTTGGTGTCAGTCTATGCAAATCATTCAAAGTACATCCTGTGATCGGTGTGATTGCAGGTACTGCGATTGCAGCCGTCATCGAGCTTGCAGAGCCTCATAGCGCTTTACCGATGCTGATCAATAAGCAGCATCGCTGTGATGACTGTACGCACGTTTTCTTAACCATCAACTAATAAATCATTGCATTACTTAATGCTTATAAACAATTAAACCTAAAAGGAAATGAATCATGGCACATTTAATCGAAAATATGGCTTATGTCGGTGACACCCCTTGGCACGGTCTCGGCAGTCAGCTACCAAAGAATCAGCCTATTGAAGTCTGGGCTCGTGAGGCTGGTATGGATTGGCGTATTGAATCCTCAGACGTCAGCTACATGGCAAGCAATGAAAAAGGGCAAAGTCTGATCATGCCTTTTGACAGTAATAAGGTGTTGTACCGCTCAGATAACCTAGAGCCATTATCAGTGGTCAGTCAACGCTATCAAGAAGTACAGCCCCGTGAGATTCTAGAGTTTTATCGTGACCTCACTGAACAATCGCACTTTGAGCTTGAGACGGCAGGGGTATTAAAGGGTGGTCGTAAGATGTGGGCACTCGCTCGTACAGGTCAGTCTATGACTCTCAAAGGCGGTGATGTCAGTAACGGCTATCTACTCTTAGCCACTGCTTGTGACGGCACGCTTGCGACTACAGCACAATTTACCAATATCCGTGTGGTGTGTAATAACACGCTAGCCATTAGCCTCGCTGACGGCAGTGGTGGCGTGGTAAAAGTACCGCATAGCACCTCCTTTGATGCGGACAAGGTCAAGCAGCAATTAGGCGTTTCTGTTCAGCAGTGGAATGAACACATGTATGAGATGAAGCAGTTAACCCAGCGCCGTGTAACCCAAGCAGAAGCCGCCAATTACCTGAATCGTGTCTTCAACGATCAGGACAACGACATCATTCTGTTTAATAGCGCTAAGAAAGAAAAGGATGCGGTGCCCAATGCCCGTGCCATGAATCAGGTGATGAACATGTTTAACGGCCAAGGTCGCGGTGCAGATTTGGATTCAGCGCGTGACACCGCTTATGGGCTGCTATCAGCAATGACAGAGTACGTGGATCATGAGCGCCGTGCCATGTCGACAGATCATAGGCTCGATTCAGCATGGTTCGGTGCAGGCGCTAAGCTCAAAGACAAAAGCTTAGAGGCAGCCTTTGCACTGATTGCTTAAAGACGCTTAGTACGTTCAATACATTAAACCACGCTTTCGAGCGTGGTTTTTTTATGCCGTTTGTTTCTCATTAATCAGTAAACAACTAAAAACCAATAACCAATTTAACGAAGGAATTTACCATGAACATGATCGCATTAAACACCCATACTCAGCCAAGACAGGCCAAACGCACTACTGTGAAGCGTAAACCAGCAGTGGTGAAAACCAAGCATATGGATACCACTGACAAACCTGCTCAAGTAAGCACGTCAACCACGGCTAAGCGTTTGGTTAATACCAAAGACTTAAGCCGTGAGGACTGGCTACAAGTACGCAGACAAGGCATTGGCAGCTCTGATGCCGCTGCCGCTTGTGGTATCCACCCATACCTATCCATGCTTGAGCTGTGGATGATTAAGACAGGACGCATGAGCTCAGACATCGATGGGAGCATCGAGGGGTATTCCCCACTGTATTGGGGCAATACCCTAGAGCCGATGGTGGCTAAGTACTATCAAGAACATACTGGTAATAAAGTCAGGCGCGTAAACGCCATCTTGCAGCACCCTGATCCTGACAAGCACTTTATGCTGGCTAATTTAGACTATGCCATTACTGGTAGTGACGAGGTGCAGGTACTCGAGTGTAAAACCGCGGGAGAACATGGTGCTAAATTATGGAAGCAAGGCGTACCGTTATATGTCACTTGCCAAGTCCAGCATCAGCTAGCGGTCACAGGTAAAACTGCTGCGCATATTTGCGTGCTGCTTTGTGGGCATGAGGCTAAGATATATAAGGTTGAGCGTGACGAGCGCTTGATTGCATCCATCATGGAGCATGAGCATCTGTTCTGGCAGTACGTGCAAACAGACACGCCACCAACCCCTGATCATAGTGAATCCGCAGCTCGAGCATTAAAACAGCTTTATCCCAAACCTGAGCCTAACAGCAAAATTGACTTTAAAGATGATGCTGGCGCTAACAAGCTATTTGAGCAATTGCTGAGCTACCGTGATTACATGCAAGAGTTAGAGCAGCGTCATGACCAGGTAAAGCATCAGCTACAAAGCCTGATCAAAGACCATGAGGTGGCGGTTTTCGATAAAGGGGCTATCTCGTGGAAACGATCCAAGGACAGCGTAAGCTTAGATACCAAGGCGGTGATCAAAGCCCATCCTGAGCTACTCACTCAGTTCAGTAAAACCCGTCAGGGTAGTCGTCGTTTTGTTGTCTTAAACGATTAACCTGCTATCTATTCTAATCAACACACACAAACCAAATCTAGCGCATAACCGCCCACCTATCAAAGGTGGGCTTTTTTATGGCTAACTAAAACATATAAGGAATATCACCATGATTAAAGGTCTCACCATAACCCCACCAGTATTAGGTCGTATCAGCATTGGACGTGTCATTGTAAAAGATGGCAAGTGTCTGCCTGCCAAAGACGATCAATTTACCATCACCAGCCAAGTCCAAAATAAAGACGGATGGATCAATCATCCACTAGACGAAAAACTACGCGCAAATAATGACGGTAAGCTCAGACAAATACCCGTGCGTATGCTGTTTAATGATCCGACACTAAATCTGCGAGCTGAGTACACACTGTTTGATCGGCAAACGGGCAGACCGCTATGTGTGGGTGACGGTGAGCAGTGTCAGCGCCGAACCAATAATGGCGTTGAGCAACTGCCGTGTCCATCACCTGATCGCTGTCCATTAGCGCAAGGCGGTGCTTGTAAATCTTACGGTAGGCTCTACGTCAATCTGTCTGAGGACGATGAGCTGGGCACGTTTATCTTTCGCACGACTGGCTTTAATAGTATTCGCACACTGGCAGCAAGACTCAGCTACTTTGCTGCAGTATCCGGCAATAAGCTGTCGTGTTTACCACTACAATTAACCCTAAGAGGTAAAAGCACAACGCAAAGCTATCGCACGCCAATTTACTTTGTCGATTTGACCTTGCGTGATGGGGTGACGCTGAAAGATGCGGTATCTAACGCGCAAGCTATTGATACGGAGCTTAGCGAACACGGCTTTGATCAAGCTGCGTTAGAAGCAGCAGCGAAGCTTGGCTATGTCAGCTCAGCCTTTGAGATTGATAGTGATGAGGCATTTGCAGTCGTGGAAGAGTTTTATCCAGTCGAGACAGGCGATTCTGGTCAACATCAAGGTGAGCATGAGCCCTTAAATCATGGCTTAGCCAATAATGACGTGACTAGCATTGAGCAGGGGCTACGGCAAAGCGTGACGGCGGTGAGCTAGTAAAGCTAACACACGCACACGGCATAAAAAGGAGCTGTTACATGCAGCTCCTTTTTTTTATTAGCTGCGTCAAAAGCTAACTGTCGGACAGCATGGGATGCAGTAAAAAATTATAGGACTCGGTAAGGATATGAGGGGAAACGCTCTCATACACTTATAAGGAGCAAATCATGGAAAATTTGAATGTTAACAATCAAACTGAAACTGAGAATTTGAGTGCGATACGAATGCCACGGATGTTACCACTGAAAGAGGTTATCCACTTTACTGGACTAAGTAGTACAACTATTTACGATATGTTAGACAAAAGGTCTAATCGATATGACCCTACCTTTCCAATTCAGGTTAAGCTATCAAAAGGACGTGTAGCATGGGTAGAGAGTGAAGTTGCTCAGTGGTTGGGTGAAAAGATAGCTGCAAGAGCATATTAAGCAGCGATAAGGAGCTACTTCACGTAGCTCCTTATCGTTTAAGCTAATTTGGAACCCCAATAAATACAAACCCTTTAACCCTTAGCTTAAATCATTATTAATTACCTATAATTTTCAAAAAAAATACCTATGTCAATATCCATGCATCCAAGATAGTGAAGATGCAACCATATAATTAATAATATTGCATTAACACATTAAATATGTAACAATACATATACGTTATTTATCAATAACTTATATTCGATTAATTGAAATAAGTAAATTTTTACTGATAAATATCAGATAAAGTGTATCCGTCCAACAGATATACCAACTATTTAAAAGTGTGATTTTTTTGCATAGCATGATGAAACAGAGTTATTAGTTTAGCTTTTCAATTCATTAACGCTTCAAGTAATTAAAAATCACAGGAGAGTTAATATGCAATTCAAAAAATCCCTAATGACTTCTATGTTGTTTGCCATTGGTGGTTTAGCCGCTATTTCTTCTGCCAATGCCGCCGGTACAGCAACTGGACAGTTCGATGTAAAATTGAATATCACTTCTGTATGTAGTGTTGATGCTACTTCAGGTGCTCAAGATATCGATTTTGGTAGTCATGCTGCTGGTACTACTGCTGCAGAAGTAGGGGTAGCACAATCTTCTACAGATATCGCGGTGACCTGTTCTAAGAACGCACCTTACATTGTGAACTTAACGCCTGTTAGTACAGGTAGCGATGATGGTGCTGGCACTATGAGTGGGCCAGGTACTGACACTATTAGCTATCAACTATATTCTGATCCAGCCGCTACTAATGTTTGGGGTAATCTTGGGGTGCTAGGCACAGAAAATAACGGTGTTGCGGGTGTCGGTGAAGGTTTAACAGTTGCCCCTACCACACACACAGTTTATGCAAATCTGACGAGCACTACAGATATTCAACTCGGTGACTATAGCGATACCGTCGACGTTGCAGTAACTTACTAATCAATATGTTGAACTTATGGTTAAGCCGTGTCGCAAAATATGGCGTTATGACGAGCCTTCTCATATCTTCTAGTTTTGCGATAGCAAGTGGTCTGCAAGTTTCCCCTATCTCTTTAAGCTTACAAGCTAAAGAGAATGCCAGTGGGCTGACCCTTAGTAATACGGGTACTGATTTGGTCAATGCACAAGTACGCGTGTATCAATGGACTCAGAACGAACAAGGCGATCAACTGACCACCTCTAGAGGGCTATTGGCCAGCCCACCGATGGTTAAGCTTCAGCCGGGTGAGCAGCAGCTTATTCGTATTATTCGCGCTAAAGCCCCACCTCAAGGTGCGGGAGCCGTCGAGGATACCTACCGCCTAGTGATTAACGAAATACCTCTTAATTCTCCTAATAAAAAGGCTGGCTTGCAATTTGCGCTCAGCTATTCTTTACCTGTTTTTATAAAACCTGTCGGCGTAACTGAGACTAGCCCTAAGTTGCAATGGAATTATCGCTTACAGCCTGACGGTGAAAAAATAAAGTTAAGTGTTAGTAATAGCGGGAACGGCCACGCTCAATTGGCCAGTTTAAGCATGATAGACTCTCTTGGTAATAATACTGATATACATAAGGGCTTACTAGGTTATGTTTTACCGGGTGCCTCTATGCATTGGACACTGAAAGTACCGCCTGTTGCTTTAAAACCGGGCAGTAAATTCAAGGTAATGATTAATGGAACTCAGACAACACAAAACTTTACGCTGGATGATTCCACTCACTAAAATATTATTACTGCAGAACCTATGTATCTCGCTTGGCCATGCTGTCGAGTTAAACGACATTCCTGATACAAATAGTGGCGATTCTAGATTAACTCAGCTTGGTTTAAATAACGCTAATACGCCTACTACGCAAGGTATTGACCTATATTTGGATGTCACTCTCAATGGCGCTAATATGGGCCTTACTCATTTCACCTATCATAAAGAACAGCTTTGGGCCAATCCTGAAGTATTAAAACAATTGGGTTTTGTCCTACCAACCAACTCCACAGATCAAATCGCCCTCAATGATTTATCAGATATCAAAGTCGACTATAACGACCGTCAGCAAACAGTAGAAATTATCGCACCACTGAGTATGCTTAATCTAGGTACTACCGTCGTTAATACCCGCAATAGCAAACGCCCAAAGCCTACCGCATCGCCGGGCTTACTCTTAAACTACAATCTCTATGGCACACAAACTGAAGGCGATACCGCCAATCTAAGTGCTTATACAGAGCTTCGTGCTTTTAATTCGCTTGGCGTATTAAGTTCTACCGCCCTTACTACCAGTAATCGTCATAATGATAGCGATGGTTGGGACAACGATACGGTACGCTTAGATACCAATTGGAGTAAATCGTTCCCTGATAAGCTGCTGACTGTCAGTGCTGGTGATATCCTAACGGGCTCACTGTCTTGGTCAAGATCAACACGATTAGGCGGGCTACAGTTTGGTAGTAACTTTGACCTTCAGCCTTATATGACCACCACACCGTTGCCTTCCTTTTTTGGTTCAGCAACTCTTCCATCTGAGGTAGAGCTATATATTAACGGCCTCAAACAATATAGTGGCGATGTACCGGCTGGACCTTTTGAGATTAACACAGCGCCTAGCTTTAGCGGGGTAGGTAATGCTCAGTTAGTATTAAAGGATGCGTTGGGACAAAACACCACACTTAACTTTACACTTTATGATGCTCAGCGTTTACTACAGCCCGGACTTTCTGATTGGTCAGCGGAGCTTGGTTTCGTGCGTGAGAACTACGGCATTAAATCATTTGATTACGGTAACGATATTGCCGCTTTTGGTACGTGGCGGTATGGGGTTAACAATCGTTTTACCGCAGAAACTCATGCTGAAGCAACCGATGGACTGAGTAATGCAGGTATTGGCGGTACCTGGCTACTAGGGGATGCTGGTGGCGTATTATCCGCATCATTGGCGGGTAGTAAAAATGGAGGCGCAAGTGGTTCGCAGTATAGTGCTGGCTACTCATGGAATAACAATCGTTTCAATGTTGGTATCAATGCTAAAGGCACTCATGGCGAGTATCGTGACGTAGCCACGAAATACGGCAATGCTCCTGCCCGCCGTAGTGAACAATTCTCTACCGGCTATAACAGTCAATCTCTTGGTAGTTTCGGATTAAGTTATAACCAGGTTAGTTATGAAAATGAAGAGACTACAAAGTTTGCTAGTGCTTATTGGAGTAAATCTTTTGGAAGAAACTTGAGATTAAACTTAAATGTCAATCAAGACATTAATGACTCTGATAATAACAGTGTTTTCCTTGGGGCTTCATTTTCGCTAGATAAAGATATATACGTGAATAGTAGTGTGCAAAACACTAAAAATCGTAATGCCTTTGCAGTTGATGTCGCACGATCTACGCCGAGTGTGGGCGGTATAGGCTGGCGAGCACAAGCACAGCATAATACTGGCGATAATAGCAGCACAAACGGGTTGGCTGAATTAAATTATCTTAGTCCATACGGAGAAGTGCGAGCGGGCGTGAGCAGTAATAACGATAACTACTCCACCTTTGCTAGTGGTTCAGGTTCGCTAGTCATGATGGGAGGCGGGCTATTCCCTTCGCGTCAAATCAACAATAGCTTTGCGGTGGTGTCCACTGATGGTATTGCTGATGTGCCAGTGCTCCTACAGAACAATCGTATCGGTACTACCAACAAACGCGGTCTATTATTAGTGACGCCATTAAATGCTTATCAAGCAAACAAAGTGTCTATTGATCCCATGGATTTACCCGCTGACTTGCGTATTGAAGAAGTGAGCGTTGAAGCTACCCCTACTGATCGTGCCGGTACGTTGGTGACATTCAACCTCACGCCAGCGCGGTCTGCTTCTGTTATTCTCATAGATAGTGATCAGCAGCCCATACCGTTAGGCAGTGAAGTAAAGCTATCTCATAAGAAAGGTGCGACTTCAGCAGTCGTTGGGTTTGATGGTGAGGTCTACTTGGAGGCATTAGAAGAGCACAATGTATTAGAGGTGGTTACCCCTTCTAATGATGTATGTACGGCCAGCTTTGATTATCATAAACAAGGGGACGATATACCATTGATTGGCCCTATTATTTGTCAAAAGGTGAAGCAGTAATGAGCGTTTTTCGTTGGTACTACAGTCCAGTCCTATTGTTAGGTGCATTATGTTTGCCGATAGAGAACGCAAATGCGTTTAAACTTGCGGGCCTTCAATGTGAAGCAGGTTTAAATGCGACGCCAGGTGCTAGTGGTATTGTCACCCTAGATAATGTCACGCCTAGCAATGCTAATACTGTAAATACAATAGCTCAGCTGAATTATAAGTGTACTCAAAGCGGTTTAAGCAGTGGCTATGTCTCTATGTGCTTTGGCGTTGATGGAGGTTCTTATGATCCAGGCATTATAAGCCCGCGTTACCTATCTAAAGGAGCAACATCCCCTACTAAGCCCCGCCTGGCTTTTAGTATGACTCCGCAAGGCACTTCTCTTTGGGGACCACTTGACTCAGGAAACGAATATATAACCACCAAAATCCCCATTGCCGGAATAAATTCTTCTGATGGACGTAACGTTATCGAAGGTAAGATAGATATAAATATTAGACTGTCAGGATCAGAGAATACTCTCGCTACTGTCGGAAATTATACCAACATTTTTACCAATACTACCTTAAAGTATGATGGTGACACACTTGCCGGACTTGCAAACTGTTCATCCTCTATTCTCCCAGGAAGAAATGCATTTCCGTTCACGGTTCAAACTACTGTTATTGAAGATTGCAAAATTAGCACAACGGTTGGTGATATCGATTTAGGCAGCAAACCCGCAACTGAAAGTAATATTGCTGGTGAAACTGTTATAGGTGTGACTTGCACAAATAACGCACCTTATAACATTGGCTTATCTCCATCTAATAATAACTTGGATGGTTCAGGTGTTATGACTAGCAAAAACAGTAATAATACGGATAAGGTTCCCTACCAATTACGTTCAAAACCTGGGCCTAACGGCACTGTATGGGGTAATAGGACTACTGTTACCGACACAGGAAACGGCGTAGCCGGTAAGGGTACAGGGACTTCTCAAACTAATGCGGTTTATGTGACTGTACCAAGTGCTGATTATAAGCCTGACGAGTATTCTGATACTGTGTTCATTAACGTTCATTATTGATAAATTGAGAGCTTTTTAAAAGCTTTGAGACTAAATTTTAGGGGCTGTCCTAGATAAGTAAGATTATTTAGGATAGCACTATGAGAAAGAGTAAACTAAATTGGTATAAACAAAACAGACTCATCGAGTTATTTGTTGCTGGTTCTACCGCGAGAACAGCAGCAAGCCTAATTGGTGTTAATAAAACCACAGCCAGTTATTACTTTCATAGGCTACGAGTGCTTATTTACGAGAATAGTCAAGACCCTGGTCTATTTGAGGGCGAAATCGAAGTAGACGAATCATACTTTGGTGGAACTCGTAAAGGCAAGCGAGGGCGATGTGCTGGTAGCAAAGTGCTCGTGTTTGGCCTATTAAAGCGTAATGGCAAGGTCTCGACTGACCGGCAAATATCTCAACCATAAGATACTTATCCAATAGAATTAAGCTGCACTATTTAACAGTTAATGTCTAATTTTAAGCATTCTGATTTATTACGGAATTATCATTAAAGTTTATGCCAATCTTCAATCGCTTTGTACCCAGTTTCTAGTCCTACATCATAGCTATAACGAATTTTAGCTTTATCTTTAGATAATCGACCCGCCATATTTTTCAAGTCGGGTGGGCAAACTTCTAAAAACTTCTGTGGTGATGCAGAATGTAAAAATTGCACCGCATCATTATAACGTTGGGTTCGTGTTAATAAGCTTTGGGCAAAACCATATCGTTGCTTAGAAAAATATTTAGCCAACAGCTGATCGCCCTTGCGACCTGCTTTATAGTAATTGTGAGGACGAGTACGGATCACCATTAGCTTAGCAACACGATCTTGTTGAGCGGCCCAATGCACAGGCAAAGCATCAGCTACACCACCATCGAAATAAGGTTCGCCAAATATCTCGACCGCTTGACGAGTCAGCACTGGTATAGAACTTGATGCTCTTAATCCATCCAAAATATTGTCTTTACAGGCTTTAATATAGTTAGCTTCACCTGAAATAGCGTGTGTTAGCACCATGTAAAACTCAGCATGACTGGCAAATAATTGTGCCTGATTTAGTGGATGCTCTTGTTCCACCACGTCCCACATCCACTTTAGATCCAGTAAGTCCCCACCTTTAAGGAAACGACCATAATGGATAAATTCAGGTCGAAGTGAATGATCTAAGTAAATCTGCAGGGTGCGACCTTGTTGCGCAGCTAAATAGTTAGCAACGTTCGTTGAGCCTGAGGACACCCCCACACAAAGATCAAAAGGATTAAATTGTTGTTGTAAAAATGCGTCTAAGACACCACTGGTAAATGCGCCACGCATTCCACCACCTTCAACTACAAGTGCTTGTCGATGTTGTTTAAGCATTGAAAACCTCGAATTCTTGTAAATACTACCTTTTTAACTTAACCATTACATAGAGTAATTAAGTGAAGCGCCTCGAGTATATCGGAGGCTGATACTTTTCCAAAGAACCATCTTAAACTACCTAGCTCCAAATTTTACTCATTCAAGTAAAGCTCAGCCATCCCGTCGAGCCTAGCTTTCACCTCTTTCCAATGCGGCATGACTTGAGTTAATAAGCGCCAAAAATGCTCACTATGATTGTGCTCAGCGATATGACACAGCTCATGCAATATCACATAATCAATGCATTCTTTTGGTGCTTTGACTAAGTGCGGATTGAGGATTAAATTACCTTTATTTGAGCAGCTTCCCCATTGTTTTTTCATTACTATTAACTTCAATGAAGGATTATTTTTTACCCATGAGGCCTTATGTATCAAGGCCTCAAGCCTCTCTCTAGAGACCGACGTAAATTTATCTTTATACCATTTATCAATCAAGCTTTTCACGAGAATCGCTCGTTTTTCAGCGTCTAATTCAGAATCATTTTGAGACAATTCTACATGTAACTTACCGCGACTGAGCTTCACCGTACTGTTTATCACATCGTTAGTTTTTGCATCGGTTATCACTTTTAACACATAACGACGACCCAGATAAAACTGGGTCTCACCACTGATATAACGTTTAGGCAATACGTGATCTTGTTGCTTTGCAAATTCTTGTAGGCTTTGCCATATCCAGCGAGCACGCTTCATCATGGCGTCATGTATTATCTCGTCACTGGCATCAACAGGCGCTGTGGCGACTACACGCTGATCAGGATGTACCTTGATGACCACTTTGCGAGGTTTGCTCTTTTCGTTAATAAGCGTATCGCTTCTAGACTTATTTTTTGTGTCTTTACGCACGACTTCATAATGGATCTTATCTTCACCATAATAAAAGTTGCCTGTCTCAGTCATTGCCTAATACCCTCTTGCTGCTCGTGGGCTACTTGTCTCTCTCGACAGCCCAAGTCGGGTAATCTTTAGCACCTCTTCAATGAGCTGTTGCGCTTTATCAATACCCAAGTCAGCAAACAGCATTGGCAATAATCGTCTATTAATCGCATTTTCAATTTCACTGGCATTGATGGAATATTCCGCCACATTCGTTTTGACTACTTCATCAATCTCAAAGGCGTAAGCGACCAGCTTGTCATTATCTAGCTCTTTATCCGCTAAGAAATCAGCGTCAAATAAATGCTTAAACAAACCAAAATAAGCCTGAGCATGTTTATTTAATTTGCCATTGTCATCGATAAATTCATTCGGTCCATCAGCAACATCGCGGTCTTTGACGGCCTGCTCAAAGTCAGCAAACATCATGTACTGCTTCACGGGTGCATCGAACATCGCTTTAGCTTCTTCAATGGCTTTTTTTAGGAGCTTAGAGAAGTACTCTTGCGCATACGGATCATCAGCCAAATCTTGCTCAATCATCTTAGTCACACGACCTGTAATTTTATCGGTTTGGTTGCGTGCTTCATCATCACTGAGCGCTTCGGGCTTAACATCCTTGCCTAAATTGCCGACCAAGTAAGCCCCTTTCGCCTCTTTAACCTCAAGCCCTGCAATGTGCTTATCAAGTAAGCTACGAATATCCGCTTCATACTCATCATAGTCGATGGTTTCATCAGCATCTTCACGGACTTGCTTACGTAGATTGATAAAGGCTTTTAGATCGGCTTTGTAGCGATCACGCTTGCTATCAAATGATTTATCTGCAAAGAAAGATGCTGATTGCAGCGCAATCTTCATGGCGTTAGAAAAATCGGTCAAAGCAGCATAAAAGTCATCACGTTCTTTAAGCTTGGTATCGACTACTCTGCCATCGATATCCTGCATCTTAGGTGCTAGCACTTGCCTTAGCGCTTGCCCATCCTGTTTGTTTTTTACCGATGAAAAGATAGCCCACAGCTCGCTATGTAGTCTTGGCAGCTGCTTGTACTCAGTATCCATGGCGTTATACAGACCTTTGAGGTCTTCGATATCAAAGCCACCTTGCGTACGTTCCGCTAAGTCTTGATATTTCTCAATGGTGATATCCAGCTCTTTTAGGATGCCACGATAATCAATCAGATAACCAAAACGTTTCTTCTCATGCAAGCGGTTCACCCGTGCAATGGCTTGAATGAGGTTATGCTGCTTTAAAGGCTTATCAATATATAAAACGGTGTTCTTTGGCTCATCAAAGCCCGTTAATAGCTTATCAACGACGATCATAATGTCAGGACCATCGTCCTGACTAAAGGCTTCTATGATGGCTTTGGTATACGCTTTTTCATCACCGCCGAAGTCTGCGGCGACATTATCTTGCCACCATCTTTGTACGATGTCTTTTGATTCGCCATCGACAGTGTCATGCCCTTCACGAGTATCAGGTGGTGACATGGCAACCACTGAGGTCACTTTACCAATCTTATCCAATGCCATTTTATAGCGGATAGCCGAGGCTTTAGAGTCACAAGCCAACTGACCTTTTAGATGCTGCTGTTTAAAGTTTTGGAAGTGATCAGATATATCATGAGCGATCAGCTCGATACGTCCCTCAACCTGATAGATTTGACCTTTTTGGGAGAACTTACGTTTGAGGTCACTCTTTTGATCATCAGTGAGCTTTTGGGTAATACGGTCAAACCAGCTATCTATGGCTTGATCATTGGTATTAAGCTCAGGGATACGCTCTTCATATAGTAATGGCGTGACGGTTTTGTCTTTAACCGCTTGCTGCATGGTGTAGGAGTGAATGATGCTACCAAATTTATTCTCAGTCTTATCATCCTTTAGCAATGGCGTACCTGTAAAGGCAATAAAAGCAGCGTTTGGCAGGGCTTGCGTCATGCGAATATTGTTTTCACCACTTTGGCTACGGTGACCTTCATCGACCATGACGATGATGTTTGGGCTGTCGTTATAGCATTCATCATACTTAACTGCTGAGCCAAACTTATTAATAATCGAGAAAATAACGCGCTCATTACCATGACCGATTTGCTGCGCTAAACGGCGACCAGAGGTTGCCATGGCATCCTGACTATCGCGCTTACTGGTAATGACACCACCCGACTTAAAGGTATTGCTCAACTGGGTTTCAAGATCAACACGATCCGTGACGACAATAATGCGACACTTAGCGAGCTCCTCTAACCAAATAAGTGCTTTAGAGAAAAACACCATCGTAAAGGATTTACCACTACCTGTGGTATGCCAAATCACACCGCCCTCACGACTACCCCTTTCATCAAAGGTACTGATACGTTCAATCAAGGCTTTGATACCAAACACTTGCTGATAACGGGCAACAATTTTCCCCGCCTTTTTATCAAACAAGGTAAACATGCGCGTCATCTCAAGCAAACGCTCAGGTTGCAATAAGCTAATGATTAAGCGGTCTTGATCGGTGATCACTAAATCACCAGCATTAATCAGCGATAAGTATTCTTTTTTAGCAGAGGCAGGACGATGATCAAATAGACGACTAAGCTGCTCATCACTGAGCCTTTGGTTCTTTAGACGATTAAACTCAGCCTCTTGTATGTCTTCTTCGACCCATTTTGCCCAAAACTTCTCAGGCGTTTTGCAAGTCCCGTATAAACCGTCATTACCATTGACCGCGAGCAATAACTGGCTGTAGGCAAACAGATGCGGGATTTCTTTTGGCTTTTGATTGCGAATATGCTGGGACACCGCTTGCGCATTGGTCGACTGCCCTTCTCTACTGGAATCAGGACGTTTGGCTTCAATCACTGCCAGCGGTAGACCATTTACAAAACAGACGATATCAGGTTTACGACTGTTCGTACCTTCACTATTTTGTACGACAAACTCTTCGGTCACGTGAAAGCTATTATTATCGATATTATTCCAATCGATCAAACTGATGGTTTGCGCGGTTTTTTTACCGTCGATAAACTCGGTCACCGTTACGCCGTACAGCATGGCGTTATAGAGCTTTTCATTGGCGAGCTGCAAGCCTAAGTTCATAGCTGGGTTTAGCTCATGCATGATCTTATCAATGGCGCTATCTGATAAATGATGCGCTGTGCCTTCAAAAGTAAAGGTTTGCTGCGCCAAAAACGCACGCATAATGGGTAATAACACCACTTGGTTGGTGGCTTTATTCGATGCCGTTTTACTGCGCATCACGCCACACTCGCTAGGCGGGATAAACTCGTAGCCTAGCGTGGTGAGCAAGGTTAAGGCGGGGATTTTTGAGCTGAATTCTTCTTGAAAATTGATACTAGGATTGGTCATATCTGCCCACTTTAGACATAGCGTTTGTTTGGTTTTATTTATTGTAGCTGATACTGCTATAAAAGAGGCAACAAAAAACCGCCACAGTTACGCATTATTCAAAGAGCGTAACGTGGGCAGTTATGTTAAATAATAGATATTCACTTAGGCAGCGCATTTTAATCTTACTATGCCTATCACTCTTCCTTTATGTTCATCTCAGCATCATTCTTTCATTCACCATCAATATTTTCAACCAATCCTGTACGATAGTTTAACTCTAAATCATTTAGATGACGCATCAGCTCAACCATTTGCTCAGATACAGCTTCTAAATCAAAAGTTTTAAATGACCAAGATATACCCCAATAACCGTTTACCTCATGCCAAGCTTCAGGTTGCAGATCCATCCATAAATCTCCAATTGAAGCTTTGAATTGCTCGGTCAGCTCATCAGACTGCTTACCGATATGCAGGTTTATCTTATATGCAACTTCGCTATCGTTTGCCTTGAGCCAAAGCACAATATCGGAACCTGTTGACCAGTTCAGATTAGAAAACCTAATTACAGGCTCGTAATAATACCATTTGCTATGTTTTACCTTACAGTTAAAGTCTTTTAAGTCGCTAGCGTTTAATTTTAGTTTAATTTGCTCACCGATTTTTGGCATTAAATCGTTATAAATATAATCGCTTAACTGCGCAAACCCGTCCAAGTTTTCAGTCAAAAAGTTGATTTCATTTTCATTAATTTTAGTCATTGTATTTAAGCCTTTTAAATGTAATAAGAACTCTCTTGCGAACAATGCCCACTTGTTATAAGGATTGTTTAATATAGTGATCGATAAATTTTGCTCGATATGTTGAACAAGATCGTTATATGACAAGCCCTGCCAGTCTTTGACGGTAAGATCGGGGCTGATCTTGCCACTCAGGCAAAGCACCAGTTTGATCAGCTTTTTAGGTACTGAGTCTTGATTAGGTTTAGAAATGCGACTATTACCAAAGGCGGTGTACTCATCAAAAGGATTATTTTGATGATGATAAATCTTACACTCAATCAGGATTAAGGCGTTCTCAGTCTCGACAACCAAATCAATCCGCTTGCCGTTTTGGGTCACCACTTCCGTTTCGACGCTTTCAAGTTCGCCTAGATCGAGTAGCACTTTATCCTTGGCAATGGCTGCCTCTAGGCCTTTAAAAAAGCTATCGCCCAAATCATGCGGTTTAGCTGGATCTAAAAAGAAGCTAAGGAGCTCGGTCGTTGGGTTTTCGAAGTGACCGCGAACGCCAACATCAAAAAAATTCATTTCTTTTTCGGCTGAATCTAGCGCTCTAAACTTATTTATTAACGCTTCGAACCTATCAAAATGAGAGGTGTCATTTAATTTGGTCATCGCAATTCCTTATGGTAGTTAGCCTTCATAATTAGTGAAAGCTTGTCATGTTTATATTTAGTTCAAAAAAGGGTTAAACAAAAACCGCCAATTGCTGCTAAAGCGACTCAACTTCATTACAAGCTCGTAAGTTATTAACTAGTCATAGATTATTAGCTAGTCATAAGTCACGTTGAAATCTTTATCAATAGTAAAGCCATCGTATAGCCTGACAATTAACACGTTTTTATCCTTGATCAAGACCAATATATTTTCTTGATCCACGTAAGCGCCATAAGGATTACCTTTGGTGACATATGCTTCGCCTTCATCTTCGTATAGGCCATAGGATAAAAACGCTTGATAATCCGAGTCTTCTTGCAGTTGAAAAAACCCACTGTCAGATGCGCCTAAATGTAGCTGTGCAAGCTGCTCTAATATATCAGGATCAGTGATAGGCGGCATCAAGATATCGAATTGGTCAAGATCAAATGAGTCCTGATAACCGCTGAAGTCTTGGTCAGTTAAGGGCAGCTCATAATAAGAATAGGAGACTTTAAATGTTAGATCATCCTGCTCGGCATCCTCGTACTCGCTAGCTAAGGCATGTACTAAAGTAGTGCCAGCGGATACTAATAATAAAATGCTTAAAGATATTAGACGGAATAATGTCATGGTTTACATTCGCTATATACAAAGGCCAGTGTTGTAGGCTGTAGTAAAATCAAGCGACCTCTCCATCAACCACCACCCGCTTCTTACCCGTCAACAACACCTGCATCAACGCCTTTTTCTCTTGCTGTAAATCAGCCAATTGCTGCTCAAGCAATTCGATTTCTTTATCGGCGTTGGTTAAGACGGTGGCGATTTTTTGTTGTTCTTTAACTGAGGGCAACTTTATTGGCATTTTCTGGAACATTGGCAATCTCAAAGACTTAACAGTACTACCAACCGCTTGAGATAAGAAATAGTAGCGATAATAACCAATATAATAAAAGAGAAATTTACCATAAGCATTTTTAAAATCCATAATTGCATAGGTACGTTGATGAAGATCAAACTTACCTTCAAAATACTTTGGCACAAAATCTTGCCCTTCCCCTCCTACGATTACTGCTTCAGCATCAAACAAAAATATTCCGCTAGTTCTTACATCAATAGAACGGTCAAAAAAAGCATATTTACCTGTCAACGAAGAATCTTCTCTGTTTGAGTTTCCAGTAGTGATATGACTAATTTCACCCAACTTAACCTCTTCCCACTCACCCTCAAACCGCTTACCCTCATCATCAAGCAACCGATTTTTACCTGTCAATAATTGCTGCATCAACGCTTTTTTCTGCTGGATACTATTCTCAATCAAACGTTCGGTGGTGCTAATCGCTTTATCCCAAGTGGATAGGATTTTGGCGATTTTTTGTTGTTCTGAGAGAGGTGGAAGCTTAATAGGAAGTGATAGTAATTTTTCTCTAGTCAAATGAGCAATACTAGTTCTGGAGGTATAGTCTTCTAATAATTTAGTACCTGCAATACTTTGCATATAGTTTTGAAAATATTTCGGAACAACCTCACCTTTTACTCTCAATCGATGAAGAGCTTTTTGGTAAAGAATTTGCGAATTATGCTGTTCCCAAATAGCGCATCGTCCTACTTCTCCGCCTTCACAAACTAAAATATCATTGAATTCTAGTTTATATTTATTGATTTCTCTTTCGCTGAAATACATCGAATTCAATTCAGTTAGTTCAAACTCTCCCCACCTAACATTTGAATTTCCTAAATAGCGAAGTTGAGGCTGCTTCTTTTTAGCTTCTTTATTAAGCATCTTACCCAGCTGTACATCAAAAATATCTCCAACGGTAAGTAAAGCCCAACCATTAGGCACCATAACCCAACTCCTTCAAATATCCTGCCATCTCATCCTCTAACAGGTTTAATTCGGCTTTAAGCGCCAAACGCTCAGCACGAACCGCCTCCAAATCAATCTCCGCCTCCTCTTCAAAGGTATCGACATAGCGTGGGATATTTAGATTAAAGTTGTTTTCTTTAATTTCATCGAAGGTTGCAAGGTAGGCGTATTTATCAACGCTTTCCCGCGCTTTATAGGTCTCAATGACTTTGGCAATATTGTCCTCAGTGAGCTGGTTTTGGTTTTTACCTGATTTGAACTCATTGCTGGCATCGATGAATAACACCGTGTCATCGGTTTTATTCTTTTTAAACAACAAAATAGCAGCTGGAATACCCGTCCCAAAGAACAGTTTTTCTGGCAAGCCAATCACCGTATCAAGTAGGTTTTCTTCAATAAGTTGTTGACGGATTTTGCCCTCAGACGACGCACGGAACAGCACGCCATGCGGTACGACCACACCCATACGACCAGTGCTCGCTTTAAGCGTTTCAATCATATGACTGATAAAAGCATAGTCACCCTTGGTCTTGGGCGGTACACCGCGATGAAAGCGACCATAGGGATCGCTGTTGGCATCTTCATGACCCCATTTATCCAGTGAAAACGGCGGGTTGGCGGTGACCACATCGAACTGGAGTAAGTGACCGTCACTGCCCAGTAGCAGCGGATTACGGATGGTATCGCCCCACTCGATTCGGTGGTTGTCCTCACCGTGTAGGAACATATTCATCTTGGCCAGTGCCCATGTCGAGCCAATGGCTTCTTGACCGTATAACGCGTACTTCTTAGAATTTGAGTTTTTGCGTACCATCGCCCCGCACTTAATGAGTAGCGACCCTGAACCACAAGCAGGATCACAGATTTCATCGCCTTCGACAGGCTCAAGGATAGTGGCTAATAAATTAGATACTTCGGGTGGCGTATAGAATTCGCCAGCCGTCGCGCCGCTACTGGCGGCAAAGTGCTTGATTAAGAACTCGTAGGCATTACCAATAACATCAAGGCTACCGACTCGCTCAACGCTTAGGTTGAGGATCTCTTTGCCAAAGTCTTCTAATAGATGGCGTAGTAGCTCGTTCTTTTGCTTTTCTTGACCGAGTTTATCCGTGTTAAAGCTGATGTCTTGGAAAACGTTTTTGAGCTTGGTGCCGTTGGCTTCTTCAATCGCATGTAGCGCTTCGTCAATACGTTGACCGTTGCCTGGCTGATGGCGCTGCTCATACAAGTCCCAAAAGCTTGCACCCTCAGGCAGTACAAAACGCTGCTTGGACATCATGGCATGGATCAGCTCAGGGTTCTCGTTACCAGAGCCGCCAAACTGCTCGACCAGCTTGTTGTACTCATCGCGATAGACATCAGATAGGTACTTTAGGAACAGCATGGTTAAGATAAAGTCTTTATACGTATCGGCGCTGATGACCCCGCGAAACGTGTCACAGGCATTCCATACGGCTTTATTGATGTCGTCTTGGTTGATTTTGCTAATATTATTAGTGGTACTGGCAGGCATTGGTTATTCCTTAACGCGCTGGAAAATTTCTGGTTGTTATAGTGGTGTAATGATAGCAGGGTCTGAGGTGTCATTGTTTTGAAATCAGTTCAGGAAGGTTATATAGCGAACGAAGGATTTCAAATAGCAAGCAGAAAGTTGGTTATATTACTATTATAGATACTCAATGATGAGAACAGAAGGCTGTATACCTATACAGAAATAAAAGTATGTAGATGGATTTTACTTGATAGGTATCTTATCGCTCAGTGAATACTGAAGATTACTTTTCGATTAAGGTATAGGCCACGTTGGTATCATCCAATTGCACTAAAGAAGCAAGTCTTGCTGATAGAGGATCTTTACTCTCGATTGCCGTTAAGATAGCTTTGTGTCTTGGTAATGAATGCGTTTGTAAGTTAGGTCTTAGGCTGGTCAACTGAATAGATTGCTGTAGAGGTAATACCAGCATTCTCGACATATAAGCAAGTAGGTCATTATGCGTGGCCTTTGCAATGGCAAGATGGAAATCTATGTCAGGTTGCATAAATTCTTCCGCACTCGTAGCCTTCTCCATGCCATCGTACGCTTTTTTGATCTGTGCAATATCGTCATCGGTTGCGGTACTAGCAGCGATATAGGCCATTTCAGGCTCTAAAACACGTCGAACGGTCGACAGGGTTTTAAAAAAATCATTTTCTGGTGTGGACTGAATCAACCAAAAAAGCACATCTGGATCGAGTAAGTGCCATTCATCCTTTGGCCGTACGACCGTACCGACTTTTGGACGTGAGTACGTCAGGCCCTTAGAGTTCAGTACCCGTATAGCTTCACGAGAGACAGGACGACTGACCTGAAACTCCTCACACAACTCAGCTGAGGAAGGTAATTTTTCATTTTCAGGAAATTCGCCAGAAATAATTTTTAGACCTAATTGTTGAACCATTAATGCATGTTGGCTTTTGCTTGGGACAGGGTTCTTGTAGTCGGCAGTGCTCATATCTTATCGTTACTCATATTTGACACTAGTATGTTATACAAGACCTTATCAATTAACAAGGTCTTGTATTTTGCATAAACCAGTGCGAATATTTGAGTAAATTAGTGTGAATGACGAGGAACCTCAGAACCGCGACAGCCGACAAGAAAATCGAAATCGCAGCCTTCATCAGCTTGCAGTACATGCTTGACATAGAGTTCACGATACCCACCAATAAAGTTAGGTTTAGGTGGCTCTGGTAAACTAGCTAAGCGTTGCTGTAGCTCTTCATCGCTAACATCTAAGTGCAATTTGCCTGCATATGCATCAAGTTCAATAAAATCACCGTTTTGTACCGCAGCCAATGGCCCCCCTGCGCGGGCTTCTGGTGCCACGTGTAATACCACGCTTCCATACGCCGTACCACTCATGCGAGCATCAGAAATTCTCAGCATATCTGTGATCCCTTTTTCTAACAATTTGGGCGGCAATCCCATATTACCGACTTCAGCCATACCCGGATACCCTTTAGGTCCTGCATTTTTTAGTACCAAAATGCAAGTTTCATCGACATCCAAATTTGGATCTACAATACGTGCTTTATAGTCATCAAGGTCTTCAAACACCACGGCACGACCACGATGTTTCATCAATTCTGCTGACGCGGCGGACGGTTTGAGCACAGCTCCTTTCGGTGCTAGGTTGCCATGTAAGATACACATACCGCCATCTTTACTCAGGGGATTGTCCACTTGACGGATGACTTCATCATTATAGATAGGCGAGCTTTTGCAATTCTCCCAAATGCTTTGTCCATTCACAGTCAGTGCTTGCGGATGTGGTAGCAGATTGTGCTCACCCATACGGCGCAGTACCGCAGGTAAGCCACCGCTATAATAAAATTCTTCCATCAAAAATCGACCTGATGGCTGCAAATCAACAATGGTAGGCATACCGCGACCAACACGATTCCAATCCTCTAGCTCTAAATCAACACCAATACGCCCAGCAATGGCTTTTAAATGAATGACAGCATTGGTTGAACCGCCAATTGCGGCATTGACTTTAATCGCATTTTCAAACGCTTCTTTGGTTAAAATTTTGGATAACGTCAGATCTTCTTTGACCATATCGACAATACGCATACCTGATAAGTGCGCCAAAACATAACGCCGCGAATCCACTGCTGGAATAGCGGCATTGTGCGGTAAAGAAGTACCTAGTGCTTCAGCCATACAAGCCATTGTAGAGGCCGTACCCATCGTATTACACGTACCCGCTGAGCGCGACATGCCCGATTCTGCAGATAAAAATTCATTGAGATCAATTTTGCCAGCTTTTAGCTCTTCGTGCATTTGCCAGACGATGGTGCCAGCGCCAATATCTTTTCCTTTATGTTTGCCGTTTAGCATGGGCCCACCTGTGACGACAATTGCAGGAACATCACAACTGGCTGCGCCCATTAATAAGGCGGGTGTGGTTTTATCACAGCCTGTTAACAGCACGACACCATCCATAGGGTTACCGCGAATCGCTTCTTCTACATCCATACTTGCCAAATTACGCGTCAGCATCGCCGTTGGACGTAGGTTGGATTCCCCGTTGGAGAAAACAGGGAATTCAACAGGATAACCACCCGCTTCTAAAATTCCTTTTTTCACATGCTCAGCAATTTTGCGAAAATGTGCATTACAAGGTGTCAGTTCTGACCAAGTATTACAAATACCAATAATGGGTCTGCCATCAAACTCATGATCTGGAATGCCTTGATTCTTCATCCAACTACGGTACATAAATCCATTTTTATCAGCTGTTCCAAACCAAGCTGTTGAACGTAGTGGCTTCTTTTTTGACATGTCTATATCCTTATATAGTATTACTATTTAAACAATAATAATCAAAATACACTAAAATCTATCTTTTTAAAAGGGTTGATATTTAAATAGTATTACTATATTTTAGTTAAAGCTTTTATACATTATTCCAGTTATCTACTGATAACGCATTTAATTACAGATAATTTCTCTTTGGCGTGGTGCTTGAGAATTACCACATGGAACGTGGAGTCGGATATGGATTTCGAAAAGAACGTTATACGAAAAGTGACCTACAAATTAATCCCTGCATTGATTTTGCTTTATGTGGTCGCTTATATTGATCGCGGTGCAGTCGGCTTTGCCCATCTACATATGGGCGCTGATGTTGGTATAGGTGACGCTGCTTATGGATTTGGCGCAGGCTTATTCTTTATTGGTTACTTCATGTTTGAAGTGCCAAGTAACTTACTTTTAGCCAAGTTTGGGGCGCGTAAGTGGTTCACTCGCATTTTATTGACATGGGGTTTGATTACCATGGCGATGGCGCTCATACAAGGCCCTAAGAGCTTTTACGCACTTAGGTTCTTGCTCGGTGTTGCTGAGGCAGGTTTTTTTCCTGGTGTCTTATATCTGATTACCCAATGGTTCCCAGTCCGTCACCGCGGAAAAATCATGGGGATGTTCGTTCTATCGCAGCCTATTGCAATGGTAATTGCAGGCCCGTTATCTGGTGCTTTACTAGGTATGGATGGGATGGCAAACATGCATGGCTGGCAGTGGTTGTTTATAGCCGTCGGCTTACCTGCTGTTCTCTTGGCTCTACCGACTTATTTGTATTTGCCAGATGATATCAAAACCGCCAACTGGTTAACCGCAGAGCAAAAAAACTGGCTGCAAAGTGAATTGGTTAAAGATGAATCTGAGTATGAGCAAACAAGGCATGCCAATCCTTTACATGCGTTAAAAGACAAACGTGTATTACTTCTTGCACTGTATTACCTGCCTGTTACCTTGAGTATTTATGGCTTAAATTTATGGCTACCCACTATTATCAAGCAGTTTGGTGGTGGCAGCGATTTACGAGTTGGCTTTTTATCGAGTATTCCTTATCTTTTTGGTGTCGTCGGACTTTTAATTATTCCGCGCAGTAGTGACCGTTTAAATGATCGTTATGGGCATCTTGGTTTTCTTTATGCGGTAGGTGCTTTTGCCATGTTCTTAAGTGCTTGGCTCACCTCTCCTGTCTTGCAGTTAGTTGCCCTATCTACTGTCGCTTTTTGCTTGTTTTCAACAACGGCTGTTTTTTGGACACTACCGGGCCGCTTCTTAACAGGCAGCAGTGCGGCAGCTGGTATTGCGTTGATCAACTCTGTAGGTAACTTGGGCGGTTATTTGGGACCTTATGGCATTGGCTTATTGAAGGAATACACAGGCCACATGGCCGCAGGCTTGTATTTCCTCTCTGTGGTTATGGTGTTTGGTTTACTCCTCACCTATCTCGTCTATGCCAAATTTGAAAAAAAGAAAACTCAAAAAATAAATATTAGCGAACAAGCATACTAAGGACATTGATTATGAACATCATTCAATTTGAAACTCAAGACAGTCACCGTGCGGTTGGCATTGTCGAAAATAATACTGTCAAACCAGTCAACCAGGTTGAAACAGTTCGAGACTTGGCATTAATGGCGATCGAAAATAAATTGAGCTTAGAGCAACAGATCGAACAGTTAGGATTTGCCTCTGAGAACTATAACTACGCACAGCTACTGGAAAATCTACAGGTACTCCCTCCTTTAGATCATCCAGATACCGCGCATTGTTTTGTATCAGGTACGGGTTTGACCCACCTAGGCTCCGCCTCTACTCGTGACAAAATGCATCAGCAGAACGCAACGGATACCGCCTCAGTGACCGACACCATGCGTATATTTCAATTGGGTATTGAAAAGGGCAAACCCGCCGAGGGTGAAGTGGGCGCACAACCTGAATGGTTCTATAAAGGGGACGGTTCTATTGTGGTCCGTCCTGGTGCAGACCTACCCTTACCTAACTTTGCAGAAGATGGCGGAGAAGAGCCTGAAATTGCCGGTTTATATGTGATTGGCCCAGATTCAAAACCTTATCGAATTGGCTTTGCCATTGGTAATGAATTTTCTGATCACATAGTAGAACGTCAAAACTATTTGTATCTTGCACACTCTAAATTACGTTTCTGCAGTTATGGACCAGAGTTACGCACAGGCGATCTACCAAAACATTTGGTCGGCACCAGCCGCCTACGCCGTGAGGGTGACGTGATTTGGGAAAAAGAATTTTTATCAGGTGAAGACAATATGTGTCATAGCCTAACCAATCTTGAATACCACCATTTTAAATATCAGCAATTCTTAAAACCAGGTGATGTGCATATTCATTATTTTGGTACGGCGACGCTGTCATTTGCAGACGGTATACAAACCCAAGTGGGTGACGAATTCGAAATTGAGATGAAAGAATTTGGCCAGTCTCTAAAAAATACGATTGCACATACTCAACCTGAACTACCGATCGGTTCAGTTAAAACACTCTAAGGAGAATACTATGATTATCGGACAAAATTTTATTGCAGGTCAACGCAGTGCGCTGGGCAGTAAAGTCTTACAAAGCTTTAATGCGACTACAGGAGAAGCCTTGGCTTATGAGTTTCATCAAGCCACTGAAGAAGAAGTCAATCAGGCATGCGAAGCAGCCAGTAAAGCGTTTAAAAGCTATCGTAATACGACACCTGAACAACGGGCTTTATTTCTTGAGGCCATTGCCGATGAGCTTGATGCGCTTGGACAAAATTTCCTTGAAAATATTTCCCAAGAAACAGCGTTGCCACTTGCACGCTTACAAGGTGAGCGTGGCCGTACTAGTGGTCAAATGCGCTTATTTGCTAAAGTACTACGCCGCGGTGACTATTTAGGGGCGCGTATCGATACTGCATTGCCTGAACGTGAGCCTATGCCGCGTGTAGATTTACGTCAAGTTAAAATAGGCGTGGGCCCCATTGCTGTGTTTGGGGCAAGTAACTTTCCTTTAGCATTTTCAACAGCGGGTGGTGATACCGCCTCTGCCTTAGCCGCAGGCTGCCCTGTGGTTGTCAAAGCTCATAGCGGCCATATGGTAACGGCTGACCAAGTAGCTCAAGCCATTGAAAAAGCCGTAGAAAAAACCAGTATGCCCAAGGGTGTCTTCAATATGGTTTATGGTAATCGTGTTGGTGAAACACTAGTAAAACATCCATTAATACAAGCAGTAGGGTTTACAGGATCATTGAAAGGTGGTCAAGCCCTAGCTGCTATGGCTGCAGCGCGCCCTAACCCCATACCAGTATTTGCCGAAATGAGCAGTATCAATCCTATGCTTATGCTGCCAGCTGCACTTAAAAACCGTGGTGATGAAATTGCTCAAGACTTAGCAGATTCTGTCGTAATGGGCTGTGGGCAGTTTTGTACCAACCCTGGTTTAATCATTGGGATTAAATCGCCTGAATACAGTCAATTCATTGAAAAATTAACAACTGTTATCGATGCCAAACCCGCACAAACCATGTTGAATGCAGGTACATTAAAAAGCTACTCATCAGGTCTAGAGGATTTGATGGCGCATAAAGGGTTCCAGCATTTAGCAGGGCAGACTCAGCAAGGGGATCAAGCGCAGCCGCAATTGTTTAAAGCAGACGTGGAATTACTGCTGGCAGGCAATCAGCTGCTACAAGAAGAGATTTTTGGTCCTGCTACGATAGTCATTGAAGTCACAGATAAGGCACAGCTGATTCAAGCACTCAGTAGCATGAACGGCCAACTGACAGCAGCTTTGATTGCGGATGAAGCCGATTTTTCTGAATTCGCAGATGTCGTACCTGTATTAGAAGAGAAAGCCGGACGCTTACTATTAAACGGTTATCCAACAGGTGTGGAGGTCTGTGAAGCAATGGTTCATGGCGGGCCTTATCCTGCAACTTCGGATGCACGCGGCACTTCAGTCGGAACGCTGGCAATTGACCGTTATCTACGCCCTGTGTGTTATCAAAACTATCCTCAAAGCTTATTACCAGAAGCATTGAAGGATGAGAATCCATTCAATATCCTGAGACTAGTTAACGGTGAAATGACTCGAAATAAAATTTAAAGTAAATAAAAAGAGACCAGACAATGGTCTCTTTTTTTTCACTCGGTGAGATATTCATACTAACAACCCACACTAAAATCTGAATATTCCTCAAAACACTTGCTACGCACAGTTGCAACATGGATCTCAATCGCATAAAGTAATTTTGTATTTTAAGAATAGCTTAGAAGATGATGCAAGCATTCAAAGATCAAATAACTCATTTAGCCCTCACTCTTCAGCTGATAAAAAATTGCATCGACTTAGATTTTCGAAGTCGAGTATCATCTGTTCGATGACAAATGGAATACACTGAAGCAGAAGATGCTTTTTTAGTGATAGTATATGTTTGAGACTACATAGTGGTTTAGAAATATTTAGTTACAATATATTGTGAGATAAATCCCATTATCTGCTTTGCATCCAATACTTGGAATGTGTTGGTTTATTAGTTGGTCTAGACCTTTTAATTACAAAGAAATTACTAAATAAATCAAAAACTTATATCCAGAGTTCGAATCCCTCCTTCACCGCCAATCTTATTCTGCTCAATCAAAGCCCGCAGTTTTCCTATCTTTTTCTACTTTTTCACAAACTCCTTAAACACTCGGCAATTTAGGCAGCCAAAATACCAACGCCAATAGCGTGGCTAATAATACCGGCGGCGTTATCAGCAGTCCGACCTTCATATATTGCCCCCAGCTGATTTTATAATCCTTTTCAGCCAATACGTGTAACCACAATAGCGTCGCCAAACTACCAATAGGCGTGAATTTTGGTCCCAAGTCATTGCCAATGACATTGGCATAAATCATCAACTCTCGAGTAGCAGCGGGCACTTGGGCGCTATCAATCGCCAGCGCTCCTATTAGCGTCGACGGCATATTATTCATCACAGACGCTACGATGGCGGATAAAAACCCCGTGCCGACCGTCGCAACGAGCGCGCCTTGTTGACCTAGCCAATTAAGTATTCGTGCGCCATAGGCGGTAAGTCCTGCATTGCCCAAACCATAAACCACTAAATACATACCGATTGAAAATAATACAATTTGCCACGGTGCTTTTTTAAGAATATTGACGATAGAAAACTTAGCATCACGCCCGCCTTGCCACCAGCGTCCAGCTATGGCCATTAGGATAAGCGCCGCGACACTAGTCACCACTGAGATAACCAGCCCGAGCGATTCAGTCGCGAAATACGCCACTAATAATAATACTAATAGTGGAAAAGCCGCCCGAAATACCAGCGGATCTTTGATAGCCGATTGAGGTGCGCTAAGATTTGCCGTTGAGTAGTGCCTCGGAATGTACCGCGCATAAGCAAGCCACAATACCGATAGCGTCGCTAGGACAGAGACGATATTTACCGGTACCATCACCGCCGCGTAGCGACCAAAACCAATATCAAAATAATTAGCGCTGACGATATTGACCAGATTAGAAGTCACCAACGGCAAGCTTGCGGTATCGGCGATAAAGCCAGTGGCAATAATAAAAGCTAAAGCAGATTTGGGGGCAAAATCAAGGCGCAGCAGAATAGCAATCACAATCGGTGTCAGTAATAATGCCGCGCCGTCATTGGCAAAGAAGGCGGAGATAAACGCCCCTAATAGTACAATCATCGGAAATAGCAAACGCCCGCGCCCATTACCAAGCCGAGCAACGTGTAACGCCGCCCAGCCAAAAAATCCCGCTTCATCTAAAATAAGGGAGATGATAATCAGGGCGACAAAGGTAAAAGTGGCGTCCCAAACAATATCCCAGACAATACCAACGTCAGACCATTGCACCACACCAAATACTAAAGCAACCAAAGCGCCGCCCATCGCACTCCAACCAATGCCAAGCCCTTTCGGCTGCCAGATGACTAAGATCAGAGTTACGATAAAAATAGCGAATGCGAGCATGAAGTAACCTTAATGGGGCAATTGAAGCAATGAAATATTAATAAGGGCAATAATAAAACAAAGAAGTTAGAGCGATTTTTGATTGACGCGTTGGGAGACTTCTGCAACGCTTTCGACCCGTTCTGAATAGCGATCGGTCAGATACGCCGAGCGCCCACGGGTAAGCCAGGTAAATTTGACCAACTCTTCGCAAACATCGACCACTCGCAAATATAATGGTGACATTTTCATGCGGTCATTATCGTCAAATTCCAAAAACGCTTTGGGGATAGAAGATTGATTGGGGATGGTAATCATGCGCATCCAGCGCCCAAGAATACGTAATTGATTGACGGTATTAAAACTTTGGCTGCCGCCACTGACTTGCATGATAGCCAGCGTTTTACCTTGGGTCGGACGTACGCCGCCGAGCGCCAACGGAATCCAGTCAATTTGCGCCTTCATAATACTGGTGATACTACCATGGCGTTCTGGACTGACCCACAACATACCCTCTGACCACTGTGCCAGCTCGCGTAACTCTTGTACCTTTGGGTGGTCGCTATCGGCGTCATCTGGCAGTGGCAAACCTGATGGGTTAAACATGCGCACCTCGCAGCCGTACCAACGCAATAGACGACTTGCTTCCTCAGCGGCCAATCTAGAAAATGAACGCGCACGCAGGGAGCCATATAACACCAATATTCTTGGCGCATGGCGTGGGTCATCTTTACCGACCAAAGACTCAATATCAATGGCTTGTATTTGATCAAAATCAACATTGGGTAAATCGTTATTAAGTGAATCAGCAGCGGGTGAATCAGTAGCGCCAATATTACTAGTACTTTTACTAGCAATATTGTCTGTCACTAAGGCTTTAGTTTCTTTATTCTGTAACATGCTTCACCACTTCCCCATTCTCTTTTGTGAAACTATTGACCGGATTTTGCAGTAATTCAAACACTTTTTCAGACGGTCGGCACAGCGCCGCGCCTTTATCGGTAACAACAATAGGACGATTGATTAAAATAGGGTGCGCTATCATGGCATCAATCAGTTGCGCGTCCGTCAATGCTGGATTGTCTAAACCAAGCTCGGTATAAATACTCTCTTTACTGCGTAAAAGCTCGCGCGGGGTACTCTGCATCAATGCCAACAGCTCAACCAAGTACTCACGAGATGGCGGTGTTTTTAGGTATTCCACCACATCTGGCGTCTCACCTGAGGCCTGCATAATGGCAAGGGTATTACGAGAAGTGCCACATTTTGGATTATGAAAAATCATTGGCGTCATAAGGTTTTCCTCTTTACGTTAAAGGGATTAGATTTAGTATGTCTTGATATGACCAAACCGCCATGCAATTAAAACAACGTATAATTAATAGATAAATAAGCACTTGATTGAATAAACCCTAAACTACAGCATTTTTACCTAAACATAATAAATTTAAAACTATGGCAAAAAAACTACTCATTATAACGCGAGTTGGATTGGTCGTTATCGGTGCCGTTATCATGGTTGATTGTGCCGTGTTAATGACGGTTGGCAAAATTAACTTTGGTACTGTCGTGCCGTTTTTATTGGGCAGCGCATTTGTCGCCCATGGGATATTTTGGCATGCCATCCGCAAGTTTACTAGGCAAAACCCATTTCGCAATCGTCTTTGGTACACGCTATGGCTGCTATTTTTTATTTGGCTGATAAGCTTTGGGTTATTTATTTTCTCATTGCAGCAGCAAATTAAAAAGAGCTCGCAGCCTGTATCGGAGGTCGCGGCGATTATTGTATTAGGGTCAGGTACTATCGCCGGTAAGCCAACACCGACGCTTGCTCAGCGTTTAGATACGGCGGCACCGCTGATTAAAGCACAGCCCGAGGCATTAGCGTTGACCAGTGGTGGCATTGGTATGGGGCAGACACATAGCGAAGCCAGTATTATGGCGCGCTATTTACATGAGAAGCATGGCATTGCTCTTGAGCACATTTTGCAAGAAGGTAATAGCACTAGTACCGCCGAAAACTTAATTTATAGCCAAGTCATTTTGGCAGCAAAAGAAGTGCCTATCACGGCGCCTATTGCCATTGTGACCAGTGATTTTCATACCATTCGTGTGGCTGCCATTGCCAAGCATCAAGGCTATCAGCGACCTATTTTGCTCGCCAGCCCGACGCCGCTATCGATTCGCTACAATGCTTGGTTTCGTGAGTATTTTGCCTTCGTTAGTGGTTGGCTGTTTGGTGAGTATTAATGATAAAGGCCATCAATAAGGCAACTCGGCCAATAATTTAGTCCTGCAATATAACTAAGAACGACTATAGCCTTCATAAATATAATAACAACGGATTCCGCTATGCTCGTCGATATTTTATTAACCATTCACTTTATATTATTGGTGCTGATATCCTTGCGCGTCCTTGCGCGCCATGACTTAACGGCGCCGGCGCGTTTGGCTTGGTTGGTGATTTTATTTCTTTTGCCTTATTTTGGCGTCCTAGTTTATTGGATGTTCGGTGAGGTACATTTAGGACGCAACTTCACACGCGAACGTCAGAAAATTATCGATAAATTACATCGCCATCGCCCAGAGGTACTTGGTAGCAATGTGGCGTTATTACATGCCGTTAAACCTGAGTACCGCGCAGCCTTTGCTTATTCAGCAAAAGCCACTGGCTTTCAGACGACAGTTGGCAATCGCGCTAAGCTAATGGCAGATGCCAATGAGACGCGCAAACGTATGATTGACGACTTTGATGCGGCAACCAACCATATCCACGTGCTGTATTATATTTGGCTGGTCGATGGCATGGGTACGGCTACCGCAGAAGCGCTGATTCGGGCAGCAAAGCGCGGCGTCACCTGCCGAGCGATGGTCGATGGCATGGGCTCGCGCAAAATGGTCAGCTCAAAGTTATGGCAAGAAATGAAGGACGCGGGTGTGCAGCTCAGTGTGGCGCTACCATTAACCAATATCATAAAGGTTATGCTCTTTAGCCGTATTGACTTGCGCAATCACCGCAAAATTACCGTGATTGATGGCAAAATCGGCTATTTTGGTAGCCGTAACTGCGCCGACCCTGAGTTTCGCGTAAAGCCCAAATACGCCCCTTGGGTCGATATTATGCTGCGTATCGAAGGGCCCATCGTTGCGCAAAATCAGATGCTATTTGCCAGTGATTGGCTAACTGAAAACCCTGATACGCCGCTCGACAGCTTTCCGTATAGCACCGATTTACAGCCAAACCTGCCGCTCAATGATTTTGCTGCGCAAGTTTTCTCTGATGGACCGACCCAGCGTCATGGTAACACCCCGCAGTTTTTGGGTGCTTTAATTAGCCAAGCCCAGCATACCCTGATAATTTCTACCCCTTATTTCGTGCCTGATTATTCGCTGGTCAGTATCCTATGTGCGACCGCCTATCGCGGGGTTGAAGTAACGATGATTTTTCCGAAAAAAAATGACTCCTTTATCGTTGCTGCGACCAGTCATAGCTACTATTGGGAATTGCTTGAGGCTGGCGTAAAAATCTACGAGTATAGGCCGGGGCTGCTACACACCAAAACCCTGACCGTCGATGGTGAAATCAGCTTGATTGGCTCAACCAATTTGGATTTACGCAGTTTTCATTTGAATTATGAAAACAATATCGTCTTTAGTGATAACAAACTGACCGCCGATATTATGGAGCGCCAATATCAGTATATCGCTGATTCTGATGAAGTAACGCTTGAAGAGGTTAACAACTGGCCGTTGCCGTATCGGATTTGGAATAATGTCGTCGCCACCATGGGACCGATTTTATAAGTGGACCTTTAGCCTATTGCCGCCTATTAATGAGCGGGCATTTTTTGCAAAATATAGATAACAAACTTAGCTTCTGTCGCAAAAGGTTGTGCTGCCACCTCTGCTAGTAGCGTCTGCCTTTTTTCGCTGCGCGCCCGATAGGCATAAGGGGTCATGGTCATTAAATCTGCCAATGCCTCTGCCGCTAAACTGAGCTTACTACTGACATGATGAGTCTCTAACAACTGAAAATAAGGCGCTAATTCGTCCAAAAACTTATCAGAATCATGCTCGCGGACGTCATCAAATAACGCCTCACGCATCGTCGCCAAATGCCCAACATCGGGCTTGGCAATGATCATATAGCCCTCATCGCTTAACACTTCATTAAATGCTTCTGGCAAAATCGGACTAAAAATACTGCTAATACCATCGATACTATGCGCGCGTAGCGGCAAATGCGCCGCGCTAGTCACCAGCGGATAAATAGCTGCTGCATAAGTCCCATCTTCCTTAGCCTCCTTAGCCTCTTGGTACCAAAGACGACCTAAAGCCTTACTGGTTCTCGCCAGCTCTACAACAGCAGGTTTACTGATATCGGCAGCGATAAGCACATCCATACCCGTTTGCGCCATTGCCTGCGTGTAATAGCCCTCTCCGCAGCCAATATCTAGCCAATTAATGGGTTTATTTTTTTGCTTAAGACTGGCTTTTTTTGCCATCAATAACGTTGTCATCTTTTGGCAAATTAGGTCATTTAGTGGCTGATAGTGTCCGGCATTTAAAAACCGTTTGCGCGCCTCAATAGATTGCTGACTGTCGCCCGGTGCTTTGGATTTTTTTTGTTGCACCGGTAATAGATTGACATAACCCTGACGCGCCACATCAAATGGATGAGCGGTTTGCTTAGGATTCAAGCTGCCATCACAGCGCCACGTATCAGCAGCTGGATGCAGAGGTGATTGACAAAGGGGACAAATAAATAAGCTCACAAGTATCTCAACGTTAGCGCAATATGGCTGCCATTTTAACAAAGTTCCGGCTAAGTAAGGGATAAATGCCGCAACAAAAAGAAGTTCGCATAAGACCTAAAAAAGCCATCTTAACTTTTAAGATGGCTTTTGATTTGAAAATTTTTTGATTTAAACCTGTTTGACAACTTAACGCAGTTTTAAGGTCATTAAGCCAAGAATCACAAGGATAATGGCAATAATCCAAAATCGTGCCACCACTTGGGTTTCTTTCCAACCAATCTCTTCAAAGTGATGATGCAGTGGCGCCATGCGAAAGACGCGTTTTTTACGCAGCTTATACGAGCCAACTTGTAGCATCACCGACAAGGCTTCGGCGACAAATAAACCGCCCATAATGGCAAAGGCAATCTCTTGACGGGTCATAACCGCAATCGTACCGAGCATCGCGCCCAATGCCAGCGCCCCAACATCACCCATAAATACTTGCGCTGGATGAGCGTTAAACCATAAAAAACCTAACCCTGCGCCAATCATCGCGCCGCAAACAATAATCACTTCTGAGTTATAAGCAATATAAGGCACATGTAAATAATCAGCAAAGCGTACGTCGCCTGAGACATAAGCCATGGCGCCTAAACCTGCCGCCACCAAGACCACGGGCAAAATCGCCAAACCATCTAAGCCATCGGTTAAGTTAACGGCGTTTGAGGCACCATTAATCACAAAATAGGTAAAGATAATAAAGCCAATCCCAAACGGGACGGCCGAAAAAGGAATCATCCAATCTTTGAAAATCGGTAACAGCAAGTCCTGCATCTCACGCGTGGTCGCTATATCTGGCTGCAAGGTAGCAATGTAATATAAAGAAACCCCGACGAATAACGCGCCCATCGACAGCCAAAAGTATTTTTTACGCGCGATCAGACCTTTGGGATCTTTATATTTGATTTTAAGCCAATCATCCGCCCAGCCAACCGCGCCAAAGATAATCATCACGATGAGCAAAATCCACACATACGGATTGTTTAATCGCGCCCACAGTAACGTCGATACGCCAATTGCGCTCAAAATTAGCACCCCACCCATGGTTGGCGTACCGGTTTTGACCAAATGCGACTGCGGACCATCGTTACGAATCGCCTGACCGTATTTCAATGCACGCAGGCGATTGATGACGCGACTGCCAAACACCATACTGAACGCCAGCGCAGTAATAACCGCCAACAACGCCCGTAGCGTCAACGAAGAAACCGCAGAAAACGGCGTATAATACTGACCAAGCCAGCCAAACAACCAAACTAACACCGCCTACTCCTCGACTAGCGCATTGATAAGGGTTTCCATCTGCATGGAACGTGAGCCTTTAAACAGCACCGTACAAGGCTGCGCCTGCTGTGCCTGTAAATAAGACTGCAAATAGGACAGTAAGCTGTCTTTATCAGCAAAGGCATGGGCATTGATAGCAGAAATCTCTTGCGCGCCCGCCACCGTATATGGCGCATATTGACCAACGCACAGCAGCACATTGATGCCAGTGGTCGCAATGGTACGACCTAAGCTTTGGTGCTCACTGATCGCCGCCTCTCCTAGCTCGCCGATATCGCCAAGTACCATCACCTGCGTACCCGTTTGCGCCGCCAGCACTTTAGCAGCTGCGCGCACCGAATGCGGATTGGCGTTATACGTATCATCAATCAAGCGATGCATACCAAGGAGCTGACTATTCAAACGCCCTTTTGCAGGACGGGCGTTTTCAAGCCCGACGACGATATCGCTAATATCGATATTTAGCGCATGGGCACAAGCAGCAGCCGCCAACGCATTATTGACATTATGCTCGCCTGCTAAAGGCAAATTAATATCATGGACTTGGCTACCAATATGCAGCTTAAACTCACTGCGCTCAGGCTCAACATCTAAATGACTGGCACTGACATCGGTATTGCCAAAGCCTATAACGTTTGGGGTATGCTTTTCAGCGATACGGCGTAATTGATTGGTAAAATCATCTTTATCAGGAACTATGGCAAATTGGTTATCATGTAAGGTATGGTAAATTTCAGCTTTGGTTTGGCAAATGCCTTCGCGGCTGCCAAATTCTCCCAAATGTGCGGTACCAATATTTAAGATACACGCAACATCAGGCTGCACAATCTCAGTGGTATAAGCAATTTCACCGATATGGTTGGCGCCCAGCTCCAAAATAGCATAGCGATGATGATCGGATAATTCGAGTAGCATCATTGGCACGCCCAAATCATTATTTAGGTTGCCACGGGTAATCAGCGTTGGCGCCAAGCGTCCAAAGATACTACCGAGCATCTCTTTACAGGTGGTTTTGCCGCTCGAGCCCGTAATGGCAATGACGGTCAAATCTTTGTGCTGCTGCCGTCGATAGGCCGCCAATTGACCGAGCGCCAAACGCGTATCATTGACAACCAATTGCGCAATATCAGCAGCAATCGGACGTGAAACGATAGCCGCAACCGCACCTTTTTCTATAGCAATATCCAGATAATCATGTCCGTCAAAATTATCACCCGTCAAGGCTAAAAAGATATCACCGGTTTTTATAGTACGCGTATCGGTAGCGATACGTGTACTGCTAATGGGTTTGTTTGCGTTATTGTTTGGCTCTATAGGTACTGCCCCAAATTGCCAATGGCCACCCACTACTTTGGTTGCCGCAAGCAGATTGTCTGCTTGCCAAACATACAGCCCTTGCGACTGAATGCTGTTATCGTTGTCGGCTGTCATAATGATTACCTTATATATGATGACTACTTATCTTTGATATTTTTCAGCGTACGTTTTTTAAAACGTACAAAAAATGAATGGCAGGCGCTATTACTTCGCTATAAATACTATAAGCGTCCGGCTTGCTTAAGGGCATGTCGCAAAATAACGCTGTCGTCAAAATCATAACGCACGTGGTTAATCTCTTGATAGGTTTCATGACCTTTGCCCGCGATAACAACGATATCAGCAGGCGCTGCTTGCTTGACCGCATATTCGATGGCGGTTTTGCGCGCAGGCTCGATATGGGTACGCTGATACTGCTCGTTGGTCATGCCCGCTTGCATATCTTGCAAGATTAAATTTGGGTCTTCGGTACGCGGATTGTCCGCCGTCAATACCACTTTATCGGCGCCCGCCAATCCAGCCTGCGCCATTAATGGACGTTTGCCGCCATCACGATCACCGCCGCAACCAAATACTGCCCATAGCTGACCTTTACAATGGGTTTTTAGACTGGCAAGTACTTGGCTTAATGCATCGGGCGTATGGGCATAATCGACGATAAAACAGCCATCATTGGAGGGCACACGCTGCATGCGCCCTACCGCCCCTTGCAGTTGCGGGATAACATCAGCAATACGCTCAAGGTTAATTCCTAAAGCCATAACAGTGGCGATAGCAGCCAGTAAATTGGCAACGTTAAAATGCCCGAGTAATGGGCTAATGATATTAATGCTCTTGGTTTCTTTATTTTTAAAATCCGTACACAGCGCAATCTCAACTCCTTGCAAGCTTGGCTTGATATCAGCGGCAACAAAGGTTGCAGATTTTGCTGGGTCTAAACTATAGCTCCAAACGGTCAAACCACTGGCATGCGCCGTATCAAGCATAATCTGGGCATGCTCGTCATCGATATTGATAATGGCGTGGGTTAACTCGGGGAAACGCGCTTTATCAAACAGCTTGGCTTTTGCCGCCGCATACTCTGCCATATCAGCATGATAATCGAGGTGGTCACGGCTCAAATTGGTATAAATCGCCACCGACACTGGCATACCTTGTAAACGCTGCTGATCGAGACCGTGCGAGCTTGCTTCTAAGGCCAATAATTGCGCCTTCTCCAAACCCATTTGATATAAAAACTGCTGCACCGCTAAGGCATCGCCGGTGGTATGGCTGGCTTGCACCAACGCGCCGAGTCTACCATTACCTGCTGTTCCCATCACCGCGCTACTCATACCCGTCAGCTGCGTCAACTGCGCCACCAATTGGCTGATGGTGGTTTTGCCATTGGTACCAGTCACCGCAACGACCGTCGGTAAGGTCACAGGCTGCTGATGCTGTAAGCGCGCTTGAATCAAGTCACCTAAAAAATCACGAATATGGGGTACGTATACTACTGGACAAGGCAGTGCTGCTAATTGCTGCTGCGCTTTAGAGCGATCACTATCGTTTGTGAAGGAAATATTGGCGTGTGGCGGCACATTAGCGGTAGACAGCAAAGCGATTGGATCAATTTCCGACAGGATAAACGCCGCCTGCTCAGCGGCTTGATATAAGTAGTCGCGACTTTTTTGGCAATTTGGTGTCTGACTTTTTAATAATATAAAGACATCGTTTGCTGCTAACTGACGGCTGTCTAAGCAGAATTGCTCAAAGGGAATATGAGCAATCGAAGTTTTTGCTTTCGGTAGTTGACTGCTAGATGCGCTTACCAGCGTTGTTAATGCTTGCGTTAAGCTATGGCTTTGCCTATCTCTATCGTTGCTACTGGTTTCAATCAGCTGTTGTAAGGTGACTGCGGCGTTGCTTTTTGGCGAGGTAGACAGAGACATTGGCAAATCCTAAACGGTTAAAACGCATCAAATAGTTAACAGCTGAAACATGGAGCTTAGTCATGGAAATTAGTCATAAAACTTAACCATGGAACTTACTTTTTAGCTACGGCTCTTCGGTTTTTAATGGCTTATCTAACGGCACATTATATAAACGCAGCGCCTCTTTCATGACGTTATGAAAGACAGGCGCTACCGTTAAGCCAGCATAAATCTGACCGCGTGGGTCTTCGATAAGCATCACCCCGACCAGCTTAGGATTGGACGCTGGCGCCATACCGGCAAAAACGTTACGGTACTGGTCGCTATAGTAGCCGCCTTTTGGGTTGATACGGCGTGAGGTACCTGTTTTACCCGCCACACGATAGCCATCAATAGCCGCGGCTTTGGCGGTACCGCCCGGCTCGGTGACACTTTCTAGCATCTGTACGATAGACATAGCTTGTTCGTGCGCCATGATACGTTTGCTGGGCTGTTTTTTGTCGTCTTTAATTAAGGTTAATGGATGCATCACCCCGCCAGCGGCAAGCGCCGAATACGCTTGTGCGACCTGCGCTAAGGTCACTTGTAGACCATAACCATAACTGACCGTTGCTCGTCTTGACGTTTCTTTTTCTTTTGGCGTGACCACAAGTCCACTGCCCTCACCGGGGAATTGCAGCGGAGTTTTTGCCCCGAAGCCAAACTGTCTTTGCATATTGGTAATGGCATCAGGCGGCAAGGATAACGCAATCTTGGTTGAGGCGACGTTACTAGATTTTTGTAGCAATGTCGCAAGCGTAATGCGTCCCAAGTTATTGTGGTCACGAATGGTATAACCACGCACACGAATAGAGCCTGGATTGGTATCAATCAATGAGGTCGTCGTGTATTTACCGGAATCCAATGCGGCTGCCACGGTAAATGGCTTCATGACCGAACCCGGCTCAAAGACGTCGAGCAACGCACGGTTACGCTGGTTTTCACCCGTCATCTCGTTCAGATTATTAGAGTTAAAGGATGGCCACGTCGATAGCGCTAGCACTTCGCCCGTTTGCACATCAACAATCATACCGGTCGACCAGCGCGCTTTTTGCAGGCGACCGGCTTTTTCAAGCTCTTTATAAAGCAAGTACTGTAAGCGCGAATCAATCGTTAAGGCGACATCTTTACCCGGTACTTCTGGCTCGACTTGCTTGATTTCTTTTAAGCTGTTTTGCTTGGCGTCTTTTAATACCAGCACCTTACCGTCTTCACCCGCCAGCGCCGTTTCATACTGACGCTCAATACCAGCACGGCCTTCATAACCGCCTTCAGGATCATTGGCGTTCTGCCCCATAAAACCTAATAGCTGCGAGTTTGGTTGCGGCTGCGGATAATAGCGCTGAAAGAAGTTTTTCTCATAGACACCCGGGAAATCGAGCGAGCTGACGCTTTGGGCAATCTCAGGCGTGACTTTATTAAGGAGTGGCAGATAATGTGAACCTGCGCCCGATGGCAACGCCGCCTTCACCGCTTCTTCATCGGTGACGTCAATACTGTCATCGATAGCTGTGACTTTTTTCAGCTCAGTAACTGAGATATTGGCCGCTGCTGCAAGCGTGGTTAAATCCATATTATCTAAACGCTTTTGCATACGCGCGACAAGCTGCGGACTTTCAGGATTGGTCAATATAATACGTTTCAGCTCATAATATTCGCGCGCATAATCGTGCGGGCTAAACGACACGGTCGCAAGCGGCGCACTGACGGCTAAAGGCAAATCATTACGATCGGTAATCATGCCGCGATAGGATTTTTGCGTACGCACGCTGGTAATCAGCTCATTGCCTTTATCTTGATAAAACTGCGCATTGGCGACTTGTAAATAATAAGCACGGCCAATTAATAAGCCTAAAATGACTAACGATATTGCCCAAATCGTGCGAAAGCGGTTTTTGTCTAGCTCAACACCGCCGCGCGACGATGCCCCAGAGGCTTTACCCAAAAAGGCTCTTTTGCTTTTTTGGGTTTTTACACTGGTATAAGCGCCCTGCTCTTCGTTCTTTTTTAGGCGGCTAAATAGCTTAGCTTTGCGGTTATCGGCCGCTTTATTGTCAGCTTTGCCGCTTGTTTGTCCAGATTTGGCAACACTGGCACGGCGTAGCGGCTTAGTGACTTTGCCGCTGGCGGATTTTTTGCTGTTATTTTTGGCCGCTTTATCGTTTTTGGCAGTGGGCTTTTTATCAGTCATCGTCCTGCCTCCGCAGCGTTAGCATCTGCCTCAAAAAAATCTGTTTCATTGGCAGCGGCAGCATCTGTGCCATCGTCCTCGAGCACTGGCGCGACGGCAACTGCCGCACCCGGCTGAATAATCAGCTTATCTTTAAGGGTTGGCGAAAACATACCCAATTCAGCAACGGCGCGACTGGCAATTTGCGGGGTCGCACTAAAGGTTTGCTGTTCAATCAATAGACGTTGGTGCTCAACTTGTAGCTTACGCTCTTGTTTTTTCATGTCTTGCAAGGTTTTATAATCCTGATGATATTGCTGCACGCCCTCTGCCGTCTTGATGCCGCTCCAGATAATAGCCGCCGCCAGTAACACTAATATGACCACGTATATACTGACTACGTTAAATCGGCGCACGAATAATTCGCCAACATCAGTATTAGGAGGCATTGCGGCGCGGCGGTTTACAGGTTTGTCAGATATTGCCATGACGATCTCAAAAAAGTGAACTTCAAAATAAAAAAAGCGCTAAGATTTGCGAGTGAACACACCCTCATGAGCCATCAGCACCATCAATAAAAATAACTACCAATAAAATCAATAAACACATAACCAAGCAAAAAGTAACTGCTGAGCCTAGCAGAGAATGTTTACAGCTTTTTAACAGCCGCGTAATCATTAAAACATTCAGTCATATTTTACCCACATAACTGAATAGCAAGTTTTAAGACTTAGCTTAAGAATTATCATCTGCTTTATAATCCGTATCGCTACGAGTCGCCATGCGCAGCCACGCACTACGCGCGCGCGGATTATTGCTTATCTCAGCCTGACTGGGGCCAACACGTTTTGGTTTACTAAAATAACGCGGACGCTTGGGCGGCATCGGCAAGTTTTCATCTTCTGGATACTGACCTTTGCTATGGCGCTGCAAAAATTGCTTGATACGGCGATCTTCCAACGAGTGAAAACTAATCACCGCCAGCTGTCCGCCCGACTTTAAAATCGGAATACTTTGTGCTAAAAAGTCGTCGACATCACCAAGCTCATTATTGATAAAAATGCGCATGGCCTGAAAGCTTTGAGTCGCTGGGTGCTTACCGCGCTGCCAATTTGGATGCGCTGCTTTGATCACTTCTGCCAGCGCAAGCGTCGACTCATAACTGTCCATCTGCTTAATCGCACGAGCAATACGGCGGCTATGACGCTCTTCGCCAAACTCATAAAGCACATTGGCCAAGGTTTCATCATCGACCATCTCGAGCCACTCGGCAACCGACTGTCCGCGACTGGTGTCCATGCGCATATCGACCGCACCATCGCGCATAAAACTAAAACCACGGCTACCGTCATCAATCTGCGGCGAGGAAATACCCAAATCCGCCATTAAGCCGTCCACTTTTGTGATACCCATTGCCGCTAGGCTATCGGTCAAGGTTGCAAAGCTATCATGCACCACTTTGACGCGGCTATCAGACTTTGCTAATTCTTGCGCAACGCTAATGGCTGTTGGGTCTTTATCAAACACAATCAAGGTTGCATCATCGGCAAGCTGGCTTAATAGCAGGCGGCTATGCCCGCCGCGCCCAAAAGTTGCATCCACATAAATGCCACTTTTTTGTAAGCTATTCTGACGGCTGTCATCTGTTTGTTTGGGCAGCGATTTGACACCCAATACCGCCGCCACCGTTTCTTGTAGTAGCACGGCGTCATGAACAAAATTTAATTCATCAGCACCTGCTTGCTCTATGACGGGCTCTTGAGCAGAATCGTTTTCAACAATAGACGAATTGACTTCTGACTCAGAACTATCAATGACTGAAGAAGGGGTTTCTTTAGAATTTAACGTGTTTTTTGACTTTGGATTCGATATGGACACAAACGACTCAGTAGATGATGACCTTTTTGGCCAGTAATAGTAAAAAATAAGATGAAAATAAACAAGTTATGACTCACCTAGCATTATTATCGCAAGGATATACGGCGAGTCAAGCGCTAGAGAGGCTTTTCGTTAAAAATATCTCAGCTCTCTGTTATACTAGGGCTATATTTTACGCTATTTTTCTACTGTGACGGCGACTGTTTCACCCGTATTTTTTATACAATCTCCTTATTCGCCTTGAGCTTTAACTTTTCTCACCATTTTATTCATTCACTAGCATATTCTGAGATTTTTATGACCCAAACATCATCCCAAGCCAACCTTGATAGCAAGCGTCCTATTCGTACGCGTATTGCGCCCTCACCGACTGGTTTTCCGCATGTCGGCACCGCTTATATCGCCCTATTTAATTTAGCCTTTGCCAAAGCCCACGGCGGCGAGTTTATTTTACGTATTGAAGATACCGATCAAACGCGCTCAACCGAGCAATCTGAACAAATGATTTTGGATGCGCTGCGTTGGGTCGGTCTTGACTGGGCAGAAGGTCCAGATATCGGCGGTCCGCACGCACCGTATCGTCAAAGCGAGCGTAGTGATATTTATAAAAAACATGCCGAGCAGCTGATAGCAAGCGATCATGCGTTTCGCTGTTTTTGTACCCCTGAAGAGCTTGATACCATGCGCGCTGAGCAAATGGCCAATGGCGAAACGCCGCGCTATGACGGTCGCTGCGCACATTTAGCACCAGAGAAAACCGCGCAATTAGTCGCTGAATGCAAACCGCACGTTATTCGTATGCGCGTGCCAACCGAAGGCGTCTGCCAAATACATGACATGCTACGCGGTACGGTTGAGATTCCATGGACGCAAGTCGATATGCAAGTGCTGCTAAAAACTGACGGTATGCCAACCTATCATTTGGCCAACGTCGTCGACGACCATTTGATGGAAATCAGTCATGTTATGCGCGGTGAAGAATGGCTCAACTCTGCACCGAAGCATCAGCTGCTTTATGAGTATTTTGGTTGGGAGATGCCCGTTCTTTGTCATATGCCATTATTGCGTAACCCTGATAAATCAAAGCTGTCAAAACGTAAAAACCCAACCTCTATTACCTACTATCGTGATGCCGGCGTGTTACCAGAAGCGCTGCTCAACTACCTTGGCCGTATGGGCTACTCAATGCCTGACGAAGCGGAAAAGTTCACCTTGGATGAGATGATTGCCAGCTTTGATATTCAGCGTGTGTCGCTTGGCGGTCCTATTTTCGATATCGAAAAACTCAACTGGCTAAATGCGGAATGGCTACGTGCGCTTAGCCCTGAAGAGCTTAAAAACAAAATCCTCGACTGGGCAAGTGACAGCGATAAACTAACCGCGATTGCCGCCGCAATTCAACCACGTATTGAACTGCTGTCTGATGCGGTTAACTGGGGCGGCTTTTATTTTCAAAACCTGCCTGCTATCACCGCTGAAAGCTTTACCCATAAGTCGCTGACGCCTGAACAAATTACCGAGATGCTACAACTGGCGCTTTGGCAGCTAGAAACCTTGCCGACGTGGACGGAAGAAAATATTTATGCCACGCTAAAAGGCCTTGCTGCTCATCTTGATATTAAAATGCGTGACTTTATGGCGCCGTTCTTTATCGCTATCGCTGGTAGCACCTCATCGACGCCAGTCATGAACTCTATGGCGATTATCGGCGCTGATATGACCCTGACCCGTTTACGCCATGCGGTTGATGTACTGGGTGGCCTTGGCAAAAAGAAACTGAAAAAACTTGAGAAACAAGCGGCAGAGTTGCCAGACTTCTTGGCGGCTGAATAGTTTGGCTGCTAAATAACCTTGTACTGGTTAATTAAGAGTAGAATGGATAATTAATAAAAAAGGGTCAGGCTAATACTGACCCTTTTTTTATATTAATCTCCGTACTTAAATGCCCAGAATTAGCCATTTAAATACTTTTACTAACTTTTTTTGCAAATTTATGCATTATTTTTAAAATAGCGGTTGACAAGACTGCTGGTCTTACCTAAAATACGCACACTCTTAGCGAGGGGCTATAGCTCAGTTGGTAGAGCACTTGCATGGCATGCAAGGGGTCAACGGTTCGACTCCGTTTAGCTCCACCATACTATTTATCGCAACGTTCAGTTTACTGAAACCTGAATAAATACTCGCTAGTAGGACGATATCAGCACCTAGGCAAGGCTTGCTCTATTAATAGATAAGCACTCTGATATTGTGAAGTACCGTTGTAATGCTATTGTAAAATAGTGGTTATGACACTCTATGCGTCCCCATCGTCTAGAGGCCTAGGACACCGCCCTTTCACGGCGGTAACGGGGGTTCGAATCCCCCTGGGGACGCCACTATTCGGCGTCACTTATTAGCACTTTTGCTTAGTACCTTTAAGTATTAGATTAGACTAATAAGCGCACAATAAAAAAGCCCAGTCATCATATGGTGACTGGGCTTTTTTTGTCTGTATTTTTTGTCGCCTATTTTAAAAAATCATTACGAGACAAATATTAATTGCTTAATTCTTTCTTACTTACACTTACATTTCGTTGATTTTGTCACTTATTTTAACATTCTAATACACATTCCTCATGCTTTTCTACTTAACAGTATTATTAATAAGTCTTTCTATTCCTTATGCTTATATTATGTTCACAACCTTTAATTGATGGCAAAAAACAATAAACGATAAATATCAATCAATGGTTGTGAATTTAAGTACGTGTACAACTGCTCTAAGCATAGAGTGAAAACTATAAATACCCATACAAAATTAGGAAATTTTAAAAAAGGAATGGTTATGTTAACTACTTATACTCCTCAAAGACGCCCCTCCTGGCGCGGTGTACTTGCCGGTTTGGTCATGGGATTGATTATCGTGATGGCAATGGTTGCCTTGGCTTTAGTGCTAAGCTCATTTTTACCGTTTGATTTAAAAGGTACCAGTATCGCGGGCGGTATATATGCGGTTATTACCGCTTTGATCAGTGCTTTTGTAGCAGGTCACTTTGCAATTAAATTCTCAGCGCCAGAAGCATTATTTGGTGATGGTACCGATGTAGATCCAAGAGATGCTACCTTAACGGGTATGCTAACCGCCGCTTTGATTGTACTGTTTACTACTTTTTTTACATTAAGTAGCGCAACTGGGATTTTAACCACAGCTGGTAATGCGGTAGGTTCTACCGTTGGTACGGTCGCTAAAACGGCTGCCACAACAGCGACCGTCGGTGCAGCCGCTGCTGGTCAAGCCGCACAAAACGACGGCGTACAGCAAAAAGCGCAGGAGATTTATCAGCGCGTTTCAGGAGATATCAGTGAAGAAGATATCCAAGCAATGGTAGCAAAAAATACGCAAAACTTAAGCGAACAGCAAGTCGCAGCAACCAGTCGTGTGGTTAAAGATTTGGTCAATGGTACTAAGACACAAGTAGCCAATATGGACTTTACCGATATCGACACGTGGCGCAATATTGATGACTATGCAAAACAGCGTATGGCAGCAATCGAGCAGACCTTAAAAGGTCCTGAGCTCATCACCCGTTTGCAACAAGAAGGTCTAACAGAAGCGCAAGCTATCGAAGTTCGTACCGAGGTTCAGCAGTCATTTAACGAATATAAAATAAAAACTGAGCAAAATATCGCTGAAGCAAAAGCAGCCGCTGAACAAAAATTACAACAAGCGGAAGAGGTTGCTCGTAAAGCAGCTTTATATAGTGGTCTATTTTGGTTAATCAGCACTATCTTAACTTTTATCGCTGCTATTATGGGCGCAAGAAGTGCAGCAGCCAACCATCGTTTAGACAAGCCTATCGTTACTCTTGGTGATAACGTTCGCTAAAAGGCCAAATGAACTAAAATAAGTAAGGAACAATATACTTATTAAACTTTGTCAAAAAGCCCAGTCACACTATATCGTGATTGGGCTTTTTTTCGCCTAGCGTTTTTTATTGGCAACACGTTTTATTGATACCATTTTTTATTAATAACACTTTAAGTCTGAAAGAATAGAACTTGAAAAACTAGACATTTCGCCGCGCACAAGCCTATACTAAGAGCCTCTCCTATTATCTAAAAGGCACGTTGGCGATGTTCGGTATTGAGAATTACCTAGGGTTTGTCATGGCAGCCATCTTGTTAAACCTGATCCCTGGCAGCGATAGCATGTATATCGTTACCCGCAGTATTTCACAGGGGCAAACGGCGGGTTTTTATTCCGTGCTCGGTATTATCTCAGGGATTTTAGTGCATACGTTATTGGCGGCGCTGGGCTTATCCGTCTTATTGGCCAACTCCCCTACTGCATTTATGGTCGTTAAATATATTGGTGCCAGCTACCTATGCTATTTAGGCCTAAAGATGCTGCTAACGAAACCAGATGCTTTAATGGCCGATAATTTATCCAGCCATGATCATCCTACTCGTACTAGTTTTTTAGATTATGGACAAATCTATAAACAGGGCGTGCTTACCAATACCTTTAATCCAAAAGTCGCATTATTCTTTTTGGCGTTCTTCCCGCAATTTATCAATCCTAATTATGCCAATAGCATGGTGTCGTTCATCATTTTAGGATTGACCTTTGCCGTCACTGGTTTTATATGGTGTTTATGTTTGGCATTACTGGCGTCAAAATTCAGTGAAAAGCTGCGAGAGAATCCAACTATCGAATCTATTTTAAATAAAATTAGTGGTGTGGTGTTTATTGGCTTGGGGATTAAACTGTTGACTGAGAAGGGTTAAAGGTAAAAATAACGAATTAAAAAGCATTGCGCATAAAAAAGCCCAGTTATCACGACTGGGCTTTTCTTATTCTCACTTTAATTAAATATTACGCTGCGTTTTTACTCTCAGCTGCCAATTGACGTAGTACATAGTGCAATACGCCGCCATGACGCACGTATTCGCGCTCTTTTGGCGTCTGTAGCATGACGTTTACCTCAAAGGTTTCAGTTGAACCATCAGCACGGGTCGCCGTCACTGTTGCGGTTTTACTTTCGCCATTATCAAGGCCTGTGATACTTAGTACTTCAGAACCGTCTAGGTGATAAGTATCGGCGTTTTCATCACCTTTAAAGGTTAATGGCAACACGCCCATACCGACTAGGTTTGAGCGGTGAATACGCTCAAACGAGCTGGTCAATACCGCTTTTACGCCGAGCAAAATCGTACCCTTCGCGGCCCAGTCACGGCTAGAACCAGAGCCATACTCTGCACCGCCAAGTACCACAAGTGGGCGCTGATCTTCTTTATACTTCATCGCCGCGTCATAGATGGCCATTTCTTCGCCGTCTTGAAGCGTGGCGTTGTCGCCTTTAAAGTAGTAAGTATAGCCGCCTTCTTTACCGCCCATCATCTGGTTTTTGATACGGATATTGGCAAAAGTACCGCGGGTCATGACCGCATCGTTACCACGGCGTGAGCCATAACTATTAAAGTCGGCTGGCATCACACCGCGCTCTTGCAAGTACTTACCCGCAGGAGAATTAGCATCGATATTACCAGCTGGCGAGATATGGTCAGTGGTGATTGAATCGCCAAATAGACCCAAGATACGCGCGCCTTCGATATCAGGAATGCCTTCTGGCTCCATGGTCATGCCATCAAAGAACGGTGGGTTTTTGATATAAGTAGACTTCTCGCTCCATGGATACAGCTGACTATCGGCTGAGCTAATGGCGTTCCATGCAGCACTACCGTCAAACACTTCGCCGTAGTTTTTACGGAACATATCGGCGTCGATATTATTGGCAATTAGTTCATTAATTTCATCGGACGTTGGCCAAATATCCTTTAGGTAGACATCGTTACCGTCTTGGTCTTGTCCTAGCGGATGGGTGGTCAAGTCAATATCGACCGTCCCTGCCAGCGCATAAGCAACCACCAGCGGTGGCGACGCCAAGTAACTGGCCTTGACGTGCGAGTGAATACGCCCTTCAAAGTTACGGTTACCCGATAACACCGCAGCGGCAACCAAATCGTTTTCTTTGATACCTTGTTCAATCGACTCTAAGAGTGGGCCTGAGTTACCGATACATGTCGTACAACCATAACCAACCAAATAGAAGCCTGTTTTCTCTAGCTCATCCATCAGTTTGGTTTTTTCAAGATAATCGGTAACAACTTTTGAGCCTGGTGCCAATGAGGTTTTTACCCAAGGCTTGGCTTTTAAACCTTTGGCAGCGGCTTTTTTCGCCACCAAACCAGCGCCAATCATCACCGCAGGGTTTGAGGTGTTGGTACAAGAGGTAATCGCGGCGATAACCACCGAACCATCACGCAGTTTGTGGCTCTTATCATCGATATTAACGTCAGAGAAGACATTAGGCTTGGCATACAGTCTATCGGCTTGCTCTTGCTGCGCACCTTCTTGGTCAAAGCGCACTTTACCATCAATTTCTGACTTACGGTCTTTGGTCATTTTCTCTAGCGTTTCGCCAAACTTCTCATGCATATCAGACAAATTGATACGCTGCTGCGGCAAGTTCGGACCGGCAAGGGCTGGTTTCACCGATGATAAGTCCAGCTCAAGCTTACTTGAATATGTCGCAGCCGGCGTATCGGCATCATGCCATAAGCCTTGCGCTTTGGCATATTTTTCAACCAGCTCAATCTGACTTTCTTCACGACCTGACAGACGCAGATAATCAATAGCCATTTGGTCAATCGGGAAAATACCACAGGTTGCGCCGTATTCTGGTGACATGTTGGCAATGGTTGCACGGTCAGCGAGTGGCATACTGTGTAAGCCTTCGCCGTAAAATTCGACGAATTTACCTACCACACCGTGAGCGCGTAACATCTCAACGACGCGTAGTACCAAATCCGTTGCGGTCACGCCTTCGGTCAATTTGCCTTTGAGCTCAAAACCGACCACTTGTGGAATGAGCATTGAGGATGGCTGACCAAGCATCGCCGCTTCCGCTTCGATACCACCAACACCCCAACCAAGTACGCCAATACCATTAATCATGGTGGTGTGACTGTCTGTACCAAATACCGTATCTGGATACGCGGTCAGCTCTCCGTCTACTTCAGCAGCCATTACTACACGCGCTAAATATTCTAAGTTAACCTGATGCACAATACCGGTTGCTGGTGGCACAACGACAAAGTTTTTAAAGGCGTTTTTGCCCCAATGTAAAAACTCATAACGCTCGTTATTACGCTTAAATTCAATTTTCTCGTTTAAGTCTAGTGCATCTTCGCGGCCATAAGCGTCGACCTGTACAGAGTGGTCAACGACCAATTCACTTGGGATAAAGGGGTTAATCTGCTCAGCACGACCGCCAAGCTCAACCACCGCATCACGCATCGCTGCCAAATCCACCACTGATGGTACACCGGTAAAATCTTGCAGGACGACACGCGCTGGCATAAAGGCGATTTCTTTTGACGCTTCTGCCCCAGCGTCCCAATTGGCAACGGCTTCGATGTGGTTTTTGCCGACAGATTGCCCGTCGTCTTCATTACGCAGTAGGTTTTCTAAGACGATTTTCATGCAAAATGGCAGTTTGCTGATGTTCTCGTAAGTGTCAGTCAGCTTTGGCAAGCTATAATAAACGTGCTCCTTGCCAGCGACGTCAATCGTATCTTTTACATTAAAAATATCACTCATGGTAGCTTCCTTATCGTTGTTATAGATCCTAAGCATAAATCCTTATGCCATTAATACGACTGTGAATGCATGGCAATTTATGCTGATAACTGGTGGCTTATTTCTTCTTAATTTAAATGAATGTGCTTAAATCGAATGGCGACAACTATTTTTTAATAAACGCTCGTTTTTAACAAGTGCTAAGTACAATAGTTAACGGTGCTTTTATTTGAATAAATATTTATTGATAACGGTGAGGTGAACGAAATCGCCGTTAACAAAAGATATATGCATCTGTTTAGCGTTTAACTGTAACGTCCTTTTACCATAACAAATAAGCAGCACTTTGTTAACGACTAGATGGTGTTGAATCGTGGCACAATCGTAACCACGACAATGCTTTAGCAGTTAAAATTCAACGTTTACCGGACAAGGTGTGCCCATATCTTTTAACTTTGACTACGACGACCGCTCCGAAAGACTTGGCTGTCCTCATAAAAGCTCGGCTGGACATTTTCTGCCCAATAGTGTGGCACGCCCAAAATGGGCAATGGCGACAGTTTGCGCGGGGAAACATCTGGCTCTGATAATAACGCGTCCATATAATCGGCCACTTTTTGATCCAAATGATTGATACGCTCAGATAGCGACAAGGTAAAAAAATCTTGCGTGACATTTATCACGATACTATGGGCGCATAATGCTTTGCGTGGGTGCAGTAGCTTCTCTAACAGTGCATGACCAAAAATATAAACTGCTGCCTGAGCTTGTTTATTAAGTTGCTTTGGCTCGTCCCATTTGTCACGTGGTGCAACCAAACTTTCCTGCCAATCAAAATCAACCAATGCCTTACCGATACTAGACTCAGCGGTGACCAATATCGCGCCATTTTCATCAAAAACGGTAATGGTATCGCGGACACGGCCGCGACTGGCGCCAATACCTTGCTCCTTAATCTCAAGCATATGATAATAATTGAGCAGCGCTTTGGTCTTTGGAAAGGTGAGCCAAATACTACCGTTAAATAAATCATGCAAATTATCACGGGTCGGGATATTACCGGTGGTGCCGATAAAGCGCTCGTACGCTTCGCCTTCTGGCAGCTCATTTTGTGAAACGAATTTTAAGGTTTGGGCTTGATTGTTTAGCGCAGGTTTGGTTTGCGGTAATGACTGTTGTAAGGCGTCAGCATGCTTCTGTAATGCGGTATTCAAAACCTTGGCGATGATATCAGGCGTATGTTCGAGTTTGTCTGTCTGAGCAGGGTCATTTTTTAAGCCTCTTAGCTGGCTGATGCTTTTACTTATATAGCCTAACTGGTTTAAGTGACACAGCCACGACGCTTGCCAATCAATAGCAGCAAAGCTGTCATCAAGCGTGCTGGCGTATGCAGACGGGTTATTAATAGATGCATCAAAAGCAGTATTTCGATAAGGCTTGGCAGGTAAATCAGTGGCGGTCATATTGATTATCTCTATTAGACGACTGGCGTGGCTATGGTATCATGGAGCGCTTTTTTACAGCTAGACAAGCCGCTCGAAATACAGATTTCGTGCGCTATTTATTGATGAGTTTTTATGGCAAATTTTAACACCCACTTAAATGTTGCATTCATGGCAAGTGGTACGATGAGTCTTGCGGTTTATAAAGCAGGCTTGATTGATGATTCAGGGTTTTTGATGTGCGTGGCACTCGGCACTATCGGTGGGCTGCTGCCTGATTTGGATTCTGATAACTCGACGCCGATTAAGCTTGGGTTTAATATTACCTCGTTTATTTTTGCCTTTGGTCTGGTCATGCATTGGCGCAGTGAGCTGAGTTTACTGGCGCTGATAGCTTTATGGTTGGCGGGCTACGGCTTTATGCGTTATGTGGTATTTTCAATTTTTACCAATATGACCGTACACCGCGGCGTCATTCATTCGGTGCCCTACATGGCCATACTAGGGCTTGGAATGACCTACGTCAGCTACGATATTTTAGCCTTACCGCTAACTGTCAGTTGGTTTTATGGCTTGTTTTTATTCGGCGGCGCCATGGTACATTTGGCATTGGATGAGCTATATAGTGTGAATTTGTCCAATATGAAAATGAAGCGCTCATCGGGTACAGCGATGAAGTTTTATCAGCATAAAGATAAATGGTGGTATCTGCTCCTGTACGTCATCCTTGCGCTCTTGGTCTATTTTGCGCCGCCATTTGCTGAGTTTTGGCAGCAGCTGCGTGACCCCGAACCTTGGGCAAAGCTTAAACTGGGACTATGGCCAGAATTGATAAAAAACTGGCTCAATTAAAATTTATAGAACCGTTAAAAAATGAATAATACATGAGTAAATAATGTCAATTTCCCTACCAATCTGCCCTTGCCAAATTAACCCAGCCTCAAATGCTATTGGCGTACCGCTACTTTATCAAGATTGCTGCCAGCCTTATCATGACGGGCTTTTAAATAACGAAGCTGATAAAATTGACGGTGCAAAGCCAGACTCTGCTGAGCGTCTAATGCGGTCGCGTTATAGCGCCTTTGTCTTAGTTAAACCAGAATATATCGTCAAAACCACTTTGCCTGCGCAGCAAAATTTACTAGATATTCAGGCGATTGAGTCTTGGGCAAAAGAGACAGATTGGGCAGGATTAGAAATCATTACGCATACGCCAAAGCTAGGTAAACGCCATGCGCAAGTTGAGTTTAAGGCTTACTTTAATATCTCTGATAATAAAGATGACGGCATACAGGCGCATCATGAATTATCTGCCTTTGTAAAAGTAACAGACAAAGCGAACAACGATGCGCGTTGGTATTTCCTCGACCCGAGTGTTTCTATGACTGTCACGCAAAAACAGCCGTGTATTTGTGGCTCAGGTGAAAAATTTAAGCGCTGTTGTGGCGCTTATATCTAACTGATATTTAATCAACGTTAAATACTTGCCACTCCTAAACACTCGCTCCAACCGCGCGTGCTACCGCAATTCCTTCTTCAATGGTTAAAAACTTACGCTGACTTGGACTGTCTTTATAAATAACATCACCTTCTTGGAATATTAAGCACTCATTGACCGCCAACTGTTGCCATTTTTCATTTTCAGTCAATGGCACGGTGACCAATATCGTCACTTTGTCGCTGTCGGTAGTCACATCACCAAAGTTAATGGCCAAATCATCATCTGCTAATTTTGCTTCGCCAAACGGTGCTTTGCGCGTGAGATAAAACAATAAGCTACCAGCATAAGCCAGCTGCCACCGACCGTTTGAGATTAGGCAATTAAACAAACCGTTGGCAGAAAGGTAGCGACATTGGGTGGTTAAAAAATTAAACAGCGTTTGATCATCTGGGCGGGTTTTAAAGCTGCTTTTTAGGCGATTGACCAAATAGCAAAACGCCATTTCAGAATCGGTGTTACCAACTGGCTGACAATGTGAGGCATTGCCATTGTCTTGCAGGCGCTGACAGCGTTTGATAAATTCGCTATTCATCTGCCCGTTATGGGCAAAAACCCACTGCTCGCCCCACACTTCGCGGACGAAAGGATGGGTATTGGCTAAGCAGTTCTGCCCTTGAGTTGCTTTACGGATATGGGCAATGACATTCATCGCTTTAATCGGATAATTATTCACCAAGTCGGCAACAGGTGATAAATGGCTTGGGCGATTGTCATGAAACAGTCGCAAACCAGTCGAAGCATTGGCTGTTTTATCATTATTGGCACATTCACTGCGCTCAAAAAACGCAATACCAAAGCCATCTTCATGACTGTCGGTCATGCCGCCGCGACGACGAAATCCTGCAAAGCTAAAGCCAATATCGGTTGGGGTATTACAGTTCATTCCTAAGAGTTGACACATTTATACTTCACCGCCGTTGTTGTCTTTTGCAGAATTTAAAGGAGGGTTTAGAGTAGCTTCTGATACTTCATCAAACATCTCATAAGGCGTGGCCCCATCGGTGTCAATATTCGCCAAAATACGCTGCGCATGCGCCAAATCTGTATCTTGTATCCACAGCACTATCCCAGAATTCATACCGGGCATGGCACTCAGCGGTTGCAGTGACACCGTAATGCCATTGTTACGCAGCAGATTGGCATGCAGCTCGCCTTGCATATTGGTATCGTAGCGCGCCAGTTTGTGCCAGTTATCAACTTGATCGGTCATGGGATTTGCCTTTATGGTTTTGATACAGGAATGGTCGAAAAATAACAATCTATGCCAATTGGTCGAGCGTATATTCTTTGATTGCAAAATCACTGCTATTACTTAATTTATCACGTGCTTGCTCAGCTTGGGTGATATTGCTAAAAATACCGATTATCTGAGTGCTTTTTTGCATCGCCGATTCATTATCTAACAATACAAAGACCGTATTTTGTTCTTTTTCAACATGTGACCAATGATAAGCCGCCAAGCGTTTCATCAGGTCAGGATTTTTGACCATGATGTTATCACCAGTCCGACCTTCGGTACGGTTATAGTGGATAACGTTTAAACGTAATAGCCAAAAAATCACCGCCGCCTTGGCGAGCATCACTGGTAAAGCGCGTTTTTCATCTTCGCCAAGCGCACGTTTCGACTCATAGCCTTGCAAAAAAGCCGCCATTTTACTGCGGTCAAAATTGACGGTTTCGCCTTGCTCGGCATCGCCCCACGTCGTACAAAAATCATTAATGGTAATGGCAATATCCATCACATAATGCTCAACGCTGACTTCGGTAAAGTCTAGCAATCCCGTTAAACGCGCTGCGCCTTTTTGGCTATTATTTAACGATAAGTCCCATAAGGTATTATCAGCGAACATGTCTAAATGACATAAGCCTTTTGGCAACGTCGCAAGCGGCAAATCTGAGTAAGCGCGCCAAATATCGCTCATGAGCTTGGCTTCGTCACCGGGCATAAACTGCATTTCACGGTCGCGTACTTCCGCCCATGGGTATAAAGGCACGCCATATTCTTCCGCAGGTTGCAGTGCTTGTAAGGTCTCATGCAGCATGGCTAAAGCGGCGCCAATCTCATAACACATCGCTTGCGTGGTTTGCTGTGGATGCGCGCCAGCCAAACAAGGTACGAGGGTAATTGCTTTATTATCATAGCGTATGACATAGCGTTTTTCTGCGCTATCAGCGCCTAAATCAAGCAATGCTAACGGCGCCGCTACTGGCAATTTACCATCCAATTGATTGAGGATAACCGCCATTTTTTCGATGTCTTCTGGTGGACGCTCTTCAAATAAGGTAAATACATAAGAGTGCGCGCCATCTACATCGTCAGTCGTCTGAATAAACCAGTTAGAGTTTTTGATACCTTGGGTAATCGGAATGGCACGCGCAAATGAGACGCCAAAACGCTGGCAAAAAGCGGCAAACTGGTCATCGGTTAACTGGGTATAGACGGACATGACATCTCACTTATGGCAATTAAAAGAAGGTAAATAGGATAAATATCGACGGTAATGACAGTGATTGTACCGCGCATGAGCAAACTTTGGTTAAAAGCATAATAATCTTGCGAAAAGCTGCCTGATATGGCGGCGATTTTGCTAGACTAGCGCTTACGGATAAATTGATTATAAGGTGAAAGACCCTATGTTAGCAAAGCGTATCATCCCTTGTTTGGATGTGGATAATGGCCGTGTGGTCAAAGGCGTGCAATTTGTCGATATTAAAGACGCCGGCGACCCTGTCGAAGTCGCTAAGCGCTATAACGAGCAAGGTGCTGATGAGATTACTTTTTTAGACATTACCGCGACCAATGATGATCGCGATACCACTTATCATACCGTTGAGCGTATGGCTGAAACCGTGTTTGTACCGCTCACAGTTGGTGGCGGTGTGCGTAAAATCGCTGATATTCGTAATTTGCTCAATGCAGGCGCGGATAAAGTAGCGATTAATTCAGCAGCGGTATTTACCCCTGAGTTCGTTGGGGAGGCGGCACAGAAATTTGGTAATCAATGTATCGTCGTGGCTATCGATGCCAAACGCGTTGCAGATATAATGGTTGATGGCATCATCATGCCGCGTTGGGAAATCTTTACTCACGGCGGGCGTAAACCAACCGGTATTGATGCCGTGGCTTGGGCAAGTAAAATGGCTGCTCTCGGCGCTGGCGAATTATTGGTGACCTCAATGGATGGTGATGGTACCAAAAAAGGCTATGATTTGGTCTTAATGCAGCAAATTACCAGCCGCGTAAATGTGCCGGTTATTGCTTCAGGCGGCGTTGGTAACTTGCAACATTTGGCCGAAGGCGTAATAGAAGGCGGCGTCGATGCCGTACTTGCGGCCAGTATTTTTCACTTTGGCGAATATACCGTGCAAGAGGCCAAAGCTTATATGGCCGCACAAGGCATACAGATGCGTCTTTAATCTTTAAGATTGCTAAAATATCAATGCCTGTGCAAAAAATGGTATCATAGCGCTACTTATTTATTTTTGTCAGTTAACTATTGAAAACAATCGAGATTTTACATAAAAATTTTGTTTTAAACGCTACTTACTCAAAGGATTTTCTTATGTCAAATTTACAACAGCAGCGCAATGATATTACCCATATCGATGGCAATTTACATCAAAACGAAGATGCGCGCATTGGTATCGTCGTCGGTCGTTTTAACGGTTTTGTCGTTGAGTCATTGGTAGATGGTGCAATCGATGCCCTACTGCGTCATGGCGTATTGGGTAGCAACATTACCGTGATTCGCGTACCGGGTGCGTTTGAGTTGCCACTCGTTGCTCAGCGCGCCGCTGAATCTGATCGCTTTGATGCCATCATTGCATTAGGCGCGATTATCCGTGGTAGTACGCCGCATTTTGATTTTGTCGCTAGCGAATCTGCCAAAGGTTTAAGCAGCGTTGCAATTGATTATAATATCCCTGTTGCTAATGGTGTATTAACCACTGACAGCATCGAGCAAGCGATTGAGCGCTCTGGTACCAAAGCCGGTAACAAAGGCTCAGAAGCGGCGATGGTGGTGCTTGAGATGCTAGCGGTTCTATCACAGCTAGATATTGCTGATGACTATGATAATAGTGATGACGCGTAATTAAGTCTTCATTTTATAAACGGTTATTTGTCATTTAAATGGCACTGCGGCTTATATCACCTTTGATATAGACCGCAGTGCCAATATGATAGTAAAAAGCACTATAAACAGTTCTATAAAACACCGTTTTAATATCCGACTGTCACAGCCTGCCAGTCGTCTACTATTTAACAACCTTTATACTATTTCTTACAACTTGCTGTCTTTGCCAAGCCTGTTATTTGCGCCAAGATAGATGTTTAAAATGATAGTTATTTAAAATTTAGGTATTGACCCCCTATGACTGACCAACTCAAGCGCGCCATTAACGCTGCACAAACCGCCCAAGCCAATGATGCACAAGCTGAAGCTACTCGTATCGCGAGCAGTAGTGCGGGTGAGCAAACCTTTGATATGAGTGAAACGACTTATAAGACTAGCCACACCGCTGTGCGTAAGGCTCGACGCTTTGCAATGCAAGGCCTATATGAGTGGTTGGTCACCGACCGCCGTTTTGATAAAGATGGTAAGCTTGGCTGGAAGGACAATGCGCCGCATGATATCGCTGCCCGTACGCGCGCGAGCAACGCCATGCATACCGTTCATATTGGCTACTATCATGAAATGATGCGCGATATTCCAGAGCAGATTGACGCTCTCGATGCGCTAATCAGTCGGCATCTTGATCGTGACATTGATAAATTGGACACTGTTGAACATGCTATTTTATTGATTGGGGCGTATGAGCTACAAAACCGCTTAGAGATTCCCTACAAAGTCGTGCTTGATGAAGCGATGAAGCTAAACAATCACTTTGGCGCTACTGACGCCCATAAATTAATTAATGCTGTCCTTGATAAAATGGCGATTGAATTGCGCGCGCTTGAAGTCGATGCCGATAGCAAAGCCAATCTGCGCACCTCACAAAAAGCGGCGACTCAAGCAAATGCTAAGCAGGCTGAAGTTCAATCTGCAGCTGTTGAAGAAGCTAGTCAAAGCACTGCTGAATCTGATATCGATAGTACGTCAACTGCAACTGCTTCAAACAAACCACGTATCAGTGCCAATAATGCCAGTGTTAAACGTAATAGCGCGAGTAAAGCGCTAGCGAATATTATGGACTATAAGATCAATAAGAAAAATGACGCCGCAAAAAATGAAGCGCCAAATAATATTGTTAATGACAAATCTGCAGAAGAAAGCGCTGTAGAAGAAAACACATCTACCAATGATGTTAGCTATGATGAGAATAGTGACGCAGCTGACGTAGGCTTACATGATTCAAACCTTGTTACTCCTAATGAAAACAATAAAGACTAGCCATGAACGAGTTTGAGCTGATTGAGCGTATATTTTCGCAAATGCAAGCTGCACCGTCATCGTCCAGCACTGCCGAAGCACGCAATGTCGAAAAAGGCATTGGCGATGATGCGGCAGTAATGAGCTTGCCTGTAGGTGCGCGCTTGGTTAGCTGTATTGATACCCTCGTTCAAGGGCGGCACTTTAGTGCTGATTGGAATGACGTAAACCAGTTAGCCTTTCAAATCGGCTATAAAGCGGTCGCGGTTAACGTTTCCGACATTGCCGCGATGGGCGCAACGCCGCATAGTATTCTATTGGCATTGGCCTTACCTGAGCGTTTGGCGAATGAGCAATGGCTGACTGAATTTGCTAAAGGTTTATTTCACGCCTGCCAGCTATTTGGTGTCACGCTTATTGGTGGTGATACCACGCGCAGTGATAACTTAGTGCTCAGTGTCAGCGCGCAAGGATTGCTTGATGCGGCTACGCCAGCTGTTTACCGCTCGGGCGCGCAAGTCGGCGATAAAATCTATGTTTCGGGGTCGCTTGGCGATGCTGCTTATGCGCTACAGCATCCTAATAATGCTATCGGTATTGAGCTTGCCCATCGGCTGCATATGCCAACGCCACGTATTGCCTTAGGGGCAGCAGTGGCGACAATTGGCGCAACTTCGATGATAGATATCTCTGATGGTCTGTATCAAGACCTTAGCCATATCTGTGAGCAAAGTATCATTGGTATGCGCATTCACCTTGAGCAGCTGCCTACCAGTAAAGCATTATCAAGCGTTGGTCTATCTGAGCGCTTATTATGTCAGTTGGCGGGCGGCGATGATTATGAGCTGGCTTTTACCTTGCCTGCCCATATCGAGCCACCGATTAATAATAATAGCGACACGCATGTCACCTGTATCGGTGAAGTCATAGCCGTAAATAAGACAGATGGTGCTAAAAATGTACAACCAGAGATTTTTTATCAAGGACAGCCAGTCACAGCGACGCATCCCGCCCCATTTCCTACTTGGCCCAATCTGACGGGTTACCAACATTTTGCAGGTTAACCCATGATTGATCACAACCTATCTAAGCCTGATATCCGACAAGCCAATGATTGCCCGCCTCTACCCGCCAATGCCAGTGCGCTTGATCGTTTGGTTTATTGGCTTGGTATCGGTCTAGGCAGCGGTCTGCCGCGCCGTGCACCCGGTACTTGGGGTACAGTTGGTGGATTAATAGTCGCTATACCGCTGCTTAGCTTAGGTTTTGTGCCGTTTTTGATGATTACTATTTTAGCTTGTTTCCTTGGTAATGCGATATGCGGTCGTACCTCAGAGCTGATGGGCGGTCACGATAATCCGCATATTGTTTGGGATGAGTGGGCTGGTATGTGGCTTACCCTACTGCCGCTGTCTTATATGGGTATCGCTAACGGCAGCTTTTGGCAAAATATCATCCAAATACCTACTATCGTAGCGATTATTATCGCCTTTATATTATTCCGCTTTTTTGACATTATTAAGCCGCCGCCGATTGGTTGGGCAGATAAAAAAGTCGCAGGCGGCCTCGGTATTATGCTCGATGATATTATTGCGGGAGTGATGGCAGCAGCCGTTTGGGTAATTATTTATACCTTTATCTTCTCTTTTACCTTTTAATCTTAAGCTTATCCTTTAAGCCTCAAATAAACGTTTTTACCATAAATACTTCTGCTTTATCGCCTTTTATATCGCTCACCTATTTAGCGGTTAGATTTTCTGAACGCCTGCTGTTTAATTTATATCTATAGACAGCTAATGTCATAATCAGTTTACAAAGATGTCACGACATAGCGTTTTGGTTAAATCGTAATTTGCGTTATAATTCAGAAGTATATTTTGTTACATTTGTAGGCTCTTTTTTAGGAATACTATGACAGCTCCTCTTTCAGTAATTATCCTCGCGGCTGGTAAAGGCACGCGTATGCAATCAGCCAAGCCAAAAGTGCTACAGACACTGGCTGGCAAGTCGTTACTCGGTCATGTGCTTGATACTTGTCATCAATTGACCGTTGATGACACCATCATCGTCCATGGTTTTGGCGGCGAGCAAGTGCAAGCAGATATTAATGAGCAATATGCGCATTTGCCGATTACGTGGGTTGCCCAGACTGAACAGTTAGGAACGGGCCATGCAGTAAAAGTCACCCTGTCCGAATTACCAAAAGAAGGCCAAAGTCTGATTCTCTATGGCGATGTGCCATTGGTCAGCTGCCAGACGTTAACAGCTTTAAAATCTGCCAATACTGACGGTATGTCAATGTTGACCTTGACGGTAGAAAATCCCTTTGGTCTCGGCCGTATCAAACGTGATAAAGACGGCAATATTGAAGCCATCGTTGAGCAAAAAGATGCCAGCGCCGATGAACAAAAAATCCAAGAGATTAATAGCGGTATTTACTGCGTTGATAATGCGTTATTGCATAAATATCTGCCGAAGCTGACTAACGACAATGCGCAAAAAGAATATTATCTCACCGATATCGTTAAAATGGCCGTCGCTGAAGGGATTAATATTGTCGCGATTGAGCCTGAGCATGGCTTTGAGATTGAAGGCGTCAATAACCGCCAGCAGCTTGCCAGCTTAGAGCGTACATGGCAAGGTAAGTTGGTTGCAGACTTACAAGAAGCTGGCGTGCAGTTTGCAGACCCTACTCGCGTCGATATTCGTGGTAGCTTGAGCGCAGGACAAGATGTATTCGTCGATGTGGGCGTGGTCTTTGAAGGTGATTGCGTCTTAGGCGATAACGTTTATATCGAAGCTGGCTGTGTGATTAAAAATGCGCACATTGGCAATGCCTGTCACCTAAAGCCGTACTGCGTCATTGACAGTGCTCAAATTGGAAACGGCGTCGATATTGGACCTTTCGCCCACTTGCGCCCTGATACTGTTTTGTCTAATAACAGTAAAGTAGGCAATTTTGTCGAGATTAAAAAATCGATTATCGGCCAAGGTAGCAAGGTCAATCATTTAAGTTATGTGGGTGATGCGACGGTTGGAACAAATGTCAATATCGGTGCGGGCGTGATTACCTGTAATTACGACGGCGTCAATAAATCGCAAACCATCATCGAAGACAATGCCTTTATCGGCTCTAACGCCAGCTTGGTTGCGCCAGTTACTATTGGTGATACCGCTACGGTTGCGGCAGGCTCAGTGATTACCAAAAACGTCGATGATAACGCCTTAGCCTTTGGACGTGCGCGCCAAACCCAGAAAGATGACTTTCAGCGTCCGACTAAAAAATAAAGGCGGCGCTGATAGTTAACTTGATAAAAATGATGGTAAGACCACTAAAGCAGTACGACAATGATTTGTGGTGCTGCTTATTTATATTTATAGATTAATGATTGTCCATGTATCAGTATCTTTCAAAATCACATGGTATGAGAACATAAAATTTAAGGAATAATTATGTGCGGAATCGTTGGAGCAGTTGCTGAGCGGAATATTGCCAATATCTTACTTGAAGGCCTTAAACGCCTAGAATACCGTGGTTATGACTCTGCTGGTCTGACGGTTATCCGTGATGGCGAGCTGCATCGTGAGCGCCAAGTGGGCAAAGTACAAGCGCTGGTCGATGCCGTCGCCGTCAATCCTGAATTTTTCGATGGTCATATCGGTATTGCACATACGCGCTGGGCCACGCATGGCGAACCTGCGCAGCGCAACGCTCATCCGCACGTATCTGGTAAAATTGCCGTGGTCCATAATGGTATCGTTGAGAACTATGCTGAGCTAAAAGAAGAGCTGATTGCTAAAGGCTACGAGTTTACCTCGCAAACTGATACCGAAGTCGTCGCCCATTTAATCAATGATATCTACAAAAATACGCCTGATTTACTGGAAGCTGTGCGTGCCGTTATTCCTTTATTACATGGCGCGTTTGCCCTTGGCATTTTGCACATTGATTGCCCAGACGAGCTGATTACCGTGCGTCTAGGTTCGCCTTTGGTCATCGGTGTAGGTATCGGTGAGAACTTTATTGCCTCTGATCAATTGGCGCTTTTGCCCGTGACCAATCGCTTTATGTATCTAGAAGAAGGCGATATCGCCAAATTAACCCGTAATAGTATTGAAGTTTATGCCGATGGCGTAAAAGTAAAACGTCAGATACATGAGATTGATGCCGCCCAGCATAATGCTGATAAAGGTGAATTTAAGCATTACATGCTTAAAGAAATCTATGAGCAGCCAGATGCAGTTGCCCGTACGATTGAGATGGCTTTAGATAGTGATGCGCCATCTAAGCTGCGCGATGACTTTTTGCAGCGTCATGAAGCACAGTTAAAAGGTATCAAGAACGTTCAAGTCATCGCTTGTGGGACCAGCTATCATTCAGGTTTGGTCGCGAAATATTGGTTTGAAAGCCTAACCCGTTTGCCGTGTTCGGTTGAGGTTGCTAGTGAGTTCCGCTACCGCAATCCAGTGGTCGTCGATGACACCTTGGTCATTTGCATCTCGCAATCGGGCGAAACGGCGGATACCTTATCGGCACTTCGTGATATTCAAAAGCACACGCCAGCAGGCCTCGTCAGCTTGGCTTTATGTAATGTACCGACCTCATCTTTGGTGCGTGAAACCGATATCTTTTTACCAACGCTTGCCGGCCCTGAGATTGGCGTTGCCTCGACCAAAGCCTTTACCACTCAGCTTGCCGCGTTGATGTTACTGGTGTTAAAAGTGGGTGTTGTACAAGCGCGTATGACAGGTGAAAAATTAACCACCTTGTTAGGCAAATTACAAGAGCTACGCGGGCAACTACATGCCAGCTTACAACTCGATGCGCCTATCAAAGTCATGAGTGAGCATTTTGAGTATAAGAAAAGCTGCTTATTCTTAGGTCGTGGCTTACAGTTTCCAATCGCCTTAGAAGGCGCGCTGAAACTAAAAGAAATCTCTTATATTCACGCAGAAGGCTATGCGGCAGGTGAGCTAAAGCACGGTCCATTGGCGTTGGTCGATAAAGACATGCCAATCGTGGTGCTCGCGCCAAAAGACAGTATGTTTGATAAGCTAAAAGCCAACATGCAAGAAGTACATGCGCGTCACGGTGAGCTGTTTGTATTTGCTAGTGAAGAAAGCAAGATGGTCGCAGAAGATAGAATGCACGTGGTTTATGTCCCCGAGGTTTGCGAGACGCTTGCCCCTATCGTTTATAGCGTACCTGTGCAACTGCTGTCTTATCATGTAGCAGTGATGCGTGGTACGGATGTCGATCAGCCACGTAATCTCGCAAAATCAGTCACGGTCGAGTAGGATAAGTGATTGATTCTGAAAGCTTTGTACGCGAGTAATAAAGTATCATACTAAGTAATAAAGATACATACTGAGTAATAAAGTATCATACTGTTGACTCCGCTATTACCCCCTGCTAAAGTTTATATAACTTTAGCAGGGGTTTTTTATGCTTTCAAAAAAACAAGAAAAGTGGCTTAAAGAAGGTAGAGGTCAGGGGGAGTTTGCCGAGTACAAACCTTGGATAAAAATATCTGATATATCGTCGTCAGGTCGATCCCATAGGGTTTTCGGTCACAAAACAAGACGTACTCACCATTTAATGTCTGATTTAGAGCTAGCAACATTTCTATTTCTTGAATGGAGTCAAGAAATAATAGATATTCGAGAGCAATTTCCTCTTAAATTTGATGAAACCCTTCAGATTGCAGAGAATATGCAAGTAAAGCATCCTGCTATTAGAGGCAATACTCATGTTATGACATCAGACTTTTATGTTGTGAGCTCTGATAAAGAGCTTAGCCAATTTGTTTTGCAGGCAAAATATTCAAAAGATCTAATGAAGCCCAGAACTCTAGAGAAACTAGAGATAGAGCGTCGATACTGGCACTCTAAAGGCATTTCGTGGCAGATAATCACTGAAAAAGACATACCTATAGACGTTCAAAATAACATTAAATGGCTATATCCAGAAACTACTCTAAATAGGTCAGTTGATACTCAAGACAGTCTGAATTTTTACGCTAAGGAATTTACCAAATATCCTGAAAAAAGCATTATCGCTGTGTGCAAAGATATTGATACTGCATATTTCAGTGAGGTAGGCAGTTCGCTTAATGAGTTGAGAACGCTATTAGGGCTGAGGTTCTTCACATTCGACCTTCGCATAGGCTTCAGAAAGCTAAAGTGTAGCGACATTCAAATAAGTAACTCTCATTATTGGGACTTAATGACTGAGGAGCTTGGATATGTTGCGAATCAATGATGTCTATAGTAATCAAGGTTCAACGTATAGAATACTAAGCCTTTTACCAGAGCAAGTTGTTTGGATTGAGATTGATCGTACATCCGCATTGCCTGAACTTGTACTTATGAAGGATCTAGTGAATCTGATTGAAGAGGGTGTGTGTTATATCACTGACGACCCTCATCAGAGTTTACTGTTACAAACTCCAAAAGATGGCAGTAAAGCTCAGTTAAAACGAGATGAGAGTTATGAGCTTATTAAGCCTATTGTAAGTCACCCTTTATATTACCTTCCAGAGGAACGTGCAAATTTCATTAATGAGATTGTTGACTCTAAAAGAAGTACAAAGCAAACGCTATATCGGTTACTTCGTAGGTATTGGCAAAAAGGCCAAGTACCTAATGCTCTACTTCCGAACTATAAAAATTCTGGAGCGAAAGGAAAAAAGCGTATTGCTAAAGATAAAGAGCTAGGTAGGCCTAGGCTCTATAAGGAAGGGGTTACTGCCGTTATTAATGAAGATGTAGAAAGGCTCTTCTCAATCACTATAAATAAGTACTTATTAAACGATAGCAAGCATACAGTCGTCTATGCTTACCGAAAATTTAAAACAATGTATCGCTCTTTAAATCCAGATGTTAAAGAAGAGGACTTTCCTAGTATCTGGCAGTTTAAATACTTTTATGACAAGAACTTTACTTCCGTTCAAAAACTCAAAGCCAGATATAATAAAATCAGTTATAACAAAGATGTGAGACAGTTAAGCTCGACTGTTAACACTCAAGTTCTTGGCCCTGGTTCACGCTATGAGATCGACGCTACTATTGCAGATATTTATCTAGTATCTGATTCAGATAGGCAGAGTATTGTAGGTCGTCCAGTTATTTACTTCGTTACAGATGTGTTTAGCCGCATGGTAGCAGGTTTTTATATTGGATTTGAAAACCCTTCCTATGCCACGAGTATTCAAGCCTTAGAGATGGCAGTAGCGGATAAACAAAGTTACTGTAAAAATAATGGTATTAATATCACAGCTGACGATTGGCCATGTATAGGCTTGCCAGATGCAATTCTCGCAGATCGTGGAGAATTACTAGGTCATCAAATTGAGACCTTGGAAAAAAGCTTTTCAGTTCGAGTAGAGAATACCCCTCCTTATCGTGGCGACTTAAAGCCTATTGTGGAGCGTTACTTTAAAACCATGCAGGCAAAGTTCAAACCATTTGCGCCAGGAGTAGTCACAGGGGTTAAAGAGAAGAAAAAAGGTGGCAACGACTACCGATTAGATGCTGCTTTGACAATTTCAGATTTAAAAAAAATTCTTATTAATTCAATTTTGATGCATAACAATGCTCATCAATTAAGTCACTATGATAGAGATAGTGATATGCCATCTGACTTACCTCTAGTTCCTATTGAATTATGGAAGTGGGGGTTACAACATCGAACAGGTAGGCTTCGTGCTGTCTCAGCGGATGCTTTATACATAGCGCTATTACCTCAAAAAAAAGCCAGCATTTCAGATTTAGGTATCAAGCTCTTTGGTAATTACTATATTTGTGCTGAAATAAGAGAAAAAGGCTGGCTTCATCGGAAAAACACAATCAATAGACCTAAATCGATTAAAGTTGCTTACGATCCTTTAGATGCAAATACAATTTTTATCTTTTATGAACAAGGTAGCCTCAATTATTGGAAAGCCCATTTATCCGATAGATCAAGAGAGTTTAAGGGCTGTAGTTTTTGGGAGGTGTGGCAAATACAAGAAGAGCAGAAAAAAACAGCTGCCAATCAAGAGCTTAAAAGTAGTTTCGCATTAGAAACCCTTGAACGAGAAAATGAAAAAATCATAAAAGAAGCTATGAAGGCTAAACCAACAGCATTTAAAAGCAAGTCAGCTCAGTTAGCTAATATCAATGATAACAAAAGGTTAGCTAAAGATGAGGAGCGACAGGACAGGCAGAAAAGCAAGTTTAAAAAAGGTGAGTTAATTCAACTGCCTACGACCAAAAAAAGCACGAGAAGTCAAAGTGAACTGGATGATGAAGAGCTAGCGCTTAAGTTCCCAGTTTATCATGATATTTTATCTGAAGATGACTGATTACAGAATGTTGGAGACAGTAATAATTAATGCAGTTTATAAAGAAAGCTTTGGTTCTTACAAAGGGAACCCCTTTATTGAGGCACTGCCTGACATTCTAGAACCAGAACAAGTGGTCAAAAAACTTAAAGGTAGTATAAAGCTCAATCATTCTTACTGTCAGGCTTCCTCTTCTATTAGAGCACATTTGATATCTCAAATGATGGGTCTGTTTTTTCAGCCTATCAACCGTCATATTGATCTTGAGAAGAAGTTATCAATAATGATTCGTGAAGGGTATGTTGGACGCAATCCTAAAGACGGCTCTTTAAATACTCATCTTCAAAATGGCTATGAGCGTTTAATGTCTGGTGAGGACGATGTGATTAGGTTTCCTACAGCGACTTCTACAGCTCGTAGCTTGGCATTTATAGGCTGCTCAGGTAGTGGTAAAACGACCACTCTTAATAAAATTCTATCAACTTATCCTCAAGTTATTTATCATTCAGAATTAAACTTCACTCAAATTGTTTACTTAAGAGTAGATTGTCCACACGATGGCTCACTTAAAAGCCTATGCCTTCACTTTTTTAGAGCAATCGACCAAGCTTTAGACTCTAATTATGAAAAAAAGTATGCGCTAAAACGACATAGTATTGAAACTTTATTGAATTTGATGCGTCAGATTTCTAATCACCATGCTATCGGACTGTTAGTAATAGACGAAATACAACATCTCAGTGTTAATAAGTCTGGCGGTGCTGAGAAAATGTTGAATTTTTTTGTGACGCTAGTAAATACGGTAGGTCTTCCTGTCGTTATGGTTGGAACACCAAAAGCTAGATTTATATTTGAAGGAGACTTAAGATCAGCTCGACGTGGAGCAGGTTTTGGCTCAGTTTTTTGGGAGCAGATGGCACAAGAACCAAATATAGTTTTAGCAGATGGCAAAACATATAAATCTGAATGGAACAGGTTTACGGATAATTTGTGGAAGTATCAATGGTTGAGAAAAGCAGATGTTGTCTTATCTGACGATGTAAGAAGTCGTTGGTATGATCTGTCACAAGGTATTTTAGATATCGTAGTTAAGCTTTTTGTACTAGCTCAGCTCAGAGCTATAGATTCAGGGATAGAACGTATTACGGTTAAACTACTGCAGACCACTTACGATGAAGATCTAAGACCTATACATCCTATGATAGAAGCCTTGCAATCTGGTAGAGCAGATAAAATTGCCGAGTTTTCAGATCTAGTAATACCCGACATCGATAAAAAGTTACTGCAGCTCCAAAGTAAGCTACATCAAAAGAAGTCTGAGTTCGATGAGGTATCAGAATATCAGGGGTGCGAACTAAGCATTAGATTACATCGTATGTTAGTCGATATGGGGAAAGACTCCCCTGTACTAGTTCCTACAGTTAAAAAAGCAGTTTCTGAGCTACCTGAAGCCTCTATGCCCGAGTTGATGTCTATTATTTTAGAATGGTCGAAAGAGGTTAAAGTTGGAAGCAGCAATTTAAAAGATGATTCTCAAACGATTAATCGTACCAAAAAATCGAATTATATCAAACCAAAGGATTGGCATACGCTTGACTCTGAAGATTTACGTTATCAGTTCACTCAAAAGGAAAAAGATAATTCATTTTATGAGCACTTAAAAGATTTTACATCGCTAATATTTGATATTAATGACTGGCTACCTAAGGTGAGTTAGTATGATTAATCTTCCTATGCCATACCCTCAAGAATTGATCTATAGCACAGTTGCTAGGTATAAGATTAGAGCTGGATTGATTAGTCCAAAGCAGTTATTAGATGATGTTTTTGAAGATAGAGGAGTAGTTGCAACTGTTGATTTGCCATGCCATTTATCTAAAATAGCGAATCACTATCCTCATAACCGTTTTAATCTGAATTATATTGCATACCAGCATACGCTTTTTCCTTTGTATGCTCCTTTTATCCCTGAGTCTAGGCGACAAGAATGTTTGAGATGGATGGCTAATCATTCGCAAGGCGCTATTCACTTAGCAATAGGGAATAATGCATCAAGACTGCCCTCAGTAAAATATATCCGTTACTGCCCACAATGTTTTAATGAGCAGTTTAAAGATTATGGTGAATGGTATTGGTCACGTATGTGGCAAATTCCAGGCATAACTTGTTGTAGCAAGCATGGATCATTAGCGGATTCTTCAGTTGAATATCGTCCTAACTCCCGTCATGATTTTATTGCCCCTACTCCACATAACTGTAATATAAATCCACAAGGAAGTGTCAATGAAAATAATAGGTTCCTCATTTCTAAAATAACTGAGCTTTTATCCTTAGCTGAACAATCTTCTCCGACTTTTGAGCAGTGGACTGCTTTTTACCACGGTTTAGCTCGATCTAGTAACTGTATAAGAGGGTCTAAACATATCGACCACCTTCGTATACTAGAAAAGGTAAAAAATAGATGGCCATTAGAGTTATTGGAAACGAACAATCTTCATAGACTTAACAGTGAAACAGGTTGGCTTCGCGGTATTTTTCGTAAACATCGTAAATCGTTCAGTTATCTTGAACATATTATCGCTATTAGTTCATTATTGGAGCAAGAATGGACTTTTGAAGAAATAATAATGCAGGTGAAAAGCCAGAAAACCACCCTATCTGGTAAAATTACAAAAGCGAAAAATACCATAAAGCCCGACAGTGAATTGATAAAGTCAAATCGAAACCTATGGTTAGACTTGATTAAAGAACACCAATCGATTAAAGAAGCTAGAAAAGTTAATAAAGCTCTTTATGCATGGCTATATCGTAACGATAAGACATGGTTTATTAATACAAACAAAAACTACCATCAACGTCACATACCTAAAGGATTTACTGTAGATTGGCAAAAGCGAGATAACGAGTTTGTGAGGTCTTTGATCAAAATAAACGATCACACATGTTTCGACTTAACATTACCTCGTAAATCAAAAAAGTGGTGGATGAATCAAACTGATTCAGTCTCAATGATTGAAAAGAATCAAGATAAGCTGCCTCTAGTCTCAGCATTTTTGGATAGATATAGTGAAGACGTTAGTAACTATCAAATAAGACGGTTAAGCCAGGTATTAATTGATAGTATATCGAACAATCAAACTTTACAGCGCTGGGAGATATTACGACTGGCTAAATTGAGTGATGAGCGAATTACTCCTGAGTCTAGTAGGTTTCTAGAGCATGCATACAGTATTACAAATATGCGAATAAACAAGGTGAGTATATGATCGCTAAAGGTTTCCCTGAAGACTCGAAAATAATGTACGTTGCTAATATTTTCAAGTTTAAACACTTAAAGACATGGAATCTTGAGCTATACGTAACAAGCACTAGGAAAAATCAAATATTACATACTAGACTATCAAATCTACCAGCTCTCGCGAAAAGAAGAGTCATAAACCCTTCAGATGGGCAGTCTCGTAAAGGTGGCTACCCATTTGTTTTGAGTAATGTCTCTACTGCTAATTGGCAAGTAGGCATTGATTCAGAAAGTGGCGGTAATACCTTTGTGTTTGACTATATCAGACCAGATGAGTCAACAGTAACAGTCCATATACCTCAGATTGAGTTTGCACGAGTGTTATTTTTTCATAATGCCTATCTTGCTCGAAACTGTATTGATCACGGATTACTCAATAGAGAGTTTTGGATTCAAGACATGCCAAATGATTCAGTATTGGTAAATGTTTTGCCTATAAGCTCTCTACCTTTAAAAACTTTTGATCACGAAGGACAGAGACGCTTACTGGCTTGGATACTAATAGATGAAAATGCGCGTTCTTCCTATGAAAGTATTGCCAAAAATTTTATTGAAGAAGCTCAGGAAACTGAAGACAAGAAGACATGGTGCTTTAAATTTAGTCCGCCACGGCTTGATAACCTCTCACTAGACACTAGAGGTTGGATGCACAAGGATACTGGCAATTACTATGTTCATGAAATTATAGGCATCAGTAATATTCTCTCCTCTTTGCCCAAAAAAGTGCCATTTTATAGTGAGAAATTCAAAGCTGGTACGAGAGGCGGCGGTACAAGTAACGTAGCTAAGCCAAATGGTTCAGTAAGTAGTGATACTATTGATGATCAGCAAGAAGCAGATATTGACACTAAACCGAAAACGATAGAGGTGCCAACAACTTCCTTTAGCTTTGCAACTCCAATAGAAACTCGAAAAGTTGTCAAAAAAAGAGTTCCAGGCGCACAAGGAGCAGAGACTGAAGATTATGAAGAGTTAGTAGAACTAGATCTTGGTACAGATGAGGCCACAATTGACGGCACAGCATGCCAAGCAGACTTCTCTGGGCTTGAGGATGACAGCGATGTTTTAGAACTGTATATGCAACGATTTGAAGCCTTTAAGCTACTAATCAAGAGGCTATCAGAACGACCTAAGACTGACTGTACTGAAAAACTACATTTTTTACCTGCTGTTGGGCGCTCTAGGCTACATAGAACGATGGACGGCAATAGACGGTCTTTACTTGAAGTAAGAGTCAAAACTGACACTTCTCAGTTCGTCATTTTAGAGATAGATACTACTGACAACTCTAAGCCAATATCGACCTTAATAATAAAAATCAATGATTTAGATTACTGGGACGATCATATGGATGAGTTTCTGAGCTTAGTTGTTAAGAGATCACTGCGTTGGCCTAAGGCCAGTTATTTAAAAAAATTTGACGATGTGTACACCTTGAACCATCCTAAAAGTATGCTCGAACTTACTGAAAGTAGTGACGATTTTATACGATGGCAAAAGCGATTGGATACAGTTCTAGGTTTGGCTGAATGATTGCGGATGCTTAATATAAAAAACGAGCATAATTATATAATTTTCATTGAATGAGTATTTTTGTCACTCTTAAAAAAATCGCATCAGTTTCATCACTTGCTATAGAAGCAACAGCTGTCATACCCCAAAATAATTCACCAAATAGCTCAATAGCTATCAGTAGGTGTTCAGCTGATAAATTAATGCTTATGAATTTAGAGGGTATATGCAAACCTTCATTAGTTCGACTAAAATACAACGACTTTTCTCTAAGAGCTGAGTATTTCCCTGTTTCATAGTTCATTATTATCTCTTCAACTCTCTCTTTACCAATACTGTTATATAAGCGTTCAGAAGATAAAAATAAAGGGTCGATAGAGATCCTATGCTTTTTGCCATGATTAAAGAGAGGGTCTTTCGATCGCTTTACTCTTTGCTTCGTTTCTAGCTCTCCTCTTGAGCGCATGTGCCCAGCGTGAACTTTAGCAATTTCTTCGAATACAGTAATAGATAAAAATAGCGAAGGTGCTGCACTGTCAGTCATTAATAAGGTATATGAAGCTTTTATCAAATCAAAGATATGCATAATAGCAGCGTTATACTCATCTCTACTCTGTAATCCTGTATAACCATCAGAAATTGATAGAGATGCTTCGTATGCTATATGGTGACCTGTACTTTTCACTACGTGACTCTCCGTTGATGAGTACCAATGATAACTGCAAAGACTTAGATAGCCTTCAGTACTTAGCTATAGCAAACTGTATAAGCTACCCGTTCCAGAAAGTGGATCTAGATAGCCTGTTTTCGAGATAAACTTATCTACCCTAAGGACTTTAAAAGCTTATTACTGTCTAAATCATAGCCTGCTTCACTAAGCTCTTTTGATAGTAACTGTTTCCAAGCACCAGCATTATCTAATGGGTTCCAAATAACACCGCTAAAATCTGTCGGAATTTCTAAATCACCTGATCTAAATGCACATACCCTGTTCCGACCGAGTTTGCCCATAAAGTAACCTAACTCTAGAATCACATTTTGACGTGCTCGAGGTTGATAATTATCTGCATCTTTCGATTTACCCATATCATCTGGAGTCAGTAATATAATTGCAAACCCCACATCCGCATAATGCTCAATTTTTTCAATAATCGTTTTATTACCACTTGCCTGTTCATGAAGAATAATAGCTTCAAAATCATTTTTTTCTAGAAAACGCGCCATCATTTCTTTTGCATGATCGTCATGCCCATGAACGACAAATACTTTTCTATTAAATTGAGCTACAGCGTTAGCATCATGTGTCTTAAGCTCAGGCTCTATTTTGCTATTTGAAGCAACATATTCTTTGTAGTCGCGCACAAAGGGAATTATTAGCCCTCTAACTAAGTTGTGAATAGAGGAGATTATTTTATTGTCGCGGCTACTAAAAAATTCGTATGCAAAATTTGACGCATAACTTGTATCATCACCTAGTTTTTGAACTAATGCATACTTTAGTCCCAGGTCTTGTTCATCGTTACCAGTCCACTGTAGTCTGCTAGTGCCAAACATTCCTTGCTGAGTGGCATAGCTCGCCTCTAGAAATTGTTCTAAATTAATATTTTTAGTAAGTATTTTATTAAAAGGCTGTAAGTCTTCATGGCGTAACAACTGAGCTAGCTTTTCAAGCAACCCTTCATAGGTTTGGCTTTGTGAGGCTTGGAGATCTAACACGGTATTATCAATTTTTTTGAATAGATCAACGGCCATTTTTATTCTCCTCACTATCAGCCTGTATTCTTGCTTCACTTGCTTTATCTACAATCATCTGCCTATATTCTGCCTATATTCTGCCTTGATACCGTCAGCCATGTCGATAGCCACAGGATTTGAAGCGTAATTTTCGAACTTTTTATCAACCATGTTTTCCATTTCAACGATAGCTAACTCAATGCTTTCAGCACTTTCCGCATCGAACTGTATGCCTCCTAGTTCACCTTCAAGCTCACTAGTTACTTTGCCCAACTCACTTAATGTCTTGTCCAGTTGATCCAGCCCTTTTATCTCAATCATCTTATCTACTCCTATTTCATGACTATCGATTTTTATAAAGTTATAATATCAGGTTAATCTGTTTGCAGTGCATATCAGCCACGCACATGCGTCAGTATATGTCGCTTAAAATATCTTTATCATTGTTTGGATGGATTGGCTTTGTCATAATGCCAAAGCAGTTACATAAGCGCTCCTTTTACCTTACACCCTAGGAAGTATCATGACCAACCTGCCTACCGAAACTCTCTTTGATGAAACTGAAACGGCAAATAGCAAACAAATTGCTATCTTAAAGAAACATTTTCCTCAATGTTTCGATAAGGATGGCCATTTTCAGCCTGAAAAGATGATGGAAGTTGTAAAAGCCAACGAAGTAGATATGGTCAAGGAATCATATAGCTTAAACTGGCTTGGTAAAGCCTATGCTAGGCTGTTAACCAATTTACCTCCTCAAAAGCTACTAAAACCTGATACAACACATAATGAGAGCGTTGAAAACAGTGATAGCGGTAATATACTGATTAAAGGCGATAACCTTGAAGTGCTGAAGCATTTGGTCAATGGCTACCGTGAAAAAATTAAGATGATATATATCGATCCTCCTTACAATACGGGGTCAGATGGGTTTGTCTATAAAGATGACTTCAAGTTCACAGTAGATGATTTGAGCCGACTAGCAGGTATCGATAAAGCTGAAGCGGAACGAACGCTTAGTTTTAATGCTAAAGGCTCGAATGGCCATAGCGCTTGGTTAACCTTTATGTATCCAAGGCTGTATATTGCTCGTGAACTCATGCGCGACGATGGCGTGATCTTTATCTCCATTGACGAGAATGAGCTCTCTCAATTAAAAATTTTGTGTGATGAGATTTTTGGTGAGGTTAATTTTATTGAATGTATTTGCTGGAATAAACGAATCCCTAAAAATGATAAGGGAATTGGAAACATTCATGAGTACATCCTGCTTTATGCAAAAAATTCAAGTCTAAAACATGAGTTTTTAATGCCTAAAGAGGGGCTTGACGATATACAAGAGTTATTGAAAAAACTGAAGAAAGACAAAAAACCCATTTCAGAATCAGAAAAAGAAATAAAAAGATTTTATAAGAAAAATGATTATGATAGAGGTATAACGCTTTATAACTCCATGGATGAGCATTATCAGTTATGGGGAAAAATAAATATGAGCTGGCCAAATCAAGATACATTTGGGCCTGACTACGTAATACCTCACCCTAAGACAGGAAATCCAGTAAAAATGCCTGATCGTGGCTGGCGATGGAAGTTAGATACTTTTAATAAAGCAGCAAAAAGGATAGACAATGAATACACAGATATAAAAGAGCTTCACGATGGTAGTTTTATGTGCGGTCGAATCTGGTTTGCAGCCGACGAAAACACTCAGCCTAGTTCAATCACATATTTAGAAGAAGTAAAACAGTTCCTTCTTAGATCGATTTTATCGACTAAAAGTGATGGTGGTGTTGAGTTAGAGAAACTATTTAAGGGTAAGAGCTATTTTTCAAGACCAAAATCAACGTCACTTATCAAAACCTTAATTGCATCGGTGCAGAACTCTCAGGATGCTATTGTCTTAGACTTTTTTGCAGGCTCAGGTACTACTGCCCATGCTGTTATGGATCTGAATATAAGTGATAACTGTAACCGGAAATTTATTTGTATGCAGCTGCCAGAGCCTACTGATAACACCAAGGCCCCTCATAAAGCGGGTTACAAAACTATTTTCGATATTACTAAAGCTCGTATTACGAAAGTAGCTGAAAAAATTACTAAAGAAAATCCAGATTATCAGGGCGATCTAGGTTTTAAAGTTTTTGAGACCATAAATGACTTTCGTCCTAAGATAGATGATGATTTTGAAGTTGCCAATGAAAGCTTATTTGACGATATGGTATTAAGCGATGAGCAGTACCAAGCGCTGCTAGCGACATGGATGCTTTACGATAACAATGAGCTAACTGCAGACATTATAAGTATAGGCTTACAGGGCTATAACGCCGAGCTGGTTAATAAGAACCTATATCTAATCGCATCTGACTTTGGCACTCAAAATTTGAAGTGCTTGTTAGACAAGTTAGATGAAGATAAAAGTTTTGCGCCAGATAGAATCATAGTCAATGGCTACAACTTCGATACCGCTATACAGATGGAGTTAAATGAAGCCATCAAAAGCTATCAAAACAAAAAGAAGATCACTATCAATATTATTGTCAGATACTAAGTTTTTGATAGCTGTTTTCTTTTTTAACCATATATACGAGAGCGTCCATGGCAGGCTTTAATTTCGAACCAAATCTACCTCACCAAGAAAAAGCGATTATTGCGTTAATCAAATCGTTTTTGAATGTAGAGTTTCATTCTTCAAGAGACTATACCATCAATCAATATATCAACCCTAAGATCAGTTCTAAAGCTATAGCGCTAGCCACTGATATTGAACAAGTGCAAAAAGATAACGGTATATTTGGCACAGATAAACGCAGTGACGACCCTGTATTTGATATATCAATGGAAACGGGTACAGGTAAGACTTATACCTATACCAAAACCATGTATGAGCTTAACAAAATCTATGGGCTGTTTAAGTTTATCGTCGTCGTGCCTACTCTTTCTATTAAAGCTGGTACGGTAAACTTCCTAAAGAGTGACGCTTTGCGTGAGCACTTTCGCCATGATTTTCAAGGTGAATATCATGATAAGCAAATTGTCACTTACGTGGTTGAAAGCAAAAAAAGTAAGAAAGGCAAAAGATCCTATATGCCAGAGTCTGTGACTCAGTTTGTCAATGCCAGTCACGGTGACAAAAGTAAAATTCACGTTTTGGTGATTAACCAAGGCATGATTAACTCACCTACTATTCAAGAAGAAAGATTTGATCGAGCACTGCTCGGAGAGAAATACGATCGCGCCATCGATGCTTTAGCAGGTATCAACCCTGTCGTTATCATAGACGAGCCGCATAAGTTTCCACAAACTGGTAAAACTTGGAAAAGTATATCGAACTTAGAAGCTCAGTTCACGCTACGATATGGTGCAACTTTCAACAATGAGTATAAAAACCTCATTTACCATCTAACTGCTGTTGATGCCTTTAACCAAGACCTAGTCAAAGGAGTTACCGCCTATGTTGAAACCTTATCAGGTAATGACAACGCTAAGCTCACTTTAAAGTCATTAGATGGTAAAGAAGCCGAGTTTGAGCTTAGCGAAAATGGTACTAAGACTCGCCATATACTTGGTAGTGATGATTCACTTTCAAGCATCCATTCAGCGATACATAGTCTAAATATTGAAAAATTAAATAAAACTACTTTAGTGCTTAGTAACGGTATTGAGCTTAAAAAAGACGAAAGTATTAACCCATACTCTTATCATGAATCACTTCAAGACAGTATGATTCAAAAGGCTATCAAAGAGCACTTTAAACTGGAGCGAGAACTGCTTACCCGCAGTCCTCGTATCAAACCGTTAACTTTGTTCTTTATTGATGATATCGAGGGTTATAGAGACGGTAATGAGCTTGCTGGTAGTTTAAAAACACAGTTTGAGACTTGGGTACTAGCAATAGCTAAGTCGTATCTTACTAAAGAAACAGATCCATTTTATAAACAGTATTTAGAACGTACTATTAAAGATGTCAGCCTGACCCATGGTGGTTATTTTTCAAAAGATAACACGGGTAACGATGAAAAAATTGAAGCTGAGATTAACGAAATTTTGCATGATAAAGAAAGTTTATTGTCACTAGATAACCCTAGACGATTTATTTTCTCTAAATGGACACTACGCGAAGGATGGGATAATCCAAACGTCTTTCAAATCTGTAAGCTCCGTTCAAGTGGTAGTACGACTTCTAAATTACAGGAAGTTGGTCGAGGGCTGCGTCTTCCTGTTAATGAACACATGGCGAGGGAGAAGACCGATGACTTTCGCTTAAACTATTATGTCGACTTTACAGAAAAGGATTTTGTAGAGGAGCTGACTCAAGAGATTAATCAGACCTCTGTCTCAGAAGTAGTGCCAGAGGAGCTAAGTAATGAGTTAGTTGAGCAAATCAAAAATCATTATGAAGTGAGTAAAAGAGAGCTCAGTAATCAACTTTATGACCAAAACTTAATTGATGATGACGAGAAGTTCTTAGAGGGTGGTTATCAAGCCCTTAAAGACCTCTATCCTGATGCCTTTGGTAAAGCACTTAAAAAAGGCAAGATTGAGAATAAGTCTAAAGAGGACACAAAAGCGACAACCAAAGTTAGAGTCGGTAAGTATGAAGAACTTAAGGAGTTATGGGAGCTGATTAACCAGCGTGCCATTTTAGAATACCAGTTTGAAGATGAGGGCAATTTCTATGAAAAGCTTCTCATGGATTATCTCAAGCAAGAGATTGCTGCTGATAATTTCAGTAAGACTGGGCTCGTAACAAAAGTATCGAAGCTTCATATCCACAATAATCAAGCTGGTTATCAGAGTGTATATGATGATGAGGAAGACTTCGCAAAAATCAGCACCATGAGTTACGGTAGTTTTTTACGTCAGTTATCTGAAAAAACATACATAAAACTGCCAACCTTACATAAAGCGTTCGTTACGCTCAAGCATCTAAAAGATAAAGGTGAACAAGGTCTCGACATTAATGACTATTTGAACATCCAGACTATCCGTAAGTTTGCTGATGGGATAAAGCTATATCTGTTCAAGAATGCTATGCAGAAGTTTGAGATCGGCTATAACATCATATCTAATCAAGTGCACCCCACCAGCTATACAGATTCAACTGGCTCACCTTTACTCGAGTTAAAATCTGGTCAGCTTGGCGTTCGTTATGATGAAGGGAAGCCTGATGATGCCTTTCTTTTTGAAGATATTTTTTATGATTCGTCTTTAGAAAAGGAAAATATAAAAGAGCATATAAAGCACGTTACAGTATTTAGTAAGATTCCCCGAAATTCGATCAGAATACCAATATCTGGGGGTGGTACTTACTCACCTGACTTTGCTTATGTTGTTGAGACTGATAAAGGTCAAACGCTCAATTTAATCATTGAAACCAAAGACACTTCATCGTCTGATAGTCTGAGAGCAGAGGAAAATCGCAAGATAAAGCACGCTGAACGTTTATTTAATCAAATGGAGTCAGATGGACTGAGTGTGAGTTTTAGTACCCAGTTTCAAGATGATTTGGTGAAGGATATTATTAAAAAGGCGTTGGATCAGGCTAGATAGAGGAAGATGCGTCAATAATAAGAGCAAACTAAATAATAACTGTAACATTTCATTGGATAATAAGGACGTTAACATGTATAGAGGTTCAGAATGGGGTCGTTGGGATTTACATGTTCATACAAAAGGAACTGCTAAAAACGATCAATTTGGTGATATAACTTTTGAAAATTTTTGTGTCGAATTATTTAAAAAGGCTTTAGAGAAAGAGATTAAAGTAATAGGGATTACTGATTATTTTAATGTTGAAAATTATAAAAAAGTTAAGCATTTCCAGACTGAAGTACATACTAATCAGAGTTTTAATGATATAGAAAAAAATAGGATCGGTAAAATATTCTTAATACCAAATGTTGAATTAAGAGTAACACCTAGCACTGATAAAGGTGGACTGATTAATCTACATCTCCTATTAGATCCAGATTATTGCGAAGTTTACGAGTCACAGTTTGCCAGACTATTAAAATTTATCTACTCTGACACTAAGACTTATAGCCTTGATAGGAATGATCTGATACGCTTGGGAAAAGATGTAGATAATAATTATGTATTGGATGATGAAGCAGCACTTAAAAAAGGAGTTAGCAACTTTATATTAAACCCATCTGACATAATAAAGGCATTTCAAGAGATGCCAACCTTTAAAGATAATTGTATTATTACGGTCGCTAATTCCAATAAGGATGGTAATTCATCATATCAAGGTCATGAAAGATTTTTTCAAAAATCCGAAAACTCTACTCTGAGTAAGCTCCGAGAATCAATCTATAAATTATCTGATGTAATTTTTTCACCAAACCCTAAAGATATAAATTTTTTCCTAGGTAAAGAAAGTGAAAATAAAGATGAATTCTTAAAAAAACTTGGCTCATTTAAACCTTGTATTCATGGTAGTGATGCACATAATCTTGACAAATTATTTGAACCAGATAAACAACGATATTGTTGGATTAAGGCTGAACCATCTTTTGAAGGTCTGAAACAGATATTACATGAGCCTGAAACTCGTGTATATATAGGTTTAAATAGACCAGAACCTAAGACAGACTATGAGGTGATTGATAGAATTGAAATCAATCATGAAAACATAGGTACTAACGTTCTTTATTTGAATCCAAACCTTAATGCTATTATTGGTGGACGTTCTTCTGGCAAATCTACCTTAGTCCAGTGTATCGCTAACAAGGTTGCTCCTAGTTCTCTGAAAAATGGTGAACCAGAAAATCATGTTCAAGAAATTTCAGATTGTATTAAAATAATTTGGCAGGATAACAAGGAAGATGATACAAGGTCTATAGATTATTTTTATCAAGGTCATATGTTTCATAAAACACATGAAGAAGGTATTGAAAGTATAGTTAAAGATATCCTGTTCCAATTAAACCCGAAAGTCTATGAAGATAGTGATAAAAAAATTGCAGGGTTGAGACAAAAAAATGCTAGTCAGCTTTCGATCTATTTTAGTAATCAAGAACTTATCAACCAAAAGCTTGAACAGTCAAATAGCATTGGAAATAAAAGCGATATTTCACAGCAGATTGACAGATTAAATCAGTTAATAAACAAGTCTAGTGTTGGAAGCTATACTCAGCATGATCTTGAAGAGCATAGTAAAAAACAAGCTGCTTTGAAAAAGCTGGAGTATGATCTCACCACTCTTAAAAGCACTATAGAGGATATAAGTAATCTATCCGTAGAAAATGTATTAGAAATTAGCAATCCATTTTTAGATAATCCATTTTACCAATATGTAAAAAACACTACAGAAGAAAAGCTTAATAATATCGAAACGTTTGTTGAAGCCCAAATTGAAGAGTTAAAGCAAGCAGCAAAACTAGCTCTAGATAATACTAAGGATTATTATGAGGAGCAAATTTCTTTAATAGATACAGATAGTGAGTTTATCCAAATAGAGCAGTACCTTAAAGCTACTGAGTCGATAAAGCCATTAATAATCCAAAAAACTAGAGAAAATCAAAAGCTTGAAGTTATCACGCAGTTAGAAGATGAGATCAATGAAATTAGACATGAATCTAGCATAATTTTAACTAAAGCTCATGATAATTGGAGTTTAATAAATAAGGAGCCTTTACTTCTAACTGAAGAGATTGAAGTGCTTGAGGATAATAGCTTAGAAATATCACCTATTCCAAAGTTTCAGAGCGACAAGTTTAATGAGTTTATAGTCAAGTATATTAATCAACAACCAGAAAAAGCACAAAACTATGCAAATTTACAATTTCTTGATGTAGAAGCTCTATTTGTGGGTTTTATCGATATCAGTGAAGCATTGAAAAAGGGTTCGATTAAGCTGAAATCAGGCTTTACAGAAGAGAATTTTCATTCCGACTTCTTAACTACGACTTGGTTTAAGCTTAGCTATGATGTTCTCTATGAAGGCGATAGTTATATTGAGATGTCACAAGGCAAAAAAGCTTTTGTAGTTTTAAAATTAAGCCTAGAATGCAGCGAAAGAAAATGTCCAATAATAATAGATCAACCTGAAGATGATTTGGATAACAGAGCAATTTATACAGAACTTGTAACATACATTAAAGAGAAGAAATCCAAAAGACAAATCATTCTAGTAACACATAATGCGAATGTTGTGGTTAACGCTGATAGTGAGCAGATTATTGTTGCGAATCAACACGGATCTAAAACTCCTAATAATAACGGTAAAAAGTTTGAATATAAGCTTGGTAGTATTGAGTCGGACGTTAAGTCTAATTCTGAACATGCATCTATTTTAGAATCTAAAACCATAAAAGAACATGTTTGTGAAATTCTCGAAGGGGGGAATACTGCCTTCAAATTAAGAGAACAAAAATATAATTTTTGATTTGTTGAGAAGACTACTAAACACTAGGTTTGTTATCTAATCATGTATCGATAACAAACCTAGTTCTTTTGAGAATATAATGTCAAATTAAATCCTTTATATCCATCTTTAATGCATCACAAACTTCGGGAGTTTCCCAAACTCTGTGTAACTGCTTATAATCCACTAACAGGAGAATAAGCAATGACTACTCAATCTGACCTTAAAAAACTGGCCGAGCAAATGGCTGGTAGCATGAACAGCTTTGATGACATCAAAGACTTTCAAAAGCAGCTCATGCAATCTTTTATCGACACTGCCTTAGAAGCTGAGATGGAAGACCATCTTGGCGGAGTTTTTCAAGGTAGTTGTCACCATCAAGCTAAATTAAGCGGCTTGTAATCTTTGCTGTTGTTGCTCTTTTACAGGATTTAGCGTTG
>NZ_JABAST010000089.1 GCF_016107575.1 Psychrobacter faecalis | reverse complement strand
CATCAGACATAGCCATAATTGACATAGAAGAATACCAAATCAAACACCTTAAAGTGGTTATCAAACTTCTTTGAGAAGCAGCAGGTCTTTCGAACGGCTCGTCGCAATCGGTGTCTAAGGCGACAGTTATTACCTTCTATGCCTACCGTATGCTGCTTGCCGATTTGTTTCTTGTCAGGCTTGAATGCGGTTGTAAAGCTATCCCAGTTATCCATGCTAATAGAACCATAGCTGACTTTCAGTTGTTTAAGACGGGCTCTTAGCTTCTTAGCTGTTTTCAGGTCACGTTTGCCCCAAACATAAGCAACAATCTCATTGGTAGCGCGGTCATAAGCATAAATAAGCCAAACTTTACGCTTTTTGCGATACACGTAAGTCCAAAACTCATCAATCTCTAAGCGTTCATAATAGCGCTTTTTAGGTGTAATCTTATAGACCGATGAGCCTATGGTGCTAAGGGCTTTACCAATACTAATAGAGGCTATAACGGCTATGTCTCTGACGCCGCAACCTCTAACCGTCATTAGCCGTATGATGTCTTCTATTTTAGAGTGACAGCCATGATAAGTTAAGGCATGGTCGCCAATGAATTGACGTTTGCAGTCCTTGCACTGGTAGTTCTGCTTGCCATAGCTTTTTTTGCCGTGTATCGAAAAACTGGGACTGTGACAGTCGGGGCAA
>NZ_JABAST010000088.1 GCF_016107575.1 Psychrobacter faecalis | reverse complement strand
CATATCGACCTTTATGGTGATGGTAGATATCACGGATACGCTGTTTAAGATCGGCATATTTATCTTTACTACTCAGACTAGCCCTATGATAGTAGAAACTACTCCTTGCAAGCTTTGCTATGGTGAGTAAATCAGATAACGCGTACTGCGGTCTCAATCCTTCGATGAGCCTTGCTTTTTGACTGCTTGTTCCTTCTCCCAAAGCCGTGCATCGAGCTTTTTTAGATAAGCATTCTCCGCTCGTAGATACTGCAGTTCACGTTTGAGCTCTGCTGGCGTCTTTTCATTATCGGGTTTGTCTGTGATAGGAGAGGTCATGGTGCTACTACCTTTATATTTGGATGTGAGTCCAGACATACCGTAGAGGCGATAGGCTTTATGCCAATGACTGATGAGCGCAGGTGAGCTGATGTGAAATTTAAGAGCGGTTTCAGATTGGCTTAATCCTTCTGCTAACATCATAGCGATCACTTTATACTTAAAGTCGCTACTGTATTTAGCTTTACCAGTTTTAGGTTTGATGGCGTTTATACCACCGCTTTGATATTGCTGAACCCACTTAAATACCATCTTGTCATCAAGTCCAAATTTCTCACCTGTAGCACCTCCGCTATGTCCTTGCTTGTAGTATGCTATGACTTTGATCTTAAAGTCTAGATCGTAACGCATAAAAATACCCCCAAAAGTTGTGTCCAACTTATGGGGGTCAGTTCAATATTAAGAGCGGTTTTTTAT
>NZ_JABAST010000087.1 GCF_016107575.1 Psychrobacter faecalis | reverse complement strand
AGGGCACTGGTACGTGTCTTTTGGGTGTGAGCGAGCACTGGATCAAAACCCAATTCACCCCTCTACAAGCGCCATAGGTATTGATTTAGGTGTCACTAAACTCATTACCACCTCAGATGGTCAGCACATCAAACCCAAAAACAGCTTTAAAGCCAATCAAATTAAACTGGCCGCATTACAGCGCCAATTAAGTAGAAAAGTCTTATTCAGTCAAAACTGGAAAAAGCAGAACCGTAAGATTCAAAAATTACACCATCATATTGCCAATATCCGCCATGACTACTTGCATAAAATCACCACCACAATCAGCAAAAACCACGCCATGATTGCTTGTGAGGACTTAAAAGTAGCCAATATGTCGAAATCTGCTAGTGGCTCTGCTACTCAGCATGGGCGTAACGTCAAAGCCAAGTCAGGATTGAATAAATCCATTTTGGATCAAGGCTGGGGCATGATGATTGATATGCTTGAGTACAAGCAGCACTGGCAAGGCGGGGTGCTCATTAAAGTAAACCCACGCTACACCAGCCAAACCTGCTTTGAATGCAAGCATATCGCTAAAGAAAATCGACAAACCCAAGCTAAGTTTGAGTGCGTCCAATGCGGGCATAAAGCAAATGCTGATGTGAATGCAGCTAAAAATATTTTATCGGCAGGACATGCCGTTTTGTCTGCGGAGGGAGGATGCGGTAAAGGTCGCCCGTTGAAACAGAAAACTTGTGACATTCGTGAGAAAGTCGCCTAAG
>NZ_JABAST010000086.1 GCF_016107575.1 Psychrobacter faecalis | reverse complement strand
TGGCAGAACCGGCCGTTAAGCAGTGTTTATCCTATCGTCTATTTGGACTGCATCGTCGTTAAGGTACGCCAAGACAAGCAGATCATCAACAAGGCGATCTATCTGGCGCTAGGCGTGGGACTTGATGGCAAAAAAGAGCTGCTTGGCATGTGGCTATCAGAGAATGAGGGCGCTAAGTTCTGGCTAGGTGTTCTCACTGAACTACAAAACCGCGGGGTACAAGATATCCTCATTGCCTGTGTCGACGGCTTAAAGGGCTTCCCTGATGCCATTAACACCGTCTACCCCAACGCTCAGGTTCAGCTGTGTATCGTACACATGCTGCGTTACTCAATGAAGTTCGTACCGTGGACAGATAAGAAGGCAATAGCCGCTGATTTAAAGGCCATCTACGGCGCTGATACGCTTGAGATGGCAGAGGCCAATCTTGAACACTTTGATGAGGTATGGGGCGAGAAATACCCGCACGTGGTTAAGTCTTGGCGTAATAACTGGGAGGGCTTAACGGTATTCTTTGGTTACCCTAAAGACATTAGAAAAGTCATATATACCACCAATGCTATTGAGTCATTAAACAGCGTGATTCGGACAGCGGTGAATAAGCGTAAGGTGTTCCCATCTGATCAGGCAGCATTCAAAGTGGTGTACTTAGCCACCCAGCAGGCGTCGTCAAGGTGGTCGATGCCAATCCGTAACTGGACGTCTGCTCTGAATCGTTTTATGATTATGTTTGATGACCGTATCAGTAAGCATTTAATCTAAATGGCAGTTACACAGAATTCGGGATGG
>NZ_JABAST010000085.1 GCF_016107575.1 Psychrobacter faecalis | reverse complement strand
TACTCTCTGATAAGGCCATTGGTATTCTCGTTGGTTCCTCGCTGCCATGACGCATAAGCATCGGCAAAGAAGAAAGGGCTAAAGAGCTTTTGTTTCACCTTCTTATGCTGAGCAAACTCTTTACCATTGTCAGAGGTAATGGTCTTAACCTGCAACCTCACTGGCGCTAAGAGTTCTATCATTGCCTCTGATACTTGCTGTGCCGTTTTATGACCCACACGCTTCATCTTCAATAGCCCCGTTTTACGTTCAACGAGCGTGACAATCGCTTGCTTGTGATGCTGACCGATAACGGTATCCGCTTCCCAATCTCCAATACGTGAGCGTTCTTCAACAATACAAGGGCGCTCATGAATCGAGACTCTGTCATTGATAGGGCCTGGAGTCTCAGCGGTTAGACGCTGCCGGTATGGTTTTGCTTTACGTCTGAGACACTGCCACAATGTGCCGCCTTGCCTCTTATCACGCCAAATATAGCGATAAATGCTCATATGACTGATACCAGCATGAACGCCAGATATTTGCTCAGGACTCCAGTTCTCTTTAAGCTTGTCTGTCACCCATGCCCAGAGGTCAGCCACAATAGTTGTGGCGTTGTTAGCCCGTCTGTCACAAGCCTTGTTATTAGCATGCTTTGCTCGGTAACCTCGTAGGCTTTTATTACGCCTAAGCTCTCTTGATATGGTACTGGGACTTCTGTTTAACGCCCTCGCTATGAAATTAATACTATGTTTTGCCCCTTTAAGGACATAAATCTGGTATCGTTCACCTAGGCTTAGATGTGTATAGCTCATGGTTGCAATCTCACTTTGGTCGGTGGATAAAAACTTTGATGCTAGCGCATCTAGGTCTTTTTTTCACCT
>NZ_JABAST010000084.1 GCF_016107575.1 Psychrobacter faecalis | reverse complement strand
TTGACATACTCCCGCCACTTTCGACAAGCTCAAGCGGGGGATTCTAAAAGCAAAAGCTCTTAGGCGACTTTCTCACGACCGTCGCAAGTTTTCTGCTTCAACGGGCGACCTTTACTGCATCTTCCCTCGACAGACAAAACGGCATGTCCTGCCGCAAGAATATTACGAGCTGCATTAACATCTGCATTCGCAATATAACCACATTCAACGCACTCAAATTTTGCTTGGGTACGTCTATTTTCTTTTGCAACATGCTTGCATTCAAAGCAGGTTTGGCTTGTATAACGCGGGTTTACTTTAATCAGTAACCCGCCTTGCCATTGCTGTTTATACTCAAGCATAGTCAGCGCCATCGACCAACCCTGATCAAGAATTGATTTGTTCAATCCTGACTTGGCTTTGACATTGCGACCTTTATTTTCAAGAGTCCCGCTTGCAGATCCTGACATATTAACTACTTTTAAATCCTCACAGACAATCATGGCGTGGTTTTTGCTGATGTCAGTGCTGATTTTATGCAAGTAGTCATGGCGAATATTGGCAATGTGATGGTGAAGCTTTTGGATTTTACGGTTTTGCTTTTTCCAATTTTGGCTAAATAAGACCTTACGACTTAATTGGCGCTGTAGCTTTGCTAGTTTGCCTTGATTGGCTTTAAAGCTGCTCTTAGGTTTAAAGCACTGACCGTTTGAGCCGGTAACTAATTTACTGACACCTAAATCAATACCAATGGCGGTTTTAGAAGGGTGAATTGGGTTCTGTTCCAACTCTCGCTCAGTGCCAAACGACACGTACCAATGACCGGATTTCTTGCTGATGGTGACGTTTTTAATTATCCCAAGAATGTCTTGAGATTTTCTAAACTTTACAAAACCTACACCATTCGG
>NZ_JABAST010000083.1 GCF_016107575.1 Psychrobacter faecalis | reverse complement strand
ATGCTTAGCTAAGGACGTTAGCAACAACACCAGCACCTACGGTACGGCCGCCTTCACGAATTGCGAAGCGTAGACCTTTGTCCATAGCGATTGGATGGATAAGCTCTACGCCCATCTCAACGTTGTCACCAGGCATAACCATTTCGGTACCGTCTTGTAATTGGATTGCGCCAGTTACGTCAGTGGTACGGAAGTAGAACTGTGGACGATAGCCGTTTAGGAATGGTGTGTGACGACCACCCTCTTCTTTTGACAGTACGTATACTTCTGCGTCAAATTTGGTGTGCGGGGTGATTGAACCTGGCTTGGCTAGTACTTGGCCACGTTGTACGTCTTCACGTTTAGTACCACGTAGTAGTACGCCACAGTTTTCGCCTGCACGACCTTCGTCTAGCAGTTTACGGAACATCTCTACACCAGTACAGGTGGTTTTTTGGGTGTCACGGATACCGACGATTTCGATTTCGTCACCAACACGGACGATACCTGATTCAACACGACCGGTTACTACGGTACCACGGCCTGAGATTGAGAATACGTCTTCGATTGGCATTAGGAATGCTTTGTCAACGTCACGCTCTGGCTCTGGGATGTAGGTGTCTAGGATGCCTAGTAGTTCTACAACGGCTGGTTGGCCGTATTGACCTTCGTCGCCTTTAAGGGCTTGGGTGGCACTCCCTTTGACGATTGGGGTGTCGTCACCTGGGAAGTCGTAGTCGTTAAGCAGTTCACGAACTTCCATTTCTACTAGCTCAAGCAATTCTTCGTCGTCAACAAGGTCACATTTGTTCATGAAGACGATGATGTACGGTACGCCAACCTGACGTGATAGCAGGATGTGCTCACGGGTTTGTGGCATTGGGCCGTCAGTTGCTGATACGACTAGGATTGCGCCGTCCATTTGGGCTGCACCGGTGATCATGTTTTTAACATAGTCGGCGTGACCTGGGCAATCAACGTGGGCGTAGTGACGGGTTGGGGTGTCATATTCTACGTGTGAGGTGTTGATGGTGATGCCACGTGCTTTTTCTTCTGGTGCGCTATCAATCGCGGCGTAGTCTTTGGCTTCGCCACCAGAGGTGATTGCGGCTACGGTTGCGATAGCGGCAGTTAATGTTGTTTTACCGTGGTCAACGTGTCCGATGGTACCGACGTTGACGTGTGGCTTGCTGCGTTCAAACTTGGCCTTTGCCATGGGTATTTCCTCTTTATT
>NZ_JABAST010000082.1 GCF_016107575.1 Psychrobacter faecalis | reverse complement strand
GGACGGGTCTTGGAATAAGAGAATGGCTTTGCGAGTGCGGTGTCACTCATGACCGCGATATTAATGCGGCAAAAAATATTCTCGCGCTCGGGCCTGAGCGTCTAGTAGTAGGAATCCCCTCACTTTAGAGAGGGGAGGAAGTCAAATAGTAGAAAACCATGTCTTTGATGTCCAGCTTTAAAGGTATCGTCGGCGAGATCGTCATCAATGTAGCTATGTGGCTAAAACTTGATAAAGATATTTATCATCGCCTAAACAATATCACTCTGCCATTAGCAGATGGTGGTAGTACCCAAATTGACCATGTTATCGTCTCTAGGTATGGCATCTTTGTCATCGAAACCAAAAACTATAAAGGCTGGATTTTTGGTAATGAGAAGCAAAGACAGTGGACGCAAGTCATTATGGGTCGCAAGTATAAATTTCAAAATCCATTGCGGCAAAATTATTTGCATATAAAAACGCTGTCTGATTTATTAGAACTGGAGATGAGTTATTTCCATTCGATGATTGCCTTTATCGGCGAGTGTGAGCTTAAAACTCGCGATGAACTACCTGAGCATGTATTGACGAGCGGCATGGCATCTTATATTAAGAAAAAACAAGATAAAATGCTTACCGATGAAGAGGTTAAAGCCATCGTTGAGCAAATTGAAAGCAATCGATTTAGCAAGTCTTGGCGTACTAACAGAGCGCATAAAGCCTATTTAAAAGAAAAGCATAGTCCGTCAAATAAGCAACCTAGTGATAAACCAAATGTTCAGTCAGTTACTACATCAGCGAATCAACCTGCGTCTGAGTTAATAGTAAAACAACCTCTTAAAAGAACCACTCTTCAAAGCAGAGAGGTGCTGCGATGGTCTGGGCAAACGGAAGTTGAAGCGGTCGATGTACCGATTGTCTCTTCTAGCAATATGCTGCCTATCTCTCAACTAAATAATGATGATAATGTCTTTATTACCCCATTTGAGGTTTTGGAGTCAGAGCCGAAGATTGAGAAAGCTGCTACTAGGGAGGCTTCTATTATCGAGTCAGTTGAAGCGTCAATCGTTTCTGATAATACTCCCGCTTGTCCGAAGTGTAATGGTGAGATGGTCAAGCGCGTTGCAAAAAAAGGCCAGCAGCAAGGTCAGACCTTTTTTGGTTGCAGTCAATTTCCTAAGTGTCGCGGTGTGGTTAATATTAATTAGGTGATAGTTATACCAAACCCAACAATTAAAGTTGTGCCCAAGCACGAGCAGTTAACGACCGAATTCTTTGTGGCTGTTTAAGCAAATTAT
>NZ_JABAST010000081.1 GCF_016107575.1 Psychrobacter faecalis | reverse complement strand
CTGAACCGCCCCGACTATATCGGAGACTTGATTGCTTGAGTCAGGCAGCTTTGTCTGACTCAATAAAACTATCATAGTATCGTCTCTCAAACTCAAAAGGCGACACATAGCCAATCGTACTATGAATGCGAGTTTTGTTAAACCAATCGACCCATTCAAGGGTTGCTAATTCAACATCACTCACACCTTGCCACTGCTGTTTTAAATATTCAATCACCTCCGTTTTATAAAGTCCGTTAACCGTTTCAGCCAACGCATTATCGTATGAATCACCTGTCGTGCCAACAGATGCAATGACGCCAGAATCAGCCATCTTATCAGTATAGCGAATTGATAAGTACTGAACGCCGCGATCACTATGATGAATGACATCTTTAGGATGGTTTCTGTCTGCAATGGCTTGGTTTAGTGCTGCCATCACCATATCAGTGTTCATACGATCTGATACTTTCCAGCCAACGATAGCGCGAGCAAATACATCAATGATAAAGGCGGTATATACCCAGCCACTCAGTGTCTTTATATAGGTAAAATCAGCAACCCATAGTTGGTTAGGGCGATGGGCATTAAAGTTACGATTAACCAAATCATCAGCACGCTTTTGATCGTCACGAGACTTAGTCGTTATCTTACCTTTACCTCGCCAAATACCCTGCATTCCATGCTGACGCATTAAACGCTCTACAGTGCAGCGTGCAGGATGTATACCCTCTGCTTTCAACTGTTGCCAGACTTTACGAGTACCATAACGGCATTTGCTGTCCTTCCAAATACGTTTGATTTCATTTAGATAGAAATCGTCATGCTGACTACGCTGTGAACGCTTCTCCGGATTGTCGTTTAAGTCTTTGGTACGATAGTATGTGGATGGGGCAATCGGCAAGACTCTACAAATAGCTGGAATGCCATAAATAGATTTATTCTCGTCGATGAATTGAACCATCACTAAGGTTTGCGGTCTATTTCCGCCTGGGCGAAAAAAGCGGCTGCTTTCCTTATGATCTCATTGGCTTGTTTTAATTCTTTGTTCTCACGTTCAAGCTCTTTGATGCGCTCGGCTTGGCTTTGAGCTTGAATCTTTGCAGGAATGGTTTTATCAATGTGCTTTTTATGCCATGATCGTAGGGTCTCAGGCGTGCAACCTATCTTTGGTGCTATGGCTTTGATGGCTGACCATGTAGATGGGTAGTCGTCTTTAGCTTCAACTAGCATACGGACGGCTCGTTCTTTCATTTCAGGGGTATAGTTTCGTGTTTTCATTGTCGTATTCTCTCAGAAAGTTGAGTCTCCGACAATCTCGGGGCGGTTCA
>NZ_JABAST010000080.1 GCF_016107575.1 Psychrobacter faecalis | reverse complement strand
TGAGCTATGCTGAAGAAACCGTACAAGTAAACTTGGTAAACTAAGCATATTAATCGGAGTTTATCATGGTCAAGAAAATAAGAACCTATAGCACAGAATTTAAAGCTGAAGCCGTTAAGAAGATATCAGACAATAATGGCAATATCTCAGCAACCGCAAAGCAGCTTGGCATTGCCATGCAAACGCTATCGAATTGGCATAACAAAGCCAACCAAGGCAAGCTCAAAGGCACAGAGCAATACGACCCTGATCTTATGACAGCTCTTCAAGAAATAAAGCAGCTCAAACGACAGCTCAAAGTTGCCGAAGAGGAGCGAGAGATATTAAATGAGGAGGGATAAAGCGGAGCATTGCTTCGCCCCGACGCAAGGGGAGAGCTATGCTCGAGTGAGGCGACGGCGTACTTCGCGAAAAACAGCTAGTCAGGTACGCCTTCATCAAAGATAACCAGCACTTCTTTACCATCACCACTATGTGCCGCGTGCTAAGGGTTAAGCATTCAAGTTACTACGACTGGCTGAGTCGCGATATCAGCGAGCAGCAGATACATCGCAACCATTGTGAGCTACTCGTTAAAGCCGCTCACAGTGAAACTCATGAGTGCTATGGTGTTGAGCGTCTGCATGCGCATCTAAGTGAGCAAGGTCATAACATCAGTCCCTACATGGTCAGAAGCATCAAAGAGGAATACAGCATCAAATGCCGTCGCCACAAACGCTTTAAAGTCACCACCGACTCCAATCACAACAAACTGGTCTATCCAAACGTGTTGGATCAAGAGTTTGATGCCAGTCGCCCTAACCAAGCGTGGGCCAGTGACATCACCTATATTTGGACGCTTGAGGGCTGGTTGTATTTAGCGGGAGTCAAAGATTTATATACCAAAGAGCTGGTCGGCTATGCGATCAATAAGCGAATGACCGCAGATCTAGTATGCAAAGCATTGAACATGGCCATCAAGAATAAACAACCAAGCAAAGGGCTAGTCGTTCACTCTGACAGAGGCAGTCAGTACTGTAGCCATGCTTACCACAAGATCATCAAGCAGCATCAGTTTACAGGTTCAATGAGCGGTAAAGGCAACTGCTTTGACAACGCACCCATAGAAAGCTTCTGGGGCATATTGAAGAACGAGCTAGTATATCACCAAGACTATAAAACAAGGTTTGCAGCTATCAGAGATATCATTGGATATATTGAGTTATATTATAATCAGACTAGGATTCAAAAGGGTTTAGGCTATAAATCGCCAAGACAGGTGTGGTTTGATTATTATCGTCAGGCTGCGTAATCAAAATCTCCCAAGTTTATATATACGGGATTGACGGCAGGGGTCAC
>NZ_JABAST010000007.1 GCF_016107575.1 Psychrobacter faecalis | reverse complement strand
CATTGTCCCCTTTGGAATTATTATTTAGGGGTGACAACTATCCTGCCATAGGGGGGAATGGCAGAATTCTATGAATAATATAACCCGTCAAAAACCAGTGAAAGAAGTCATGACCGTCACCGCTAAGGAGCGATTGACCCCGCACTATATTCGTATTTATCTTACTGGTCATCCTGACACGATTGCTAATATTGCGACCATGACTATCGGGGTAAACAATAAAGTCGCCATACCAATTGATAAATCCCAACCGCTCAATCTAGAGGATAAGTCCAGTTTTGTGATTCGAACCTATACCCACCGCGGCGTAGATATTGAAAGACAACAAATCTGGATTGATTTTGTCGCTCATGGTGATGAAGCACCCGCTTCGGGGTGGGCAACTCATGCCAAAGTTGGTGACGAGCTTGGGGTGATGATGAGGCCTAAGAATAAAGCGTTATTTCCAGTAGCAGATCAATTTTTATTGGTTGGCGATGCCACGGCTATCCCTGTGCTTGGGGCGATACTTGACAGTCTGCCGAGTAGCGCGACTGGGCAATGTATCATCGAAGTTCATGGTGAAAAAGACGAACAAGTTTTACCCACGTCAGCTAATATTGCAATGACGTGGTTACATAACCCGCATCCTATGCAGGGCAGTCAACTCGCTGCTGTGGTTAAGACGCTTACGCTACCAAGTTCAGAAAACAGCCGTTTTGCTTATATTGCTAGTGAGTTTTCATCAGTTAAAGCCATTCGTCAGTATCTAAAAGGTGAACTGGGGTGGTTAAAAGACGAGCTATACGCCTTTTCATATTGGAAATCAGGCTTTGCTGAAGACCAATCTGCGAGTGATCGACGTGCAGAAAAAGAGGCAGACTAAAATAGAAAAATGATAGTAAATAGACGAGAAAGATTGGTTCCCATAACTCTTTTTTGACCAACAGCTATAGCAACTATAAACCACTGTGAAACCGTTAAATTTTCCAGGTAAGTCAAGGCGCGGCAACTTTTGCCAGAATGACGCATAAGAGGCATGATAAATACAGTAAGTCGCATTGATAAGTAAAACAGACAGGATCAAATATAATTTATTTTATTCACCCTGTTCAAGATCTTCTAGTATTGCGCACTCTGCGTTTTCATCACCTGAGCAATGATCAGCAGAAATCTGTAATAAGCTCACCATATCTTGCAATTGAGCTATTTTTTGTTTCAAAGTTGCGATATGTTGCAGTGTCAATTGTTTAACATCAGCACTCTGCCGATCTGTATTTTTCCGCAAATCAAGCAACTCTTTCATCTGTTTGGACGAAAAACCTAAATCGCGAGCCTGTTTTAAAAAGCATAAGCCTTTTATATCTTGTTTAGAGTACATTCGATAACCTGAATTCGAGCGCTTTGCGGCATCAAGCAACCCGATCTGTTCATAATAGCGGATCATTTTGGGAGAGATTCCTGATTGCTCTGACGCTTGACCGATATTCATAACTTTCCTCCTGATATAAAAAGAGTTAAAGCCAAATGACTACTTTGAATCGCGACTTTAACCCTATCTTAATACAATCTATGCTTTAATCATTGGCACCTGAAAATACTTTAAGCGAAAGGCATTACCTAGCACAAAAACAGAGGATAGGGCCATTGCTCCTGCAGCAAAAATAGGTGACAACAAAATTCCAAACGCTGGATATAAAACCCCTGCGGCAATTGGAATTAAAGCAATGTTATAGAAAAATGCCCAAAATAGATTTTGTCGAATATTTTTGATAGTTGCTTTACTTAAAGCAATCGCATTAGGGACACCTTGTAGACTACCTGACATCAACACAACGTCTGCGGCTTCAATCGCCACATCTGTCCCTGTCCCAATCGCTAGACCGACATCAGCTTGGGCTAGCGCAGGCGCATCATTAATACCATCGCCAACAAAAGCCACGCGACCATACTGTTGTTGCAGTTGACGTATCGCATCTACTTTTCCATCAGGCAACACTTCTGCGATCACTTGATCAATATGTAATTTTGCTGCAATTGCTTGGGCGGTATGCCGATTGTCGCCTGTAATCATTGCCACTTTTAAGCCCAATTGATGTAAACCTGCAATAGCGGCATAAGTGGTATCTTTAATAGGGTCTGCAACGGCAATAATGGCGGCTAGCTTTTGGTCAATCGCGACATAAAGTGGGGTTTTACCTTCTTGTCCTAAGCGTGCAGCCTCGTTTTCAAAAGGTGTAACATCAAGCTCTAATTGCTTCATATAACGATCAGCACCAATATGAATGGTTTGACCTGCCACTTCCGCTTTAATTCCAAATCCCGTCACAGACTCAAAGTTGGTAATCGGTAATAAGCTGATATTTTGTTGTTCTGCAGCCTGAACAATGGCTACGGCAATGGGATGTTCAGATTTTGCCTCAACCGATGCCACAATACGCAAGACTTGCTCATGTTGAAACCCTTGTTGGACATGAAAATCCGTTAAAGTTGGTTTACCTTCGGTCAAGGTGCCGGTTTTATCGACTGCAATGACCTTAACTTCCTGTAGAGCTTGCAACGCTTCACCTTTACGAAATAACACGCCCATTTCTGCACCGCGACCTGTACCGACCATAATAGACGTAGGGGTTGCCAATCCCATTGCACAGGGACAAGCAATAATTAAGACGGCAACGGCGTTGACAAGACTAAATGTCAAAGCAGGTTCAGGACCAAAAATAAACCAGACTATAAAAGTCAGAGCGGCTAAGAGCATGACCATGGGGACAAACCACATCGTGACTTTATCAACCAATGCCTGAATCGGTAATTTAGATCCTTGAGCCTGTTCAACCATGCGAATGATTTGTGCCAATACCGAAGATTCTCCGATAGCCGTTGCCCGAAAATTCAAAGTTCCATTTTGATTGACCGTCCCTCCTACCACTTGATCGCCCACTTGTTTTTTGACAGGAATGGGTTCACCTGTAATCATGGATTCATCAATATAGCTTTGACCTTCAATAACTTCACCATCAACAGGAACACGCTCACCGGGACGAATCTCAACGATCGTTTCTGTGGTCACTTCTGCAATCGTTACTTCCACCACTTGTCCGTTATGGTGAACACGCGCTGTTTTTGCTTGCATACCAACTAAGTGTTGAATGGCTTGAGAGGTACGTCCTTTGGCTTTTGCCTCAAAATAACGCCCTAATAAAATTAAGCTCACAATCACAGCGGCCGCTTCATAATACACATTCACGGTGCCCTCGGGTAGAACTTGTGGAATAAATGTTGCAATGAGAGAAAAGCTATAAGCCGCCAGTGTTCCAACCGCCACCAATGAGTTCATATCTGGGGCAAAACGCCATAATGCCGGAATACCTTTTTGATAAAAACGTCGGCCTGGAAAGATGAGTACCAGTGTAGTCAAAACAAATTGAATCAGCCAGCTTTGTTGCGTGCCGATATTGTCCATGACCCACATATGAAAAGCTGGAATCATATGTGATCCCATTTCTAGAATAAAAACAGGCATGGCTAAAATTAAAGAGATCATTAAATCTCGTTTCAGCTGTTGCTGTTCCGTGGCTTTTTTATCCTGTTGAACACTCACACTTTGTTCAATCTGCTTAGCTGTGTATCCCGCTTTTTTAACGGCTTGAATCAAATCGCTGCTCTGTACTTGAGCGTTGCCTTGTACCCATGCGCGTTCAGTAGCAAGGTTGACGTTTGCTTGTTGTACGCCCTCAACTTTTTTTAATGCTTTTTCTACCCGTCCAACACAGGAAGCACAAGTCATACCTTCTATCGACAGCTCAATCGGCTGAGATGCCAAGATCTTATAACCGGCTCGTTCTACGGCTTTGGTTACTGCGATAAGGTCTAAAGGTTGAGATGAGGAAATCATGGCTTTTTCAGTCGCAAGATTCACCTCAGCATTTTCAACACCTTCAACTTTTTTTAATGCTTTTTCTACTCGTCCCACACATGAAGCACAAGTCATACCCTCAATGGGCAATGTCTCACTATAAAGATAAGACTTACTATTTTCTGAATTCATAACAGCCTCTATCATGTTCAATCTATTATCAACAGCATATAGGTTGACATCATGGTAAGGTCAAGTATATTTTTTCAAAAATGTGTTTGACCTTACCATTATGACAAGGCTTAAGCTTAGTGATGAAATAAAACTTATTTGGAGAAAGGGTATGAAACTATTGATTGCAAATATGAACTGTGGCGGTTGTGCCCGTGGTGTGACAGCAGCTATTCAGAATATCGACTCAAAGGCCAAGGTTAAGATTGATTTAGCAGCCAAAGTGGTCAGTATCGAAACCATCGCCAGTATTGAGCAGATGACAGCTGCTTTAGCAAAAGGCGGTTTCCCTGCACAAGCGCAATGAATCAGCCTTATAAACGCGCAGCCTATCTGTTTGACAGAAAGGACGATGGGCTGAATCACATCTGAAAATATTGACCAGTTGAAAAAAATCTGACATGGGCAACTGCATCTTAGTGATGCGTTTGCCCCGCGCCTTTGGTTATAGGTCTACTTTTAATGATAAAAAGTGGACAGTGTTATCAAAATGAATACTTTATCTATGACACGAGTTATCGGCAAGCGCATGCAATATTCCGCAGGATTCAGCTAGCGCTTCACTTGCGCATTTTTGCCGCAACGCTAGTAGATGTTGCTTTAATTGTATCAGCTCTTCCATACGTGTCTCTACCGCATCGATATGCTCATCCAATAGCACATTGACCTCACCGCAGTTTTCATCAGGTTTATCTCTATATTGAAGCAGGGTTCGTACTTCATCCAAAGTCATATCGAGCGTACGGCAGTGCAGGATAAATTGTAGACGCTCAAAATGCGCTTCATTATACAAACGATAGTTGCCTTGGCTACGCGCAGGTTTTGGTAATAACCTCTCTTTCTCATAATAGCGAATGGTTTCGACCGTCGCACCGGTGCGCGTGGCAAGCTCACCAATTTTGATTAGCATGTGTATCTCCTTAAATAGTATTTTCTATTATCTAAACAATAAAGTAACTATAAGGTTTGCTGATAAAAAATCAAACCTCTTTATCGTTAAAAGTCTTGACCCTAAAGTTACTATAGGGTTCATACTGCCTTTAACAAGAGGAGAAGTGATTATGCAATATCATATTGAAGGTATGGACTGTGCCAGTTGTGTTGGTAAAATCGAGCGGGCGTTAATGCGAATACCTGGTGTCTCTGAGGTTCAGTTAAACTTTGCGACTCAAAAGCTAGAGCTAACCTTGGCGCCTGATACGAATACTGGCGTTAAAGATATCGAGAAAACCATTAAAAGCCTAGGGTTTGGTGTGTCAGCGTTAACGGGTCAACAAAATGAGAGGGGCAATGATGGTAATCAATCAGCGGTGGACAATCAGCGCTGGTGGCAAACCATAAAAGGCAAACAGGTCATTGGTACGGGGCTTTTGATGGGTGCCGCATATGTATTGTCTTTAATTTTCCCTGAATATGGCGCATGGGCTTTTATTGCCGCTGTGGCTATCGGTGTCCTACCATTTGCTCGCAAAGCTTCTGCACTGGCGTTAGCAGGATCGCCTTTTTCAATTGAAATGCTCATGTCTGTTGCGGCTATTGGCGCGCTTATCATAGGTGAAGCTGAAGAAGCGGCTGCCGTGGTCTTTTTATTCTCGGTTGGGGAGCTATTAGAGAGTGTCGCAGCTAATCGTGCGCGCGCAGGAATCAGAGCATTATCGTCGCTTGTACCAAAGACAGCTATTTTACTGGACGCGCAAGGACAACAACGTCAGGTGGCAGCGACTTCACTACAAGTGAATGATAAGGTGCTTGTGCGTCCTGGTGATAGAGTCTCTGCTGATGGCGTGATTGTTCAAGGTACGTCTAGCCTTGATGAGTCACCTGTGACGGGAGAATCTGTTCCTGTTGCCAAAACCATAGGCGATGAGGTCTTTGCTGGATCTATCAACGTTGATGGGGTACTACAAATACGCGTAGAAAAAACAGCGGCAGATAATACAATTGCTCGTATTATTGAGCTTGTGGAGCGGGCACAAGCGTCCAAAGCACCGACTGCACGCTTTATTGAAACCTTTAGCCGCTACTATACGCCTATCGTTATGGCGATTGCGGCTTTAGTGATTATTATCCCACCTCTACTGATGGGAGCAGAATGGGGAGTATGGCTATACCGTGGTTTAGCGCTATTACTGATCGCCTGTCCTTGTGCTCTTGTGCTGTCAACACCTGCCGCTATTGCCTCAGGTTTGGCTGTCGGCACGCGCCATGGACTGCTTATCAAAGGAGGTAATGTCATGGAGTTGGTGGGTCAGGTCAACACTGTCGCTTTTGATAAAACGGGTACTTTGACCGAGGGCAAACCTCGAGTAACCGATATCATTGATTTTAAAACAGTACATGGCGATGCTGAGGGTCGCGATAAACTACTGTCACTGTTTGCAAGTGTCGATGCTACCTCCAGTCATCCGCTTGCTATCGCTATTGTGGATCATGCCAAAGCCGCTAAGGTAGTCATACCTGGATCCTCCAACGCCTTTGCGACCGCAGGTAAAGCGGTTCATGCAACGGTTGCTGGACGCTCTTTGGCCATCGGCTCACCAGTCTACGTCGCTGAGAAAGTGATGTTGCCAGCTGAGCAGCAGATTCAAATTGAGATGCTACAAAATGATGGTAAAACGGTTTCTATTTTGTTTGATGAGCAAACGAGGGAGGCGCTCGGATTGGTCGCTCTACGTGATGAGTTACGAGAGGATGCAAAGCAGGCCATTGCCCAGCTTAACAAGATGAACGTGCGCTCCGTCATGCTCACAGGTGACAACAGTCGTACGGCAAAAGCGCTTGCCAGTCAGTTAGATATAGAGTGGAAAGCTGAGCTGTTACCTGAAGACAAGCTACGTCTACTCAGTGAGATGCAAAGCAATAGTAAAATAGCGATGATTGGTGATGGTATCAATGATGCACCCGCTTTGGCAGCGGCAGACATTGGCATTGCGATGGGCAGTGGCACGGATGTGGCTATCGAAACGGCTGATATTGCCCTATTAAAAAGCCGCGTGATAGACGTTGCTAACCTTATTGCCTTATCCCGCGCCACCATGAGAAATATCCATCAAAATGTCATATTTGCACTTGGGTTAAAGGGCATATTTCTGATAACCACTGTGCTCGGCGTGACAGGGCTTTGGATTGCTGTGCTAGCGGATACTGGTGCTACAGTACTGGTGACGCTGAATGCATTGCGTTTACTGCGTTTTAAAACAAGATCTTCCGATTAATTATCATTAAAGGATAAGGCGGTCGCAACTACATTGGGACCGTTTTATTAAACCTATCTCCTGCCTACAAGCAGTCAATGCACCTACCTTTAATCCAGAAATCGCCTAAACCTATCACTCTTCATCCAGAGTAAATCTGCGCCGATATTCGCTAGGGGTCAAACCAACAATGCGCTTAAATATTTTACGAAATGCACTGGCATCACTATAACCAACTTTCCACGCTATTTGCTCAACAGGCATTAAAGAGAACTGTAGAAAGTCTTTTGCACTACCAATGCGTAATCGCTGACAGTATTCTGTTGATGTCATGCCCGTCGCCTTATGGAAACGGCGCAGAAAAGTGCGCTCCTCTAACTGCGCACAACTGGCTAGGGTGGATAAATCAATAACCCGTGCTTCTGTTTTTTGTAGCCAATGCTGCACCTTTAGTATGGCGGCATCACCATGGGTGAGTATTGGAGAAAATGCACTGTAATAACATTGTTCACGCCTTGAGGGATCAATTAACAACGCACGAGCGGTCTCATTCATCACTTGTGAGCCAAGAAAGCGATCCACCATCCTAAGCCCCAAGTCCGTCCAAGCCATCGCGCCACCAGCGGTCACAATATCACCGTCTTCGATAATAATGCGATCCACATCAAGATCGACATCGGGGAAGCGCTGTTCAAACTCTTCTACATAACCCCAATGCGTCGTTGCTTTGCGTTTGGATAGGAGTCCCGTCTCGCCCAGTAAAAAAGCACCGGCGCAGACGGATGACAGTATCACACCTGTGGAATGCTGATCTCTTAGCCATTCCAGCCATGGTGCCGCTGCTTGCTTTGCAATTGGCGTCTCTAACGTGGGTGGAATGATGATAGCTGTTAACCTTCCTGCACTATCAGAATTGCTCGAAAAAGTGCAGGTAGGTCGCAGATCAGCATCTTTAATTTCCCAGTGACTCACTTGTAAAGGCAGATCGGTTGTATCTCGATGTTTGGCGGCGATCTTACTGGCAATGACTAGTAAATCAGTCAAGCCAAGGACGGCCGCCATTTGAGCCTTCTCATAAACAACTAACCCAATTTCAATAGCGTCTTTTTGATTCATATGTCGTTATTAACCTCTTGTGTGTCGATGTAGCCACTCGTTAGTGTGTCACAGCGCTTATATAATGTACGCCTATACAGTCACTTTGATAAAAAAAGGAATCATCATGAGCACAAAAGCACTGATCGTTGTAGATATTCAAAATGAGTATTTTCCGCAAGGTAACTTATCACTCGTAGGTATTAACGAAGCCGCTGCCAATGCGGCGTTGGTTATTGCGTCTGCTAGAGAAAAAGGCCATACCGTCATTCATATCCGTCATGAAATGCCTTCTGCTGACGCACCAATCTTTACGCCTGGTACTGATGGTGTAGAAATCAATGAGAAAGTAAAGCCTATAGAGGGCGAAGCCGTCATCACTAAGCATTACCCCAATTCGTTTCGTGAGACCTCTCTTAAAGATCTGCTTGATAAAGAAAACATCAAAGACGTTACCGTGATTGGCGCCATGAGCCATATGTGTATTGATGCAACCGTTCGTGCTGCGGTTGACTTTGGCTATACAACGACCACCATCCATGATGCCTGTGCCACGCTTGATCTTGAATTTAATGGCACGACCGTACCCGCAGCTCAGGCTCATGCCACCATTATGGCAGCGATTGAATTCCTATATGGCGAAGTGATTGACACCCAAACTTGGATTGCGCGTTAGTCATAAGTTTTTAAGCAAACCATTATTAACTCATAACATAGACTCATCAATAAGGTAACCATTATGAATATAACGAAATCGCTGACCGGCACCACACTATTAAGTGGTTTCATTTTGTTAACCGCATGTACCACCTTTGCCAGTCCAGCGACCAATTCTAACGCGGTAAAACAGACGGCGACCAATACCGTTCAATTTCAGCAAATCCGTAATGCCACGATTAAGCTTGATTATGACGGTACCACGTTTTTAGTGGATCCTATGCTCGCGGCTAAAAACGCTTATCCAGGGTTTGCAGATACGTTAAATAGCCAAATACGCTATCCAATGGTAGATTTGCCGGTATCTGTTGCAGAGGTGCTAAAGGCTGACGCCATTATTTTAACCCATCTACATGCGGATCATTGGGACGATGCTGCACGCAACCTGGTCCCTCGTAATATGCCAATTTTTACCCAAAATGAAGCCGATGCGGCAATCGTGCGTAAAGATGGCTTTACCGATGTCAGAGTGTTGACAGAGCAAGGGGTGGTGTTTAAAGGCACTAGAATCAATAAAACCATCGGACAGCATGGCACTGATGAGATGTACAAAGTTCCAGCGCTTGCTCAGGCACTTGGTAAAACGATGGGTATTGTGTTCCAAAAGCCAAACTACAAGACCGTCTATGTAGTAGGGGATACCATTTGGAATAAAGACGTAGAGAATGCGCTGACTCGCTACAAGCCTGATGCGGTCATCCTTAATACAGGCTATGCAAAGCTGTCTACCTTTGTCGATGACTCTATTATTATGGGTAAAGACGATGTATACCGTGCGTATCAATTCTCACCTAATGCTCAGATAATTAATGTGCACATGGATACGGTCAATCATGGCGCACTGTCGAAGGCAGAGCTGCGCCGTTTTATCGAAGAAAAACACTTAGACAAACAGCGTGCGCTTGTTCCTAATGATGGTCAAACCTATAAATTCTAGTTCTTTAGAAGTCAATTTTTAGAAGCTTCCCTGTGTGGCAATGCTCAAAGTGTGTTGCCACATATAATAAACACTGCATAACTGAGACAGTTTATGAATATGCCAAATAATTCTGGCAACGCACCTTTCGTTCTCTCGGTACTCGACAATGCCTTCACCGGCGTTGGCCACACAGTAGAGAACACCTTTCAAGAGATGATTGCGCTTGCGAAACTGGCGGATAAAAGGGGCTTTCAGCGGTTTTGGATGTCTGAACATCATGCCATGCCTGGCGCCGCGGTTCCTTCGCCACAGATGATGGTGGCTCGGCTTACTGGTGAAACCGAGCGCATTAGGCTTGGTGCAGGCGGTATCATGCTACCGAATCATGTGCCTCTGGTGGTCGCTGAGCAATTTGGTATGCTTGATGCGCTGGCGCCAGGACGGATTGATCTGGGTTTGGGAAGGGCACCAGGTACGGATGGCGCAACAGCTTCAGCTTTGCGTCGTCACCATGCGGCAAACGATGAGTTTCCTCAGCAAGTCGCAGAGTTGTTGGGCTTTTTAGAAAATAGTTTTCCACAAGACCATCCTTATAGTGAGGTTCATGCGGTGCCAGGCCCATGGCAGGCTGAGCAAAATCGAGTACCACCATCACAGACCACAGCTGATGTCTGGATCTTGGGGTCATCGACTTATTCAGCGCATCTGGCAGCACAGCTTGGCAGACCTTATGCGTTTGCCTTGCAGTTTGGCAGTGCTGATGTTTTAAATGCCATGCGCATTTACCGAGAGAATTTCCGTCCATCACAATTCCTAGCCAAGCCATACAGTTTGGTTAGTATAGGTGCGATTGCGGACGAAGATCCTGTAGAAGCACGTCGCCAGTCAACGTCGTCTGCCATGGCAATGTTGAGAATGTTCCAGCGTAAACCTTTTGCTTTACTGCCCCCTGATGAAGTCGCGGCTTTTCAAGGCAATTTACAAGAGCACCAGATTATTGAACAGTATACTGATCAAACCCTTCATGGCACTGCTGCCGAGGTAGCAAAAGGTTTGGAGGATCTTCAGGAGCAGACAGAGGTCGATGAGGTCATGATGGTGGTACAGGGCTATTCGCGACGCGCCCAATTGCGCACTGTTGAGCTAATCGCAAATCTCTATGGTATGCCAAGTCACTAGGGCGTGTCCCTAATCTAGAAAAGTAGGTTCAAAAGCCTTAAAATATAGAGACTATTTCAAACATGGCTCTCTAGGATATGGCAAGAACAGTACTCAATGATAATACATGGGAACAACTCCAAAGCACCATGAAGACTCATGGCTGTCATACTTGAAAAAACGACAGACAAGTCATGGAACCCATACTGTGGAAACTTCGTACAGGTGCCCTATGGCGTGATATACCGAGTGGGCTATGTCCATGGAGAACTGCCTACAACCGCTTTAACAGGTTGTCAAAAAAGGGGTTATGGGAACTATTTTTTTTGACCTACGAGCAAGTATTGATGAAGAACGGGTATTCGCAGACGGAAGCTACATCCGCTGTCATCAACATTCAAGCGGCGTCAGACGAGGAGAGCTTCGAGACACTGGGAAATCTTGAGGTGGAACCACCACCAAGATTCATCTCACCGTCGATTCGCATGGAAACCCGATTGATTTTAAAATCACTGAGGGTGACGTCCACGACAGCCAAGCGGTAGATGACATCATAGAGAGGTTAACGGATGCGACCTACTTCATTGCTGATAAAGCTTATGATTCTGAAACCATTAGAACGAGGCTCAAGCAAGACAACATAAGCCCTATCATACCTAAGAGAAAAAATGCTAAACAACCAGATCTAGCTTTTGATCATTATTTATATAAGCTACGACACTTGGTTGAAAACACGTTTGCAAGGCTAAAGCACTTCCGTAGTATTGCGACTCGATACGAAAAATTGGCTCGTAATTATAAGTCTATGCTGTATCTAGCTTGTACTATGATTCATTGTAAACTGAATTAGGGATACGCCCTAGATCCTGTTGATAATAGTAATAGTAAAAGGTTAGCAAAGCGCTTAACGATTAATCTCAATCGATGCAATGATTTTGTTAGATATACCGATAAAATGACTGGCTCTAGCATTATCGCTTTATTATTATAATCTTACGCTGTTAGGCAATGCTGCCTTACTTAAGTAAATCAACCTCAGATATGTTCGGGGCGGTTCAGTCTTCATCCCAATAAGGATACTCACCAAAGCGCTCGGTAATCAGCTCAATAAGCTTTCGGCACCGCTTTGATAGAAATTTGTTTTTTGGATAGACCGCATAAGCGTTTAATAAGGGTAATTGAAATTGCTGCAATAATGGGGTCAATTCTCTGTCTTTTAGCTTTTAGTAAGCAATAAAGGTAGGAAGTAAGACGATGCCATGGCCTCTAACTGCCATATCCAGCAAAAAATTACCATTATTGGCGGTCATTCTTGAGCCAGTGCTGACAAGATGGCGCTGACCTTGTTCATCGGTCAGTTCTAAATTATGGCTCGGACTTAAACTGTATTGTAAAACACGATGCGGACCACATGATAGTGGTAGGACAACAGTAATTGAGCGAGTCTTAAAGGAACGAATGATCTCATCTTTACCATGTTTTAGCTTGCCCCATCAATAGATCTTTGACGGGGCAGTATTATACCTCTAAGAAAGAAAAACCAGTTATTTTTAGTTGTCAGTCAACAGTTATTAACAGGTGTGCTTTCTATCATTCTTGCTTAGGAATGGCTTTAAATTTGGCCACTTGCTTCGCATTAGTAATAGTCAGAACAGGCAAGTTGTTACCGCTCTTGCTGATGCTATATTTGCCTTGTACCGTTGCTGCGGCTGCTGTATCAAAGCTGGCTAACGGTTCAGGACACCCTTTTCGAGTGCTTCTTATACCGCCTAGTTGTACGTTACCATTCACAACGCTGTATCCAGCAGCTAGGTTATTACAGGTATTCATGAGAGCGACAAAATTGTTGCCGTTTTCATTCATAAAATTTAGAACCAATGGGTTCTTTGCATCAAAGAATAGCTGAGGAACTTTATTATTATTTGCATCTTTGGCATCAACCAACTGCCAATTATAGGCTTGTAGGATATTTGATGTAATTGTCTGTTCTACTGGAGCTGTCACGCTAGGAGTAGTTTGGCAGCCAGCAGCTAATGTACCTACTGCTAAAACACCTGCCATCATCACTTTGGTCATGTTTTTCATATAAACGCCTATAAGATTAAATTTATTAAAAAATTATGCATAGCTGTCGTAGTCGATGATATTAACAGCTATAAAGCCTACGTATTGTCACAGAGGGTAAAAGAAGGTACAAGTAATCAAGTATGGCGATTTGGGTACTCCAGTTAAAGCGATGATAATAGAGGAAATTGATAAATTTCAGCATAAATCAGTGTACTGATAAATATTCCAGCCCCACTCAGCCAGATCATGTATACATGAGACATTGACCACTCGACTTGCCATATAATTTTCTTTTTTGCGCTCAACCACTCTGTAATACTGATGCCGACCATCAACCACAATATACCCACCAAATAACCGCCTAACACATCACTTAAATAGTGTTCATTTAGCACAATTCTACTTAACCCAATCAATAACATAAAAAAGATAGAAAATATAATTATGTGAATTTTTTGGACAAAATTCTGATTAAATCGAATCAGTAGGTAGGTAATGAACCCATATAAAGCAATCGTAATCGTAGCATGACCACTTGGAAAAGAATGGGTGTGCTCAAACAATAAAATATCGGCGGGTCGCTCACGTTTAAATAAATATTTGGTTAAAAAAGTAAATGCGGCGCTACCTGAAGTAGCAACCAGTAGTCCTATAAGGACATGGCGTTGCCGAAGCACCCAGCATATTACTATAGTAAGCAGCATCACCAAAACGGTCATAGGAGTAGAAGCAAAGCTGGTTATTTGAATGAAAAAATTAATAACGTCAGAGTCACGCAGTAAACTCATCTGCTGTGATACAAAGTAGTCTGTGGCAACAATAGGTTTTAATGTAGCCACGTCTTCGACCAGCCCAACGAATAACGCCAATACGTAGCTCATTAATACAAATAAAAGCGTGAATGACAGACCATAAAAATGCCGTATATCGAACCGTTGTGACAGTATTACATACAGCTTGGGATGCCTATCCTTAAATTGAATGATGCGTGTGTGTTTTCCAAGATACTGTTTTGTCATTACCCAATAGCGAATGACTTGATTTAAAAACCACTGTTCATAACGAATCATCACGTACTGCAACACTAATAAAATCCCAACAACTATAAAAAGCAGAGAAACTAAGGCGACCAGTGGCTGATTTTCTTGTATGAGTAACATTAATATTCATTCTTTTCGAGAATATCCCGAATCCTATATAATTACTTTTATTGTTTATAGCCGTTTTCTCGATATAAGTGTTTTTAGCATAGCAATCTCTCTAGATACTACGCTCATCTTCACCTATCCAATCAGGTCCTATTTCAACCTCAATATCCCGTGCATTAATTGGTTCATGGCATTCTGAACATACCGTTACGGGATGCATTATTTGGCCGCACTTATTGTGTCTATGTAGCAACGGCGCACCACGTTCATCAGCCATGTGTTTGTCTCCCCAGCTAACCAGTGCCAAAACGATTGGATGCAAATCTAAACCACGCTCTGTCAACCGGTATTCCTCACGCAGTGGTTGCTGTTGATACGGTGTTTTTGTCAGAACGTCATACTCAACCAGCTTACGAAGCCGGTTAGACAAGACATGACGTGTGATGCCTAAGCGTTGCTCAAATATATCAAAACGTCTGACACCTAAAAAACAGTCACGTAAAATCATTAGCGTCCAACGATCACCAATGACTGCCAAAGTGCGAGCTACTGAGCAAGGCTGTTTATCAAGTTCATCCCAGCGCATATGTTACCTCCTACATGTATGAGTAATAGATTAGCTTGACAGACTCTGAAAAGGAAGCTATGTTTTTGTTAGTTCTAAAAAGGAACCTATAAGGAAATAGACATGTATAGAGCACCCGTAGCGGTTGTAATTGGAGCAGGCGATGCCACTGGCAGTGCTGTTGCGAAACGTTTTGCAAGAGAAGGTTTTACCTTATGCGTGACCAGAAGGAATGTGGAGAAGCTGAGCGCATTAGTCAGTGATATTGAAGCCGCTGGTGGAATAGCAAAGCCATTTGGTTGCGATGCGCGTGTAGAGCAAGAGATGGTTGAGCTGTTTACCCATATTGAACAAGACATTGGCACGATTGAAGTTGTGGTATTTAATATTGGTGCGAATGTCCATTTTTCCATTGTAGACACCACAGAAAGAGTCTACCGAAAAGTATGGGAGATGGCAGCGCTATCTGGATTTCTCACAGGTAGAGAGGCAGCAAAAGTAATGATCCCCCGTGGAAAGGGCACGATTATTTTCACCGGCGCGACGGCTTCTTTACGAGGTAGTAAAGGTTTTTCTGCTTTTGCTGGCGCTAAATTTGCTTTACGTGCTTTGGCGCAAAGCATGGCTCGAGAGTTAGGGCCACAAGGTATACATGTGGCTCATCCTATTATTGATGGTGCCATTGATACCGCCTTTATTCGTGACAACTTTCCTGAGCGTTATGCGCTTAAAGATCAAGACGGGATCTTAAATCCAGAGCATATCGCTGAGCAGTATTGGCAATTACATTGTCAACCAAGAGACAGCTGGACACATGAGCTTGATCTACGCCCATGGCTAGAGACCTTTTAGAAACTTTCTAATATATTTTGTCAGGAGTACTTTGAGATGAGTAAAAAAGTAGAGTTTTTCTTTGATGTAGGCAGCCCAGCCAGTTATTTGGCATGGACACAATTAGAGGGTATTGCACAGCGCACCAACGCTAAAATCATTTGGCGGCCTATGCTGCTTGGTGCTGTTTTTCAAGCCACTGGTAATGCGTCACCAGCTTCGGTTCCTGCTAAAGGCCCTTATATGTTGAAGGATCTTCAGCGTTTTTCAAATATTTATGGGGTGCCGTTTAACTTCAATCCATTTTTCCCGTTGAATACGATGCATTTAATGAGAGGTGCGACCGCTTACTTGGAAGAACCTGAGTTCCAGACTTATTTAGCAGCTATTTTCAACGCTTTATGGTCTGAAAAGCTAAACATGGAGTCACCAGAAGTAGTGGCTGAGGTTTTGACCAAAGCAGGCATTGACGTGACTGATTTTATGGCTCGTATTAGTGAGACTGAGGCCAAGGCGCGTTTGAAGGCAACTACTGAGGAAGCTGTAGCACGAGGTGTTTTTGGTGCGCCTAGTTTCTTTGTGAATGATGAGTTGTTTTTTGGTCAAGATCGCTTAAGTTTCGTTGAGATTGCTTTAAAAGAGTGGCCTTAATTGGCAACGGTATAGCATGAGTTGAAAGCTTTTTAGACTCCTAATTTTTTTAAATTATGAAGAGATTAATACGAACATCGGTTATAGTATTACTGAATTCTATCTTCATTACTTTTCATTCTATGATACTCATATTATTAAAGGTACTTTGCTCAGGCTCACGTTATGGATTTTATAGTATGTGGTTGCCATCCCACTTTACGTGCTGAATAAAGACTTTGATGCTAGCGTCCCTCTTTCTTTTTTATCTATTATATTACTACTGTTTATAATAGTGCGATAACAGGAGCATAACCCATCGTGATTTGGCTAAAAATGCTTATTGGGGCACTAATGGTATTAGCCATTCAGCTATTTACTCAAACTCGCTTTTTTTATTTAGCTGCACTTGCTCCACTTTTCCCAACCTTTACTTTAATTAGCCACTTTTTAGTGGGAACTCAGCGTAGTGTTGCAGATTTTAAAGTAGCACTGGTGTTCAGCATGTTGGGCGTTATACCGCATTTAATTTATACAGTTTTAGTGTTTTTTACCTTTAGTCATATTGGTTTATATAAGGCCTTGATATTGGGAGTAATGGGTTGGCTGGTAGCAGCTGCCATTTTAGTTTTAGCATGGCAGCAGTATCAGCTCTAATATGAATTCCTTCAATAAAATATTCTTAAATGTGGCTTGTTCCATGTATGAGATTGAGGCAATGTAAAAATATTTTATTTTTCTGTTCATTGCTGAGCGGTTTAACACATGAGAGACGCTTATAATTCACTCATAGATAAACGCAAGCATTCTCTACTGTTTTAGCTTAGCATCTTACCCCTCATTAGTACTTAAGACATCTGTTGTGCTTCATCAATCTTATCAGTTAATAGTGGCTGTAGTGGCATAATAAATTTCTGCTAAAGTATGTAACTGCTTTACAGACGATTTATAAGGAAGAGCTTCAATTGTTTTTAGATCCTTGGGTTTGGCTGGGTTTTTTCATTTTGCTGTCTTATACCGTAGAGGCAATAACTGGCTTCGGAAGCTTAGTAATAGCGCTTTCTCTTGGCGCACTAATGTTACCAATCAACCAAATGCTGCCAGTAGTAGTACCACTCAACGTTTTGATGACCGGTTATTTGGTCTGGCATAATCGTCAATATATATACTGGCCCATACTGTTTAAACTGATTTTACCATTAATGTTATTAGGGACACTGGTGGGTTATGGGCTGCGACCGTGGGTTGGGGATTCTTTGCTTCAACTGCTATTTGGCGCATTAGTATTTTGGTTTGCTAGTCGCGAGCTCTGGCGTATACATCGCGGTATAAAGGCTGTTCCCCATACGCTTATGCTGAGCCGAGCATTGACTTTTGGTGCAGGCATTACGCATGGCTTGTTCGCGTCAGGCGGTCCACTTCTGGTTTATTCAATAGCAGGCATTAACTTAGACAAAAGCCGCATGCGCGCCACTCTGTTGGTCGTATGGCTCACACTAAATGGCTGTTTATCAGTACTATTCTTGTTAGATGGGACACTGTTTCCTAGTTTGACACGCCTTGTTGTTTATCTACCACTGTTGGTTATAGGTGTCCTATTAGGTGAATACTTGCATCATCGTCTGGATGAGCAACGTTTCCGCCGATTAATTTATGGCTTATTAGTAATAACTGGAGCGTTGCTGATGATGAAGTCTGTTATGTGACGATGGAAATATACTTTTTTATATCGATCTATTATGAGGCAATAACACCTGATTCAGTCATTTTATCGGTATAGCGAATGGGTAAGTACTAAGCCCTTCTATCGCTATGATGAATCATCTCTTACTCTTAGGTTTATTCCTATCTGCTTATCTTTCTCTAAAACTGCCATCGCCATATCAGTGTTCATACGATTCGAAACTTTCCAGCCAACGTTACTACGGGCAAACATATCAATGATAAAAGTGGTATAAATCTAGCCGCTGATCGTTACGATATTTAGTCGTGTCCTAGTCTTTACTACGCCAAACACTTTGCAAACGATGCAGCTCAATGCTGTTAAATCTGTAGATATTAACTTGAGAGGTTTTAGTTATGTAGCTTAACGATAAGGCTAATGATCAGCTAATTGAAGGTATTCGATATTGTATTGAAGAATAATGATAACTATTATCATTATTGTTTGCGTTATTTTTATAATGTTGCTAAAGTGTGCATTCTTTATTGCTGAGTAGTGGGTAGCTCTTTGCATCTTCTAGTTTTAAGATGTTATCTATATTAATACTTCAATTACTTATCTTACTTTTATAGCAATTAAAAAGCATAACTTTACCGTGTTTTTCTAGCAGGTATTCATGATGTTATATCGAATCTCTTCTATCAGAAAAGCTGAAAAATATTAGTAAACACTAAATACTTCCAGGATTGTCATCTATGCCAATATTACCAACCTCTTTTGCTATAAAAAACTCTTCCTTACAAAAACCACTATGTTTAACGACTGGTAAAGCTTTTCTGAGCATCGCTATCGCCTCTATTCTTACTACTACCGCATTCGCAGCTGAGAGCGGTGGCCTTACTGTACAACAAATAGAAGCGCAAGAAGCGGCAGAACAGCAAGCTATGCCCTCTGTTGAGCTAGATACCATTGTCGTTAAAGCGGCGCGAGAGGAGCTAGAACAAGCAGCGGGTCTGTCAGTGATTAGTGAAGAGGCCATCAAAAAAGCCTCTGTTTCCAATGACATTGCAGAGATCGTGCGCAAAATGCCTGGGGTTAACCTATCTGGCTCCTCAACTTCTGGTCAGCGCGGTAACCAGCGCCAGATTGACCTACGTGGTATGGGACCGAATAACACGCTGATTCTAATCGACGGCCGTCCTGTTACTTCTCGCAATGCAGTTCGCCCTGGTCGTGCTAGCGAGCAAGATACCCGTGGAGACTCGCAATGGGTGCCGCCGAGCGCTATTGAACGAATCGAAGTATTGCGTGGTCCAGCCGCGGCTCGCTATGGTTCTGGTAGTATGGGCGGGGTAGTTAATATCATCACCAAAGCGCCTACTAAAAAAGAATTTTCGGTCACCGGTCACTACGAATCCCCAGAGAGTGACTTAGAAGGCAAAGACTGGCGCACCAATATCAATATGGCTGGCTCTTTAAACGACAAGCTGTCCTTCCGTACCACGTTGGGTTACCACGACAGTGAAGGTGATGACCCTTATATCAATGCCGAAGACGCCCAAATTGTTGATGGGAGCAACGGACCAGCTGCTTCGGTCGCGGCAGGTGTTGAAGGGGTGGAAAATGTAGACGTCCGCCAGCTTTTTGAATACGCTATGGATGCGATGAATACTGTGGGTTTTGAGGTCAACTACAGCACGCAAGATAACCGCTGGGCGGGCGACTCGCAATTCCAAACAGTCAATGATGACTTGGTCGAAACCCTAGGGGGTGACACCACCAATAAGATGCGCCGCTATGGTGCTGCTTTAACCCATCGAGGTGACTATGAAAACTCCCGTAGTAACAGCTATTTAGAGTTTAACCGTACCAATAATGAGCGCTTGGCTGAAGGTACTGGTGGTAGTATTGAAGGTCAAATTAAGCCTCCAGTAGAAGGCGAAGATTACCTATGGAACAAAGCGACTTATGACACACTTAACGCCAAGTCAGAGTGGGATATCTTTTTTGACCGCCACACCTTGACTGCAGGCGCTGAGTTCCGTGGTGAAAAACTCAATAATCCTGTGGTTTCAGATTTAACTTTTGATGAAGGCTTTGACTTTGGGGATGTGGAAACTGACCCTGCTAAGCGCGATCCAAAATCAGATGCTTACCTGATAGGTGCTTATTTAGAAGACAACTACCAAATCACTCAAGATTGGTATGTAACCCCAGGGCTCCGTTTTGATTATCACAGCGAAGCCGGTAGCAATTGGTCACCGAGTATCAATACTACTTGGGACTTTAGCCCTAACTGGTCGGTGAAAGCAGGGGTCAGTCGCGCCTTTAAAGCACCATCACTTTATCAACTTGATCCCAACTATATCTACTACACTAAAGGCAATGGCTGTCCTTCTTGGATTCCGACTGATCAACGAGGCTGCTATGTTTTGGGTAACACTGATCTCGAGCACGAGACTTCTTGGAACAAAGAGCTGACTTTTACCTATGACGATGGTACAGGACTCAATGCTGGTCTGACGTATTATCATAATGCCTATGACAACCGTATTGGTGCGGGTGTAGATCGTGTGGGTGTAGTTGGTGTGGTGGTTGATAGTGCAGATATAAACCGCTCTGTTTTTCAATGGGAGAACCAAGGCGAAGCCATCATTGAAGGTCTTGAAGGCTTTGTAAAAGTGCCAGTGACTGACACGGTTTCTTGGTCTACTAATGTCACTGGAAATATTCGCTCAGAACGTAAAGATACTGGCGAAGCGTTATCATTAATCCCTAAGTTTACTGTTAATTCTAACGTTAACTGGGACATTACCCCACGTTGGAATACCGACTTTGGTGTTAGTTATTACGGAACTATTGAAGCGCCTGAAGTTTCAGTTACTACTGGCGATGCGTTAGAAACGCTAAAGCTTGATCGTAAGCCTTATGCACTTGCCAATATCAGCACTCGCTATAACTTGACGGATAGTGTCACCGTTGGTGCCGGAATCAAAAACTTATTTGATAAGCAAATTAAACGCGAAGGCACGGGTACCAATGCGGGTGCTCGAACTTTTAATGAGCCAGGTCGGGCTTATGTGTTTGATGTGAGTATTGATTTCTAATTCTTAGATACAGTATTTTCTTTAAGAATAAAAAAGGTCTGAACTAATGGTTCAGACCTTTTTATTTGGGTGATCAATTGTCTCATAATCTTGTAAAAAGTAATTCATTTAAATGCGACTGGTGATGCTGTCACTGGCTTTGAGCCAGGTCGTAACATCAAAGCCTCTTTAATCTAACAGTTCTAAAGCTTATTGGTTTTGGTATCGTCACTATAGTTAAAGTATCTTAAAAACGCTACGGTGCTGCTGATATCAATTTTTTGCAGCCTCTGTCTGCGTAGGCTCAGCAAGCGAGAAAAATTGATATCAGCAGCACTGTTATGTATCGATATTGCTTTTCCCTGACTATATATATTCTTAGTTTTTATTAGTCAGTAACTATTGAATGATTTTCAGAAGGTGAGATAAATTGTTCTTTTTAAGAAGTAAGGAATGAAGCTAGAGGCAGTTAGCTTGAATTACACCGTATCGACAATCACTGGACGACCTTGATGGTTTAAAACAGTGACATCGACGTTGTATAAATCTTTCATGGTTTCTTGCGTGAGGACATCTACAGGCGCTCCTGTGGCTAGCACACGCCCATTTTTCATCGTTACCACGGTATCAGCGAACTGTGCGGCTTGATTGATATCATGGAGGACAATGACCACGGTTTTTTGCTCAGTATGACTTAACTCACGTAGTTCACGCATCAGGCGACCAGCATGGTACATATCCAAATTATTTAATGGCTCGTCAAGCAATAAATACGGCGTATCTTGACAAACAATCATCGCAATCAGCACACGTTGGCGTTGACCACCTGATAGTGTCGATAAGAAGCGTTCGGCTAACGGCTGAAGCTCATAGCGCTCTATAATTTCTTGCACTTTTTGTTGATCGTTGGCGGTTGGCTGACCTTGATGATAAGGATAGCGCCCAAACATTAGTAGTTCATGCACCCGAAGCCGCCCTTGCACTTGGTTATCTTGCCCAAGCATTGCCACCGTTTTAGACAAGGTTCGTGCATCACAGCTGACAATACCACGTTCCTCATTATTTACATCAAAGCTTACTTGCCCACTTTGCAAAGGTTGCAAGCGTGCCATCACCGAAAATAGAGTGGATTTGCCAGCGCCGTTGGGACCAATTAAGGCAATGATTTGGGCACTAGGCAGGGTCAGTGTCATGTCATGCAAGATTTGCTGTTTGCCGATATGATGCGAGATGCCAGTTATTTTTATCATAATTGTTCTTACTTTATTGTTTTTACTTCATTTGAGTATCTGTGAGCTAAATTTTCAATAAATTTTTATGGTTAATGGCTTGAGCGACGTTGGCTCATAAAAATCAATATTAAAAATACCAAGCCACCAGCCAATTCAATGACGACCGATAAGACGCCAGCCATACCGAGAACTTGCTCAAATATGGTTTGACCGAGTACCAAGCAAATAATTGCCACTAAGCTGACCAATATTAAGCGTTCGCTATGATACATATTACGCGCGATACGATTGGTCAATGCGCAGACCAATAAGCCAAAGAAAGTCACTGGACCAACTAATGCGGTTGCCGTAGCAACTAGTACCGCAATGCCCGTTAACAGCCCAAATGCTAGGCGTTGGTAGTTGATACCGAGGTTGATTGCCTGTGATTTACCAAGCATCAAAACATCGCACTGATAGCGCCAGCGCCAAATAAACAGCGCACTAATGACACAAATAATAAAGCTAATACCCAAAAGTTGTGGGTTTACGGTATTGAACTGGGCGTAACTTGCCGATTGCACAACGACGAAATCATCAGGGTTAATCAATCGCGCAATCAGTGCCGATAAGCTGCGAAACAACACCCCAAAGATGACGCCGACTAATATCAGCCGTGTTAAATCCTGACTGCTTTTGGAGAACAGTAGTTTAAATAGCAATAACGACGCGCCAAACATCAAGACAATTTCAAGCGAAAATTTAGCAATCGGATTAAGACTGGTAAAGCTAATCGCGCCCAAAAAGAATACTAGTAAGCTTTGCAGCAATACATACAGCGAATCAAAGCCCAACAATGAGGGCGTCAAAATAGGATTGTGGGTTAAGGTTTGAAACAATAGGGTAGAGACGCCAATCGCATAACCAACGACCATCAGCGCTAGTAGTTTTTTACTACGTAATGGTAGCGCAAAATCCCAATGTCCATGGACGTTAATGCTTAAAAACAGAATCATCGAGATAAGCAATACAATGGACGCAATCGATTTTGGATGATTAACGATTGTTGTCCAGAGTTGTGCTAGACGACTTTGTCCAGAAGTAAGAGCGTCGTTATTTTCTGAAGCACTATCGTCTGCGGTGTTAGTGGTTGCGGCGCTAGGCTTAGATGATGAAAACATGCGTAAATCCTATAGTGCCAAACTTATTGGTAAAAAAGCAGTGATAAGTGAAAAGATTAGGTAACTGGATTGGGTTGAGTGATTCAAATAACAGCTTTTATTGTTCAGCAGGTGCACGTAATAATAGCCATAAAAACAGTACCGTACCAACCACACCGAAAACTGTTGCTACGGGCACTTCAAATGGATAGCGAATCGAGCGTCCAATAATATCGCACAGCAATACCGCTGAAGCACCAAGCAAGGCAACCGCAGGTAAACTACGGCGTAATTTATCACCCATCAATCGACTGACGATATTGGGCACGACCAAACCAATAAATGGAATCATACCCACCGTCACGACGACAACGGCACTCATCATGGCAACCATTCCGACGCCAATCCACGTCACATGACGCTTGCTGATGCCTAAGTTAAGCGCAATATTATCGCCTAAACCAATGATGGTCAGTTTATCGGCGATGATATAAGCCAGCACGCAGAGTACACCTGTCAGCCACAATAATTCATAACGACCAGCTAATACGCCAGAAAAGTCACCAAACTGCCAAACACTTAGCATTTGTAATGACTCAGTCTGATACGCGATGAAGGTCGTCACTGCTTCAATGATGCCGCCAAAGACAATACCAATCAGCGGAATCATTAAAAAGTCTGTCGGTGGAATACGGTGAATCAGCAGCATAAATAACATCATGCCAAATAGAGCAGCGATGGTTGCCACGCCCATTTTAATAATAAGCGCACTGGCTGGAAACAGCAAGCTGACCACGAGCAACCCTAGCGCTGCACTTTGGGTAGCACCAACCATTGATGGCTCAACGAAGCGGTTTTTTAGTACTACCTGAATAATCATTCCAGCCACTGCCATTGCGATACCTGTTAAGATAATGGCAATGGTACGCGGTAGTCGGCTGACTAACATTAACGAGCTGTCTGAGTTGGCGCTATGACTGATGAGGCTTTGCAGGATACCTGACCAGGAAAAATCGGCTACACCGATTGATAAGCTTAATAACACCAAAAGCCCCATAATGATGAGGCTAGCGCTGTTAATGAACCATGGTGCCATAACGGCACGTCGAGGTTGAGCGCTAAAACTATTGCTCGCGCTTTTTGACGACTTTGCTGAGCTAGTGGACAAAGAAGCGCTTGCTTTATCCTCAACACTGATCTTATTAGAAAATAACGGCATAAAGTTTGCTGGCTTAGAAATTTATTGACGCACAAAGTGATCGTTTGAGGACAGTTATCTAATAATGCTTAATAAATCTAACGATTATTTAGCATTATTAAAAGCGTCTTTAATGGTCGTTAAATCTTTAATCCATTGATAATAACCGCCGAATGCAAGATAAGAGTCTGGACTGAGATATACCACTTGATCTTTACTCCAAGCAGTGGTTTGGGCAACCAGTTTATTATCTAATACTGCTTTTGCTCCAGCACTGTCTTCACCAATTGCCGCGCTACGGTCAATGACAAATAACCAGTCTGGATTGGTCTTTTGTAGATATTCAAAAGACACTGGCTGACCGTGGTTACCATCTTTGATTTGTCCATCCGCTATTGGAATATTGAGTACGGTGTGAATAAAACCATAGCGTGACTCAGTACCATATACCGACATTTTATTGCCATTGACCATGACGACTAGGCCTGTGCCCTTATCTTTGGTGGAAGCTTTGGTTTCTGCTAACAGGTCATCAATGTCTTTTTGCAGTTTGGCCGCTTGCTCACTTTTACCAAACAATACTCCTAAATCAGCCAGGCGGCGCTTGCTCGATTCATAAATATCGGCGGTATCGACACTCATATCAAGGGTAAGAGCAATGTTCGAAAGTTCATCGTATTTTTTAGCAGTGCGGCCGCCAATTAAAATTGCCTGCGGTTGTAGCGCATTCAAGGCTTCAAGATCTGGCTCAAATAACGTACCTACTTCTTTTGGCTCAGGTTGGTTTTTTGCTTGCAGATTGTCTAACAACATATTGTTTGGCATACCTTGAATAGGCACATCAAGAGCGGCTAAATCTTGCATTAGCGTCATGTCATATACTGCAATGGGTGATGGGTTCATCGGTAAGCTTACTTCACCTTTTACGGTATCAATTTTTACAGTAGTGGCAGACTCGCCATTACTAGTAGCATTTGAGACTGTATCTGTCGTTTTATTTTCTGTTGTAATCGTTGCAGTTTCAGAGTCGCTAGAGTCGGATGATGTACAGCCAGTCAAACTAACAGTGGCTACTAATGCCACCATCATAGTGGTTAATAAAGGACGCTTGAATACAGGTACTGGTGTAGAGAGTAAAGTGGTAAACATAAATAACTCATTATACAGGTTATAGAAAGTTGGTTAATTAAACGACTGCCAAATATATGAAGGGTAGTAAAGAGTCTGCATAACTGTATTAACAACAGTGTTCTTCGCTATTTATTTTGCCTTCAATCTTCAATCTTATTGCTTATTTCGTTTTTTGTAAGGTCAGATAAGTAAACAGCGATTATCATAAAGGAGTTAGTGATATATATCAATGATAATGAGAACTATTGTCATTATTTATATTGGTTATTTTCATAGATAGAGGTACTCATCTTTCTAGCAGCTTTTAAGAAACAGCTTGCCTTCCTCTTAAACCTATTTAAAGTAGAGAGGGTAATTTGTAAGCGGAAATTAACATCTGAAAGATAATTATTGTTAATAGTTATCGTTTGCATTACTATTACATTTTATTTTATAGACTTATTAGGCTGTTATGGGTTCAACAAGTTTCAATGTGCCATCACTTAAATTAACATCAACAGTTATGGGTTGTGTTGTCACATTACACTTGCTGACAGCACTTGCATTGGTGATAGTCAAAACCCCTGTGACTACTATTAAGCCACTTAAAATAACGCCACCTATAGAAATACAGTTGGTGTCAGAAGTTACGACAATTGCAGAGCCGGTGACGGCAGCCGCAGAAGTCGAACCTATTAAAGCGCTCAAACCACAATCTGTTAGCGTACCTGAGGCAAAACCAGAGCCTAAAAAAGCCGTGCAACCAGTTGTGAAAGAAGAGACATCAAAGCCTCAAGTTGATACTAAGCCAGCTACTGCGACAACAAAGGTAGTAAATAGCAAGCCTGTCATCAAACAACCAATAAAATCACAAGAATCAGACGCAGCAGCTCAAGCAAGCGCTTTAGCAGCCGATAACGAACGTAAGATATTGGCAGTACAGGCTGAAAAGGCTACTCAACAAGCGCATGCCAAAGCTATGCGAGAGGCTCAGGCAGCAGCAGATGCCAAAGCAAAGGCAGATCGTGAAGCGCAAGCCGAATCCGATGCCAAAGCGGCAAGAGAAGCCGCACAAGCCGCTGCTCGTGAGAAAGCCAATCAACAAGCTGCCGCCGCCGCAAGTAATACCCCCGTCAATTTTACTGCCACTAACGCTAACTGGGCCTCAGAACCGAGTTTTAGTTTTCCTGCTCGTGCCAGACGAGCTGCCAAATCAGGCGAAACCTTTAGGGTGGTTTTGATATTACAAGTTAATAAGCAAGGCGGCATTGATAATGTGAGCTTAGCGCAATCTTCTGGCAACGCTGCACTCGATAGAGAAGCTCAGCAACAAGTACGTTCTGGTAAATTTAAACCCTTTACGAAAAATGGCGTACCAGTGGTGGGTAATGTGACTTTACCTATCAGTTATGCAGTGCCGTAAAAGTTAGTTATTTACCAAGCCCATTATTTTCAAAGCGTCACTATTTATAATTTTTCATGATAAGTCGTTATGCGGTACTCGCAACGAACTCATATGATTGCATAACATATTAAGGAGTCTGATATGGACTTTACAAGCTACTGGCAATACAGCGATTTGGTGACCAAAAGCTTGTTTTTCTTGCTATTGGTCTTATCGGTGCTCTCTTGGGTAACTGGTATTATTCGCATATTACAAAGCCGAAAATTGGCCGCCTGTGTTGCTGATGATTTGAGTCAGCAGGTTGAGATGAAGCGTTCAGCTGTGACTAACTCTGATGCTGCTATGCGTCGATTAGTCATTGAGCAAGCATTATTAAAGCATATAGGGCGTTACCGTTTTGCTAGCGAACGCGGCTTGCCTATTTTAGGTACAACTGCAGCGATCGCGCCGTTTATTGGGTTATTTGGTACAGTTTGGGGTATTTTTCACGCGTTACATAATATTGGTACTAGTGGGCAAGCAGGCCTTGGACAAGTGGCAGGGCCAGTTGGCGAGGCGCTCATCATGACAGGTCTCGGCATTGCCGTCGCAATTCCAGCAGTGGTGTTTTATAACCTTGCCGTACGTATCAATCGAAGGGTAATGTACCATGCCAATGATAGAGCCCATGATTTATTGGCGCAGTCTGTTGATTTAGCAGCAATGCAACCTTCAATGGATCCTCATAATGTAGCTGAAAAGCAGGGTATAACTACTAATGTCACTGGTAGTAAGAGTGCTCATAGCAATAGTAGTTATTCATACTGATAAACAAGAGGCTTATCAACAGTAGCAGTGCTAGCCTTTATTTATAAAGCTGTTTTAAACGATAGCACTGCATGGTTTTTTTCAAAGCAAAAATTTATGATTTTGTATAAGACGGATATACGATTGAGAGTATTATGGCATTTCAGTTAGGTGATGATGACGTCCAAAGTATGAATGAGATGAACCTCATTCCACTTATTGATATCATGTTGGTATTGATGATTATCTTTTTATTGACAGCGACTGTTTTGAACCCAACAGTACCGCTTGATTTACCCAAGACCAGTGCGCCAATCAATGAGCAGCCACCTGAAGCAATACAAATCAGTATTGATAAAGATGCCGGTATTTTTTGGGATAGCGTTCCTATTAGCATAGAAGAGTTAGATACTCGTTTGCAGCAAGAAAGTGCTTCAGGCAAAGACCCTTCTATTCAATTGCGCGCGGATAAAGACAGCAAATATGATACGGTTGCGCAAGTATTAGCATCGGCAAGTCAAGCAGGTTTAAGTAAAATTGCCTTTGTTAATGAATAACAATGAAAAATAGGAGTCATTTACCATAGTTGGCTTTCTATATAATCAATCTCCTCCCGCTATTATTAAAAATAACTAAGATAATAATAAAAAATAAATATAATAACAATCTTTCTCTTCCGCCTTGCTTGGGTAACCTAGCGAGGTTTTTCTTATCCAGTAGATAAGGTCAGAGTGCTAAAGTTATCTTGAATAGGCTTAATCTTAGAAGTTCTTTAAGCTCTCTAATAGAGAGGTTGTAAATACCTCTCCATGAGATTGGTTGTAAAACTGATAGCTACAACGCTCCTCAAAGTGCTCACAGACTTCCTTGGCGAATTCTTTTTTACTCATCAGAGTAGGCGCTACTACTGGCATAGTGGTCTGCTCTGGAGAGTGACTAAAAGTGAGTCGTATTTGTTTGTGTTTATTATTGGATATATCTGCAAGTTGCGCTTTAGGAAGATTTTGATATGCCTGCCAATAGTTAATCATCTCTCCATTTTGCCACCAAAGTGATGGATCTGCACTGAAATACTGCTGATAAGCTTCAGGATGCTTGAACAAATTATATAACACAAACAAACCACCGTAAGAGTGTCCCCAAATGGCTTCTTGCTTCGGTTTCTCGCCCAACTGTTCATATACCCAAGGTTTAATTTCTTTTTCAATCAACGCATAAAAGTTTTCTACACCGCCGTTTAATCGCTCTCTACCTTCTTCTGTAAACGCATTGTTATCTGTAGTGTTGGCTAATAGTGGTGGGGTATAGTCATAAGCTCTGGCGTCAACATCAAAACGATAAGGCGTCTGATAGCCTATGAAGACCAAAGCGGGCGCTGATTTTTGTGGTGTGGATTTGGATAATAAGCGCAGCGTTTCTTTGTTTAAATCATCAATAGCCGCATTGCCATCAAGCATATAAAGCACTTTACTAGGAGTTTTTACAGAATTGTTAGAGAGTAGATGATCGGTTGTCTGCTCAGGAATAGCTAACCACACTTGATAATGACGAGGTTTTGCATAGGCTTGCAGCGTTTTCAATTGTGAATCGGTTAAGCTAGAGGAGGATAGTTCTGGTGCAGGTGCACTGAAGGTATGATATACGAAACGATACCCGATATCTTTGGCATGCAATAAGCTCATATCTACGGTCTTGGTCAAGTCAGGTTTAGCATAGCTTGGTGACATCATTACTCCTGCCATAGTTATCGTTATAATTGCAAGGCTTCCCTGAAATCTTGACATACTTATCCTTTATTATATTTAGTTTATTGAAAAAAGCCTTAGACATAGCGTTGCTTATATTGAAGCTGTAAGAGGATTAACAAATGCAGTTTATATCATTGATAATGATTGACAATTAGTTACAATATCGTAATAATAATGCATATGATAATCGTTATCAATAGTATTGCTTTCTAGTGGTTCTGTATTTCACAAAAATCCTTCTTATGAGATTAAATTATGTCACGTTCAACTCAGTCATGTTTCAGCAAAAACCTATTATCTAAAGTTTCTATTTTATCTATTGCACTATTATCTTTAGGGGTTGCAGGCTGTCAAAATACGATGTCATCATCTAGCGCAACGCCTGTATCTACCTCTAATGCTGTCACCACGGGTCTCATGAAAACTCAAAGTAACTATGCTGATACCCGTTATTTAACGATTGACGGCAAAGATTATCCTGTTTCTGAAAACTCTGCTCGAGTAGTCATCAATAAAGCGAAAAATGCACCAGAATTGGTCGCTGATATTTTTGATGGAAAAGGTAAAGTTGCAGTACCAGGCTATAAAGTGATGTTGATGGTTCGAACGAACTCAGTGGCTGCAGAAGGCAGAAAGCTAGATAATGGTAAAGTTATCGATAATCGCATGATCCATCGTGGCAGCAAAACTCTTGTTGGTATCCCTGTTGTCAATGGTCAAGCAAAACTTGATCAGGCACAATTATTAAATTTCGATATCATTTTTGACGATTTAACAACAGTCGTTGCAGAGGGCGAAGTGGTCAAACCACGTGGTACCAAACTAACCAAAGCAAATATACCAGTTACCAATAAAAAAGTGGTCGTACACTCTTTGACCTTACCTAACATTGCTAGCGGTGAGAGTGCAGGTGGTGGTGTTAATTTCGAAGCCAGTGCAACAGTAGATGGCAAAGTCATAAAAACTGGCGCTAATAGTGCTTTTAATATCTTTTATACCGCGACTAGTGATAATGCTAGAGGATTCTAGTTGTTGAGTGCTAACTGGTAAGAACAGACTCTGACTTCACTAGATGAAGCCAGAGTCGTTTCCGTTTAATCGTTATCTGTTTTTAAAACCACTAACAAACCCAATGGGTTATCTACTATTGCTTTAAGGAATTCTCACGTGGTTAATAATACCTCCAATCAATCCTCGCATTTCCGACTATCTCCGCTATGCTATTCTGTTTTATCGTTACTCTTTATGTCAGTACCAGCGACTGCTGCTGAATCACAAAATAATGCTGATTCAGAGCCTAGCACCACATTAGATACAATTGTCGTTACCGCAAACCCTTTATATGCCATTGATCCGAGTGAAGACAATAATTTATATAATGCCAATGTCGCGACGGTCGGCACCAAGATACCAGATTATCTAGAAAATATTCCACAGTCTATCAGTGTGATCACCCAAGCGAAAATCGATGACTTAAATCTTGATACCCTAGACCAAATTGCTAAGCGCACGACAGGCTTACGCGTCCTGCAAAATGATGATGGGCGCTCCTCTATTTTTTCTCGTGGTTATGAATATGACCAATACAGTATCGATGGGCTCGCCTCTCCAATGGCAAGTATCAATGGCACCTTGCCTAATTTAGCGGCATTTGACCGAGTAGAAGTCATGCGTGGTCCATCTGGCTTGTTTAATTCAGCGTCAGAGATGGGCGGTGTGATAAATTTGGTTCGAAAGCGTGGTGAAGCCGATGGCAAGCAAATCTTAGAAGCCAATGTTAGTAACCCAACAGGTTATGGCGTAACTGCTGATCTACAAGGCAGTTTAAGCGCCGATGACAGTCTGGTTGGTCGAACGGTCCTGCAATACAATCAGCGTGCTAATCCAGTAGTTGATGATATCGGCGGAAAAGACAATCAAAATAGTACGGTCTATGTCAGTGTTGATAAGCAATTGAATGATTCCAGCAAATTTGGTCTAGGTTATTTAATGCAAGATCGACAAATCACACCTAATAATGGTCTACCAACTTTTGCAGATAAATCATTAATATCTTTACCTCAAGATAAATTCTATGGCGCTAAATGGAATGACTTTAACAGTCAGAGCCATGATGTGTTTGCCGATTTTGAGCATCGTCTTGCCAGTGCCGGCGTCATAAGTGCCGGTATGCGCTACTCTGATCGAGAGGCTGATTATAATTATGCTTTTGCAGGAAGCGCCCTTGTAGACAATAAAACCAATGTTGCTGGTATTGGTGCAGATATTCATGAAACGTCACTTAGTGCTGATGTCAATCTAAGCCAACCTTTTAAGATTGGCAACCATCAAAGCGAATATGTCATTGGTGCTGACTATAAACGCTTTAAAACTGATAATGAGAATGCACGAACTCAAGCCTTGGGTAAAGGGCTCACAGTCGAACAAATCAACGATTTGAACGAAGTCAGTATTATTGAGCAAGCACGTCGCGGTGAGAAAGGTTTTGCCCTCGTACACACTGAAAATACGCTGAGTGAGACAGGTTTATATGGCAAAGTCAATTATAAACCTATCGATAAGTTAAGTTTAATCGCCGGTGGTCGTTTGAGTCACTATGAGATAGAAAGTGATGACAAGATTAGCAATGCTAATGCCAGTACTGACAGTAGTAGCAAAGCCACCGGCTATGGGGCTGCTGTGTATGAGTTGACGCCAAATATCAACGCATATGGTAGTTATACCCAAGTATTTACCCCACAGTATGTCGCCAATAAAGACGGTGAGTTACTAAAGCCGCGTGAAGGCGATCAAATAGAAATCGGTCTAAAAGGACATTGGCAAGATACCTTATCTGCAAGACTAAGTGCCTACCGTCTGACCGATGAAAATGCTGCTGCTCCTACAAAAGATGGCGATCAAGTTGCATTAGGTAAACGTCAAATGCAAGGCGTAGAACTAGAAGTTAATGGCGAGATTATGCCGAATTTGCAGGTATCTGGCGGTTATAGCTATCTAGATAGTGATATTAAACAAGCATCAAGTGATAGGGATGATGGCATTTTCTTACTAATGCCAAAGCATTCTGCGAACCTTTGGGTAAGCTATGAAGCGGATAATTGGCTTGCTCGTCCATTAACAGTAGGATTGGGTGTCAACGCCGTCGGTGAGTTTTCTTCCTCTCAAGGTATCAAAGCAGATTCTTATAATACTTGGGATGCAATGGTCAGTTATCCATTTAATGATCAGCTCACCGGACAGTTAAACGTCTATAACCTCTTTAACAAAGACCATTATGTCCGCGTCGGTTCACTCAATACCTTTAATATTCCGGGTGATGAGCGTGAAGTAAAAGCGTCATTGTCTTATAAATTTTAGAAATAGTCATGGCTTGTTAGGTTACAAGCCTAATAAATGAGGCGCATTGAGTGGATCAAGCGCCTTGTCTTTTTTATAAAACTAATTTTTTATAAAGGGTGCATTATGTCCCAAGTTTTTGATCAACATTATACAGACAAAGTGCCATTACCCGTGGCGGCTAAAATAAAGTTCATGAACCATATCAATGATGAACACCAAGATGAGCTGGCTATGTTTGTGGAGGCATTTGCTGACACTAAGCTCAGTAATGATGTAGCGGTTGTGGTGGCAGAGGTTTATAGCGATGGATTATTGCTCGAAGCAGCAGCTCAAAACTCAGAAAGTCTACCAAGTCATAAAGCTGAATCGTTGCCTGATGTGGTCAAGCAATTCTTTATTGAATTTGAAAATGTGATTGATGAAACGGTTACTTTGAAGTCGCAATATATCAACCTCTTGCAGGTGGCTTCAAAGAAACTTGGCAAGCAGGCGATAAAACAGCAAGAGCGTTATTTCACTGTGATTGATAGTTATTACGCCAGCCCGAATATGTATCGATTGGTCGTGATCGCGCCTGCTGACTCGCCACTGAATCATGCAGGATACGCTTATCTGTTTGAAATGAATACTGACATATCAAACAGTCATGAATCTGCTAATGCCTCTGATAACGCATCGGAGAGGTTACAACGTTATTATACCTTGCGAAAAGCATGGCAAGATGCAGGAACTCAGCGAATACATGGCTGGGTGGATACTTATATTCATGGTGACACGCCTGGTGGAAATTGGGCAAGAGCGGCTCAAGCTGGCACGCAGCTCAAAAGTGTTCGCGATTATCCTGAAAAGATTGCGCATTTAAATGACGGACAATGTCTGCTTATCTGCGACGAAACGTCTATACCAACAGTCGCTAACTTATTAGAAAATTGGCACAATCCAATAGCGCCAATCGTCATTGTCGTTACTCATGATGTGGCAGATAGAGCGTATTTACAAGATATCGAATTAAGTCAGACATTAGCACAGATAGATAATTTTAAAAAAGATAGTATAACGCATATCTTAAATACGCCAACCACCAATCTTCCTGATGCTGTCTTGTCAGTTATAGATACACGCTTAGAAGGCGCATCTATCGTTATAGAAAAGGTTTGGGGAGCGCTTGGAGCGTCTGATGCCAAAATATTAAAGCGTCAATTAAAGGCTAAGTTTGGTTTGTCTCGCCAAGATATGGTGATGAAAGTGTATTGGCGAGCGTCTTAAAAGGTGAGTATGAGTCGCTTTGAACTGTCCCGACTATATCGTAGGCTGTTTATTTAAGTTAGGCCGCTAGATCTAACGGATTGAGGTTATCATAATACTGTTTTTCAAACTCAAAAGGTGGCACATCATCAATAGCGCGATACTTAGTAGAAAATGCTTTCGCTTGTGCTTATATCTGGCTGAAATAATGAGTGTTCAACACGCCTAAATAAAAATAACCTTAGATTATAAAATAACAGTCATTCTATAAAACGGTCTAAATATGTCTGCACCAAAACCTTCCTTGTCCAATAAACCGATTGCCACTGATCGCGTGCGCTCTACTGATTTACCTGTTGCATGGATTATGATGCTTGGGTTGATTGTGGCGGTAGGGCCATTATCGATTGATATGTATCTACCAGCGTTACCATCAATGGCGGACGACTTTGGCGTATCAACTGCCTTTATGGCAAACTCCGTCCCTGCCTATTTTGTCGGCTTGGTATTTGGGCAGCTATTTTATGGTCCGTTAAGTGATCGTATTGGTCGGGTTAAACCCTTATATTTTGGTATGATTTTATATGTCATTGCTTCGATTGTGTGTGCCACCACAAGTAATGAATACGTATTGTTTGCTGGTCGTACCTTGCAGGCCCTTGGTGCTTGTGTTGGGGCGGTGGTTACCCGAGCTGCTATTCGTGATCGCCTGACTGCCAAACAAACCGCCAAAGCCTTTTCTATTATGATACTGGTAAAGGGCTTGGCACCAATATTAGCGCCGTCACTTGGCGCACTATTTTTGCAGTTCTTTAATTGGCACTCTATCTTTTGGTTTTTAGCCGCTTTTGGAACGCTTAATTTATTATTGACGAAGTTTTTCTTTTTTGAAACGCTCAGCGAAGAAAATCGTAATACGCGCCCTGCTAAGGAGGTGCTCAGTCAGTACTGGGACTTATTAAAAGACCCGGTGGTGTATCAGAAAGTATGCTGAGGTAATAAAGGAGAGTGACAGCCGAGGCAAGATGATATATTTGAGGTTATGAAGACACAAATAGATATCAACTGCCCCGACTGTCACAGTCCCAGTTTAAAGAAAAATGGCAAAAAAAGCTATGGCAAGCAAAACTACCAATGCAAAGCCTGCAAGCGTCAGTTCATTGGTGATCATGCCTTAACTTATAACGGCTGTCACTCTAGAATAGAAGATAAAATACGGCTAATGACAGTGAGAGGCTGTGGCATTAGAGACATTGCTATTATAGCCTCAGTTAGCATTGGTAAAGTGCTAAGCACCATAAGCTCATCCGTATATAAGATTGCGCCTAAGCAGAGCTACTATGAACGCTTAGAAGTTGATGAGTTCTGGACTTACGTGTATCGCAAGAAGCGTAAAGTCTGGCTCATCTACGCTTATGACCGTGCTACCAATGAGATTGTCGCTTATGTCTGGGGCAAACGTGATTTGAGAACGGCTAAGAAGCTAAGAGCACGTCTAAAGCAGCTCAAAGTCAGCTATGACTCTATTAGTATGGACAATTGTGATAGCTTTATAACGGCTTTTAAACCAGATCATAAGCGAGTTGGCAAACAGCATACGGTAGGTATAGAAGGTAATAACTGTCGCTTGAGACACCGATTACGTCGAGCGGTTAGAAAGACTTGTTGCTTCTCAAAAAAGCTTGATAATCACTTTAAAGTATTCGATCTGGTGTTCTTTTATGTCAATTATGGCTACGTCTGATGCCAGCATACTTTTTAGAACACCACCGAAAAAAGAAGAGCACCTCACTAATCTAGTGTCTTCGACTAAGAAATCAACAAAGTTATGAGCTGACCTTAGAAGAATTTATCATCAATATCTATTTAACGGTATACTCTACGAAACTATGACCCCTGCCGTCAAATCCGCCCAGTTAAACTTGGGAGATTTTAATTACGCAGCTCGACGATAATAATCAAACCACACCTGTCTTGGCAATCTATAGTTCAAACCCTTTTGAATTCCAGTTTAATTGTATTCAAGCTCAACATACAGCTTGTAAGACTTTACTAAACCTTATCAGATTATTATTTTAATAAGTAATTTCAGAAAAACTTATTTAATTGAGTTTATGTATAATTAAACAAATGTGCTTACCATACTATAATTTCCGTTTTCTGTACTGACCCCTATTAAAAAAGAAATTCTTATGAAAAAGCTTGCGGCTTGTCTTTGTTTTGCCATTGCTTGTATCTCTACTTCTCATGCTGAAACCATCGCTGGTTACAGCTTTGAAAAATACCCTGCTAAAATTTATAACGGTAAACAAGCACCCTTAAAATTAGGTGACTGGAGCTCTTTTCGTACTCGTCTGAAAGCAGCTCATAAAGATGGTGAGGTTAACTTTGCGGGTAACTATATCGTAACAACCTGGGGCTGTGGTACAAGCTGTGTGTCAGGGGCTATGATTGATAAACGTACTGGCAAAGTATACGATATCCCGCTAGGTGAAACTGAGGATAGTGTCACCCCTTATGAGAGTGGCGCAGAATGCTTCGCAGACGGTGCGGAACTTGATGACAACGAGCGTTTGGCTTTCTATCCTAATAGCCGCTTATTTATCAGCCGCAATTGTGAAGGCGAGAAAGTCAACGAAACCACCGGCAGACAACTGATCACCTATTATGTCAACATTTGGGATGAAAAGACCAAGACATTCAAACTAAAAAAGGTTCAGCAATCTAAACTCGTTAAAGTGGACTACAATCCATTTTAAACTAAATTTTTCCTGTACCTACCTTTTAAAGCCAAGTTTTTAGCCTAAACTTGGCTCATACCACCCCCTGCTTTTTTTAGATGCCTTACTTGGACTATCTTGACGAAAGAAATCAACCACCTCAACGTTGTAGTGGCACACTAAATTTGGACTGTATTTAGGAGGAGATATACTACACACAAAAAAGCCAGACAACCTAAGCTGTCTGGCTCTAAAATTTGAACGACTTATCTATGATTATGTTCCCGCCATACAGCATGTTCACATACCTCACAGCACCAACTCTCTTTTGCTCGCATATAAGGGATGTCTGCTGGTATCTGTAAAGGGCAAACATAGCCGCAGTACTCACAAAGCACATCATCTAAATAAGCAAAACACTCACCGATTATCTCGAACAGCACTTGTGGGCTAATCTTATACTCCTCACAGACGGTTTCGATATGAGCGATATAATCACTTTCGTTATCATATGACCAGTAATCCTCACAGATTCTTAGATCTCGTGCGTTCTGCGTCATATTCGGCTGAAGCTTTACACTCATCACATTCTCCTTAGTAGCCGCCATAGCCAGACTGCGGTAATAGCTCGTAAAGCTCGCTCTGAAGCTGACAACACATATCCTCAATCACATAGTCAAGACTGGCATCTAAGCCCTTCTGCACCCATACCCGCACCGCCATATCGTTATTAAAGCAGTGCTTCACTCCCAAGAAGCGTGCTAGGTTATAACCCGATGGAACGTAAAACTCACGCATCAATGCATTGGCGATAAGATTTGCTTCATCACTGATTGCACCGTCCCGTTTAAACTCGCTAAACAGCTCTTCATAATTGATAATTGTCATAGTGACGTCTCCTTGTCTGTTTGTGCATTAGAGCTATTTGTATTTGCTGCGCTGGTTAGCTTTTCCTTACTCGCCAGTAGCAAGTTATCCATCGCTGAGCCATCCTGACGGGTGATATCAGGCACATAGCGGCTATACACCCGAAACAGCATCTCAGTACTACTGTGACCCATCTGCCGGGCTATCCACTCAGGATTCTCACCAGCAGCGAGCCAAAGTGTCGCTGCGGTATGCCGAGTCTGATAAGCCCGCCGATGTTTAAGACCGAGTAGGGCAAGCGTGGGTTTCCATACCCGCCGGTTCACATTGCGGTACTCCATCGGATTGCCTTGTGAATTGCAAAACACAAACTCTGACTTACCAAAGGTGCGCGTCTTCTGCTCTAGCAAGGCATCATAGACCAACTGTGACATCGCAATATCACGTTGTGAACCTAACGTCTTAGTCGGGCCCATCTCACCATTTACTAATGCACCACGGATACTGATCTCACGCCGATCAAAGTTAATACAGTCCCACTTCAGTCCATCAATCTCACTGGTACGCATTCCTGTAAAAAAGCGAATGGTGTAGTAGGGCCTATAATCAGCTCGGACATGCTTTAAAATCAGCCATACTTCACTCAGTGTGAAAGGATTCACATCTGGACGAGCTTGCTTGAGATTCTTAATATTTTTATAAGGCATCTCAAACTCATGGCGATCAGACGCTTCTTCTAGTATCATACGAAGAAGTATCATGATCTGATTGATTCGTGCTACTGACAGACTTGACTGACCATCTTTACCGTAATGAACTTTGGCGAGGGAGCTACGGAAGGTCAGCAAGTCTGGTTTTTTTATGGCGTGTACTGCTTTGCCACCAAACTCAGGCAACAAGTACTTATCAAGAATAATCTTTATTTTTTGCCGATAGCTTGGCCGCCATTCAATCTTCTTCTCCTCATACCAAATCTCTGAAAACTGCCTAAAGGTAGGATTGCGACTGATACAAGCTTCCGCTCTATCAGCCAGTGCATTCATTTCCTGCGCTCGTTCACTCTTTGGGAAGTAAGTAGCGTAATCAAAGATACCTAGGGTTATTTCAGCTTCCATTTTTTTCAAGACTTGCGCTAATTTTTTACGATTAGCTGGATTGTCTTCTAAACTGGTTTTCTCTCGACAGCGCTTACCTAAGTAGCGGAAGTCTACGACCAGCTTGCCAAACCGTCCTCGCATAGTAGCCATAGTAATTCTCCTTTTATTACTGAAGTGCCATACCGTTGATGGCGCTCATAACTGGCTTACACATATCCTCTTCGATACGCTCCCATACGTACAAAATCTTGCGACCGCCGAAAGGACGAATGTAATGGATGTTTTCAATCAAAACGGTGTCTTTCATTTGATTGCGGATAGTACGTGCGTCGTACTTGATGCGTTCGGCTAACTCATCAGTTGTTAAATAAGTATTGCTCATAGTGTTTACCTCTTTTCAGTTATTAAGTCATTGCATTAAGTGATAGAATAGAAATTATTTTATCAGCCTTAAAAATGCACCTTTGAAGTATCAGCTGTTATTTACCTGCTTAGAGGTAATTAGTAACCGATTTGTGTACTATATTATCTTTTTACCTCAATGTAAAGCATTTTTACCCGAAAAGAGGTATTAATTATGATTGTGTCTAAACTTCCTGTAATTTTGGCAGAGAAAAAGTTGCGTGTAGCAGATGTTGTAAGAGCAACAGGTATGAGTAAATCAACCCTTCATAAGTTATACAATGAAGAGTCATCAAGAATTGACTTCAATACCATCGACCAGTTATGTGAGTTTTTAGATGTGCAGGTGGGTGACTTATTTATTTATAAGCCAAATAATAAAGATAATGAAGAGTCTTGAGGATCTACAAAGTTGAAAGAAATTCTCAGATGAATAATTGGTAGAGCCTTATATATATGACGTTCCAAGGCCTACAATTAAGGTTGGGGTTATTTTTAAAACTTACTTTTTCATGATTTGGTCACGTTTTGGTCACGCTATGAGCTCAACATACAAAAGCAGTAAAAAAGGAAAAGCGATGTTAAGAAAATATTTCTTAGCATCGCTTTTTATAAAGATAAGAATAATAAGTTGGGTTCAATTACGAAATCAGTGTTTATAGCGTGGGCACGAAATGGTCACGTTTTGGTCACGGTGCTGATTTTTGAGCTTTTAATATGTTAGATAAACTTAGCAATTAGACTGAATAGCTCATGCTGAAAAACGCTACAGCCCTTAAAAATCGGACAAAAAAAAGCCTCACTGTTAAGTGAGGCTTTTTAAGTATTTGGAGCGGGAAAAGAGATTCGAACTCTCGACCCCAACCTTGGCAAGGTTATGCTCTACCACTGAGCTATTCCCGCTAATGATCAATTAACTATCGTCAGTTGATGAAGGCGTATTATACGCAGTTTTATTTACCTGTCAACACCTAACACGAAAAAAAGTAAAAGATAGCAAAACAGGCATGTCATCCAGTCATAATTTTATGTTATAACAGTTTATTATAATATGTATTCCAAAAGCTTTGTATGGAAGAAATAAGCTGGTGTGCATTTTATAAGAAACCCCATCTTTATTGATAGTTATCAATACTTATAATCTTAAGCATTAAGGATAAAAAATGAGTCAACAATATACCATCGCGGATTATTTGTTCGATCGTATCGCTGAAGCGGGTGCGACTGAAATCTTTGGCGTGCCCGGTGATTTTAATTTAACGTTTTTAGATAATATTATTGCGTCTGATAAGTTGCGCTGGGTCGGCAATACCAATGAGCTAAATGCTGGCTATGCTGCTGATGGCTACGCACGTGAGCGTGGTTTTGCTGCTATGGTGACGACTTTTGGCGTGGGTGAGCTGTCGGCGATTAATGCTACCGCGGGCTCTTTTGCCGAGTACGCACCCGTGCTGCACGTGGTCGGTGCGCCAAGTACCGCCCTGCAAGATTCAAAACGCCGGATTCACCATACTTTAGGTGATGGGGTGTTTAATTATTTTATTAAAATGGTTGAACCGGTCACCGTCGCGCGAGCGCAGATCACGCCTGATAACGCTGCCTCTGAGATTGATCGTGTGATTCGAGTTATTCTGAAAAAGCATCGTCCCGGTTATTTGTTGTTATCACCAGATGTGGCGAAGATGCCGATTTATCCGCCAACGACCAAGCTTGATGATAGCCAAGAAGATATCACCAGCCAAGCGGCATTGGCAGACTTTAAGCAAGCACTCATAGAGTTTTTGCCAAATAAAACCACCACACTGATGGCAGATTTGATGGTGCATCGTTTGGGATTACAAAATCAGCTAAAGGCTTTAATTGCTGATACCCACATTCCTTATACGACGTTATCATGGGGCAAAACCTTGCTTGATGAAAACAGTGAACGTTGGGCAGGTACTTATGCAGGCGTGGCATCACGTCCTGTGGTTAAAGACGCGGTAGAAAATTGCGAATGCTTAATTAAAATTGGCGTGCAATATACCGACACAACCACCGCAGGTTTTAGCCAAAATATCGATGAAAAAGTTGTGGTTGATTTGCATTATGAGCGGGCATCTATCAGCGGTCAAAACTTTGCCCCGATTGCGCTCAAAGATGCGCTGCAAACGCTACATGAAGTCATGACCTCAGGCATTAATATCGTACCGAAGCAATTTTGCAAAGAGATGCAGCCGCATGAGCAAAACGGCAAGGATGACGAGCCGATTCGGCAAGATGACTTGTGGCATATCATCGCCGATGCGCTCGATGATAAAAACCTCGTGTTTTCTGACCAAGGTACGGCGTATTTTGGTATCAGTGATGTGCGGCTGCCAGAAGGGGTAACGTCTTATGGGCAACCGATGTGGGGCTCAATCGGCTATACCTTGCCAGCGAGTTTGGGTGGCGCTATTGCCTCACCGCATAAGCGTAGTATCTTATTGATTGGTGACGGCTCGGCTTTGTTAACCATTCAAGAAATCGCGGTAATGATTAAAGAGCGCATCAATCCGGTTATTGTCTTGATTAATAACGATGGCTATACCGTTGAGCGAGCGATTCATGGTGAAAATCAGCGCTATAATGATATTCCTAAGTGTGACTGGCAAATGATGCCAAAAGCCTTTGGTGCCACGGAAGAAAATAGCCTTATACTTAAAGCAGAAACCGCTGGCGAACTAAAAGCAGCGCTCGAAAAAGCAGCGGCCACCAAAGATAAACTGGTAATGTTAGAAGTGATGACAGATAAACACGATATCCCGCCTTTATTGGCTGATATCAGCGCTGCCCTTAAACCAAAATAGCCTAAGTAAAAAATTTCATTACTATAAATTTATATCTTTTATTGATGAAAGAGAATAATTAAGCGTTTATAAAACAGAAAAGTCCTATTTAGCGTCATGCTAAATAGGGCTTTTTTAATATTCTCAGACGAAGGTTTATAGTGGCGCTAAAAGTCTTTATGATTGAACAAATAAAGAGCCAATAGTTAATGTTTTCTATAGGAATTGCAGGCGTACGACGCTTAACACAAACTACCGTTAGGATTCTATGTTATACAATAGAGTAGGCTTTTATAGATTGGGTTTTTAAAGTTAGACAGTTAAGAAAACTACAATAAGACTGTTTAATTTAAAGCATTTCAATTTGAAGCTTTTGCAACAAGTACGCTAGAAAAGCTAAAGGACACACTTACATAATAATGATTAAAAATAGGGCTTAAAAAAGATGGATACCTTAAATATCCTGTATTTCGTAGGAGCAGTTTTAATTTTTGCCAGTATCATGGCAAGTACCTTGTCGGCGCGTTTGGGCGTGCCGCTATTATTGTTGTTTTTAGTCGTGGGCATGCTCGCCGGTGAAGAAGGTATCTTGGGTATTGAGTTCTCTCAATATGGTCTTGCTAACTTTGTCGGGCAGGCGGCGCTGGCTTGTATTTTGTTAGATGGTGGACTGCGCACCTCCTTTAAATCTTTTCGAGTGGGGCTAAGACCTGCTATTACTCTTGCCACGTGGGGAGTGCTGGCAACGGTCATGATACTGGGCGTCTTTGTCACGTGGCTACTCGATGTCGATTGGCGTTTTGGGCTATTGATGGCAGCTATTGTCGGTTCGACCGATGCGGCAGCGGTATTTTCATTGCTGCGAAATGGCGGTGTGAAGCTTAACGACCGTGTACAAGCGACGTTGGAGCTCGAATCTGGTGCCAACGATCCACTAGCTATTTTATTAGTCACCGGATTGATTGCGCTAAATGTCGACCCTGAGGGACAAACGGTACTGGGCTTTATAGGCTTGCTATTACAGCAGCTGAGCTTTGGCCTCGGTATGGGTTTATTATTCGGTTACTTATTGGCAAGGCTGTTACCGAAGATACATTTGGCAGAAGGCATGTATGCCATTTTGATATTGTCGGCGGGCTTGGCAGTGTTTGCGGCGACCAATTTAATCGGTGGTAGTGGGTTTTTGGCGGTTTATCTGGCTGGCGTGCTGATAGGCAACCATAAAGTGCGCTCAACCGAGCATGTCATGCGCGTGATGGACAGCTTTGCGTGGCTATCGCAAGCCGTCTTATTTGTGGTGCTGGGTCTATTGGTGACGCCATCGAATGTCATTAACGTTTGGTATTACTCGGTTGCGATTGCCGCCTTTATGATTTTGATTGCTCGTCCTATCGCGGTCTATAGCAGCGTAAAACCTTTTAAATTTAAAGACCGAGAAATCGGTTTTATTTCTTGGGTTGGCTTGCGCGGTGCCGTACCGATTACCCTTGCTATTTTGCCCGTAATGGCGGGTATTGACGGCGCCTTTATGCTGTTTGATATTGCCTTTGGCGTAGTAGTTTTATCCTTGATTTTGCAAGGCACAACCATTCCCTTTATGGCGGATTTATTTAAAGTACGCATTCCCAATAACAAAGACCCCGAAGAGAAGCATGAGGTTTGGGTATCGGACAAGGCAAGTATTACTTTATATCAGTTTCAAGTAAAGTCTGGGGCGTTTGCGATTGGACGTCATCCAAAAAGCATTTCTAACCACGTTAACCCTGATCAAATTAGTGTGTTTGCCTTGGTACGCGGGCAGCAAATTGTGATTGTCGACGAAGACACTAAGCTGAAATTTGGTGATAGCGTGTGGTATGCGATGCGCGGCAATCATGCCAGCCAAATTGCGCGGATTTTTAATGACACCACCTTAGACCGCAAAGCTATCGATGATTTTTATGGCGATTGGCTCCTATCACCGAGTGTTAAGCTGGGCGATTTGCCATTTTTTACTGGTGTTATGACCTCTGAGTCTTTGGTCGATAAGCTTAAGTCCAAACCAGAAGATAACGAAAAAAATATGTGGCAGCAAACGGTTGCTGAATACGTCAAAGGTAACCTAGATATGGCGCCGGTATCGGGCGATACAGTGGGGATTAATGATGAATGGTCACTGGTCATCAAAGAAGTCGATGATAAAGGCAAACTTAGAACGATTGGTTTAAAACGTGAAGAGCTACCAAAAGCAGGGTAGCTGTTTATCGTTATTCTTTATTATTATCCATTAAATACTTGTCACTCTATAAAAGCCCAGTCATTTGCTGCAAAAAATCAGCGACGTGCTTATGCAGATTTTCTCGATAAGCCCAATGGTGTTTGACCTCATGGCTTGCCTCATTGGACAATAGTATTTTCATCATTCCTTTCTCTTCATAACGCTTGGCCAAATCATTGGGAAGGTAGCCGACGTGATGACCCGCCAAAATTAACTGTGCGGTCGCCTCCATATGATAAGTGGTGGCGCTTAACGTTTTTGGACGCACATGGTTGATACTTAGGTCAGTAATATAACCCCGTTTTATCCAAGGATAATTTTGTTCCAAGTCCTCAAAAGTTAAACCGTCTGCCTCATAAAATAGCCGATGCTCGCGTCCGCAGCAGACGACTTGCTTTTCGATAAATGCTGGCTGAAAGGTCAATAGGGGCGGGAAGCTGCTAAAATAACCCACGCCAATATCACTTTCATTGCTAAGTAACTTATCAAGCATACTCTCAGGGCTTTGCACATCGATAGAAAAATGTATCAGTGGGTTTTGACGATAGCTCGCAGCCAAGCATTGACGCAAGACATCATAAAAAAATGTTGGCATCTGATCGATAAGACATAATCGAATATGACCGCCGCGTACCGAATCCAGTTGCCGAATATAGTGCAATTGATGCTGAAAGCTGGCCACCGCCTCATTAAAGCTTAAGCAAGCCTCATAAACCGCTGCGCCGTCTTCGGTGAGCTTAAAACCCGCGCGCCCGCGATGACAAAGCGTCATACCCAAACGATCTTCTAAATGGGTTAAATGACCGCTAATGACAGACGGGGTGATATTTAAGCGTGACTGCGCGGCGGTCACGCCTTGGCATTCCACGATGGCCATAAAGCTGCGCAGGGTCTTGATGTCAATTTTTATCAATTCATCTAGCATGGAAAGTCATGTCCCCGTATCTATTATCTTAAACCGTCTTAACCAAATTTTTTATATAACTTCTATAAATAACGAATAAATCAAAGTTACTACGAAAAACCAGAAGTTTACTTCTAAATTTTACCATGGTCTCGCCTCTGATATTTAGGTATTGTCAGAGCTATAGAAAAAACGGCATAGACAAAAAGTAATATAGATAAAAAGTAATGTAGACACACTGTCTGTTTTGACCAATCGATATAAGGATGTAAGTGATGAAATTCAATCAACCATTAAGCGGCAACGATATGCCAAGATTTGGCGGCTTCGCCTCTATGATGCGCCTGCCAACCCAAGCGGATGCTGAGGGGCTAGACGTGGCTTTTGTTGGCGTGCCTTTAGATATCGGCACCTCAAACCGTAGCGGTGCTAGATTGGGACCACGCCAGATTCGCGATGAATCCCGTATGATTCGCCCTTATAACGTCGCCACTCGCGCCGCTCCCTTTGAGTCCTTACAAGTCGCTGACATTGGCGACGTGCCTATCAACACCTTTAACCTGCTAAAAAGTGTCGATATTATTGAGAAATTCTATACCGATAAAATCCTCAGTCATGGCGCTATTCCGTTGACATTAGGCGGCGACCATACCATTGCTTTGCCTATCTTACGTGCGCTCGCCAAAAAATATGGCCCTGTTGGGATGGTACATATCGATGCCCATGCCGATATCAATGATGAGATGTTTGGCGAACAAATCGCTCATGGTACGCCGTTCCGCCGAGCTGTCGAAGAGAACCTCATCGATGGCAATCGCGTCGTTCAGATTGGTCTGCGTGGCACGGGTTATAGCGCCGAAGAGTTTGATTGGTCAACCGAGCAGGGTTTTCGCGTCGTGCCTGCTGAGGAGTGCTGGTATAAATCACTGATACCATTAATGGCAGAAGTGCGCGAAAAATTAGGCGCTGGCCCAGTATACTTAAGTTTTGATATTGATGGTATTGATCCTGCGTTTGCACCGGGTACGGGAACCGCTGAAATCGGTGGCTTGACATCCACTCAAGGTATCGAAATCATTCGCGGTATGCGTGGCCTTGATGTGGTCGGTGGCGATTTAGTAGAAGTGTCACCGCCGTATGACCCGTTTGGTAACACCTCGGTACTAGCCGCGAACCTGCTATTTGAGATGCTATGTATCTTACCGGGCGTGCGCTATGACGATAAGGTTAAAGCCATTTATTGAAAATAATTTATAAACCCAAACTGTCCTTTATAAGGAATTAAAGGGTAGTTTGGGTTTAGCTTGGATTTGATACTGAACGACTTATTTAATTGCTATTAAATTTTTTAGGATGATTAACTCATGACGCATTCTCTACAAACGCCTTCTTCATTGCCAAATTCCGCGCCAACTGCCTCATCTCTAACTTGTGGTGAGCTACTTGTCCAGTGGTTAGAATATTACGGGGTGAAGACGGTATTTGGTATTCCGGGCGTACATACGGTCGAGCTATATCGTGGCCTGCCGAATACCAATATTCGCCACGTGACGCCGCGTCACGAGCAAGGCGCAGGCTTTATGGCGGATGGTTATTACCGCGCGTCTGGTAAAGTCGGAGTGTGCTTTATCATCACTGGTCCCGGCATGACCAATATCATGACGGCGATGGCGCAAGCATTGGCGGATTCTATACCGATGCTGGTGATATCTAGTGTCAATAAAGTGCAGCATACCGGCAGCGGTGAAGGGCATTTACATGAGCTGCATGACCAGCAAGGTATGGTCAGTAAGGTTGCGCTCATGAGTAAAACCATCTGGCAACCTGAGTCGTTACCGAAAGTCATCGCCGAAGCTTTTGCGTTATTTAATGGCGCGCGTCCAGGGCCGGTGCATATCCAGCTGCCCATTGATGTGATTACCGCTGATGCCCGCCATGTCGCCAAGCCGCCTAAACTAAATAAGCTAGATACTTCTCTAAACAGCCAATCTGCTAATAATATTTTGGCACAACTACAAGCAAACAAACCACTTCCTCACCCTGCACAATTAGATTTGATTGCTGAAACCTTAAAAACGGCAAAAAATCCAGTCTTACTTTATGGTGGTGGCTGCGTGGATGTTAATCATGACGCACAAAAACTGTCAGAACTTATCGATGCGCCGACATTTTTGACCATCAATGCCAAAGGTTTACTGCCGCCTGCGCATCCGCTGAGTTTGGGTAGCAATCAATCATTGGCCGCTGGTCGCGCCGTCATTAGCGAGGCCGACTTAGTATTGGCGATAGGTACGGAGCTTGGTGAGACTGATTATGATGTTTTTTTTAATGGTGGGTTCAAAATCAATGGCACGTTGATTCGTATCGACTGTGACGCTCAGCAATTACAGCGTCCGTTTAGAGCGGATATTGCGCTATTGTCGGATGCGCAAATGGCTATTAGTGGTCTATGTACGCGCTTAGAAAATCAACCGCTGCATCATCAAGCAGCACCGCGAGTAGCAAAGGTAAAGCAAGCGTTGATAGAAGAAATGACGCCAGATTTTGCTGGTCAAAACGCGCTGCTACAGCTGATTCGAGATGAGGTGGAAGACGTTATCTTCGTTGGCGATTCAACCCAGCCTGTTTATAGCGGCAATCTTGGCTTTGAAGCGTTAACTACGCGTCGATGGTTTAACTCATCGACGGGCTTTGGCACCCTGGGTTATGGTTTGCCCGCCGCGATTGGTGCCATGATTGGCTCAAAAGCGCCCGTTATCAGCCTGATTGGTGATGGCGGTATTCAATTTACTATTGCCGAGCTAATCTGTGCCGCTGAGCTTGAGCTACCATTAATTGTGCTGTTATGGAACAACCAAGGTCATGGTGAGATTCGCCGCTATATGCAAGAGGGTGGCTTGCCTTTGATTGGAGTTAATATAAAAACCCCGAACTTTGAGCGGTTAGCCGCAGGATTTAGCGCCGGTTATCGTCGAATCACAGATAAGCAGCAGCTATTAGATGCCTTGCAAGAGGATATTAAAGGCAAACAACCAATTATTTATGAAGTCGATGAAGCCGATGCATTTCTTCTTGAAATGGGTAAAGGTTTTACCTGCTTTAGCTAAAGCATAATTGCTACTAAAAATAACTTATAAAACGTTATCTAACTATTTGCGCAATGCGCTCAGTCTATGGATAGATTGGGCCGCCAAAGAAAAAATTGACGCTCGTCACCTATCAAGGAGGATTGAATGACGAACTATATAGATAAATCCCAGCAGCCAATCTTAGGTAACAATACCATCGTTTCAGGCACGCCAGAAGGACTACATTGGCGCGCCTCCATGTGGAAGTTTTTGCTATTTTCAGCACTGGGTATTGCGCTGTTTATTATTCCCTTTCAGTGGGATGGCAAAGTCACCATTTTATTGGGCGTATTAAGCGATACCTTGCAAGCAGTGCTGGGCAGTTATGTGGTTTACGCGGTATTGGCGATTGTGACGACCTCCTTTATCGGGGCGCTGACCGTTAAGGTTTTAAGACCCAATCTGCCCGCAGGCTCCATGTGGACAAAGCTTTTTGATGTCGATTGGTTTTGGTTTGCTGCCCGCTTTTTGGGCGTGCTGTTTGCGTGGATGATTTATTTACAAGTCGGCCCTGAGTTTATTATCAATCATAATACCGGCGGCGTGATTTTCGAAGATCTGATTCCTGTTGTGATTCCTTTGTTCTTTTTTGCCATTTTATCCTTACCGTTTCTTACAGATTTCGGTTTGATGGAATTTTTGGGTACTTTAGCTAGCAAGGTGTTCGTTAAGTTATTCAGGTTGCCGGGTCGCTCTGCGGTCGATGCCATGTCCTCTTGGTTTGGCGCCGCCTCTATTGGTCTGCTGGTGACCATGCAAGAGTATGATAAAAGCTACTATAGTCAGCGTGAAGCAGCAATTATCACCACCACTTTTTCGGTGACATCCATCGCTTTTACCTATGTCGTTGCCAAAACCATCGGCGTTGACAACAACTTTGTTTTCTTTTATCTGACCATTGCTGCAACTGGTTTTATCGCTGCGATTATTATGCCGCGTATACCGCCGCTGTCATTAAAGCCTGACACTTATCATTCTGGTAAAAGTATGCTCGATGAAGAAATCCCTACTGAGTATTCTACTTACCAATGGGCGATCAATCGTGCCGTCACGCGCGCGCATTCTATGCCAAGCTTAGGGAGGGTGTTTAAGCACAGCCTAAAGAACTTATTTGATATTTATTTTGGCTTAATTCCGGTTATTTTTGCTATCGGCGTTATTGGTCTTGGTTTAGCAGAATACACGCCGGTATTTAATTGGCTCTCTGCGCCGCTCGTGCCGTTGCTTGAATTACTACAAATTCCAGAGGCAGCAGAGGCCGCGCCTGCGATGATTATGGGCTTTGCCGATATGTACTTGCCAGCATTGGTTGGTAAAAGTATTGAGAGTGAAATGACGCGTTTTATCGTTGGTGCAGCTTCTATTACCCAGATTATCTATATGTCTGAGGTAGGCGCGCTGATATTGAAATCAAACATCAAGCTGAACGTCTTAGAGCTGTTTATAATTTTTATCTTGCGGACGCTGATTAGCTTGGTGGTCATTACGTCGGTGGCGCATCTATTGTATTAGTCGTGATTGCAACGCCTCATTTTGGCATTAAAAAAGCAGTGAACAGTTAGCGTAAAGACAACTTTATTAAACAATATAAGGCAACTAGTCATCATGGAAATAACAAATTCTTTATCCTTAACGAGAGCCGCCGCTCAGCAAAGCATGAAAAATGAAGTTAGGTTAAATGCCGCCTACATAGAGGGTGATTGGGTCACGATTGCAGCCTCTGAATCAGTAGATGAGCATGCTTTATATGATCCAAACTCCGGCGAAGTCATTGCAAAAACTCGCTTGTGTCGTAGCGCACAGGTAGACAGCGCCGCTTATGCTGCATCACGCGCTTATGCAACTTGGTCGCAAACCAGCGTCAATGAGCGCGCGCGTTATCTGCAGGCGATTGCAGATACGATGGCGCAGCAGTTTGAGAAGCTGGTTGCGTTGTCGGTATTGAATAATGGTAAGCCGATTGCAGAGGCGAAAATAGACGTGAGCGACGCCATTGCTTGTTATCGCTATTATGCCAATCTTATCACCGAGCAGACGACTTGGTCTAAGGTCGAGACAAACGAGTCAAGCATACGCTTATTAAAAACCTATGCACCCGTTGGTATTTGCGCCCTTATCGCGCCTTGGAACTTTCCGATGGTCACCACCGCTTGGAAACTAGCGCCCGCGCTGGCGGCAGGGTGTACTGTTATTCTCAAACCGTCAGAGGTGACACTATTACCAGAGTTGATGCTGGGCAATATATTGTCTACTATTAATCTGCCAAAAGGGGTGGTCAATATCCTACCGGGCGCAGCAGAAGTAGGTGCGGCGATGACCAGCCACCCGTTGATTGACAAAGTGTCTTTTACCGGCAGTAATGTCGTCGGTGAAAAAGTAATGCGCCAAGCAGCAACAGGTATCAAGGATATCAGTCTAGAGCTTGGTGGTAAGTCCGCTATCGTAGTGCGCGCAGATGCTGATATTGATTATGCCTGTGATTTAATCATCGGTGGTATCTTTACCAACGCCGGTCAGATTTGTTCTGCGACCTCAAGATTGCTCGTCCATCAAGACATTGCGCAGTCGTTATTTGACGCACTGAAAACAAAAACAGAAACTTTGAAAATTGGCGATGGTTTTGCTGTCGATACGCAAATGGGTCCATTGGTCAGTGCGCAGCAACTTGCGCAAGTCAAAAAGTATATCGATATCGCGGTTGATGAAAATCTTAATTGCCTAACAGGTGGCAAGATACTAGAGCGTCAAGGGTATTTTGTCACGCCGACCATTTATACAGAGGTACCAGTGAGTAGTCGGTTATGGACAGAAGAAGTATTTGGGCCGGTATTGGTCAGTACCACCTTTGCAGACGATGCGTGGGCGGTTGAACTTGCCAATGATAGTAAGTATGCCTTGGCAGCGACTATTGTGAGCGCCAATGAAAGTGCAGCGTTAGAGATGGCGCTACAAATTCAAGCTGGTCATATTTGGGTTAACGAGCAGCAAATCGTATTGCCCGAAGCAGGCTGGGGCGGGTTTAAGCAAAGTGGCATTGGTCGCGAATTGGGTGCTGATGGCTTGTCTGCTTATCAGAAGAGTAAGCACGTTTTGCTACCGTCGTAATTGCTGATTTTAGCGCCTTGTCATTTTAATCGTTATCATTTTAATCATAATGCTTTGCTGCGCTTAGAATGTTTTTCTATCTCGCTAATAAAAACCCCCTGTTATAGATATTCTATATAGGGGATTTTGGTTAATGCTTAGCAATAAAATGGTAGATTACCACATCAAATCATCTGGAATGACGTAAGCGGCATAAGGATCATCTTCTGCCAGCTCGACCTCTGACTTGTCATTCGACACCACAATAAAGCCTTCGAGCTTGGCGTTGATACGGTCAGCTAGTGGACGAGGCAGCAGCGCATAATCGTCTTCTAAGCGCGCAATCACCACATGACCCGCTACGATTTGATCATAGAGCTTTTGGGAGATATAAATCTTTTTAATTTTGCCATTATCAACAAACTGATAAGTGATGTCACCCTGTGTTTCTGTGATTTGATGTTGCCTAATCATTTGGATAACGTTGGCTCTTAGCGTTTTTTCTTCTAAAAGCTGCTGTTTTTCTTGATTGAGCTTTTGGTCTTTTTCTATTTTTTTGGCTTGAGCGTCTGCCAAGGCTTTTTTGGCTTCAAGGTTTGAGGCGTCACCTGTGCGCTTGGCATGCTGCGACTGTTTGCTGATTTTTTTGGCTTTTTTGCTATCCACCAATCCAGCTTTTAAGAGTTGTTCTTGTAGGGCGTTTTTGGCCATGTCTGTATTACCTAAGTACCTAAGTGAAATTGCCTAAATCTGAAATTATAGTGTTTAAAAAGGTTATGGTAGCAAATTTTGTGCAGTACTGTCACAGTCTGGCGTAAAAATCGTTCATTACGCCTTAAAAGAATAATTTTAAAAAGTAATTGTACATAATATCTCTCACATAAGGTTTAAAGATAAAGAGCTAAGCTTTTATTCAAATTGTCAAAAAGACGCACCCACATCGTGAGTACGCTAAAAGCTATATAGGTGTAATATAAAAATACTTGAATAAAAATAGAGTTTAGTCAAATTTAGGTTGCTATAGGCGTATCTAAAGTTACTGGTTGTGCCTTGTTTGTTTTGCCATCCACTGCTGCGCTTAAATTCACAAGGAAAATAGCAGTGGCTGCAATTAATCCTGGTATCGCGATAAACAAGAAGTTTGTTTGATGGCTTAGCTCAAGGGTGAGTAGGGCTCCAGTTAAGATAGGACCTACGATAGCACCAATACGACCAACACCTGATGCCCAGCCCATAGCTGTTGTCCGTACACTCGTCGGATAATACTGTGCGACAAAGGTGTAGAGTAGTATCTGTGAGCCGATAGTCGTAGCGCCTGCAATCGCGATCAGAGTATATAGTACTAGCTGAGGGCTGTTATAGCCAAGCAGTATCAACGCCGCAGCGCCTAGGGCAAACATGATGGCTAAGACAGGTTTAAGATGAAATTTATCAGCCAGTATGCCGCCGCCGATAGCTCCCACCATGCCACCAATATTGAGTGCAAATAAGAACAGCATGCTTGCACCTAGTGAGTAACCCGCCTGAATCATTAGTTTTGGCAACCAACTAGCAAGGGCGTACACCATCAGTAAGCACATAAAGAAAGCGACCCAAAACATGATAGTAGTGAAACCACGGTTTTTCAGAAATAAGGCTTTAATTGGTGCATCATCGCCTTTGGTCGGCTCGTCCAGTAGCAAACTGGTAGAAGTGGTAATCGTTTCTTGCGGTGCCAATTTTTTAACAATAATTTTGGCTTCTTTATCTCGCATCTCTTTTACCAAATACATCAAAGATTCAGGCAACATTTTCCAAATAATTGGTAAAAGTAGCATTGGAATGCCAGCGATATAAAACATAATCTCCCAGCCAAAATCTACCACCAAAAACGAGCCTAATAATGCCGATGCCATGCCACCAATGGCATAACCACTAAACATTATAGCAACTAAAGTACTGCGAATACGTTTTGGTGCATATTCGGAGGTTAAAGCAACACAGATAGGCATAACACCACCGATACCTAGGCCTGCAATAAAGCGCAAAGTGGCGAACTGTATTGGGCCACCAGCAAAAGCACCAAGAAAAGTAAAGCTACTGAACAAGCCGACGCAAATCATAATGGTTTTTTTGCGTCCAATCTTGTCTGATAGTGTTCCAAAAATCATAGCGCCAAACATCATGCCAAAAAGTGCAGCACTGGCAAGAAAACCTGCTTGTACTGCGGTTAATGACCATTCCTCCATGAGTAGGGGCAATGCTACACCATAAATAATAAGATCATAGCCATCAAAGATAATAATCAATAAACACCAAAATAAGACTTTCCAGTGAAAAGGTGCAAATTTGGCTTCATCAATAACCCTATTGATGTTTAAAGTAGGTGAGTCCATTCTTTTTTCTCCGTGGGTAATATCCCTATAAGTCTTTATTAAGTTATTGTTTTCTATCAAGCAAGTCAAAAACCATCTGAGTATTAATCTATACCTATAAGGTATAGATTTTGACGTAACTTAATAAAGGGCGGTGACATGTGGTAAAAGAGAAAAGCACCTACATATCCTTTAGATATACAGGTGCTTTTCTTAAATCAAATGAAAGATTTAAGCTCTTATTTGTTAGACTATTTTTTTATTACTAAAAAATCTGATGATATCCGTAACTCTATTAGTCATGAAAATATTGTTTGATTAATTGATTGAACACGTCAGGCTGTTCAATATTTGAGATATGTGAAGCATCGATAGTCGCAAGCTTAGCATTAGGGATGTGTTCGACCATATATTGACCATCGGCAACCGTCGTCACTGGGTCTTTAGAACCTGCAACCACCGTAACTGGCACGCGGATATCTTTTAGCTGTTCACGTGTATCAGCGTCAGATAATGCCTCGCAGCAGCTGGCATAACCCTCGCTACTGCCAGCTACGAGAGCGTCAGATAATGCTTTAACTGCATCTGGATAATCATCGATAAAACTTGCTGTAAACCAACGCGAAGCAGCTGTCGATGCAATAGGTTCTAATCCTTTCTCACGTACCAATTTTGCCCGATCTACCCAAGCATCCTCATTGCCAATTTTCGCGGCGGTATTGCATAGCATTAAGTGATGGAAGCGGTCAGGGTAATTGATAGCTAACCATTGACCCGTCATTCCGCCCATAGAGATGCCACAAAAAAACGCTTTATCGATGTTTAGATAATCAAGCAAATCAATAACGTCTTGTCCAAGCTGATCCAAACTATAAGGACCTTTTGGTGCGGAAGACTTACCATGGCCACGGGTGTCGTAGCAGATAATAAAATAATCGTTTTGTAAGGCATCGATTTGCGGCTGCCACATATGATAGCTGGTACCTAAGGAGTTAGAAAATATCAGAGCAGGGCTGCTTTTATCGCCAAAAGTGGCATAGTTTAGGGCAATTTCTTGGTTGTTAAATATGGGCATACTAAGCATCCTTATTTAGGATTAAAGTGTTGAAGACATATGTAGGGATGAGTATCACGCTTGATAATTAACCCGCTCAATAATCATTGCGATACCTTGTCCAACGCCAATACACATCGAGCAGATGGCATAACGCTTACCTGTTTTCTCAAGTTGATTGAGTGCTGTTAAAATTAAACGTGCTCCTGAGGCGCCGAGTGGATGACCAAGGGCAATCGCACCGCCATTAGGGTTGACGCGCTTGCTATCATCAGCTAACCCTAAGTCACGCGTACAGGCGAGAGCTTGAGCGGCAAAGGCTTCGTTTAATTCAATGACATCCATCTCATCGATTGACAGTCCAGTTTGCTTAAGCAGCTTTTTCATCGCCGGTGCTGGGGCAAAGCCCATAATACGCGGTTCAACGCCTACCGTAGTTGAGGCCACAATACGTGCACGCGGCTTTAGATTAAACTCTTTAACGGCTTGCTCTGATGCCACTAAAAAAGCCGCTGCGCCATCATTGATACCTGACGCATTGCCAGCCGTCACGGTACCCTCTGCGGTGACGATAGGGCGTAGTTTGGTCAACTTCTCAAGCGTGGTATCAGCACGAGGATGCTCGTCAGTATCGACACTGACAGGATCGCCTTTGCGTTGTGGAATGACGACAGGAGTAATCTCATCTTTGAAAAACCCTGCCTCTTGCGCCGCTGCGGTACGTTGTTGACTACGTAATGCAAATGCATCTTGGTCAGCGCGATTGACATTGAACTGCTCTGCGACGTTTTCAGCTGTTTTTGGCATGGTCTCCGTGCCATATAGCTCATCAAGCTTTGGATTGATAAAGCGCCAGCCCATCGTGGTATCTTCGAGCTTTTGACTACGACCAAACGCCTGATCTGACTTACCCATTACCAATGGCGCACGGCTCATGCTTTCAACACCACCTGCAATAATTAGATGCGCTTCACCCGCTTTAATAGCGCGCGCCGCTATCGCTAACGCATCCATTGACGAGCCGCATAAGCGATTCACGGTAGTGGCAGGCACTTGATAAGGTAGGCCAGCTAGTAACGACGACATACGCCCGACGTTGCGATTATCTTCACCGCTCTGATTAGCACAGCCGTAAATAACGTCATCTACTTTTACCCAATCGACATTGGTATTACGTTCCATTAACGCCTTGATAGGGATAGCACCTAAGTCATCGGCACGGACAGGTGCTAGACCGCCGCCGTAGCGACCAAAAGGGGTGCGAATGGCATCGATAATATAAGCATTATTTAAACCAGTGGTTGAAACAGTCATCATCCTTGTCCTTTTTATTATTTTGAATTTGTAGCATCAATTAGCGTCGCACCCGTCAATGCTTGTAAGTCCGCAAAGCTTAAGCCATCGACTATTTCAGTGACGGCCAAACCTTTATCAGTGACATCAATAACACATAAGTCAGTATAAATGCGATCAACGCAGTTTTTGCCAGTCACGGGGTAGGTAAGCTTGCTAACGATTTTAGGGTCGCCAGTTTTGGTGGTGTGATTGGTCATCACAAAGACTTTTTTGGCACCGACGGCTAAGTCCATAGCGCCGCCAACAGCAGGTATTGCATCTGGCGCACCCGTGCTCCAGTTGGCTAAGTCGCCATTGGCAGCTACTTGAAACGCACCCAATACGCAAATATCGATATGACCACCACGCATCATGGCAAAAGAGTCGCCATGATGAAAGAAGCTACCGCCATCGAGCATGGTGACGTACTCTTTTCCGGCATTAATCAGCTCGGGATCTTCTTCGCCTTTAGCAGGTGGCGGTCCAAAAGCTAATAAGCCGTTTTCTGAATGCAAAAATACATCTTTATCATCCGGTAGGTATTGGGCAATTTTGGTCGGTAGTCCGATGCCTAAATTGACATAGGCACCATCTGGAATATCTTGTGCAGCACGCTCGGCGATTTGATCGCGGGTCAAAACGGTGTAGGAAGTATGGCTCATGATGACGCTCCTTATAGTTGGCAGTATTAAGCGGTGGCTGTAGTAGCTGTGCTAGAAAGTTAAGCGCTAGCAGATTCAGTGCTAGCAGGCTGAATTTGCACCACATGCTGCACAAAGATACCCGGCGTAATAACGTGCTCAGGATCAAGCGCGCCAAGCTCAACCGTTTCGGAGACTTGGGCGATAGTAATATCAGCCGCCATTGCCATGATAGGACCAAAGTTACGCGCAGACTTGCGGTAGACTAAATTGCCCCAGCGATCGCCTCTAGAAGCTTTGATTAAAGCAAAATCAGCCTTGATCGGATATTCAAGAACATAGTCTTTACCATCGATTTCTCGAGTTTCCTTACCTTCTGCGAGTAAAGTACCAAAGCCTGTGGGCGTATATACCGCACCGAGTCCCATACCTGCTGCTTGAATACGGCAAGCCAAATTACCCTGTGGTACTAGCTCCAGCTCAATCTTGCCAGCATGATAAAGCTCATCAAATACCCAAGAATCCGATTGACGCGGGAAAGAACAAATGATTTTACGCACAGCACCTGTTTTTAAGAGCTTGGCAAGGCCGTGATCGCCATTACCGGCATTATTATTAATGATGACCAAATCCTTTACGCCTAAATTAATAAGTCCATCAATGAGTTCAGCGGGTTGACCCGCTGTGCCAAAGCCACCAATCATGATGGTGGCGCCATCTTTGATTTGACTAAGTACGTCAGTGATATTTTTCTCTGCTTTGTTAATCATGTTTATATCCTATAAAAAGTCATATGAGGTAGTGTCTTTAAAATTAATAAGTGGTACATGGGTTGGACTCATTGCTCTGACACTACTTAATTTTTTTCGTAAGAGACTTGCTCTTAATTGGCTTCATTATTAGAGGTCGTTAATGAGATAGATGATGTTGGTAGTAGGCGTTTTTTGGTCAGAATATAGTGAGCAATCATGCCAATAAGAATGCCCCAAAAAACAGAGCTTAATCCCAAAAAGCTCATACCCGATGCTGTCGCCAAAAAGGTAATTAACGCTGCATCTCTTTGCTCATCATTTTTCATAGCAATGGTGATATTGGCAGAAATGGCACCGATTAATGCAAGGCCGGCCAGTGCCGCGACAAGCTCTTTTGGAAGCAAGCTAAATACCATCACGATACTGCCAGCAAATAAACCGCCAAATAAATAGAAGATGCCATTAGCGACACCTGCGATATAGCGCTTTTCCTTAAGTTCATGCGCATCTTTGCCAGTACAAAGCGCGGCTGTGATAGCGGCAAGTACGATAGTGATACCACCAACACATGCAACTGCTAACGAGGCGAGGCTTGTAACACTCACAATAGGCTTGGCTGGCGTGTCGTAACCGCTAAGATTTAAAATAGCCATACCGGGTAAAAACTGGCCAGTTAAGCTCACAAGGATGAGTGGTATAGCGAGGTTAAACGTTGAGTTCCACGACCATTCAGGGGCAATAAAAGTAGGTATAGTGATAGCTAAATCGAAATTGACAGGGTTCATTTTGCCAAGTAAGACGCTTAAGATAACACCGCACAGTAGTACCCAAATCATCGTATAGCGCGGCGAAAAGCGTTTGGCTAATAAATAGCAACCGAGCATGCTAAAGACGATAAATGGCATGCTATCAGTGGCTTTAAATAATTCTAAGCCGAATTGAAATAGAATCCCTGCCATCATGCCAGCGGCGATACCGTTAGGAATCCATTTTAATATTTTGTCGAAGTAACCTGTTGCCCCCACGATAAATATGACAATCGCTGAGATGATATAACCGGCAACAGCTTCATTAATACTCATCTGTGGAAATAGGGTAACCAGTAAAGCGGTACCAGGGGCGGACCATGCTGTAATAACCGGTGTTTTATATTTAATAGACAAATATATACCAGAAATAGCCGCACCGATGGAGACACCCCAAATCCAAGACGCCATCATGGCATCTGAAACTTGTGCGGCTTGTGCGGCCTGAAAAAAAATAATCAAAGGACCCGCATAAGAAATAAGAACCGCTAAGAACCCTGCAACCGAGGCGGAGAGCGACCAATCGCTTTTTAAGGTTTGGATTACAGAGGCCATATTGCTTCCTTGCAAATTAGCATTTGTCATGGGATTAACAGTTTGGGATGACAAATTCAGGTTCATGCTATTTATTGGCAGATTAATTATTAGCCTTCGTCGCCACCGCCCACAGGAATGGTACTACCAGTAATATAAGAAGACTCATCGGATGCTAAAAACAAGATGGCATTGACTTGCTCATCAATCGTGCCGTAGCGTTTCATAAAGGTGCGATCAATGGTCTGATCAACCACCGCATTCATCCATGATTTTTCATCATCAGTTAATGGTTTGGCGTTACGTGGAATCTTTCTGGGCGGCGCTTCAGTACCGCCAGTTGCCACTGCATTCACACGGATACCATCGTTTGCATACTCAAAAGCGAGCGATGCGGTCATGGCGTTCACGCCGCCTTTCGCTGTCGAATAGGGTATGCGGTTGATACCGCGAGTAGCGATAGAGGACACATTAACAATAGTGCCTGATTGCTGTTTGACCATGGTTGGTAATACCGCATGACAACACCATAATGTTGGAAATAATGAGCGGCTGATTTCCTTTTGAATTTCTGCTTCAGAGAAGCTGGTAAAAGGTTTCATCCATATTGCGCCGCCGACATTGTTGACCAAAACATCAATTCTCCCGTAAGTATCTATTGCCTTGTCGATAGCTTCTTTAGCACCCTGATGCGTTTCAAGGTCAGCTTGAATAGTAACTGCATCCCCACCGTTAGTGATGATTTCAGCTAGCACCTCTTCTACTAATGGAGAGAAGTCTACCATGACGATTTTGCCGCCTTCGCTTGCCAAGCGCAGTGCAACTCCGCGTCCGATGCCTTGAGCAGCACCAGTGACAATACATACTTTATGATCAAATCTTTTACTCATGACCGTCTCCTAAAAACTTGCTCATGCTCTGCTACTAAAGGGATGCCTTTAGGTTCTATTATTGCTCACTAGGTGTGAATTTCTCATAATAAAAATTACTTGGTTTGAGGTTGCTACTATCTAACCAATTACTCACAGCATCTACCATCCCTAACGGACCACACAAGTAGACATCGACGTCACCATCGTTCAGCCACTCGTTATCAACATGACCGGTAACATAGCCTTTACGCTCATGCTGGCTGTCTTCAGTGGCGACACAGGTGCGGTAGTCAAACCAAGGGTGGTTTTGTTTGACTTCTTCTAGTTTCTGAACTTCTATAAGATCAAAGTCGTTGGTGACGCCGTAGACCATCCTGACAGGATGGTGAGCACCAGACATCTCTAAGCTTTTTAGCATCGATAGAAAAGGCGCAATACCGGTACCACCTGCTAGGAATAATGTCGGACGAACAAGAGGACGTAGATAAAAGCTACCAAATGGGCCTTCGAAATCAATATCTTGGCCAATCTGAGCGATGTCAGATAAAAAAGTACTCATCTTACCGTTAGGAATATTACGAACGACGAACTCAGCCTGCTTGGCATTGGGTACAGAGCTAAATGAGTAAGAGCGTGTCTCGTTAGAATCAGGAATACTGACATTGACATACTGGCCTGGCAAAAATACTAGCGTATCTGGATTGTCGACTTCGACGCCAAAGTGAATGGTAGATTCAGACAACACATTGAGTTGCTGTAATTTACCTTTAAAAGTAGATTTACCAACTTTACAGGCTTCAGAGGAGGTTGGTACTTTGATCACGCAGTCGCTTTCTGGAATCATCTGGCAGGTGAGTACATAACCTTCAGCGGCTTCAGCTTCTGTCAGTGCATCTTCGATATACATATCAGGGTGCATGTCGTAGCTGCCAGATTCACAATGGCAACGGCAAGTACCGCAAGCACCATCAAGGCAATCCACAGGGATATTAAATTTTTGACGATAAGCGGCTTCGGCGACGGTTTCGTCGGCTTCACATTTGATGAAGCCTGTGACGCCGTCTTCGAACTGTAGAGCAATATTATATTCCATGAGAAATATCCCTTTTCAACACGTATTAATTAAAAGCTAGTGACTAAATAATGAGTGAATAATGATTAGACGTGATAGACGTCCATAATTTGATGCACATAGTCGTCTTTTAAGACCACATACTTATCCAAAATTTTTGGTTGGTCTTGAGTCATGTCTATTTTGTACTGAGAGTAACCCCAATAGGTATTGGTCTCGTGATAGCGAAAGGACTTGTTGATCCAGTTGAAACGTACCGTCACAATACCGTCATTGTCTTCGAGTAATTCAATATTCGATAAATTGTGCGTGGTACGCGTATCAGGTATGGTCGCTGATGAGCGCTCAGTCTCGATGCGGAAGATACGATCTTCAAGACCACGGCGATCCGGATAATAAATCAGCGAGATTTCTCGTTGTGGGTCGCTGATGAGCTGACCATCATCATCCCAACTTGGCATCCAGAAAGGGCAGTCTTCATCGTAATAAGTGAGCCATTCTTCCCATTTTTTCTCATCCAATAAACGCGCTTCACGGTATAGAAACTGTCTAATGTCTTCAATGTTAACAGTTGCATTTTTCATGATTGATATCCTTATTTTTTTGTCAGTTCTACAATAAATAGCAGAGTAATAATAAAAATGTATTAGTCGCTATTAGCACCGTGTAGCTGCTGCTCTTGCTCTAGAGCTTTTTTCATCTCTTCATGCCAGTAACGATGTTGGACGGTATATAGCCCTTCATCTTCAGTCTTAACACCACTCATCAAAGGTTTAAGGTCAATAGCGGCAGCGCCTTCATCTGCACCTTGAATCCAATGCTCAGAGCCTCGGCACATATCATTCCATTCAAGCTTGATACCGTTATAACCTTCTTGACACGAGCGGAACTCTTCTAAGTCATCAGGTGTTGCCATACCAGTAACGTTAAAGAAATCTTCATACTGACGGATACGGCGTGCACGTGACTCATCGCTTTCGCCTTTTGGTGCGATACACCAGATGCTAACTTCAGTTTTGTCAACCGCGATAGGGCGGAGCATACGAATTTGTGAGCCGAACTGATCCATGATGTAGACGTTTGGATATAGGCATAAGTTACGTGAGCGTTCAATCATCCAGTCCGCCATGGCTTCACCGTAGCTGGCGACATACTCATCGCGATAAGCGTAGTTTGGACGGTCTTGTGGGTTTTCCCATTGTGTCCATAACAGCATGTGACCGTTTTCAAAAGAATAAAACCCACCGCCTTGTCGACCCCATTTGCCAGCGTTCATGGCTTTGATATTGTCTTCTTTGACAGCTTCAGTTTCTTTACGGCGCGCAGTTGTCGCAGCGTAGTTCCAATGGACGGCTGATACGTGATAGCCGTCAGCACCGTTTTCAGCTTGCAGTTTCCAGTTACCATCAAAGGTATAGGTTGAGGTGCCGCGTAACACTTCTAGACCCTCTGGCGACTGATTGACAATCATGTCAAGAATTTTGGTAGAGCCGCCAAGCCAGTTTTCGATTGACTGAACATCATCATTTAAGCTGGCAAAGATAAAGCCTTTATAATTGGCCATCTTCACTTGTTTTAGGTCGTGTGAGCCTTCTTTATTGAAGCATTCTGGATAGCCTGCATGTCTTGGATCTTTAACTTTAAGCAGCTTACCTGAGTTGTTAAAGGTCCAACCGTGGAATGGGCAGGTGTAAGTGGCTTTATTGCCTTTTTTATGTCGGCAGAGCTGTGCACCACGATGTGAGCATGAGTTAATCATGCAGTGCAGCTCGCCTTCTTTATTGCGGGCAAGAATAACAGGCTGACGACCAATGTATGAGGTGTAGTAGTCGTTGTTATCAGGAACTTGAGACTCATGAGCCAAATACACCCAATTGTTTTCAAAGATGTACTTCATCTCAAGCTCGAACAACTCTTCGTTAGTGAAGGCGCTACGATGCAGGCGATAAATCCCTTTTTCACTGTTCTCTTCTAAAAAATCATCAATAGTGATGTCTGATCCTTCAGGTACTAGATTGATACGCTCGCTCATGGCTGCCTTCCTTGTATAATGACGGTATAAAATGAGATTAGAAGCTAACGTTTGATACGACAACTGAGGACATATCAAACGTAAGTCGCTAATCGTTATTAATGAATGCTATTTAATATGAGTGCTCATTAACCTTGAGCACGGCGGCGTTCTACTTCGCTGCCTTGTATAGCTTGGTCAATGTCTTTTACTAAATGAAAGTCAAAGTCGATACTTGCGTAAGGCTTATCAAGCGCTTTTTCTTTTAGCTTGTCCGCATCTTCGACCATCGTTACCTCTGGTACCAAACCTTCGCGGCTTGCAAAAGCAAAGTCATCCCATAGGTACTCATCGCCATCGATGTTAATCTGCGTGGTCAGTTTGCGATGACCGTCAGCACTGGCAAAGAAATGAATGTGAGCTGGGCGATGACCGTGACGTCCTAGCGCGCCCAATACTTTTTGCGTCATTCCTTCTGGTGGTACCGAGTAACCTAGCGGCACGATGCTGCGGAATGCATAATTTCCGTTTTCATCGGTAATGATGCTACGACGTAAGTTGAAATGAGACTGTGATTCATCAAAGAAAGAGTAGTTACCTAAGCTGTTGGCATGCCACACTTCAACTTTTGCGTTTGGAAGAGGCTTTCCATCTTCACCATAAACAGTGCCTTGCATAAATAGCACGGTGCCATTATCAAGGTCAGTGCCATCATCTAGACGCGCAAAGCCCTTTTCTTCTGGCGCACCAGCGACATAGAGTGGACCTTCAATAGTACGTACAGTACCACCGTCAAGACCGGCTGCTTTTAAATCCTCTTCAATCATTAAATCCATGAAGTGATCGAAACCCAAGCCTGGTGATAATAAACCAGCTTCTTTGCCCAAATCACCGATAAACTCAACGCCAGACCAATATTCATCGGCAGTGATTTTTAAGTCGTTAATGGTTTGCATAAGGTCGGTCACGATACGCAAGACAATCTCTTGTACGCGTGGATTGACTTGCTCTGGGTAATCGATTTTACCTTTGGTGAACTGCGTAGCTAATGTTTCAATTTGGCTGCGTTCCATGTCTCTCTCCTTGTTGAGGACTGTTTTGTTAAGGGGTTTTTATAGTGAGTATTCTTACTCAAATTTTTATGGATTCTGATATCAGCTGTACTGGCTTGCTTTAGCTGTCATCACTACGAACAGATGATGGATGACGTAACAATGGTGTCACTTCAACTTTCATATAGGGGTAAAGTGGCAGAGACATCATAATGTCGTGTAGCTCTTCATTACTTTCAACATCAAAGATACTGAAGTTAGAGTACTGACCGGCTATGCGCCAAATATGACGCCATTTACCTTGCTCTTGGAGCTTTTGTGACAGCTCTTTTTCTGTAGCTTTAAGCTCGTTGACTTTATCGGCGTCCATATCTGTTGGGATTAAGACATCCATTCTGACGTGATATAACATAATTATTTCCTTATATTTGATGATGGGTAATTTTTTTAGCTGTTACAGCATTTCAGTTTGAGGATTAGTAGAAAATTGCGGCTTCGATGATTTAAGTGAATTATTGATTGCTTGTTTGGCGTAGTGATAGACTTTATCGCTATCTACTTCGATACCAAGACCTGCGCCCGTAGGTACATTTAACCCAAAATCTTGATAATCAAGAGGCTGTGCTAAAACATCGTCGGTTAATAACAACGGACCAAACAGTTCGGTGTCAAAATTTAGACTGGGATAGGTTGAGAATACATGAGCTGAGGCCACCGTACCGATAGGCCCTTCAAGCATAGTGCCGCCATACAGCTCGATACCTGCTAGATGTGCCATTTGTCCAATAAGACAAGCTGCTCTCAATCCGCCTGCTTGATTAATTTTTACCGCAAAGACATCAGCATAATGATCTGCTGCTAAATGAAAGGCATTCTGAGGATCTTGGACAATTTCATCCGCCATAATCGCCACATCAAAGCGATCAGTTAAACGTTTTAGAGCGGCTTTATTACGCATTGAGACAGGTTGTTCTATTAAATCAACGCCACCAGCTTGCAATAGACTAATACCTTGCATTGCCTCAAGCTCTGTCCATGCTTGGTTAACATCAACCGTAATGCGGCAATCAGGCAGCGCTTTTTTGATAGCCAATACGTGGGCAACATCATCAATAATCGGATTGCTACCGATTTTTAATTTAAAAATGCGATGGCGCTTTTGCTCAATCATACGCTTAGCTTCGGCGATATCGGTCGCTGTATTGCCGCTGGCAAGCGTCCAAGCCACTTCGATACGGTCACGAACGCGGCCACCAATTAGCTCACTTACTGGTAGGTTTAGGCGTTTACCTTCAATGTCGAGTAGAGCCGTTTCGATGGCACACTTTGCAAAGCGGTTGCCATTGATATGAAGACTTAGCAGCTGCATAGCTTTTGCTGGACTAGTCGGCTGTTCTTTTAATAAAAGAGGGGTAAAGTAGGTATCGATATTGGTTTTGATGCTATGAGGGCTTTCTTCTGCGTAGCTTAGGCCGCCAATGGTGGTCGCTTCGCCCCAACCTTCGTAGCCATCTTCTGTTTGAATGTGTACCAAGACCAAGACTTGTTCGTTCATAACGGTACAAGCGAGCTTATGAGCCCTTATAGTAGGTATTGGTACCAATAAAGTATTAATTGAACGAATCATGACAGTCCCTATTGAATAGATGATGCTTCCTTATGCTTAATAAGAACTATAGTTATTAGATAACGACATGTCTAAGACCTATTTAGTCTGATATTGATACCTTTTGGGTATTTTGATAATCAACCTTCACCGTGTTATGTTCTTTAGGTATCGATAGGCTTATAGGTCACTTAAGGAATAATGTTCAATGGAATTGAGACATTTACGCTATTTTGTAGCGGTAGCAGAGGAAAAAAGTTTTAATAAGGCAGCAGAGCGTTTGTTTATTTCACAGCCCCCACTGAGCCGTCAGATAAAACAGTTGGAAGAAGAGATCGGCGTCACGCTCATTGATAGGGACAATCGCCCTTTAAAGCTTACAGAAGCTGGCGACTTTTTTTATGATCATGCGCTTCAGATAATAAAAAAATCAGATGATCTGCGGGCAATGACCTTTCGTAAAGGCAGCTTTGACAACACATTATCGATAGGTTTTGTGTCGTCGATACTGTATGGCATATTGCCGAAAGTGATTGCGCGCTTCAGAGAGGTGTATCCAAATATAAAGATTAAATTATATGAATTGAACTCTTGGCAGCAAACGCAAAGCTTAGTAGAAGGCAAAATAGATGTCGGTTTTGGGAGGCTTTTATTTGAAGACGCTTCTATTAGGCGATTATTACTAAGACAGGAGCGTTTAGTGGTTGCGGTTCCTAACAAGCATCGATTGGCAAAAGAGCAACAAAAGAGCATTCGTTTAATGGATTTAACCAATGAAAATTTATTGTTATATCCAATGGCACCTCGTCCTAGCTTTATTGATTTTGTCTTAGAGCTCTTTGAGTCACGCAATCTAAAAGCAAACTATTTTACTGAAGTACGTGAGCTGCATATTGCTTTAGGATTGGTAGCAGCAGGTGAGGGCTTGACTATTGTACCAAAAACGCTTGAGCATCTACGGAATCAGGAAGTGACTTATATTCCTTTCGAGGACGGGCTTTTAACCTCGCCTATTGTTATGAGTGTGAGGCATTTTGACAAATCAGAGCTATTAAAAACATTGTTGGAGGTGACTTATCAGATTTACGATGAAGAAGGGTTTGATTATAAGCTTGAAAAAATTTAAGAAGATCAATTGCTTATTAATAACCTTAATATGAACTCATAATAGGATAGTTTTATGCCAGAATTCCATTACAAACCCGAAGCAGGGCCGGCGGAAGTAGCACGGCTCGTTTGTGGTAGCCCTTATTATAATCGTCGTGAATACGATTTTGCTGAACTAGAAGACTGACTATAAAGAGCTGATAAAGGTTTAACGCATGCTTAAGTAGCATTATAAATCTGCAACTTCTAAAGTTGAACTATTTTTAAATTATCAAAGAGTAAGTGCTTTGAAAGAGTGTGCTAAGCTTGGGTTTGCTAACTTACCCTAATATGATTATTCGTTTACCAGATTCCGTTATGCGCTTGATGCAGCATATCTCAACGATATCTAAGTATAAGGTCCGCCACAGTCTTATACATTCTGAAAACCTTGAAAATACCATAAAAAGAGACTTGTCGTATCGCTGCGAACAAGCCTTTTTTTATGAAATATAAGGAACAGTCTTAGGGTAGGGTATGTGGTCAAATCTACCCAGCACGATTTTATACAAGTTTATTGAACAAAGCTTTTGGTTAATTTAGTATGTTTTTGCGAGTTGTTAAATATATGGCTTTAGAGAGTTAACATATATGGTAATTATGATTACCGTATATTGGCTATTATTCTAATAAACGTTAGTTTTAATCGTATCAATTTCATTATTTTTTAATTTATGTCTGTTAATTTACGTCAAGGATGACCCGTATGAGTATCAAAGCATTTCCAGCAAAATGGATGACTGAAGAACACGAAATGGTATATGACAGTGCGCTAAAAATGTTTCAAAGCTGGGAGGACAAAGACGAGCAGTGGCGAGAAAACGGTATGATTGACCGCGCGGCTTGGGAAGAGGCCGGCGAGATGGGCTTTTTATGTGCGTCAATACCAGAAGCGTACGGCGGCGGCGGCGGTGATTTTGGTCATGAAGCCGCGATTCTTTTGGCGCAGGCGCAGGCGAACCGAGCCAGTTATGGCGGTATGGTGCACTCAGGTATCGTGGCTCCATATATCTATAAGCTTGGAACTGAAGAGCAAAAAAAATCATTGTTGCCTAAGATGGCGACGGGCGAATATATTGGTGCTATTGCGATGACTGAGCCGACGACGGGCTCTGACCTGCAGGCCATCAAAACTTATGCGATAAAAGAGGGCGACGACTATATCATTAATGGTTCAAAAACCTTTATCACCAATGGTCAGCATGCCAATATCGTGCTATTAGCTTGTAAGACAGACCGCGATAAGGGCGCGCAAGGCGTCTCGCTGATTCTTGTTGAGACCGACGGTTTAGAGGGTTTTACACGTGGCCGTAACCTGAAAAAGACGGGTCTTGCTGGACAAGATACTTCAGAGCTTTTCTTTAGTAATGTGCGTGTGCCACAAAAAAACGTACTAGGCGGTGTCGAGGGGCTCGGCTTTATACACATGATGCAAGAGCTGCCACAAGAGCGCTTGATTATTGCTTTAAGTGGCTGCGGCGCGATGAAACTGGCGTTAGAGCTGACGCTTAAATATGTCAAAGAGCGTGAAGCCTTTGGCAAGCCAATTTGGCAATTCCAAAACACGCGCTTTAAGCTCGCTGAGGTACAAGCGGATTATTTAGCGGTAAAAGCCTTATGTGATTCAGCAGTTGAGGCGCAAATACAGGGTAAGCTTGACGCCGCGCAAGCATCCTTAATCAAGTACTGGGTGACAGAAAAACAGTGTAAAACGATGGATGAATGCTTACAGTTATTTGGTGGTTACGGTTATATGTCAGAGTACCCAATCGCTCGTATGTATGCCGATGCTCGCGTACAAAAAATCTACGGCGGCACCAATGAAATCATGAAAGAGCTGGCCTCGCGCTTTATGTAATCGCTTATGAGTGAGCAGAATGCGCGCTTCTCAACACTTCCTTATTTAAAACTAGCTACTTAAAAATTAAAGGGATTTATTATGACCCAGACCGCTTATATCTATGATGCGATCCGCACTCCTCGTGGTAAAGGAAAAAAGGATGGCGCTTTGCATCAAGCATCGCCGATTTGGTTGACACGTACGCTACTTAAAGAGATGCAGCAGCGTCATCACTTAGATACCAGCCTCGTCGACGATATCGTGCTGGGTTGTGTGACGCCAGTCGGTGAGCAAGGCTCAGATATCGCTCGTATCGCTGCTCTCGATGCAGGCTGGGATCAACGTGTAGCAGGGGTGACATTGTCACGCTACTGCGCCTCAGGCCTTGAATCTATCAACCTTGCTGCTGCCAAAGTCATGTCCGGTATGGAGGACATGGTTGTAGCGGGCGGCGTTGAGTCTATGAGCCGCGTACCGATGGGCTCAGATGGCGGTGCTTGGTATATGGATCCACGCGTTAATGATGCTACTGGTTTTGTCCCACAAGGGGTTGGCGCTGATACTATCGCGACCCTAAAGGGCTTTAGTCGCAGCGATGTTGATGAGTTTGCCACTGAGTCACATAGAAGAGCCGCCACCGCTTGGGAAAAAGGCTATTTTGATAAATCAGTGGTGCCCGTTAAGGATATTAATGGTTTATTACTATTAGACAAAGACGAAACCATTCGTCCAAATACTGATGTTACTACTTTAGCAAAGCTCAATCCGTCTTTTGCTATGCCCGGTCAGATGGGTTTTGATAGCGTTATTTTGGATAAATACACCACGATTGAAAAAGTAAACCACGTGCATCATGCTGGCAACTCATCAGGTATCGTCGATGGTGCTGCGATATGTCTTATCGGTAGTGCGGCCGCTGGGGACAAAGCTGGACTTAAGCCGCGAGCGAAGATTACTATGGCAGCAGTCATTGGCTCAGAACCTTCTATTATGCTGACAGGTCCGACACCAGCTTGTAAAAAAGCGCTAGATAAAGCGGGTATGCAAGCGTTTGATATCGACCTATGGGAGATAAACGAAGCCTTTGCTGCTGTTCCGATGAACACCGCTAGCGACTTTGGTATTTCATTAGATAAAGTCAATGTTAATGGCGGCGCGATTGCGATGGGTCACCCACTCGGCGCAACAGGTGCGATGCTAATGACGACGGTGCTTGATGAGCTTGAGCGCCGCGATTTAAAAACCGCCATGGTTACGCTATGCGTCGGCGGCGGTATGGGGATTGCAACTATCATTGAGCGTGTATAAAAACATTTAGCAAAAACGATTATAAAAATGATTATGGATGATTAACAAGGATTTAAAATGAGCACCAATAGCGTAGATGCCATCAATGCATTAAAGAATTTTTCTGCCCAATCTGATAATGGAATTATCACCGTCACTATCGACCAAACCGAGCGTAAGATGAATGTCATTGGAGAGGGCTTTAATGAAGCCTTTGCTACAATAACGGATGCTTTTATCAATGACCAGGACGCAAAAGGCCTAATTCTAACGTCTGGTAAATCAACCTTTGTGGTTGGCGCAGATATTGACCAATTGGCTACTATTGAAACGGCCGAGCAAGCCTTTGATCTGGTTGAAGACTTAAAAACTAGCCTGCGTAAACTTGAAACTTCAGGTAAGCCAGTCGTTGCTGCTATTACGGGTACGGCGCTTGGGGGCGGTCTTGAGCTTGCCTTAGCCTGTCATTATCGTATTGCTATCGATTCACCAAAAACCTCGTCTACAACCAAGCTGGGTTTGCCAGAAGTTAAGCTTGGCTTGTTACCCGGCGGCGGCGGGACACAGCGTCTACCGCGTTTGATTGGTATTCAAAAAGCCCTTGAGCTGATGACCCAAGGTAAAGAGCTGCGTCCACAGCAAGCGCTAGAAATTGGCTTTATCGATGACGTGGCTCATGACGATGACGAGCTTATCAGTAAGGCGAAAGCATGGATTAATGACAATCCAAAAGCGCAGCAACCATGGGACAAAAAAGGCTTTAAAATCCCAGGCGGTGATAGCAATCATCCAAAAATGGTGCAAGTATTTTCTATGGCCCCAGCGATGGCCAATCAAAAATCCCACGGCAACTATCCTGCGATTACCCATATTTTATCTAGCGTGTTTGAAGGCTGCTTAACCGATATCGACAACGGCCTTAAAATCGAGTCGCGTTTTTTTGTCGCCTGCGTGTTATCAGACGTATCCAAAAACATGATTAATAGCCTTTGGACGCAGCTCAATAGTATTAAAAAAGGACAATCACGCCCGCAAGGGTTTGAGCGATCTAAAGTCAGCAAAGTCGGTATTTTAGGTGCTGGCATGATGGGCGCTGGTATCGCTTACGTTTCAGCTAAAGCGGGTATGGAAGTGGTATTGCTCGATACGGCGATTGAAGGTGCCGAAAAAGGCAAAAGCTACTCTACTAAGCTGTTAGACAAAGCCATCAGCCGAAGGCGTTCAACAGAGGACAAAAAACAAGCATTATTAGACCTTATCAAGACCACCACGTCTTATGATGATTTAGAGGGCTGTGATTTAATCATTGAAGCTGTTTTTGAAGACATTGATATTAAAGCGGAATGTACGCGACAATCTGAAGACGTTATTCCAGAGACTGCCGTTTATGCATCGAACACCTCAACCTTGCCAATCACTGAGCTTGCTAAAGCCAGCAAACGCCCGAACCAGTTTATCGGTCTGCATTTCTTCTCACCGGTCGACAAGATGCCACTCGTTGAGATTATCGTTGGTGAAAAAACCGACGATGCCACGCTAGCAACAGGTTTTGATTATGTTGGCCAAATTGGCAAGACGCCCATCGTTGTCAATGACAGCCGCGGATTTTATACATCACGTGTTTTTGGCACTTATGTGTCAGAAGGCATTGCCATGTTAGCTGAAGGTGTTCATCCTCGCAGTATAGAAGTGGCTGGTATGAAGTCTGGTATGCCGATGCCGCCGCTGGCACTGCAAGATGAGGTGTCACTCAGCCTGTCACTACACGTGATGGAGCAGACTAAAAAGGCAATGGAGGCAGAAGGTAAGACTTTTACGCCGCATCCTGCGATGTCAGTAGTAGAAAAAATGGTCAAAGAATTTGGCCGCGAAGGTAAAAAGGTGTCTAAAGGTTTTTATGATTATCCAGAGAATGGTGAAAAACATCTATGGTCTGAGCTCACTGAACTGTATCAAACGACAGATGAGCAGCCCTCGCAGCAAGACTTGGTAGACCGTCTACTTTACGTGCAAGCCAATGAGACTGCCAAATGCTATGAAGAAAACGTCGTGCGTACGGTGGCCGATGCCAACATCGGCTCTATCTTTGGTTGGGGTTTTGCGCCAAACCAAGGGGGTACGCTACAGTTTATCAACTCAGTAGGCGTCGATAAATTTGTCGCGCGTAGTCGTGAGCTGGCACAGAAATATGGCGCACGTTTTGAGCCTGCGCAGATACTAGTGGCAATGGCGGCAAAAGGCGAGGTTTTCTCAGATGACTGAATCGATGGTTAATCAAGCGGATGCTATGAAAGACTGCTTACAAGGGCTGCGCGTCATTGATTTAACGCGCAATCTGCCTGGGCCATTTGCGACCAGATTGCTTGCGGACTTAGGCGCGAACATTATTAAGATTGAACCACTCAATGGCGATCCAGCCCGCGCTTTTGGGGATTTGTTTACCGCCCTTAATCATGGCAAAACCACTTTAAAAGTTGACTTTCGTGACTCGCAAGGTATTGAGACTATCAAAGCGCAAATCAAGGATAGCGACGTGATGCTCGATAGCTTTCGCCCTGAGGTATTAGAAGGCATGGGGCTTGATGCCAAAACCTTGCATGCCATTAATCCAAAGCTGGTCATGGTATCGATTACGGGCTATGGCATGGCTAATAGCGATGGCATCACTCATGATTGGGCGCATAAAGCCGGTCATGATATCAATTTTATGGCGATGAGCGGGGTGCTTGACCAGCTCAAGACGGCAGATGGCGAGCAGGCAATGCCCAATGTTCAGTTTGCAGACTTAGCAGGCGGCAGTGACACGGCGGTGATTGCTCTATTAGCGGCTGTATTTGCAGCCCAGCGTACGGGGAAAGGTCGCCACGTTGCGGTCAGTATGACGCACAGCTTGTATCAGCATCTGGTCATGCCAAAAGCGACTGGAAAACTGGTTGCCAGCTTTTCTGGCAAAAACCCAGAGCCGCAACAGGATTTCTTAGGCGGTTTATTACCTTGTTATCGGTTGTATAGAACTTCCGATGATCGCCATATGGCGGTGGGTTCACTAGAGCTAAAATTCTGGCAAGGGCTGTGTGAAATATTAAAATTGGCTGAAATTAAAGATGTGCATTGGCAGCGTGGGATTATGCCCAATACCAAGAGCAGCCAAGAGGCAGCACAAATGGTTGCTGATACCTTTGCCAATCAGCCTTTAAGCCATTGGCAGCAGGTTTTTGCATCTACCGATGTGTGCGTCACGCCAGTATTGAGTTTAGAGGAGGCAAGAGCACATCCTTTATTTGCCCATCAAGATGAGTATGGGGCGACACTGGGTTGGCAGTAAGGTAATGAAGCTGAAGTAACAGCATTGTTAGTGAATCAGTTAATAGCTTAATCATTTAGCCACTTAATCTCTTAGCCATTATATTTTTAGCATCTACGGCATTCTTAAGCGACTGAAAAAACATTCCTCTTTTGCGTTAACCCCTTTATGAACTTATCACTATTGGCGCGGTAATCGACTCATTGCATGCAATTTTAGAGAAAACGGCAGTATTTCTAGGCAAATGTATAAGCAATCAAGTTTAAAGCCGTACTGACTCAAAATGATTTGTTATCTATTGTTAAACATGAGCGGATGCTAGGTATAATGCAGCCCTAGCATCGTTTTCACTCATACGTCCTTAATAAGAAGATTTTATTATGTCAAACAAGCGTCCCTTATATATTCCTATTGCTGGCCCCGCGCTATTAGAAACCTCTTTATTGAATAAAGGTAGTGCTTTTTCATCAGAAGAACGCGATAGCTTTAATTTAACAGGGCTATTACCACACAACATTGAGACGATTGAAGAGCAGTCTCTGCGGGCTTATCACCAACTGCGTTCATTTACCAATACGATGGATAAGCACATTTATTTGCGTAATATACAAGATACCAATGAGACCTTGTTTCATCATCTGGTTGAGCAGCATATTGAGGAAGTCATGCCGCTCATCTACACGCCAACGGTTGGTCAAGCTTGTGAAAAGTTCTCGCAAATTTATCGCCGGAAACGGGGCTTATTTATCTCCTACCCTGAGCGTCATAAAATCGACGATATGCTGCAAAACGCCACCAAACAGAATGTTAAAGTAATCGTTGTCACTGATGGTGAGCGTATATTGGGTCTTGGCGACCAAGGTATTGGTGGTATGGGCATTCCAATTGGCAAATTAGCGTTGTACACAGCTTGCGGTGGCATTAGTCCCGCTTACTGTCTGCCTATTTTGTTAGATGTCGGTACCAATAACCAACAGCTACTTGACGATCCTATGTATATGGGTTGGAGAAATCCACGCATCTCTGGCGATGAATACAGTGAATTTGTCGATTTATTTATTCAAGCCGTTAAGCGTCGTTGGCCAGAGGTTTTATTACAATTTGAAGATTTTGCTCAAGGAAACGCCACGCCGTTATTAAATCGTTATCGTGACCAGTTATGCTGTTTCAATGATGATATTCAAGGGACTGCTGCGGTTTCGGTCGGTGCTTTGATTGCCGCGTGCCTCAATAAAGGGCAAAAACTTAGTCAGCAAAAAATAGCTTTCTTAGGGGCAGGTTCTGCGGGCTGCGGTATTGCTGAGCATATCATTCGCCAAATGCAGCGCGAAGGCTTAACCGAAGAGCAAGCGCGCAGCCAAGTATTTATGGTTGACCGTTACGGTTTGCTCATCGATAGCATGACAGAGCTACAAAAATTCCAAGAGCCACTGGTGCAAAAACAATCAGCAATTGAACATTGGGATAAGAGTCAAAAACTCGGTTTAGCGCAAGTGGTGAAACAAGCAAAAATAACGGTATTGTTCGGCGTGAGTGGACAAAAAGGTTTGTTTACTCAAGAGGTGATCGAGTCCTTATGTGCTAATACTGAACACCCAATTGTACTACCGCTTTCAAACCCGACCTCTCGTGTGGAAGCCACACCGCAAGAAGTGATGAACTGGAGCCGTGGTCGCGCCATTATCGCAACGGGTAGCCCTTTTGCTCATACCACTTTTAACGGTCAGTCTTTTGAGGTTTCTCAATGTAATAACAGCTATATATTTCCTGGTATTGGTCTTGGTGTTCTCGCAGCAAGGGCGAGAGGTATCAGCGACAATATGTTAATGGCGGCAAGCCAAGCGCTTGCAGATATATCAATGGAGTACGAAAAAGCGCCCGGTGCCATACTACCGCCAATTAAAGTTATTAAAGAGATCAGTAAAAAAATAGCCTATGAAGTGGCACTGCAAGCGGTCCAAGATAAGCTGGCATTACCTATCACAGCGGAGAACCTACAGCGCCGACTGGAAGCGAATTTTTGGTTGCCTGAATATCGCAATTATCGTCGTACTTCTTTCTAGTTTTTAGAAGGTGTTTATAGGTAAATGATAAATAAATAGTAGATAGCTGGTTCTAGGCTAGGGCATGTCCATGCTTGAACGCTAACTGAAATTTGCTAAATACAGTTGGTCGGTTGCGGCTGATTTGATTTAGCATAAAAAAGCAATTAGTTCAGCAGGTACATCGGCGTCTTTTTATAGTTATCAATCATTCATTAAAATCGTAAAAGCCCTCTACGCTATTTTATATAGCGTAGAGGGCTTTTTGGTTTCTTAGGTAGCTTTTTATTATTTTTATACCAACGTCATGGTATTAATTTCTATATAGTTTGCCATCTACCTATATGTTCTGACATTTCTAAAATTCCCATAAAAAAAGGCTTGCTGCATCGCTGCGAACAAGCCTGATTTAAAATGTGGTGGGCCCAGTAGGACTTGAACCTACGACCAAAGGATTATGAGTCCTCTGCTCTAACCAACTGAGCTATGGGCCCTTTAGACGCACAATGATACCTGATTTTTATATATTTTCAAGTAAAAGATAGAAAGTATTACCGATTTTTTTAGTAAAACATTAGTTCTCTGCTAAACATGACCGCCAGCCAATGTCAGGCTACGACCACCATCGACGGCAATTATTTCACCAGTCACATAACTTGCCCGAGCCAAATAAAGCACACTATGGGCGATTTCCTCAGGCTTGCCTATCCGCTGCATAGGAATAGAGTCGATGATGCTTTTTTGCTGCTGCGGGTGAAGTGCTTGGTCGCTATCTGCTTCTGGCAAGATATTGACGCCGGGAGCGACGCCATTGACGCGTACCTCAGGTGCCATATCAAGCGCTAAAGACTGTACCATCATTCGATGCGCCGCCTTTGCCATATTGTAGACGGCATAATTTTTAAAAGGTTTATTATGCGCATGGATATCGAGTAGGCTAATGATGCAGCCCTGCTGTGTCCTTAAATAAGGATATAAGGCTTGGCTTAATAATAAAGGCGCTTTGGCGTTGGTTAAAAATAATTCATCCCACTGAGCGTGATTGATATTACCAAGCGGACTTGGGTAAAAGCGAGAGGCGTTATGCACTAGGACATCAAGCTGGCCAAAAGCTTGCATAATGTTGCGAGTAAATCGCTGTAGTGTCTGACTATTATTAACAACTGCCAAATCTGTGATGATGACGACCGCGCTATCAGGGCGACTGTTATTCAGCGCATCCGCTAGGACATTGGCTTCTTGCTCACTATGATGACAATGAATAATGACGCGGTAGCCTTGCTCATGGGCGGCACGAACAATAGCTGCACCAATACGCTTAGCGCCACCGGTGACTACCATTACGGGCGCTGAGGTATTAGAATATTTTGATTGGCTTAAGCTAAATTCTTGGTTCATATTAAAGGTGTTTTTATTATGTATAGTAGAATTGCTCTAAAATCGATACAGTGCGACTGGGATGAATTTTTCGTAGCCTCTGTGATAACAGCAAGCAAGGAAAATTTATACCAGTCGCAAAAATCTATAACGTGTCGCTTTTATTTTGCACTGACTATAAATTGCTAGTTGAAAGTGCTTGTCTACAAGACAGGTTGTGTTTGTAAATGCTCAATTCTACGTTGGCGTAATGCTTCGCCAATCGCTGGACCTTTTAGATTCTGGTCAATATTATCCATGCTAATAGCATGAAAGCTATTTAAGGCGAGCATCATTTGGCGGTGCTGTATCGCCAATTTTAAAACATGACTGGTGACCAAAAGCTGCGACAGTTTATCCGGCGCTTTATGAGCGCTACAAGCTTGAATAAGATCGATTTTCTCGGCGGCGCTCAGCTGGTCTATGCGGCTAAGATTTTTCGCTTGCTGCACAAATAAAGTGGCAAACTGGCTATGCGCTTTTGGCACCTTTGTACTGTTTCCTATCCCATGAATACCTTTAACCGCTGCCTCTATATTAACCGAAAGAGTTTCTGTAGAGTTTAAAGTAAATAAATCTGTGTTCAGACTGGCCATTAATAACGCCCAGCGCTGCGATAAATTTAATTGCATTTGACCGGCGAAATACAATGCGGTTTGTACAATCTCTCGTATTTGATCGTACTGTTTATCATTCCAAACTTGCTGTAGTGGAGCAAAATACTCCGTCAACGCCCCAATCTCAAACAGCTGTTGCCAATATACCTGCGGCGATACTTGCATCATAGCACGGCTCGATTCTTGCCAAATACGCTCACTACTTAGATGCGCAAGCTCGCCTGAACGCACCAACTCACGCATCAATAGCAAGGTTTCATCGGCAATACTAAAGCCCAAATCATAATAGCGGCCATAAAAACGGGCGGTGCGCAGTACCCGTAATGGGTCTTCACTAAACGCGCTTGATACATGACGCAAGGTTTTGCTATGAATGTCGTTCAAACCGCCATAGTAATCGACAACGTCGCCACTTATCGGCGTATCATCCATAAGGCTTTTAACTTCTATTGCCATAGCGTTGACGGTCAAGTCGCGACGTTGTAAGTCTTCACGTAACGTCACATCAGGGCTGGCATGTACGCTAAAGCCTTGATAGCCCCGCCCTTGTTTGCGTTCTGTACGCGCCAGCGCATACTCTTCATGACTAATAGGATGCAAAAATACTGGAAAGTCTGCGCCCACTTGCTGAAATCCTGCATCCAGCATATCTGCGACCGTCGCGCCAACGACGACAAAATCCTTGTCTTTGATAGGACGACCCAATAATTGGTCACGGACAGCGCCGCCGACGAGATACACTTGCATAATAGTCTCTTTATAATTATTCAATATTTGCCATATTATTCTACCCAAAAAAAACCAGTCAACACCGATATAAGTATTGACTGGTTTTAGTATAGCAGACGGTTTCTATAAATGAACGCTAGAAGACCGTCGTAATAAGGCGTTTATATATGACATAAACGACTATTTTTGCTCATTGATTAAGTCTTGAGCTTCAGTAACTGCAAGCGCTGTCATATTGACCACACGGCGTGCTGTCGCTGATGGAGTTAGGATATGCACAGGTTTGCTCGCGCCTAGCAAAATAGGTCCAATAGACGCACTGCCAGTTGCCGTTTTTAGTAGGTTGAAAGCAATATTTGCTGAATCAAGCGTTGGCAAGATAAGCAAGTTTGCTGAGCCTTTTAGGTTGCTTGATGGTAAGTCATTGGCACGGATATGCTCATCAAGTGCTGCATCCCCTTGCATCTCACCGTCGAAGTCAAAGTCCACATTCATTTCTGTCAGTAGCTCATACACTCGACGCATTTTTACTGCGCTTTCGCGGTCTGAGGTACCAAAGTTTGAATGCGAAACCAAAGCCACACGCGGCGTAATATTAAAGTGACGTAACTGATCGGCTGCAAGTACCGTCATTTCAGCCAACTGCTCAGCCGTTGGGTCTTCATGGATGTAAGTGTCGGCAATAAAGATATTACGATCTTGCATCAATACCGCGTTCATCGCATAAAAATCGCTGACGCCTGCTTTTTTGTCGATAACTCGGCTGACGTATTTTAAATGCAGATGATAGTAGCTAAAAGTACCACAAATCATGCCATCAGCATCACCGTTTTCAACCAGTAGGGCACCGATTAAAGAAGTCTTACGGCGGACATCACGGCGCGCAAGCTCAATACTGACACCATTACGTTTATTTTTCTCGTAGTAGCCTTGCCAGTAGTCTTTATAGCGTGGATCATCGTCTTGATTAATAATGGTGATGTTTTCGCCATCTTTTAGACGCAGCGCCAATCTTTCAATGTTCTTTTCAATGATGGCAGGGCGACCAACCAAGATTGGATGCGCCAATTGCTCATCAACGACCACTTGTACGGCAAGCAGTACGTTGCGGTCTTCGCCTTCACAGTAAACAATGCGTTTAGGATCGGCTTTCGCGCGGGCAAAGATAGGCTTCATCACGAACGCTGAGTTATAAACAAACTCAGACAAGCGTTGACGATAGGCTTTCATATCAGAGATAGGCAGGGTTGCTACGCCAGAATCCATCGCCGCTTTGGCAACCGCAGAGGCGATTTCGATGATTAGGTTTGGCTCAAGAGGGCCTGGGATAAGGTAATCACGGCCAAAGCTTGGCGTACTCTCAACGTTTTTCACGTTATTCATTGGTGTCGCTTCAACATGCGCCATAGCCGCGATGGCTTTTACGCAAGCGATTTTCATCTCTTCATTAACCGCTGTCGCCCCAACGTCAAGTGCACCGCGGAAGATATAAGGGAAGCATAGCGCGTTGTTTACTTGGTTTGGATAATCTGAGCGACCGGTTGCCATGATAACGTCTGGACGTACGGCGTGCGCCACTTCTGGCATGATTTCAGGCGTTGGGTTGGCAAGGGCAAAGACGATTGGGTCTTTTGCCATACGGCGCACCATGTCTTCAGTTAAGGTGCCAGGCATTGATAGGCCTAAGAACATATCGACATCATCCATCACTTCTTCGATGGTAGTGGCGGTAGTATTGCGCGCATAACGCTGCTTGGTTTCATCAAGGTTTTCACGGCTGGTGGTAATGATACCGCGTGAATCTGATACAAAGATATTGTTTCTATCTACGCCAAGCGCACAAATGATATCCAAGCAAGATATAGCTGCCGCACCTGCGCCAGAGCAGACCACTTTAATCTCTTCGATTTTTTTGCCAGTGATAAGTAAAGCGTTTAGCATCGCTGCGGCAACAATGATTGAGGTACCGTGCTGGTCATCATGGAATACCGGAATGTTCATGCGCTCACGCAATTCGCGCTCGATTTTGAAACATTCTGGGGCTTTGATGTCTTCAAGGTTAATACCACCAAAAGTAGGCTCAAGCGAGGCGACGGCTTCGATGAACTTATCTGGATCATTTTGGGCAATTTCAATATCAAAAACGTCAATACCAGCAAATTTTTTGAATAAAACCCCTTTACCTTCCATGACAGGTTTAGAGGCCAATGGACCAATATTCCCTAAACCAAGCACCGCAGTACCGTTGGTTATCACGCCAACCAAGTTGCTACGAGCAGTATATTTAGCCGCTAACGCTGGATCTCTTTGAATCTCAAGACAAGGTATCGCAACCCCTGGAGAGTAAGCAAGTGCCAAATCACGTTGGTTGGCCAGTTGCTTGATAGGCGTAACTGAGATTTTACCGGGGCGCGGAAACTCATGGTAGTGTAAGGCAGATTGTTCAAACTGCTCTTTTTCCGTAGTAGGGGTGTCCGTATTCAAAGTGATATCGTCATTCATAATAATTGCCATGGTTGGAATAATTGGAATAAAGTAAATGGTGATAAAAACCAATGTCTATGCTTCATTATCATGACTATGATAATTAAGGCACATTTATACTAAAAAGGTCGTGCTCGGCGACTAGACATCAGCGTAAAAACAGCAATCTCACAGGAAGCGTTATTCTAGCACTATTGGTATTTCACTGCCTAGTCAAGTCATCTCAATTAGGTGAATAATATAATAAAATGATATTCGTTATTTCGCTGTTTGATAATGGCAAAAAACGCCCCTCGATATCAACCATAATTGCCTAATGTTTCAAAACATTACAGAATAGCAGCTTGTCCGTATTCTCTTACGAAGAACAGCTGATTGGCATTTGCGGCGCATGTGGCGCGGGCGGCATGGTATCGAGCTCAGTGGCGATGTCTTGGACGTTGTAAGGATTGGCAAGTAAGTCAAAGACTCGATTTAACTCTTCAAATTGGCCTTGTTCCGCCACCGTAATCGCCCGCTGTGCCACACTATTACGTAGTACATAAACCGGATTATTGCTATGCATTTGTTCAATAGAGGCTTCGCTAGATAACGGCTCTAGCGCTGCTAAATACCTTGTTGACCACTGTTGCCAAACGTGCTGTGCCTCATTATTAAACTCAGCAGTCATTTTTGCCAGCAATTCTTGCTCATACGGATATTCATTTGGCGCGACCAAACCCAATAGCGCGCGGAAACTGTTGCTATAGTCGAGCAAATTGTCTTCTAACAAGGTTAACCACTCAAAAGCAAGGGTCAAACTTTCTTTAGTGTGAGGCAGCCCAAGCTTACGGCAGAGTCCTTGCTGGTAATGCTGCATAAAGGTCGCTTCATACGGCGCTAGGCAATCAGCCAAGGTATCGCGTGTTACACCATTTAAGCGCATAAAGTGCGGGAGCCAAATATTTAAGTTCCAATGACCGATAGCAGGTTGGTTTTGATAGGCATAACGACCAGTATGGTCGGAGTGATTGTTAATCCACGCAGGGTTAAAGCGCTCCATAAAACCAAACGGACCAAAGTCTAAGGTACTGCCCGTAATCGATAAGTTATCAGTATTCATCACCCCATGGGCAAAGCCAATCAATTGCCAATCGGCAATCATACGTGCGGTTCGCTCAACCACCGCTTGTAAAAATGCTAAGACAGGCGCTTCACTATCACGGCATTCTGGATAGTATGTATCAATCATATAGTCGGTAAACTCGCCAAGTAAGTCGGGCGCAAAGCTTGCAATCCACTCAACATGACCGAGGCGAATATGACTGTCAGCGACGCGCATCAATGCCGCGCCTGCTTCCATACGCTCACGGCGGACACGTGTATCAGACACCACAAATCCTAAAGCATTAGACGAAGGAATGCCAAGCTGCGTCAACGCATGTCCGCATAAATACTCGCGAATGGTACTACGTAACACCGCGCGCCCATCGCCCATGCGAGAGTAGGGGGTCAGACCAATGCCCTTTAAATGTAAATCTTGTAATTTATCATTATTATCGAGCACTTGCGCCATGAGTAAACCGCGCCCATCGCCCAATTGTCCGGCCCACTGTCCGAACTGGTGACCAGCATAGGCCATGGACAGCGGTCGAAACTCAGCTGGCACGTATTGACCCCCTAATATTTCAACCCAACGCGCCATCAGCTCATCGTCATCGAGCCAGCCTAATTGCTTGGCAACTTCGGTGTTAAAGTGACCAGCGCGCGGATTGTCAAGCGGTGTCGGCTGCTGTTCATGATAAAGGCGAGTATCTAATGTGACGTAAGTATTTTGATAGCGCATAGGTGCGTTCCAATATAGAGGTATGTATTTTTAATATAAAAACTTAAGGTTAAAAGCGAGTAATGAAAGTGTTTAAAGAGAGTAATAAACTTACTATAGCATAGCCTTAATAATGCCGCGTTTCACTCTGTCCATCTCTTGTAATTGCTGTATAAACAATGAGTGAGCAGAAATAATGAGTGCGTAAACGAGTAGCGCACAACTCATGGCCGAAAAAAGCCCCCTATCTTTACAGATAGAGGGCAGGAGAAACGTACAATAAAAAGTAAAACAATAAATCTATAAAGGCTTAAGCGGCTTTTGGACTTTGACCGATAGAGCGAAACGCCGTTTTTAGATTGCTATTATGCGCCAGTATTTTTTGCTCAACTTTGGCATAGTCGTGCTTTAGCATCTCTTCAACTTCATGCAGGCGATCAGCAAACTCGGTCTTTTTTAGCTCAATAGTTTTGGCTTTTAGCGCTTGCCATTCTTCGACCGTTTGCGTAAAGGCTTCGTATTCAAACTTGATACGATCTTGGAAACTCTTCATCGCATGTGGAATATCTAGACCGTTCGCAGTAACACTATCAATCTGCTGTTGAGCCTTTTTGAACTGCATTTGCACTTCAGCATGCTTAATGGTGGTGTCGTCAACCGTGCGTAATTCACTGGTTAGCCCAAGTTTAGATAAGCCCAAGATAAGCCATTTAGTTGGATCATATTGCCACCATTTCACGCCATTACGATAGTCGTATTGGAAGAAGTGATGATAGTTATGATAACCCTCACCCCACGTAAAGATAGCAAGGAAAAAGTTATCGCGTGCACTATTGGTATCCGTATAAGGACGCGTACCAAACATGTGGCATAGCGAGTTAATAAAGAAGGTAAAGTGGTGGGTCAGCACCAAACGCAGTAGACCTGCCAATACGAGCGTGCCCCAAACGTCACCGATTAACCAACCAACTGCCGCAACCATCGCAACGTTGGTAGCCAGTACCCATAAACCATAGTATTTATGCTGAATCTGTAGCACTTTATCTTTGGTCAAATCAGGAATGTTTTTATAATCAAAGCGACCACTAGGATAATTGCGTAACATCCAACCGATATGACTGAACCAAAAACCACGTCTTGCTGAATAAGGATCTTCCATGCGGTCATCAACATGACGATGATGCGTACGGTGGCCTGATACCCAGTCAAAGGCAGAGCCTTGAACCGCAAGGGTTGAGCCAAGTAATAGGAAGTTTTTTACCAAGGGATGGGCTTTATAAGCGCGATGCGACAATAGGCGGTGATAGCCTGCAGTGATACTAATACCGGTCCACACCATAAAGGCACCAAATACACCCCAAACCGGCGCACTAACTTGATGGGTCAACAGGTACCATGGCGTAATGACGGCAGCAGCAATAGGCGTCGCAATTAGAAAAATCGCTGGAACCAAGTTGATTGGCGACTTTTGAAATTCAAGCTCAAGCGGATCGATACCCTCATAGTTAGCGACTGCATTGGCATCTTTATAACCGCTCGTCGTCGCAAACTGCGTATCGGCAGCCTCATCAGTTTTGCTTTTGCCAGTATCAAGCCACGTCTTCACGCGCAGCGCCTGAGTGCCAGCATGCTGTATAAGCGTATCACCCGACTTCATGGCGAAACGCAAGCCCTTAAGTGGTAAGCCTATTACTTTTTTAGCAATCATGTAATATTCCTAATGATATTAATTTCAGCCTCCATATTACCCTAAAAGACTAGTAAAGTGAACAGTTATACACTAGAAAAATATTGCTAAATAACAATAACTTGTAGGAGTTATGGTAGTGATTAACCCAAATAATCCCTTACTTATCAGCAATTAAGTGATAGTGTAAGTAAAAAGATAAATATGTGTGCGATAGAAATGTATAAATGACTATCGAGCCAATTAATTAGCTGGCTTTTTTAAGCCATTTTCAAGCAAGTTTTTTGAAATATGACAAAAAGATAGGTAAGAAGTTCACTTACTTAGCGCGTGAGAAAATAGGTTGGATAATCGGTGATGATGACGTCGACTTGCCACGTAATAAGTTGTTTAATCGTTTCGCTATCATTGACGGTCCACGCGCTGACTGGTAAGTGATAACGATGACAGTGCTTAATGACTGCTTGAGTCAGCAATAGATAGTGAATACCTAGCTGGACGCAGCCAAGTTGCAGGGCAGTTTGCGGTGCGCTTAGCAAAGTTTTAGGGGTGCGAATCAGTAAGCCACGCGGAATGTGTTGTAAGGTTTTATTGCGTTGCAGCCTTGCGTGTAATTCGACATCGAAGCTGGTCAGCGCTATAGGCAAGCTGGCAAGAGGACTATCGATTAAATCTTGCATTAATGCCTTTATTAATTTGCCGTAATCCGTGCGCTCATGCGTCTTAATTTCAAGCTCAATATAGCCAAAACCTTTTAGCACGGATGCTATTTCGGCCAAAGGGGTAATCTGATGACCGGACTGCAAATAGCGCCCAATCTCGGCAAGACTCAACTGGTCAATGCAGGATTGTTGGGCGCACATGCGTAGTAAATTATCATCATGAAAGACCAGCAAGTGACCATCGGCGCTTAATTGCACATCAAATTCAACGCCTATCAAACCCGCGCTTTGTAGGTTTTGCGCCACTTTAAAGCCTGCTAAGGTGTTTTCTAGCGCTTCACCGCGTGCGCCGCGATGGCCCAATAAAAGGGTATTTTTAAAATTTATCATTATTAATAGCTATCAAAAATTCTTATCGCTATCATATCGTCTCTGCAAAATGGGGTCTAATAAAATATTTATCTGAGAACAGAAGCATTACTTAGATAGTGTAGTTATGAGTTGCAGCCACGACATAAAATATGTCTTTGTAGCTTTTTTGCAACCAAAGCAAGGTTTTGTACACAATGTTGGACGTTATTTGTATATCAATAGGCTACACTGATGACCATTTAAATCAAACGCCGTATAATAACGTGGTTTTCAAAAATTGCATGGCAATCTTTACTATACCGTCGTTACCATTTAAATGTCATGATGCGCGTGTAAGTTTTTGAATGTTAAAACACTGGCCGTCATTGGCGGTACGAATCAGGAAATTGGAGCAAAAAAAGATGAGCGTAGCAAATAAGAGTTTGAGCAAGTGGTATAAGGTTGCTGGTATTGGTATCGCCTGTAGTTTGGTACTTACAGGCTGTAACCGCTCAGAAAAAGAAGAGACCACAGAAACTGCCGAGCTAACCGAAGAGGCCGCCACTAACGAAAACGCTGCTGCTACAGCGGTAAGTTGTGATGATCCAATGGTACAAGATCGCCTCAAATCAGCCTTAAAAAATACGCTCAATCAACAAGCGCAAACCTTGGCAGCAAGTTACGCTAACGATGCTGAAATTGCTTTAAATGGTGGCGTTGTCAGTGGTAAAACCAATGGTATCGTCATCGATGTACAAAACGCTGCGGTATTACAAGCTACAAATGATAATGGTATGACTACCTGTCAGGCGAGTGTCAGCATGACTCTGCCAAGTGAAGACTTATACCAAGCCAGCCAGCTGCAATCCGCTAACAATCAGCCAAGCTTACAATCACGCCTAGCCAATGATAATATCCGTATCAATAATAACATGCTCGTTGACGATGCCTTTACGTATGTTGTTGGTACCCAAGGCGGTCAAGTACGTACGCGTATCGCTGGACAGCCAGCACTGCTGACCGTGGTATCAGAAGTAGTGGCAGGCTCAGCCTTTCAGACAGCGCTAGAAGAGCAGCGTGCCGCGCAAGCAGCCGAACGCCGCCGTCAAGCGGCACAAAACAATACCGAAAACCAAACTCGCCAACCAAGACCGGTAACGCCAGCGGCCCCTGTACGTCCAGCTGAGCCAGCTACGCCACCGACTGTCAATCAAAATAGCAGCAGTCAAAACAGTAGCCAGAACACGAGTAATCAGGATAATCAAAGCAATAACCAAGCTGCCCCAACGCCTAGTACTACAGCGCCTGCGACTCCAGCTGCACCTAAGTCAGTCCCTAAAGATGACAGTATCGATATGGTGATTATCGAAGATAAAGACGCGACTTATTAATTATTTATAAGAAGTCAGTTTCTATTGTTTAAGCCTAGCGTTTGAAATTCAAAAGCCCGCAACTATCGTAAGTCGCGGGCTTTTTGCTTGAATGGATTTTTAGCGGTTAATTTTTAGCAGTCAGTAAAAGCTAAACTATTTATTCTCAGCGAATTTTTGTAATACTTGACTGTCCCATAGCACTTCAGAAACTTGCTCAGGGTCGGTGCAAAAACGCGCAGCGACAAACAGCCAATCAGACAAGCGATTGATAAAGCTAACTGCCGTTGGACGAATGGCCTCGGAGCGCTGCTGCTGCAATAGCACCGCTTGACGCTCAGCACGGCGACAGACGGTACGTGCCACATGCAATTGACTGACCAACACTGAACCTGTCGGTAGGATAAAATCTTTTAGCGCCGGCAAGGTGCTATTCATCGCGTCAATCTGTTGCTCTAACCATGCAATGTGCGCGCTATTCACGCCTTCATATTCTGGCATGGCAAGCTCGCCACCAATATTAAATAGCAGATGCTGAATAATCACTAAGGCTTGGGCAAAGTCGGCTTCTTTTGTCGCGTCAGTCGAGTTTTGCGTCAACTGCGCGCGTACCAAACCAATATGTGAGTTAAGCTCGTCGACATCACCCATGACGCTAAATAGATTGTCCGCTTTACTCACGCGGCTGCCATCTGCCATGCCTGTAGTACCGTCATCGCCAGTACGTGTATATATTTTGCTTAAACGATTGCCCATGTTTTATCCTTAAAGGTTAGTGTTTATTAAAAAGTCAGTATTTTTTAGCATTGCGAATGTTAGTTATGCGCTCATTGTAGTATTTTACGAGCATTTTCGCTAAGATAATGGGTTAAGTTTTATATCGCTGTTTCCCTTAAAATGATAATGACGCTAAATATTGTTATAAATAAGCGTTTTCATTATCTAAGTGTGCAGTAAGAATATTTTCGTTTCACTCTTATTTTTTTTATCAAAAGGCTTTTTTACTATGACCACACCTCTTGCAGACGCGATGTCTCAGCTTGCCATTTATGACTCACTTAACGGACGCAAGCAGGTATTTAAGCCGCTGGTTGCGGGTAAAGTCGGCATATATGTGTGCGGAATGACGGTCTATGATTATTGTCATATCGGTCATGCGCGGATGATGGTTGCTTTTGATATGGTGGTACGCTGGCTGAAACAATTGGGCTATGAGGTTAATTATGTGCGGAATATCACCGATATAGATGACAAAATCATCGCTCGCGCAGCCGAAAACGGCGAAGAGATTGGCGCATTAACACAGCGTTTTATCACAGCGATGCATGAAGATTTTGCGGCCCTTGGCTGCTTAGCACCCGATGCTGAGCCACGCGCGACCGATTATATCGACGAGATGCAGCAGATGATTGGCAATTTGGTCAGTAATGATTACGCTTACGCTGGCGATAATGGCGATGTCTATTATGCGGTCGATAGCTTCCCTGATTATGGCAAATTATCCAAGCGCAATTTGGACGATATGCAAGCGGGCTCGCGCGTCGATGTCGAAAATGACAAGCGCAATCCGTTTGACTTTGTCCTGTGGAAAGCGGCGAAACCTGGTGAGCCACAATGGGCATCGCCGTGGGGTCAAGGACGTCCGGGCTGGCATATCGAATGCTCGGCGATGTCAACCAAATGCCTTGGTGATACTTTTGATATTCACGGCGGCGGTCATGATTTACAGTTTCCGCATCATGAAAACGAGATAGCACAATCGGAAGCGGCGACGGGCTGCGAATACGCACGTAATTGGATGCACGTTGGTTTTATCAATGTCGATGGCGAAAAGATGTCCAAATCGCTGAATAACTTCTTTACCATTCGCGATGTGATTGCCAAGTATCATTCTGAAACGGTGCGCTTTTTCTTGTTATCGAGTCACTATCGCAGCCAAGTCAACTTCTCAGACAAAGCCTTAGATGAAGCGCACAATAGCCTAAGCAGATTGTATCAAGCATTAAAAGCGGCTGAACAGCAAAAAGGACAAGCACTCATTATCGATGATGCGCTCACCAACTCTGCTTATGATAGCGCGGCAGGACAAGACTTTATCAAAGCCATGAATGATGATTTTAATAGCTCAACGGCAATCAGCGTATTATTTGGGCTGGCACGTGATATTAATAAAGCGATTAAAGGTGAAGAGGTAGAGCTTGCATGGCAATTGGCGCAGCAGCTGAAAGCCTTGGCGCAGACGCTAAATATATTGCAGCTGCCGGTACAGCAGTTTTTGCAAGCGGTCGTGGGTGAGGCGCAAGAAGGCGGTTTGTCCGATGACGCTATCGATGGATTAATCACCGAGCGTGCCGATGCCAAAACCAACAAAAACTTTGTCCGTGCTGATGAGATACGTGAGCAGTTAAAAGAGGCGGGAATTGAGCTTGAAGACAGCCGTGCGGGTACGACTTGGCGCCGTGCTTAAATCGTATTCTTGCTATAAGCAATTGTATCAATTAACATTTTACCCTCAAATTAAGTCAGCTTTATGCTGGCTTTTTTTGGTTCAGTGCATTAGCTTTATCTTATATTCAAAATTAATGCTTAACTCTACTAAATCATTTCATTAATCAGCCTAGAACCTTAACGTATGAAACATTCCTCTCAGTCTTTGATGGCTAAAAATACCCAAGCTCCGTATATGGGCAATAGGGGCGACGCTGGTGTTTCTGGTTGTAAGAGTCTAGATACTATTAAAGGTAGGCAGAAATTAACCGTGAGGCATTTGAACATACGTCATTTTATTTTCAGTATTTCCGTTATTATCCTAAGTATTGTCTATCTGCCAGCTTATGCGGCTAGTCATTCAGCGAATGAAAATTCAACGATCAACAATCAAAACGAAACACCTGCGCCAATCAGCGAGGCGCCAGAAAACATTGTTGACTATGCATCGCAACGGATCGATAAGATCAAAAAAGAGGGCGTCAGTGTCTCTGCGCTTGCCGAAGAGGTCATTAGTCCGTTTGAGAAAAAAACCGAACAGCAAGCGGGGGTATTACAGGGTGATTCCGGTCTGACTGGCGACTATAACGAAAGTTATTATGCCTTAAATAAGCTCAATGTCGGCTTGCCGCCACTATCTGAGCCACCGAATTTATCGACACCACTGGCAACACTAGAGTTTTTTCAATCGGCAGTTATCAAGCAGCAATATGATTTGGCTGCTTATGCGCTCAATATGAACTTGATTGACGAGGAGTTGCAGCGTAATCAAGCAATAGAGCTTGCCAAACAGCTCGATTTTTTATTGATGGAAAAAAAGCTGTATGCGTTTGATAAGTTGCCCGACCGTCCTGATGGTTTGATAGAACCGCCGCTTGGTAGCAATAATAGTATCCAAGGCATCCCTCGGCGCTCAATCCAGTTGGGTTATATCGACTATCGTGATCGCCGTGTGCCGCTGCATCTTGAGCGCGTACGTATCGATGACAGCCCGCCTTTTTGGGTGTTTTCTGCGCAAACGGTCGCCAATATCAATAAGCTGTATGAGCAATATCAGCCTGCCAAGTTTGAGCGTTATTTGCCCGACTGGACCAAATTAAAAGTCTTTGGCATTGCCATTTGGGAATTCATCGCGTTATTTTTATTCTTTTCTTTTACCATGGGCGCCGGTTGGTTGCTCAGTAAAGCGGCTGGTAAACTGCTCAATTGGTACGTTTTAGACAAAGAGGGCAATCGGCTCGCTACCATTCATCATAACGGAGTCGAAGACTTGGTCAATAAGCTGACCGTGCCTTTGACGTTTACCATCAGTTTTTCCGCGGTTTATACCTTGGTATCGGGCGGTTTTCCTTACTTAGATGCGCTTGCCTCATCGACACGCCCCATTATTTGGATTGGGCTGGTGCTAAGCGCCATGTGGCTGGGTACACGCGCCATTAATTTCTTTGCCAATCGTTATAAAGATTTGCAAATCGAGAATTTGAGCGAAGAGCAGTTTGATAAAGGCCGCAGTCGCCGCACCTATGTGTCTATTTTTCGCCGCGTCTTTATCTTTGTGATGATTTTAGGCGGTATTTGGATAGGTTTGAGTGAATTTACCAATATTGATGGTTTGGGTAAAACCTTACTTACCTCGGCAGGTATTGCGGGTGCGGTGATAGGTATTGCTGCCCAGCCTATCTTGGGTAATATCATCGCAGGCATGCAAGTCGCCATTACGCAGCCGGTGCGTATCGGTGATACGGTGATGATGGAAGGCGAGTGGTGCACAATCGAGGATTTGGGTTATACCTATGCGGTACTAAAAACCTGGGATGAGCGCCGCTTGATTGTACCGATGCGGCATTTTATCACTGAGATTGTAGAAAACTGGTCACATACCGAGTCGCATCAAATCTCAGTGATTTATTTATATGTCGATTATGGCGCTGATATCGAAGCGATACGACAAAAATATATTGAGCTGGTCAAAGACAGTGAGCTATGGGATAGTGATACCGAGCCTGAGATGTATACGGTATCGGTAACAGAGACTACTATCAAGCTACGCTGTAGCCAAGCGTCCGATAGCCCGCTCAATGCTTGGTTACTTGAATGTGAAGTGCGTGAGCGAATGCTAAGCTACTTATATAGTGAACAAAAGGATTATCTACCAGCGGAACGTTTTATCGTTAAAACAGAAACATAGTAAGGATGTAAGAGCATGGCAAAATAAAGGCATCATCTGGCAAAATAAGCTGACAAATATGTTATGCGAAGGCTTGCTTTATTTGTTATAATATGGCGTTATTTTTAAGGGATAATTCAGTTATTAAGCGTCGGGTAATCAGATGTTAGAAGGTTTAGAAGCGCAGTATTAGCAATTCTACTTTCCTAAGCATTTTATTACCGCTGATAAACAGATAACATGCCGAGTGATATCCGTATTTAAGGTTTGTTCCTCATGGTTTTTTCACAATTCTAGCCGCTTTATTTTGGCGTATTGATTTTGATAAAGCTTTTGTTTATCGACGTGATACTGCATTGCCCACCCATCAAAATAACCACCACTAGGGGTCTGTATGTTGCGAATTGTCGATGAAGCCTTAACCTTTGATGACGTTTTATTATTACCAGCTTATTCTGAAATCCTACCAAAAGCTGCTGATTTAACGACCCGCCTAACCAAAAATATCACTTTAAACTTACCGATGATTTCGGCTGCGATGGATACCGTCACTGAATCTGAGATGGCCATCACTATGGCGCAGCTTGGTGGTTTGGGTATTTTGCACAAGAGCATGGATATCGATAAACAGGCCATGCAAGTACGCCGCGTTAAAAAATTCGAAGCCGGTACAGTTGTCGATCCCATCACCGTGCACCCAGAGATGACCATCGGTGAGCTATTAAGATTGACCCAAGATAACAACATCTCAGGGGTGCCTGTGGTTGAGAAGGGTACCGATAAAGTCATTGGTATCGTCACCCATCGTGATTGGCGCTTTGAAACCAATTTGTCACTACCAGTTAGCCATATCATGACGCCAAAAGATCAGCTGGTCACCGTCAAAGAAGGTGAAAGCAATGAAAATATCAAAAAACTTCTTCACGAGCACCGTATCGAAAAGGTGATTGTGATTAATGATGATTTTCGTTTGCGTGGTTTGATTACGGTCAATGATTTCTCTAAAGCAGAAAACAATCCTAATGCTTGTAAAGATGAGCAGGGGCGCTTGCGTGTTGGCGCGGCTGTTGGCACTGGCGCTGATACTCAAGCCCGTGTTGAAGCTTTGATTGCCGCTGATGTCGATATCATCGTTGTCGATACCGCCCATGGTCACTCAAAAGGCGTGATTGATAAAGTTTCTTGGATTAAAAAGCACTATCCAAACGTTCAGGTTATCGGCGGTAATATTGCCACAGGTGATGCCGCTAAAGCATTACGTGATGCCGGTGCAGATGCCGTTAAAGTAGGTATTGGTCCTGGGTCTATCTGTACCACGCGTATTATCGCGGGTGTTGGTATGCCGCAAATCTCGGCAATCGATAGTGTCGCAAGCGCGCTACAAGGCAGCATTCCACTGATTGCTGATGGCGGTATTCGTTATTCAGGCGATATGGCCAAAGCCATTGCTGCCGGTGCGTCGTGCATCATGGTTGGCTCATTGATGGCGGGTACCGAAGAAGCGCCGGGTGAGGTTGAGCTATTCCAAGGTCGCTACTATAAAGCCTATCGCGGCATGGGAAGCTTGGGCGCGATGTCAGGTCAAAACGGCTCATCAGATCGCTATTTCCAAGATGCCAAAGATGGGGTAGAAAAACTGGTACCAGAAGGTATTGAAGGCCGCGTACCTTATAAAGGCCCAGTTTCTGGTATTGTCAATCAGATGATGGGCGGTCTACGTTCATCGATGGGTTATACTGGTTGTGCGACCATTGAAGAGATGCGTACGAAGCCGCAGTTTGTCAAAGTCACTTCAGCAGGTATGAAAGAATCTCATGTCCATGATGTGCAGATTACCAAAGAAGCACCTAATTATCGCGTTGATTAATCATTTCTTAACGCTAGTTATGTGTAGGTTATCGGCTCTGTAGCGTTGCCGTGAGACCAAGATACAAACAGCCAACAATGCTTTGTTATTGTTGGCTGTTTTTTTTGTAAAATACAACATTAAACTCTTCTATCTATAACTTAGACGCCTTTTTATTATTTAGACGCCTTGTCTAGGTTTAAGGCTTATACTTGATGTGTTTTAAAAAAACTTCGGCATTGCTGGAGTGAATTTTTAGTAGCCTTAAAAAGGACAAGGCGCATAGAAAGAGAGCAAAAAAAGAAAATTTATAGCAGCAGACAGTTTTAAAAGGGTTTCTAAAAAAGCGATTGTCTATAAATTAAGCTTCTTTTAAACCAATGACAGTCTGGGCGCCCGTTTGATTTTTTACTTTATAAAATTGAGGAATAATAATAATGAGTTACTTTGGCACTGATGGTATTCGCGGAAAATTTGGTGAGTTACCGATTACCCCTGATTTTATTTTGAAGTTAGGTTATGTGACGGGACTGGTGCTGATAGAAAATAATAATAATCCTGCGCGCAAACCCAGTGTGGTGATAGGTAAAGATACGCGTCTGTCCGGCTATGTGATTGAAGGGGCGCTGCAGGCGGGCTTTAATGCGGCTGGGGTTGACGTCCATATGCTAGGGCCGCTACCGACGCCTGCTATCGCGCATTTGACCCGCAGTTTTAACGCCGATGCTGGTGTGGTGATTTCTGCTTCGCACAATCCTTATTTTGATAATGGCATCAAGTTCTTCTCAGGTGATGGCAAAAAACTGACCGATGAGATGCAAAGCGCAATCAATGATAAATTGACCGCAATTATGGATGCCTCAAATTCCGCTAATAATGCCATCATGCCAATTCTAGATCCGGCGCAACTGGGCAAAAACAATCGTATTAATGATGCGAAAGGGCGCTATATCGAATTTTGTAAAGGTAGCTTCCCTTATCAATATGACTTAGATCATTTGACCGTCGTCGTCGACTGTGCCAATGGGGCTGGTTATAGCGTTGCGCCACGCGTTATGCGTGAGCTTGGCGCCAATGTTATCGCAATTAATAACAAACCCGATGGTATCAATATCAATGCCAATTGCGGCTCAACCCATCCTGAGAGTCTGCAAAAAGCGGTACTCGAATATGAAGCCGATGTCGGTATTGCTTTAGATGGCGATGGTGACCGTATCGTGATGGTCGATGAAGCCGGTGAGCTGGTCGATGGCGATGGTATTTTGTATGTACTTGCTACTCAAGGTCAAACCAAAGCTGAAGGCGTTGTGGGTACCTTGATGAGTAACATGGGTTTAGAGTTGGCGTTAAAAGACGCGGATATCGCCTTTACCCGTGCAAAAGTTGGCGACCGCTATGTCATGCAAGAGCTTGAAGCCAAAGGTTGGATATTGGGCGGTGAGCCATCTGGTCATATTTTATGCTTGGATAAAAGCCGCACGGGCGATGCCATTATCGCAGGCTTACAAGTGCTGGCAGTGATGCAAGCACGTGGTAAGGCACTTAGCGATTTGACCGAAGGCTTTGAAGTGTTACCACAAAAACTGGTCAATGTGCGCTTATCGCAAATGCAAGATCCGTTTGAGCATGAAGAGCTTGTCGCAGCTTTTGATAAAGCGCGTGCTACTTTAGAAGGTCGTGGTCGCCTGCTTATCCGTCAGTCAGGTACAGAGCCGATGATTCGGGTCATGGTTGAGTCAGACGATGAGATAGAATGTGATGTGATGGCCAACGATTTGGCCGATAAAATCAAAACGGTTTTAGGCTAAACGTCTTGGTTAAATACACTTATATTAATAATATTTGAAAGTTAGCGAGAAACAATCATGAGTATGGATTTTACCGATCAGCGCCTATCGTATGAGAAAGGGCAACTCGACCAGCAGTCAGTACCAGATTCACCATTTGAGATGCTACACGCGTGGATGAATGAAGCGATAGCAGCAGAAGTGCAAGAACCTTATGCGATGAGTTTAGCGACGTGCGGCGCAGACAATAAGCCCAGCGTGCGTATCGTTTTGCTGCGGGAGATTACTGAAAAAGGCATCGTGTTTTATACCAATTATGAAAGTGCCAAGGGTCAAGATATCGCTGAAAATCCCAATGCCGAAGCGCTGTTTTTTTGGCATAAGCTTGAGCGTCAAATCCGTATCAGCGGCAGCATTGCTAAAATAGATGCTACTAAATCCGCGGCTTATTTCCAAAAACGTCCGCATGATAGTCAAGTGGGCGCGTGGGTTAGCCAGCCGCAAAGTGGTGAAGTTGCCAATCGCGAGGTCATGGAGCAAACGTTTGAGCAGTTGCAAAATGATTATCCAGCAGACAGTCAAGTGCCAACCCCTGAGTTTTGGGGTGGCTATGAGATTACGATTGAGAGCATCGAGTTTTGGCAAGGCCGTGCCAATCGTATGCATGACCGCATTGTTTATACGCAAGATAAGAGTGGCACGGGCGACGCGGCAAAATGGACAACCAAACGTTTGTTACCATAAAATTAGCTCATTTAAGCTAAAATCTACTGAAAATAAGATATTGCAAAAATCAAAAAGCCTCTTTAAACCTAACACGCTAGGCATTTAAAGAGGCTTTTTTTGCGCTGATTTTTAGCCTAATTTCTTGCATTAACCCCAGTTCGGGATAAGGGCTCAAAAAAAAGATAAAAAAAGAAGTCCGAAGTTGCTAAAGTAAGTTTACCAAGACAAACTTCACAACAAGGACTTCTTACATGGACAACCTAACCGAACTATACTGCCATATTGACGACTTTTATCAGCAATTCAAACCTGAGTTTGACGCTCATTTAATCGCAACGGGACACCAAAGGTTAAGAGCATGCCAGATAAGTGTAGCAGAGATTATGACCATCTTGGTACTGTTTCATCAACTGCGGTATCGACAGTTTAAGGCGTTTTACTACCATCACATGCTTGGCATGATGAAACGGGAGTTTCCAAATCTGCCGAGCTACTCGCGATTTATAGAGCTTGTGCCGCGCAGTATCATACCACTGTGCAGCTACTTGCAAAGCATGATGGGCGACTGTACGGGTATCAGCTATATTGATTCAACCAAGATAGCAGTTTGTCATAACAAGCGTATCTACCGTCATAAAGTCTTTGAAGGACTTGCAACCCGAGGCAAAAGCAGCATGGGCTGGTTCTATGGCTTTAAGCTACACGCCATTATCAATCATAAGGGCGAGCTTGTATCTGTTAAAGTCACTGCGGGTAATACGGATGACAGAGTACCTGTTAAGGATATGGCAACGTCTGTGTTTGGCAAGGTGTTTGGGGATAGAGGCTATATCAGTAAAGCACTAAACGAGTGGCTCACAAAACACAGTGATACCACGTTGATAACCAAACTTCGGCGTAATATGAGACCCCAATTACTTGAGCCTATGGATGAGGCACTACTCAATCATCGCTCTTTGGTTGAAACGGTGTTTGGAGAGCTTAAAAACTTGTGCCAAATCGAACACTCACGCCATCGTAGTGTCACGGGGTTTATCACAAACTTGCTGTCAGGTTTAATTGCTTATTGCTGGTTTCCCTATAAACCCACCATCAAAAATATGCCTCAGCAGGGACAGGTAGCGACATTGTAAATAGTATCAATGAGTTACAATGTGGCTTATCCCGAACTGGGGTTGCATTAACTTCTTGCTTTGGTATCGACATTCACTGACACTGACATACCTGGACGTAACTGCGCAAGGTTAGGCTGGCTTTGGTCTAAATCAATTCTAACAGGAACGCGCTGGGCAATTTTGATATAGTTACCCGTCGCAGGATTGGCCGCGCCGGCACTAAATTCGCTGCCCGTTGCAGGCGAGATATTACTGACATGACCACTAAATTTGGCACCGCCAAGGGCATCGACATGAATGGTAGCGGGCTCACCGATACGCATATTGGCTACTTGCGTTTCTTTAAAGTTAGCAATAATCCATACGCCTTTTGGTACGATATACATCAGCTGCGTACCTGCGCTCACGTATTGTCCCTCTTTGACACTGATTTGACTCAGCTGCCCAGATTCTGGTGCCTTAATAACGGTATTGTCTAAATTAATCTGAGCTTGCTTAGCACCGGCTTCTGCACTCTTAATATTGGCATCTAAAGATGAGCGGCTACCGCTGGTCTTCTCGCTTGCCTCACGAGCCACTTGTAAATTCGCTTCTGCTTGTTGCACGTTGGCCTGCGCTTTTGCAAGTTGCGCTTTGATATGCGCCACTTCTGCCTTTGAGACCGCGCCGATAGCGTCTAAACCTTGATAGCGTTTGACATCCTCACGCGCACTGTCGACGCTGACTTTAGCACTATATAAGTCCGCCTCGCGTGCTTCGATTTGCGCTTGGCTGGTTCCTGTATCCTGCGCATTACTAGCGCGATTGGTCACAGCGATTTCAATGTTTGCCTGCGCTTGCTCAAGCTGCTGCCTAAAAGTACGATCGTCTATTTTGATTAATAAATCACCTTCTTTAACATTGGCAAAATCCTCAACCGCCACCTCAGTCACGTAGCCAGATACTTGCGGACTGATAATGGTGGTTTGGCCTTTAATAAAGGCATTATTGGTCTGCTGGACCGTCGGAGTAAAAGGCGGCAGCTTCCAAGCGTACAAAATTAAGGCCACGCCAATCACAATCAAGGCGATTAGTATGCCTAAATTTAAATAAGATTTCTTCTTTGGCGACCAGCCGTCGCTGCTAGGAATCGGCTCCTTTGGCGGCATGGACGACTCATCACTGTCAGTAAGATTATCATTAACAGTACTCTCGTCATTAACAATACTCTCATCGTTTACGAGCCTGTCGTTAGCTGATTTATCTATATTGACCACAGCACTTGGATGATTTGTTGCATCAGGAGCATGATTGTCGTTGGTTAGCGCGTCAGAGGCAGGCTTAGGGTTTTGGTTAAGCTCATCAGATTTTTCTTGACTCATGCCGCGCTCCTAAAGTTTGAATAGTTATCATAAGTTTTTTGCATTAATTAATATGTTAAGTGGCATTTTTAAATGAAGAAAATGCTTTAATTATTCGGGCTATTTTGCTTCGCGCATTTTTGCAATCGCTGCCAATTCTTTAGCCAATGGATTACGTTTATGGTAGCGATGATACAAGTAATTTAGTAATAAAATCAGCGTTGTGATGGAGGCGATAGTTGCCATAAGAAAAAATAAATCAGCATAGGCGGCGACAGTCGCTTGGCGCTGAATGCCTTGCAATACTTGTCCCATCGCTGCGACATTTGCTTGATTGGCATCCGTGATTTGGGTAGATAACATACGACCTGCGCCTGCAACTTGTGCCATTAAGGCCGGATCGCCCAAATTAAGCGAGCTGACCATATCAGCGTAGTGTATCTGTGTACGTATGGTGGTAAACGCTTGAATCGCTGCCGCGCCTGCAAGTCCGCCAATGGTCTGCGAGATGCTAAAAATAACCGAAAAACTAATAATGTAAGCGGGGCCGTTAGCGATAGCGCGAAACATCCCTTCAAAAACCATGGGACCCATAAAATAGACGGCAGCAAAGGCAATCATAAATTGACTGACATAAAACATATAAGGGGCAGAATTTAGCGAAATATCTGTATCTAGCCAGGCGCCAACCGCAATCAGGGCGACAGCGAAAATGACTGGACGGCGTAAATCCATCGCATTGGTCCTAAAAATACTGATGACCAAGGCCAGAACGCTGGCGGCAAGTATCACCGCATAAAAGGTAATCAACTGATCATTTCCGTAGCCCAAATTGGCCAGTAAGCCAGCTGCACCGACATTTTGCTCGGATAATAAAATACGCATCACCGCGCCGGTTATCGTAAAAGCGATGATATTGCGGCTACGCATCCAGCGCACTTGTAACATTGGGTTTTTACGGTGCGTTTCAATCCATAAGGCGATGCTAATTGTCACCACCGCGATGATGAGCGGATAGCTCAGCCAAGGCGTCGTCCACCACTGGATACGCCCTTGTACCAAAAAGACTGCCAACGCTGCAAGTCCGCTGGCAAAAAACGCAAAGCTTAAAAAATCCAGTTTTTCGAATACTTTTTCGGTATTGCCAGGTGGTAGCTCTAAGATATTAATCAGGGCAAAGCAAATCAGGGTTAAGCCCAATTCAAACAAAAATAGCGTTTCAAGCTGGCCGTCGACCGCAAGATATGGCGAGATAATCCTTGAGAGAGGAATGCCAAATTGTACTAAGCCAAACCCCAAAATCAGACCGCTAATGCGTTTGGCGGTTGGCATACCTTGCAGGCAATAAAAAATAGCCAATACCGTCATGGCACTAGCAACCATACCACTTAAGCCGCGGGCGATGATTTCTAGATAATAAGGCTCAATGATAATAGCGCTGGTGTCTAAGAGATGGCTACTGACTAACCATTGTAAACTGGTGGCCGCCAACAGTGAGAACAGGGTGATTTTGCTAAAGAGCGCCATACCAAATTGCTGACGGATTTTGTATAGCAGCACGGTGATACAAGCATTGGTCATATTATAGGCGACCGATATCCAGCCACCTTCGACTGGCGTCAAGCCCATTTCACCTTGGATTTGGGTCAGATTTGCCACCAATAAACCATTTTGAAAGCTGGCGGTGATGCCAATAAAAATACCAATCAATAGATAAAATACTTTGCGGCGCGTAGGATGGTCGGGTGTGGCGGGAGAACCCACCATAAAGGGTTGTTCGTGCGGTTTGAATTGGTATTCATTGCTCATTGTCTATCGCCACCTGCTAAAAGTAGAAAGATAAAGTGACATCGTAGGATTCCTAGACGAGCAAAAATTGGACGAGCTATTATCCGAGCTATTATCAAATTGAGCCATAAGTGCTTCATTTAGTAGCTATAAAAAATAAAAAACAGTCAAAGGACTGTTTGCATTATTTTATCATGATTTCAATTTGAGACTATTTAATGATTGTACTTTTTTAGTTTAAAAAGGTGAGAGCGTCATAGTTATTTTTATGCTTAAAGATATAAATAATTCCACTTTTATTTAGAGTTTTTGCTCGAAGGTCTTCTTAGCTAAACTTATTTATGTGATTTAACAAATGTCGATTTTTTATAAATATGGCGCTTGACTGAGCTAGGCTCTGGGTACAAACTATGATGCTGATATATCCTCTTTTTTAGAGGCATAATAACAGTATTATAAGAAATATAAGGTCGTATTCAATGGTCGTTACAAGGAAAGTAAAATGGATTTTGCCCACATTATTCCGTCGAAAGCTCCGAGTGCGTGGCTCGATATGGACGCGCTCGATCATAATATAACACTGATCAACCAAAAAACTAAGTCTGTTCAACTACGCTTGGCGACCAAATCTATTCGCTCTATCGATGTTCTGCACTACATTAAAGACAAATCTCCTAACTTTATCGGGCTGATGTCTTATGCGGCCGACGAATCAGTGTATCTGTTAGAAAATGGCTTTGATAATATTCTCTGCGCTTATCCAACTTTAGATGCGAAAAGTGTCGCCGCAACTTTTGACTTTACCAAACAGGGCGCAACCATGATTTGGATGATCGATCGCCCAGAGCATGTGGATGTGCTTAATGAAGTTGCCAAAGCGCACGATGTCATTATTGATGTTTGTCTCGATATCAATATGTCGATGCCGCTGCCCAAGCTGTATTTCGGTACCAAGCGTTCGGCATTAATGAGCATCAAAGACGTAAAAAAGCTACTACAGCATATCAAAAAATATCCCAATATTAAGATCAGTGCGGCAATGGGCTATGAGGCACAAATTGCGGGTTTGCCCGAGCATTTACCGGGTAAAACTGTGTTGTCGCCTGCAATTCGTTTACTAAAAAGCCGCTCACAAAAACAAGTGAGTAAGCACCGCCGCTCAATTGTTGCCTATCTGGATAAACAAGGTTATACGCTTAAGCTCGTCAATGGGGGTGGCAGTGGCAGTATGGATTTCACCTCAAGCCAGCCTGAGGTTAGCGAAATAACGGTCGGTTCTGCCTATTATAAACCGGCGTATTTTGATTATATGGATAGCATGCATGAGTTTCAGCCTGCCGCGGGCTTTGTGCTGCCTGTGACGCGTCAACCAGAAAAAGGCGTGATTACCTGTCATAGTGGCGGCTTTATTGCCTCGGGTGCGACAGGGGCCGATAAAGCACCGGTCATTCATTATCCCAAACATTTATCCCTATTAAACGATGAAGGTTTTGGTGAAGTACAAACGCCGATGGCAATTGGCAAAACGGGCAATGATGATGAGATGCCGCGTCTTAATATTGGCGATATGGTTTGGTGCCGCCATGCAAAAGCAGGCGAGCTGTGTGAACATTTTAATGAACTCATTTGTTATCGACAATCTGGTCAGCCTACAGGGCCAGCAAACAAAGTAAAAAAACAGCAAACCATGATAACTTACCGAGGAGAGGGCAAATGTTTTCATTAAGGCAGTGGCAAGGAAGCAATGATTGGCAAAATTGGGTAGGGTACGAGCGTGCTGCCCCTGAGCAAAAACTCACGCCTTCATCGGTTGCAGAACTACAAGAGATTGTGAAAAATGCACGGGCAAATAAAAAGCGCGTTAGAGTCACCGGCGCGGCGCATTCTTTTAGTGGCTGCGCGAAACCTGAAGAAATTGCCGTCAGTTTACATAATATGCGCGGTCTTATCTCAGTCGATAAAGAGGCGAAGCTTGCCACTTTACATGCTGGTACTTACTTATATGAAATTGGCGCAGCGCTCAAAGAGCATGGTTTGGCGTTAGAAAACATGGGTGATGTGCAAGCGCAAACCATTGCTGGTGCTGCCAGTACCGCAACTCATGGCACAGGGATTACTTTAGGCTCGATTGCCAATCAAGTGGTAACCTGGGAATGGGTCGATGGTAAAGGCGAGCTGCACACCCATCATCGCGGCGACCCGAAAACTGACGAGTTGGGTAATGCCTTACATGCTAGCCTTGGTATGCTTGGTATTTTTACCAAATTGACGCTTAAGGTGGTTGACCTCTACGGACTTAAAGAGTCCAACGAAGTCTTAGATTTTGAAGAAGGGTTGGCACGTTTTCATGAAACCGCGCACAGCCATCGTCATCTAGAATGGTTTTTGTTTCCCGGCACCAATAAGATTCAGCAAAAGACGCTGTCAGTCATAGCACCCAAAGCGATGACGGGCACGCAGAAACTCAAAGATCATTTTGACAGCGTAGTCACTTTAAATGGTGCTTTTTATGTACTGTGTGAGCTGGCTCGTATGAAACCGTCGCTGACCAAAAAGGTCAGTGAAATATCAGCAAGCTCTATTCCTAATACCAAGCGTGAAGGTTACAGCTACGAGGTGTTTCCGACACCGCGCGGCGTCAAATTTAATGAATCTGAGTATTTTATCAAGTTATCTGACTTTGATGAATGTATCTCAGAGGTCAATCATATTTTATTAAACGACAATAAAGGCTCGCACTTTCCTATTGAGGTGCGCACGCATAAAGGCGAGACGGGCATGCTCAGTCCTACGCAGGGAGAGGATTGCGCGGTATTATCGTTCCACGTTTATAAAGGTATGGACTGTGAGCCATTGTTTAAATGGCTGTACGAGTATATGAAAAAATGGCAGGGTCGCCCGCACTGGGGTAAAGTGAATAAATTGAGCCGTATAGAGCTGCAAAGCTTATATCCTAAGCTCAATCGCTTTTTGGAGATACGCCGCGAGTATGATCCTGATAATGTCTTTATGAATAGCTGGCTTGAGCAAAAGTTTTGCCTTTAAAGCCCTTATTAACTTAGCCATAAAAAAACAGCTCATAAAGAGCTGTTTTTTCATATTAAACCATTGAAATGTCTTACTTAGCGCTTAATAGAGTCATCATAGTTGGCTTCCAAACGCATGGCGCGTTGGTAGCTATCAATGCTCGTCAGTTGCAAAGCATACTGTTTGATATGGGTGTAGTCTTCTAACGCGCCGCGCTTAGCGAGCATGATTAAATCAAACGACAGCATAAAGTCAGCGCCACTTAGCTTGTTACCGACAATAAATGATTTGCCTTTGACCTCATTATCTAAATAGCTCAGGAGTTTGTGCTTTTCTTGAGCGATATAACCGGTCAAAAACGCATTATCGCCAACGCCTGCTTTAGTGGTAAACAGTTCAAGCAATAACGGCAACATCAGCGAGCTTTCGGCAAAGTGAATCCACTGCAAGTAATGACCATAATCAGTGCTGTCGGTCGCAGGGCGTAATTGCTCTGGCGCAAAACGCTCAATCAATAGCTCAGTAATCGCCCCAGATTCGGCGTAAAGCTCGCCATCCATCTCAATAACCGGAGATTTACCGAGTGGATGAATTGCTTTTAGGCTATCAGGTGCTAGATGCGTGTTGGCATCGCGCTGATGGCTAATGATTTCATAAGGTTGCCCCAATTCTTCTAGTAGCCATAGCGTACGTAGTGAGCGTGATTGATTAAGATGATGTAAGCGAATCATGATGTCAGCCTTGTTGCGGTATTTTATATTAAGCGTTCAGTTTAGCCAGTAAGCGTTTGGCAGCTTCTTCTGATGAGGCTGGGTTTTGGCCGGTAATCAATAGACCGTCTTCGACGACATACGATTCCCAATCTGCGCCTTTTTGATAGTCACCGCCATTGGATTTTAAAACGTCTTCCAATAAGAAAGGTACGACGTCAGTGAGCTGTACGCCTTCTTCTTCGGTATTAGTAAAACCAGTAACTTTTTTACCTTTGACTAAATACTCACCATCGATTTTGACGTTTTTCAGCGCTGCAGGAGCGTGACAAACAAAAGCAACCGGCTTGTCTTGCTTAACAAAGCTTTCGATTAACTCGATGGAGTTTTTATCGACTGCCAAATCCCACAATGGACCATGACCGCCTGGATAAAAGACAGAATCGAAGTCTTCGGCTTTTACGTCGGCAAGCTTTTTGGTATTGGCAAGACGCTCTTGAGCATCTTTGTCGTCTTTAAAGCGTTTGGTGTCCTTGGTTTGCGCATCTTCCGTATCGCTACTCGGATCGAGTGGTGGTTGACCGCCAGCAGGAGAGGCTAAGGTAATATTGACGCCAGCATCTAAAAAAGCATAGTAAGGGGCGGCAAATTCTTCGAGCCAAAAGCCGGTCTTTTTGCCAGTATCACCTAATTTATCGTGTGAGGTTAGTACCATTAAAATATTCATAACTGTCCTTATTTATTATTGATATTGGTATTGATGCTTGTTGGTATCCATCGTTAAGTATTGCTGAGAGATTCTATTGCTCTTAGAATTGCACTATTTAAAATAACCACTACTGAACGTCGGCAACTTTAACCACGGTTTTACCGAAGTTCTTACCCTCTAACATGTCAAAGAAAGCTTGCGGCGCTTGTGCTAAGCCATCGACGATATGCTCTTTGGTTTTAACTTTACCCGACTCAACCCATTCACCCATGGTTTTTAAGAACTCTGGGAAATAATCGCCGTACTCTTCAAAGATAATAAAACCTTTGATAGTCAGGCGTTGGCTCAGGATAAGACCCATCAACATACCGAGACGGTCTTTGCCATCAGGAAGGTCGGTCGCATTATATTGTGACACCAAGCCGCACACTGGGATACGCGCATGAGCATTCAGTAATGGCAATACGCCATCGAGTACTTTACCGCCAACGTTTTCGTAATAGATGTCGATACCATCTGGGCAAGCGTTTTTCAGCTGTTCGGCAAAGTCGTCGGCTTTATGGTCGATACAAATATCAAAACCTAATTCTTCAACTGCATAGGCGCATTTTTCCGCTCCGCCTGCCACACCAACGGTACGCAAGCCTAAATGCTTGCCGACTTGTCCGACCGTTGCGCCCACAGGACCAGTTGCTGCTGCGACGACTAAGGTTTCGCCTTGTTTTGGTTTACCGATATCGGTTAAACCCATGTAGCCGGTAAAGCCTGGCATACCAAGGACACCTAAACCATACGAAGGGTTGGACATATTCTTATCAAGCTTGACCACGCCTTCGCCATCACTGACGCTATAATCCTGCCAGCCTGAATTTGATACCACCAAATCACCAACGGCAAATTTATCGATATTAGATTCGACCACTTGGGCGACCGTGCCACCTATCATCACATCGCCGACTTCTAGTGGGTCAGCATAGCTTTTTGACGCGCTCATACGTCCGCGCATATACGGGTCAAGTGACATATAAACCGTGCGTAGTAGCATTTGCTTGTCGTTAGGCGTTGGGATGTCGCTGATGGTCAGCTCAAAGTTATCTTTAGTAGGAGCGCCATTCGGGCGGCTAGCAAGTTTGATTTGACGATTTTGTTGTTGGTTTTGTTGTTCATTAAAGCTCATGTTAAAGCTCCTTATTCTAGTTATTATTCTAGTTATTGGTTGTAGTTATTGGTTGTAGTTATTGGTTTTTTAAAGTTTTAAAATTCTTAAAGTCAGTAGCCATACTAAGGTGGATGGCTACCGATTGTTGTGGATAAGAAAGTTACGATGATAAGGCTTTAAATGATTAGGCTTTGCTCGTCACGGCGCGTTCTAAGATGCGGCGTGATACGTCTAAATCATTTTCACCATGTTCGCCCAATTTCACCATTTTGTGTGCTTCAAGTTGCTTAATAATAAGGTCAATCGCCGACTTATCTAACTCAGCATCTTCTAAGCTCACTGGCAAGCCAAGCTCGCGGAAGAAGTTCTCAGTATGCACAATAGCAGTTTCGATGATGGTATCGTCGTCTAAATCTGTATCTGTAATGTTCCAAACGTTACGCGCATATTGGAGCAATTTGTCTTTTTTACTGTCTTTAAGCTCACGCATGACTGACGGCAGTACAATCGTGAGCGTGCGAGCATGGTCAATCGCGTGTAGAGAAGTCAATTCATGACCAATCATATGCGTCGTCCAATCTTGTGGCACGCCCGTACCAATCAGACCATTTAATGCCATGGTTGCTGTCCACATGATGTTTTTACGCGTTTCTAAATTCTCTGGGTCGGCCTTGACCGCTTTACCTTCTTCGATAAGAATTTTTAATAAACTCTCAGAAAAGGCATCTTGCACTTTGGCATTAATAGGATAGGTAAGGTACTGCTCCATGACGTGAACAAAGGCGTCAGCGACACCGTTCATCACTTGGCGCACAGGTAATGTCAAGGTTTTGGTAGGGTCCAAAATTGAGAATTTAGGAAAGGTAAGCGGGTTACCAAAGGGTAGTTTTGCTTGACGTTCGCTATAGTTAATTACGCCGCCAGAGTTCATCTCAGAACCGGTCGCTGGAATGGTCAATACTGCGCCTAAATCAATCGCTGAGTCGATGTTTTTGCAATAGCTGGTCAATGCGTCCCACGCTTTTTCACGAGAAACCGTACCATCTGTGCTACCTTCTTCAGTTAATGAAGACACAAGGGCGACAAATTTACTGCCATCAATGACTGAACCGCCACCAACGGCCAATAAGAAATCAATATTATGCTCATTAACCATGTCAGCGGCTTTTAGCAGCGTGGTAAACTCTGGATTGGCTTCAATACCGCCAAACTCAAATACTTCACGGTTGCCGTTAGCACCTAGCGCATTTTTTACTTCATCTAAGGTGCCAGTACGCTGCGCTGAACCACCGCCATAAGTGATTAATACACGTGCATCGGTTGGCACCAGTTCTGACAATTTTTTGATTTGACCTTCGCCAAAGACGATACGAACGGGATTGTAATATTGAAAGTTATTCATAAAATTCCTAGTTGTTAATGAGAAGCTGTAAGGTGAGTTTTAAGAAGTGTGTAGGTTGTGAGCGCAAAAATTAGATCGTAGTAACTTTTGCTGTTTGAGCGTATTTTACATCAATTAGACCGGTCGTCTAGTAATTTATTATTAATTTTACAAAACTATCGTATAACCGAAAATCGTCATTGATTAGCTAGCGGTCTAAATAGTTGCTCATGGAAATCCTGAATAATATTTAGCGACCAAGTTGCGAGGTGGTCATCAGCCAAACTTCTGCCAATGGTGTATCGGTTTGACTGATTTTAGCGATTAAGCTGGCACCTAACCACGCAAAGTACCAACGCTTAGCCATACTTTCAGCGGCGATATTATCAGGGTGAGGAATTGAACGATCTGCCCAGCCGGCTTTTATTTGCTCAGCAATCCAATTAACAGTTTGCTGATAACCTGAATACAAGGCTTTACGCATGGTTTCTGAGATATCAGCCACTTCAGCGCTGAGCTTAACTACCAAGCATTTTTCATGGTCGCAGCCGTTTTGCTGGGTGTCATACCAGTTCTGAAAATAGTTATAAATCTTTTGTTGCGCGCTAATATCTTCAGCTGCAATCGACTCTAAGCGCCTTTTATAGTTAGCAAAATAATGCTCGATGATGGCTTCACCAAAAGCTTCTTTTGAAGCAAAGTAATGATAAAACGAGCCTTTAGGTACACCGGCAGTATCGAGTATTTGTTTGATACCGACAGCGGTAAAACCTTTTTGGGCAATAAGCTTATAACCTATCGCTAACAGAAGCGCCTTCGTATCGGATGGAATAGGGGTGGTAATATCAGACATGAAGAGGATGTTCTCCTTAGGGTATTATTTGGTTATGTAATCGAATGGAAATCAGTTAAATAGAAACCAGGGTTGAGAGCACTACTTTGATAATAGTTTTAAGCGTTACGTTTTCTCAACAATACATAATGATAAATTATTCTTGTTTTTGTGCTTACTATGGTAGCATTAGACCAGTCGTCTAGCAAGTTACGTTTGGTGAGAAGGCTTTTATTTATTAACGCAACTTATAAATGAATTCTTTTATCAATGAAACCTTTTATCAACGTTGAGCAGCAAGTTTTTTGCACAATAGTTGTGCCGACTGTTTATAAAGTGATACAACCTAGGGTTTTATACGTCAATCTCAACTTATCGTAGGCTTTTGATTTTTATAGAATTTAAAATTCTAATTGTTTTAACTGAAATTTTAAAAAGTAAGTAAACCAATACCTTAGAAAAATAAGTTGAGAGTGGGGTGTTTTATATAAGTTTCTATCTAGAAAATACTTTTAATTGAATGGCTCTTAAAAACAAACTTAAAATAAATAAGGATAATTATGTCAACCGATACTAAGCATACTCAACAAAGCGCGTATAACGATTTTCATTTGCAATATATCGCCGGTACTTGGCAAAAAGGTCAAGACGATAGCGTCAATACCGATACCAATCCTTTTAATGGCGAAACCTTGGTAGAGATTCAGCAAGCAACCGATAAACAGCTCGATGAAGCTTTTCAGGCGGCAACCAAAGCACAGGCAGAATGGGCGAAGCAAACGCCAGCCCAGCGTGCAGCGGTATTATATAAAGTTGTCAATATTTTTGATGAGCGTCAAGAAGAAATCGTTGAGTGGTTAATTAAAGAGTCGGGCAGTACCCGTATTAAAGCCATGGTCGAGTTTGGTAGTGCGCGTGCGATTACGCTTGAAGCGGCTACTTTTCCTAACCGCGTGCATGGCGAGATTCGCCCTTCTAATACGCCGGGTAAAGAGAACTTTATTTATCGTGAGCCGATGGGCGTGATTGCTGTGATTAGCCCATGGAACTTTCCTCTACATTTAACCCAGCGTTCTATTGCGCCTGCGTTAGCCTTGGGTAATGCCGTGGTGCTCAAACCTGCCAGTGATACGCCGATTACTGGCGGTCTACTATTGGCAAAAATATTTGAAGAAGCGGGTCTGCCAAAAGGGCTGCTGAGCGTGGTCGTTGGCGCAGGTAGCGAGATTGGCGATGCGATTGTTACTCACGATATTCCAAGCTTGGTGTCATTTACTGGTTCAACGGCGGTTGGCAAACATATCGGCGAGCTTGCTAACAGCGGCGATTATATAAAGCAAGTGGCGCTTGAGCTTGGTGGTAATAGCCCATTTGTGGTGCTAAAAGATGCCGACATCGAACAAGCGGTAAAAGCAGCAGCCTTTGGTAAATTCCTGCACCAAGGACAAATCTGTATTGCGATTAATCGCATCATTGTCGAAGATGAGATTTATGATGATTTCGTTGAGCGTTTCCTCGCTCACGTAAAAACCCTAAATGTCGGTGATCCTAGCAAAGAAGACACCGCAGTTGGCCCTATCATCAATAAAAAACAAGTCGAATCGCTACAAGAAAAAATCGCCAAAGCGCAGAAAGAGGGCGCTAAGATGCTATTAAGTGGTGAGATTAAAGGTCAGGTGGTGCCGCCGCATATCTTTAGTGAAGTGACGCGTGAGATGGACTTATCCTGTAATGAAGTTTTTGGCCCTGTGGTTGGTATCATTCGTGCCAAGGATGAAGATGATGCGCTGTCGATTGCCAATGACTCTATGTATGGTCTATCGAGTGCGGTCTTTACCCAAGATATGGAAAAAGGTCTGCGTTTTGCGCGCGGTATCAAAGCGGGCATGACCCATATCAACGATATCTCGGTCAATGATGAAAGTAATGCGCCGTTCGGTGGCGAGAAAAACTCTGGTATTGGACGCTTTAATGGTGAGTGGATACTAGAAGAATTTACCGCTTTGCATTGGATTTCAGTACAGCATAAACCACGTGAGTATCCGTTCTAATCAACGTATTTTGGTTAGACGTATTTAATTAAACGTACTGCTATGAAAAAAGACCGCCTTGATGGTGGTCTTTTTTCTTACTAATAATGTCGTGACTCTAAAAGTTGATTATTCTAATGTTGCTTAGTATGAAAACCCAATAACGCTTCGATTTCCTCGATAGACATACGGCGGGTCAGTGCTTGCTCTTCTACCGTCAAGCGATTGGCGTGCTCTTTAATCATGGTATGGATACTGCGCGCGACCTCTGATGTCGTGGCATAATACATTTGTGGTTGTTGTTCGGTCAGTAGGGTTAAAAAACGATTAACAATTTTGCGTTTTTCAATTGGCGCATGTGCTTCTGTCATGACATTCTCCTCAAGGTGGACCATTTATGTAGTCAAATTAGCCGTGGTCACTATTGATGATGGTAATAATGAAAGCAAATATCAAGGTGCTGGCTACTTTAGCGCTTAGTTCGTAGCGCGTCGCTTTTAGAATTTACATTTATACTGCCGTAAATTCGCCGATATCAGTCATTTGCGATAAGTTATTTAATAGCCGTGGTTTAGCATAAATGATAGAATATAGATTAATATAATATAAGTTATCTAGTGTAGCGCGTTATATGAGTCAAAGGTGTATATAATAGGTGCGTTAATCTACTGTAGCAGTTATATAGTTTCAGTTGTATTATGTATAACATTCATTTAAAATATATCTTTAAGACATACCTTCTAACTTTGACTATAAGAAGTCTGTTATGCAATCAATTAATTTACCTACCAAACCGCCAAGCTCGCCGCATCCTATTCTTAACCTGAGCTTTCGGATATTTTTTAGTGCCGCGGCTTTGTTTGCCATTATCACAATGACTCTATGGGCGTTTGTGTTTACCGGACACACGGATATCGATGCGCAAACGTTAAATCCGCTGTATTGGCATGGTCATGAAATGATTTATGGCTATGCGCTGGCAGTCGTGGCGGGTTTCTTATTGACCGCAGTGAAAACCTGGACGGGCGTGATGATGCCACATGGTTATAAGCTGCTCGGTATCTTTATGTGTTGGTTGCTGGCACGCTTGGGCTGGATAGCTTTCGGCCTCGGTATCACGGTTGCTGGTAGTGGGGTAGCCTTACTATATGCCGCGGCGATATTTGATTTATTGTTTGTCGGCTGGATGGCATTTGTGATTTCTCGGGCAGTGCTACAAGTGAAGCAATATAAGCAGATGGGTATTTTAGCCAAGCTTACGCTTCTAACACTCGGTAATGCGCTATGCTATTGGGGCATTATAAGCGCCAATATGAATTTGACCAAGTTAGGTATCTATTTAGGCTTTTACCTGATTATCGGCCTAGTGTTGACCATTGGTCGCCGTGTGGTGCCGTTCTTTATCGAGCGTGGTTTAAGTATTCCAAACGCTAAAGGTGAAAAAGAAGAAGTCACAGTACGTAATAATAAAGCACAAGATATCGCAAGTTTACTGTTTTTCTTTGTTTTTTTCCTCGTTGATTTATTTTACCCCAATAAATACTTGCTGACCATCAGTGCCCTTGGGGTCGCAGTGGTCAACATCGTGCGCTTGGCCGGCTGGTATCATCGCGGCATTTGGCAAAAACCGCTTCTATGGTCGTTATATATCGCATTTTTAGGGATGTGTCTGAGTTTTGTGTTATACGCACTACAGCCATGGCTTGGTTACAGCCACAGTATCGCCGTCCATGGATTATCCATCTCTGGCGTTGGTATGATGACAGTGGCAATGATGGCGCGGGTATCGCTCGGTCATACAGGTCGCAGTATCCATCAACCGCCCAAAATCGTCAATCTCATGTTTGCACTGATGGTTCTGGCGTTTGTCAGTCGAGTATTTTTACCATTAGTCGATATGAGCCATTACTTGTTATGGATTATGACGGCGCAAGGTGCTTGGATTGCTTGTTTTGCACTATTTTGCATCAGTTATTTACCGATGCTGGCACGCCAACGGCCAGATGGCTTATTTGGTTAATAAGGTTTTTACGTGATCAACGTTATTTGACAACGTCAAGTTAATATTCATCTCAAACAGGGGAGCGCAAAAAATGCGACTGACCAACTATAGTGATTATGCGCTGCGCTCATTAATATATTTGGCGATTAAGCCTGAGCCGCATCTATTGGCAAACATCAGTGATATTGCCAACAGCTACAATATTTCTAAAAGTCATTTGACCAAGATTATCCACCAACTGGGGCAGCTTGGTTATATCGACAGCGTACGCGGTAAAAATGGCGGTATTCGCTTGGCTTGTCGGCCAAAGGATATCAATTTGGGCGTATTGATTAAGCAAATTGAGCCAGATTTTAATTTGGTTGAATGTTTTTCGACTGATTTATTAGTAACTGCCAAACCCGATGCTAATACTAATAGCACGGCGAATAGTCCGGTTATTAGTGAAGACAGCGGGGTCGCTAAAGATTTGGCTTTGACGCTTATCGACGAAGAGGCCAGTGCGGTGGTCAAATCAGGCTGTATCATTAGCCCTGTCTGTCAGTTAAAGCAGGTATTTTTTGAAGCGCTGACTGCTTTTATCAACGTCCTTGAGCGCTATACACTGGCGGATATTATCAGTAATGAGTCAGAATTGGCTGAGCTATTGTTTTATAGAAATAACCTCAATAGACCCCACTCTCAACTTCGAAAGTGATTGAAAAAAGAAGAGCACCTCACTAATCTA
>NZ_JABAST010000079.1 GCF_016107575.1 Psychrobacter faecalis | reverse complement strand
TAATGCCAGTCAGTTAAGGCAAAAACTCAATAAAAGTAATAAAATAGCCCATCTAATAAGTAGATGGGCTATTTTACTATGAGACTACAAAACGCTATTAATGAGACGCATAAAAGGATTCCAGACACCCTAGAACAATTTAGTGAATTAATAGACCCTGAGTGGATACAGCAAGCTTTAGAATATACCGGCAAAGCGAGCATTAGAAGGCGTAAGCTACCTGCTGAACATGTCGTTTGGCTAGTCATAGGTACCGCCTTATATAGAAACCGTTCCATCTGGTATATCACAGAGCAAATGCGTCTTAATCTAGACTCACAGGCCTGTGTACCCAGTGCAGTCGTACAAGCAAGACAACGCCTCGGGCATGAACCTCTAAAGCAGCTATTTCATCAACTAAGTGCTCACTACCAAACAGAATCACTAACCCAGCAGCAAGACTTTATGGGACTTAGCGTCCAAGCTGTAGACGGTGTCGTATACTCACTACCCTATACTGATGAGAACCTTCAGCACTTTAGTTCAAGCAAAGGCAGAACCAAAGAGGCGCCCTATCCACAAATGCGTTCGGTATGCCTGATCAATACTGACACGCATGAGATCATTGACACAACCCTTGGAGATATGGGTCAAGGAGAGATCACCTTAGCCCGTCAGCTAAACGTTCAAGACAATAGCATTACGCTATTTGATAGAGCCTATTTCTCAGCAGACCTACTTATCAGTTGGCAACAAACCCATCCAAACAGTCACTGGCTCATGCGGGCTAAAGATAATCTGCGTTACACTGTGATTGAAACCTTTAGTGAAGGGGACTACTTGATACAAATGCCGGTTTCTCCCCAAGCTCAAAAGAAAAACCCAAACCTACCCGATACTTGGCAAGCTCGATTAATTGAGTGTCGTTATGAGGGTAAGACAAGACGATACATCACCTCTTTAATAGATGATAAACGCTTTACTAAGGATAAAGTGGCACAGCTGTATTTGCAGCGCTGGGAGATTGAGATGGCTTTTAGGGAAATTAAGTCTGATCTACAGGAGGGGCTGGTGTTAAGAAGTAAGCTGCCACAGCTTGTGTTACAAGAGTTCTGGGGGCTTATGATTGCTTATAATCTGATAAGACGTTTGATGCGCTATATGGCAGTTAGAGCTAAGGTTAGCCCTCTACGAATTAGCTTTCATATGGCGTCTATTACGATTGTTGATCTGTTACGGTTTGCGCCTTTACAGGCTGCAGGACTCTTCCCTAAGTTGTTAGATGCAGTTTTAGAGGAAGGAAAATTGTTTGTCATTCCTGAACGCAGAAAGCGATCTTGCCCGAGGGTAGTTAAGGGTAAACCACAAAAATATCCCAAAAAAAATACCAGTCAGCGTTAACTGACTGGCATTA
>NZ_JABAST010000078.1 GCF_016107575.1 Psychrobacter faecalis | reverse complement strand
CCCCCTATGGCAGGATAGTTGTCACCCCTAAATAATAATTCCAAAGGGGACAATGAGGACACATCATGCCACGATATAGCGAAGAACGTAAACAGGCTATACTCAGCAAACTGCTACCCCCGCTGAGCCTAAGTGTTGCCGAGGTTTCAAGAAGTGAAGGCATCGGATTACAGACCCTGTATAATTGGCGTGCCCAAGCTAGAGAACAAGGTCACCCCATGCCATCGAACCATAAAACCCCTGATGACTGGTCAAGCGAAACCAAGCTTGCCACCATTATAGAGACGGCCACCCTAAGCGAGAGTGAACTTAGCGAATACTGCCGCAGCAAAGGCCTATATGTTGAGCAAATCAAAGCGTGGCGTACTGACGCCTTACAAGGCTTTAGCAGCAGCAAACAACAAAGCCTGAAAGACAAGCGTCAGCAGCAGAGCGATCGCAAACAGATCAAACAACTCACCCGAGAGCTTGCTCGAAAAGAAAAGGCTTTAGCTGAAACTGCCGCCTTACTGGTATTGCGAAAAAAGTTGGAAGCGTTTTGGGAGGAGCACGAGGACGACTGACCTTGCTCCCTAAGCGCAAGCAATACATAGACTGGATACAAGAGGCCAATCACTCAGGAGCCAGACTTAACCTTGCCTGTATTGAAGTTGGCATTAGCATCCGCACCTATCGGCGCTGGTACCGCGCAGGTCACGTGAATGGTGATAAACGGTGTGACGCCGTGCGCCAAGCTCCTAAGAATAAACTGAGCGCCTCTGAACAAGCCGCCATCCTAGCCGTGTGCAATCAGCCCCGCTTTGCCAGTCTGCCGCCCACCCAAATTGTACCGACCCTGCTTGATGAGGGGGTATATCATGGCTCAGAGTCTACCTTTTATCGGGTGCTGAGGCAGCATGAGCAATTGGCTCACCGCGGTCGTGCACTTGCCCCTAAAGCCTCAAGCGCCCCAAAGACCTTTACTGCCACTGGCCCTTGCCAAGTGTTCTGCTGGGATATCACCTATCTGCCAAGTCCGGTACGGGGTCAGTTCTATTATTTGTACATGATAGAGGATGTCTATAGCCGTAAAATTGTTGGCTGGGAGGTTTATGACCACGAGTCAGGTGTACTGGCAGCTCAGCTGCTTGAGCGTACTTTAATCAGTGAGAATGCATTGCACACTGGGGTGGTGCTACACTCAGACAATGGGGCACCGATGAAAGCTCAAACCATGCGCATGAAAGCGTATGAGCTTGGGGTACTCACCTCTTACAGCAGACCGCGTGTCAGTAATGACAACCCGTTTGCAGAGTCTTTATTTAAAACCTGCAAGTATCGCCCTAATTGGCCTATCGATGGCTTTAAGAGCTTAGATGCGGCAAGACGATGGATGCTGAGCTTCACGCGCTGGTACAACAATGAGCATAAGCACAGTCAGCTGAACTTTGTGACGCCCAATCAGCGCCATACGGGTGAGGATAAGGAAGTACTGGCGAAGCGTCTGCTCACGATGCAGCGCGCTAAAGATGAAAACCCGATACGCTGGGGAACTCAGGAGGTGAGGAACTGCGAGCCTGTAGGGCCAACAACGCTAAATCCTGTAAAAGAGCAACAACAGCAAAGATTACAAGCCGCTTAATT
>NZ_JABAST010000077.1 GCF_016107575.1 Psychrobacter faecalis | reverse complement strand
AGATTAGTGAGGTGCTCTTCTTTTTTCAATCACTTTCGAAGTTGAGAGTGGGGTATATTACTATCTATCAGTAAGAATATTCGCTTGCATCTAGCTGGCTTTCAAGATTTTGTATTGAACTGTCCACATCATTAAGTTGAGACTTCAATTGGCTAGCCTCACTATCTAAGTCAGACGCTAAATCGTCAAGTTCTGATTGTGATTGAATAAAGCTGAATTGATAATACATTCCACTAATATTGTCAGCTGTCTGATGAGCATTGTACATTTCACTTTGAAGATTTTCGATTTCAGCTTTGCTATTTTCTATAATCAACTTATATTCTTCGATAGCAGCGTAAGCATCATCTAATGCAATCTCGTTTGATTCTTCGGCTGATTTCAGACTGCTTGAATAAGACCAAACAAAAAATAAAACTAAAACCCCAATTATACCAATGCTAACTTTTTTATAGTTCACTTCGTTCTCTCAAATACAAACAAAAGTAAATTATAACAACATATTATCGGGTGTAGCTATATAACTTATAAAAAACCGCCCAAACCATTCAAGGAAGGAAAACTGATTAATTTAACATAATGAAGACGGCAGGATTTGAACCTGTGACGTTAGAACTATGAGTCCTGTCCTCTGACCACTACACCCCCAGTGTATTGCGCTACCATCTGCGCTATGGGCCCGTAATTAATTACAAAACTCAATCTTATCTACAAAACCTTGAGCACCTTCCACGCCTCTATTTGCTCGGTCCTTAAGAAACTGCAGCCAATAATCTTTGTCGCACGACTCGGTTACCTCTTGATAATAATCATAGGCCTCTTGGTTGGTTAGATCGCACATATCAGCTTCCATGCTAAATCGTAGACATAAAAAAGCCCGATATGGAAAATCACATATCGGGTACAAAAACGTAGGCAATAAAAAAACGAAAGAACCGGAGAGTTATCTTTCGTTCAAGACATTCATATTTAAATCAATTTACAATTACTGCCATTGTAGAAAATATAACACTACAGTGCGGCATGGGTCAAGTCATATAATAATACCTAGACAAGCCTGCTCTTCCTTGCTTTATTTTTTAAATTTTATTAAGTGGATTAGTACCCTACATCATCATTTCTTCACTAATAGAGTCTCCTTCGTGCAAAGCATTAAAAAGCTTTACCTCTGCAACCTTTATTAATGCCTCTCGCTTAGCATAGGTGTAATTTTGAGTAGCATTCGAGTCAAACAAAAGATCTTCGCTGTTCTGTTTTTGCCATTCAACAATACTTTGTAAAAGCTCAGCGCAATAAGCCTCTCGAGCTTCATCAAATAATGGCGTGTCAATGGTAGGAGCATCACCAATATCATCTGCGACCGTAGTGATTGCTAACATCATAATGGCATCAAAACTTTGTGGGCTAACTTGTATGTCTTTTTCCTGTTTTATATCTAACATCATCTTACCTGCTATTTTCTAATCAAGAATTTGTATGACGCTATACTAGATTCTTAATGTGACAGACTAATGACATCATCATAATTACATGCTTTCAACCAGCTCACAGCTTATTGCTAGGTTAGATCTATACTTGGCAATATCATTATTAGGGCGTGTCCCTAATTGGCAAAAAAGTATATATCTTCTAAAATAAAGCATACA
>NZ_JABAST010000076.1 GCF_016107575.1 Psychrobacter faecalis | reverse complement strand
CTATAATATAGAGAGCAAGTTATGGGGAAACTGGTTAGTATTGGGGAGGCTGCCAAACATTTCGGGGTTGCTCAATCCACATTAAGACGTTGGGATGAGGATGGTACGTTAGTCGCCAAGCGAACCGAAAACGGGCATAGGCGATATGATTTAAGTGAAATCAGACCGCATTCCTTGAATACACCACCTAAATTAGACCGAAAAACCATTGCTTATGCTCGTGTGTCGAGTCGTGATCAAAAAGACGACTTACTTCGCCAGTCTCAAGTTTTGGAACTTTATTGTGCCAGGCAAGGCTGGACTTTTGAGACGATTACCGATCTTGGTAGTGGAATGAATTATAAAAAGAAAGGCTTAAAAAACCTGCTTGATGACATACTGAGCAATAAAGTTGAACGGCTGGTAATTACCCATAAAGACAGGCTTTTACGATTTGGTGCAGAACTGGTTTTCATGTTGTGTGAGGCTCGTGACGTTGAAGTGGTAATAATCAATCAAGGTGAAGAGTTGAATTTTGAGCAAGAATTAGCCCAAGATGTATTGGAGATTATCACCGTATTTTCAGCGAGGCTATACGGCTCTCGCAGCAAGAAAAACCAACAATTAATAGAGGCGGTTAAAAAAGCATTATGATCCGTGGACACATTATCGAACTCAAGCCAAACAACGTACAGGCAAATCACCTTGCTCGTGCTTGTGGCGTGGCGAGAAAAGCCTACAACTGGGCTTTGCATGAGTGGCAGCGGCAGTATGCGCTTGACAAAGCGTACCGTGATGCGTGTTTGGCCGCAGGCGTTGAGGTTGATACTAAAAATCTAAACAAGCCCTCACAGGCGAAGCTCAGACGCGAATTGAACGCCATTAAGCGTGAATTATTCCCCTATATGCTGGAAGTGACCAAATGCGCTCCGCAGGCGGCAATCATGCAGTTGGGTGATGCTTATAACAACTTCTTTAAAGGCTTAGCGAAATACCCAACCGCTCGTAAAAAAGGCCGTGACGATAGATTCAGTTTATCCAACGACCAATTTGCCATTAAAGGTAAATCCATTCGTATCCCAAACTTGGGCTGGGTTCGCTTAAAAGAAGCTTTACGTTTTGACGGCAAGATCATGTCAGCCACCATCTCTAAACGTGGCGGTAAGTGGTTTGTTAGTGTGGCTGTTGAAATACAAAAAGCTGTAATTCCTACTAAAAAGACAGGTAAAAGCGTTGGTGTTGATCTTGGTATTACCGACTTACTGGTTTTATCAGACGGCACTAAAATTAAAGCGCCAAAACCACTTCAAGCAAACCTTAAAAAACTAAGAACGCTAAACAAAGCGCTCAGTCGCACTAAAAAAGGCAGTAAAAACAGAGAAAAAGCGAAAACCAAGCTCTCTCGTTTGCACTATAAGATCAGGTGTATTAGGCAAGATTCTCTCCATCAAATCACAACAAGTCTGGTTAATGAGTTCGATGTGATTGCGATTGAGGATTTGAATGTCAAAGGTATGGTTAAGAACAGGCGGCTATCAAGAGCTATCAGTGACTTGGGTTTCTTTGAGTTTAAGCGACAGCTTATCTACAAAGCCACTGAGCAAGGCAAGGTTGTGAAATCAGTCGGACCCTTCTACCCAAGCTCAAAAACCTGTTCAAACTGCAATCATATCCTTGGTAAAGATGAGCTAACATTGAAAATGCGTGAGTGGTTGTGCCCTAACTGTCAGGTTTCTCATGACCGTGACCTCAACGCCAGCATCAATATTTTAAATAACGCGACTGTTATTTTAACAGCTGCATAATCCTGTTTATTGGACGGTGAGTTCCATCGCCAATTAAAAAAGTCTGTGGAGTCGTGGTCAGTCTAAATCTCAAATGAGAAATAGCGCGTGACAATGAAGCAGAAAGAAAACGTCAAACCTATCTAATAGTCAATATTGGCTAGGTTTGAGTAAGATTTTTGGAACGG
>NZ_JABAST010000075.1 GCF_016107575.1 Psychrobacter faecalis | reverse complement strand
GGTGTGTGCCTTAGAATACCCTTAACGGGCTATATGCTGGTCAAATAACGCACTTTGGATGCTTATTTGGTCGTTACAGTCGTCGTCAAACGTCTGTAACCGTTAACCAATATTAAACGACAAAGCCTTCAACGTGTCAAGCGTTGAGGGCTTTTTCTATGCCTAATTAATAGATTATTGTTTGTTTTGCTTGGGCTAAGGTCGAGTATTGGCCAAGATCAGGCGGTCTTTTTCGCCTGTCCTGGCTAATGCTGACCCAACAACCAAAGGGCGTTAGCTGCTATAAAATAAAATCGGTTTGTATAACACGTGAACCCCTGAAACCATTGGGCTAAAAGGCTGTTTTTTGTCATTTTGTATGACAGCGTGCAGTCCATTTGTTATACACGGAAGCCCTTGCACCGTAAGGCTTTAAGTCGTTTGCAACCAGTTGCGTGGTGTGTGTACTAATATTTAGCCATCGGCACGATCATCTTTTGCTTTTTTCTTTTGTTTTTGCTTTTTGCATCGTCCCTAGACGATGTTAAGCCCCAAAGGGGGGTGTTTTCGTTCAGAAAATGCACAGACCATCACCCCAAGTGTGGGCTGCGTGGGGGAGCCGAAATCGTGGTGGCAGTCGTTCAGACTAGCCACAGCTGACCCCTAGGGCTGCGGTAGATTTTGGGGGTGAAACCCGCCGTCAGTAAGCACTGACCTCTTGCGTTTTACTTGCCGCCAATTAAAAGGGCAAAAAACGTGAGAGGTCGGTGGTTTTACCACTGGCGGCCGTCGAGGAAATCGCAACAACGTGGAGATTTACGCTGAAACGAAGTGGAAGGCAACTAAAAAGCGGCAGCGAGGTCGTCCAGACCACGCAAGACAAGGGTAGGGCGTTCAGCCCGTCAGCCTTGTCTGATGACGTTTTTTGGGCGCAGCGTAGCGAAGTGCGTGTGTTTTTACCTACACTAAATTGGCAAGACACACTGATTTTTTTAAATCAGTGTGTCTGTAGGTAAAAATGTAGGTAAAATTGTGGGTAAATCTAGTCAAAAAGTTTGGCTTGGCCATATTTTTTAGCATAGTCACGCATGAAGGCTCTAACGGCTTGTGATGCGGTGGTATCTTGGTTCTCACACGCATGTTTAAAGGCTTTTAGCAGGTTTTCATCTACTTTTGCAGTGAATAGCTTGTCTTTAGTAGCTTTCATAGTAATTCCTTATATATTAGGTATATACGAATTATATACTAAGTCTATAAAACATCAATAAGCCTCTTATGATATATACATGGTATATACGTGATATATATTATTTATATACAAATTCCTTTAAAAGCCTTTAAAACAAAGGGCTGAGCTTATCTATTTATTCACATTATGTTTTTTATCGAAGATCTCAACACTCAATCTGCTGATTGAGTGCTTTTTTTATTTGTTTTTTTATTTTCTTGAGTGCCGTGTTATATAGCCTAGGGGGCTATAAACACTGGATTGCTTGTCAGTTGTTGTCATGCTCTTGGTTCAGCCTTGAGCTTAGTTCAAGCAACACTCACCCTAAAGGGAGTGAAAGCAGATTTTGCTCTCAAGCCCTTTAGTGCTGTTGCTTTGATGTTGATGTCATGCACTCGGCATCGCCCACCGCCCCATCAAGACCGTATCACTGTATCAAGCTACGGCTGCATAGATTACGGTTGATAGCACCGCCTAGACGCGCTCTATGCCACGTTTTAAGCCGTTCTTACGCAAGCAAGGGGTAAACCCCAATATACCGCTACAGATACGCTTAAATCGCCACTCATTGCGCTGCTCAATATGTCTAGTCACCCCTGTCGGGAGCTTTCGTATCACCCATGCAATGCAGTCGTCGCTGAAGCCTGCCACCCATTGCTAGGGAACAGTTACAGAAGGCGCTAGGGGTGACATAACGAACAAATAAGGGGGTTAGGCGTTTTATATATTAGACTTGCAAATTAGGCGGTGTGTGCCTTAGAATACCCTTAACGGGCTATATGCTGGTCAAATAACGCACTT
>NZ_JABAST010000074.1 GCF_016107575.1 Psychrobacter faecalis | reverse complement strand
TCTAATTATGATAACGATATCACCTATGTTTACGCTTGATTCAGTTCTCTTTACTTTTTTAAGAAACCCTCTTTGGGATAACAAACAATGTCGTTAAAAGAGAGTTTCTTAAGGTTAGAGTGTCGCGTGAACACGCCACTCTAACCCAGACTCATATCTATGTTTTTAAATAGTTCTTACTCTCTCGTCGAGTAGTAAGTTTCCGTATAAAACAGAAAGAAGTAATCAGATAATATATTGCTATATTGGAATCACTTGTTTCTGTTTGATACCTATTCATTTATTAGCATCTTAAGCTTACTGCGTTTATAGTGGTGGAGCCAAACGGAGTCGAACCGTTGACCTCCTGCGTGCAAGGCAGGCGCTCTACCAACTGAGCTATGGCCCCATATATAAATGGTGGGTCTAAGTGGACTTGAACCACTGACCCCCGCGTTATCAACACGGTGCTCTAACCAGCTGAGCTACAGACCCAAATTACGCTTGTATAAACGTAAGCTTAAACTAAAGAACAACTTGTTGTGAATTCTTGCTGACCGAATGCTGTCTATAAGGAGGTGATCCAGCCGCAGGTTCCCCTACGGCTACCTTGTTACGACTTCACCCCAGTCATCAACCACACCGTGGTGAGCGCCATCCTAAAAGGTTAGGCTACCCACTTCTGGTGCAATCAACTCCCATGGTGTGACGGGCGGTGTGTACAAGGCCCGGGAACGTATTCACCGCGGCATTCTGATCCGCGATTACTAGCGATTCCTACTTCATGGAGTCGAGTTGCAGACTCCAATCTGGACTACGATAGGCTTTTTGAGATTCGCATCACATCGCTGTGTAGCTGCCCTCTGTACCTACCATTGTAGCACGTGTGTAGCCCTGGTCGTAAGGGCCATGATGACTTGACGTCGTCCCCGCCTTCCTCCAGTTTGTCACTGGCAGTATCCTTAGAGTTCCCGGCCAAACCGCTGGTAACTAAGGACAAGGGTTGCGCTCGTTGCGGGACTTAACCCAACATCTCACGACACGAGCTGACGACAGCCATGCAGCACCTGTATTCTAATTCCCGAAGGCACTCCCGCATCTCTGCAGGATTCTAGATATGTCAAGACCAGGTAAGGTTCTTCGCGTTGCATCGAATTAAACCACATGCTCCACCGCTTGTGCGGGCCCCCGTCAATTCATTTGAGTTTTAACCTTGCGGCCGTACTCCCCAGGCGGTCTACTTATTGCGTTAGCTGCGTCACTAAGTCCTCAAGGGACCCAACGACTAGTAGACATCGTTTACGGCGTGGACTACCAGGGTATCTAATCCTGTTTGCTACCCACGCTTTCGAACCTCAGTGTCAGTATGATGCCAGAAGGCTGCCTTCGCCATCGGTATTCCTCCAGATCTCTACGCATTTCACCGCTACACCTGGAATTCTACCTTCCTCTCACCTACTCTAGCCTAACAGTATCAGATGCCGTTCCCAGGTTAAGCCCGGGGCTTTCACATCTGACTTATCAAGCCACCTACGCTCGCTTTACGCCCAGTAATTCCGATTAACGCTTGCACCCTCTGTATTACCGCGGCTGCTGGCACAGAGTTAGCCGGTGCTTATTCTGCAGCTAATGTCATCGTCTATGGGTATTAACCATAGAGTCTTCTTCACTGCTTAAAGTGCTTTACAACCAAAAGGCCTTCTTCACACACGCGGCATGGCTGGATCAGGGTTGCCCCCATTGTCCAATATTCCCCACTGCTGCCTCCCGTAGGAGTCCGGGCCGTGTCTCAGTCCCGGTGTGGCTGATCATCCTCTCAGACCAGCTACAGATCGTCGCCATGGTAGGCCTTTACCCCACCATCTAGCTAATCCGACTTAGGCTCATCTAATAGCGAGAGCAACAAGTTGCCCCCTTTCTCCCGTAGGTCGTATGCGGTATTAATTCGAGTTTCCCCGAGCTATCCCCCACTACTAGGTAGATTCCTAAGTATTACTCACCCGTCCGCCGCTCGTCAGCGAGAAGCAAGCTTCTCCTGTTACCGCTCGACTTGCATGTGTTAAGCCTGCCGCCAGCGTTCAATCTGAGCCATGATCAAACTCTTCAGTTTAATCTTGCATGAAGTCCTTTAAAGAGACTCCGAAACTTGGCTCATTTAATCTGGCAATTACGCTCTCGTATGTTTCATATAATGAATTAACTTTGAGTTTTCTTGCTGTCTTAAATGATAATTTTTATAGTTAGAATGACTCCCGAAAAGAGAGTAAAACCAACTTTATTTTTTAGCATTCTGAATCAGCAAAAATCCACACAAGTTGTTCTTTAGTTATGCTTTTAAATAGTGTCAAG
>NZ_JABAST010000073.1 GCF_016107575.1 Psychrobacter faecalis | reverse complement strand
AAGACTACTTGGGGTTGTATGGTCAAGTAATGAAGCGCACATGGTGGATGCCTTGGCAGTCAGAGGCGATGAAAGACGTGACAGCCTGCGATAAGCTTCGGGGAGGCGGCAATATCCTGTGATCCGGAGATTTCTGAATGGGGAAACCCAGCTAGCATAAGCTAGCTATCTTATATTTATATAAGAGGCGAACGAGGGGAAGTGAAACATCTCAGTACCCTTAGGAATAGACATCAATTGAGATTCCCCTAGTAGCGGCGAGCGAACGGGGAGAAGCCGATTAATACTAATGTAGAAGAACAGCGTGGGAAAGCTGACCGTAGTAGGTGATAGTCCTGTATTCGAAACATTAGCATTAACATATTAAGTAGAGCGGGGCACGAGAAATCCTGTTTGAAGATGGGGGGACCATCCTCCAAGGCTAAATACTCCTGACTGACCGATAGTGAACCAGTACCGTGAGGGAAAGGCGAAAAGAACCCCTGTGAGGGGAGTGAAATAGAACCTGAAACCGTGTGCGTACAAGCAGTGGGAGCCTTAATTTATTAGGGTGACCGCGTACCTTTTGTATAATGGGTCAGCGACTTATATTCTGTAGCAAGGTTAACCGTTTAGGGGAGCCGTAGGGAAACCGAGTCTTAATAGGGCGATTAGTTGCAGGGTATAGACCCGAAACCGAGTGATCTATCCATGAGCAGGTTGAAAGTGCCGTAACAGGCACCGGAGGACCGAACCCACTGTCGTTGAAAAGCCAGGGGATGACTTGTGGATAGGGGTGAAAGGCTAATCAAACTCGGTGATAGCTGGTTCTCCCCGAAAGCTATTTAGGTAGCGCCTCGGACGAACACCATTGGGGGTAGAGCACTGTTTCGGCTAGGGGGTCATACCGACTTACCAAACCGATGCAAACTCCGAATACCGATGAGTGATATCCGGGAGACACACAGTGGGTGCTAACGTCCATTGTGGAGAGGGAAACAACCCAGACCGCCAGCTAAGGCCCCAAATTCCTAGTTAAGTGGGAAACGAGGTGGGAAGGCATAGACAGCTAGGAGGTTGGCTTAGAAGCAGCCATCCTTTAAAGAAAGCGTAATAGCTCACTAGTCGAGTCGGCCCGCGCGGAAGATGTAACGGGGCTCAAACTAGGAGCCGAAGCTGCGGATTTGAATTTGTTTTCAAGTGGTAGGGGAGCGTTGTGTAAGCCTGTGAAGGTGTGTTGTAAAGCATGCTGGAGGTATCACAAGAGCGAATGCTGACGTGAGTAACGATAATGCGAGTGAAAAGCTCGCACGCCGGAAGATCAAGGGTTCCAGTCCAACGTTAATCGGGGCTGGGTGAGTCGACCCCTAAGGCGAGGCCGAAAGGCGTAGTCGATGGGAAATCGGTTAATATTCCGATACTTGTTTATAATGCGATGGAGGGACGGAGTAGGTTATGTCAGCCTGGCGTTGGTTGTCCAGGTGAAAGGATGTAGGCTTACAGTTTAGGCAAATCCGGACTGTAATACGGCTGAGATCTGATAGCAAGCGGTACTTGTACCGTGAAGTGGCAAATACCATGCTTCCAGGAAAAGCTTCTAAGCAATAGTTATAAACGAATCGTACCCTAAACCGACACAGGTGATCAGGTAGAGAATACCAAGGCGCTTGAGAGAACTCTGCTGAAGGAACTAGGCAAAATGGTACCGTAACTTCGGGAGAAGGTACGCTGCCGATGGTGATAGGACTTGCTCCTTGAGCTGTTGGCAGTCGCAGATACCAGGCTGCTGCAACTGTTTATTAAAAACACAGCACTCTGCAAACACGAAAGTGGACGTATAGGGTGTGATGTCTGCCCGGTGCTGGAAGGTTAATTGATGGGGTTAGCGTATGCGAAGCTCTTGATCGAAGCCCCAGTAAACGGCGGCCGTAACTATAACGGTCCTAAGGTAGCGAAATTCCTTGTCGGGTAAGTTCCGACCTGCACGAATGACATAATGATGGCAGCGCTGTCTCCAGCAGAGACTCAGTGAAATCGAAATCGCAGTGAAGATGCTGTGTACCCGCGGCTAGACGGAAAGACCCCGTGAACCTTTACTACAGCTTTACATTGAACTTTGACCTGACTTGTGCAGGATAGGTGGGAGGCTTTGAAGCCGAGACGCTAGTCTTGGTGGAGCCATCCTTGAAATACCACCCTGGTCATGTCGGGGTTCTAACTCAGGTATAACAATACCGAGGACAATGTATGGTGGGTAGTTTGACTGGGGCGGTCTCCTCCTAAAGAGTAACGGAGGAGTACGAAGGTGCGCTCAGAACGGTCGGAAATCGTTCATAGAGTATAAAGGCAAAAGCGCGCTTAACTGCGAGACCCACAAGTCGAGCAGGTACGAAAGTAGGTCTTAGTGATCCGGTGGTTCTGTATGGAAGGGCCATCGCTCAACGGATAAAAGGTACTCTGGGGATAACAGGCTGATACCGCCCAAGAGTTCATATCGACGGCGGTGTTTGGCACCTCGATGTCGGCTCATCTCATCCTAGGGCTGAAGCAGGTCCTAAGGGTATGGCTGTTCGCCATTTAAAGAGGTACGCGAGCTGGGTTTAGAACGTCGTGAGACAGTTCGGTCCCTATCTACCGTGGGCGTTGGAAATTTGAGAGGATCTGCTCCTAGTACGAGAGGACCAGAGTGGACGAACCACTGGTGTTCGGGTTGTCATGCCAATGGCATTGCCCGGTAGCTACGTTCGGATGGGATAACCGCTGAAAGCATCTAAGCGGGAAGCCCACCTCAAGATTAGATTTCCCTAAAGAGCCGTTCAAGACTAGGACGTTGATAGGCAGGGTGTGGAAGCACAGCGATGTGTGTAGCTAACCTGTACTAATTGCTCGTTTGGCTTGACCATACAACACCCAAGTGGTTTGTATCAAGTCTAATTATTTCGATATCACCTTAATCCTTGATTCAGTTGGATTAAGATGACACTAGTCATTTAAACACACAGACTCATATCTAACCCCCTTTGCTGACGACAATAGCATGATGGTACCACCTGATCCCTTCCCGAACTCAGAAGTGAAACATCATCGCGCCAATGGTAGTGTGGC
>NZ_JABAST010000072.1 GCF_016107575.1 Psychrobacter faecalis | reverse complement strand
ACGCTCGACCTCAAGCCAGTTTGTTTGCGCTTGGACTGGATGTGTTGATTGAGGGCCTTCGCTTGGTGTTCTTTAACAATGATAAGACTGTACTTCGACAGTTAGTTAGCTTTTTAACCCCTAAACCTATGAAAATCGGGTGGGGATGATTTTTTGTCGTGTGCAGAGAAAACTGAGACATAAATAGCTAATATAGTCTATAGCTAAATATATTAATTTTTTAAAAATTATATCTTATTAATAGCTGATAAGAAACTGATATAAAGAGTCCCTATGAATAGTCAAAGTGCGTTAAAATGTCTATATATCTATGACTGTAGGCTTACTAAGCATCTTAGCCAAATATATACAAAAGGTGGAATTACCGATAGTGTCTTAGAACGCTATATAGACTTTAAGGATAGTATCGCTATTATTACTCGTATGGAGTATTCAAATAATACGGATAAGGCGACTCTACTTACACTGCAAAACTTGACCTTCCGACCTATTAAAGGGCTCTTTTTCTCAAAGGCTTTTACCATACACCTTATATATAATTTACATATCTTCGCCAAAGAGATTAAAAATGCAGATTTTATAGTTACAAGATTACCTAGTTTTTTAGGTATTTTTGGACTACTAGTTAATTTGATTTATAAAAAGAAATTTTTCATTGAGGTCGCTGGAGATGCTCAAGATGCTCTCCTTAACTCAAGAGAAAATCCAAACTTAATCTTCAAAGTTTTTACCCATTCCTTCTTCAAGATAAATCAATTTTTTATAGAACATGCAAATGGAGTTATATATGTAACAAAGCACGCCTTACAAAATAAATATCCTACAAAAGCATACCAAAGCTATGCATCTAACATTGAAATAAGTATTGCTGAAAAAGCATTCACTCTAGAGTCTTATAAACTACAGAGCTCTTTAGTCAAAATTGGTCTTATTGGAGATTATAATAATCACTATAAAGGGATTATTGAAGCAATTCAGTCGATTCGCGAATTAAACATTAGAGGTTATAATGTAAGTTTAACTATTGTAGGCTCTGGTTCACAATTAGAGTATTATAGAAAACTAGCAGCAGAACTAAACATCTCTCACAAAATACACTTTAAAGGAAGATTAAAAGGCGGTAGGGAGGTATTAAGTTGGTTGGAGACTTTAGACTTATATATCCAACCAAGTTATACAGAAGGCTTACCTAGAGCTTTAATAGAGGCGATGAGTGTAGGGTTACCAGCCGTAGCATCTGATGTCGGTGGTATTTCCGAACTCTTAGCTCACACATGTTTGATTCCACCGAAAGATACAATCGCTTTAACTAATAAACTAGTAGAGCTGATTGAGTCTCAAAAACTAAGGTTTAAGAATGGAGTAAGAAACTATGAAGTTTCTAAAACTTACGATAAATCCATCTTAGAAGAGCGACGTAAAATTTTTTGGAATAATTGCAGAGATTTAGTCAGACATTCTAAATAGTTATTTAATACTTCTAATAGAGAACAATTCATGTCTATATTATTTAAAGCTTTTAAAGCTGCACCAATTCAGATTCAAGATCTTGCTATTACAATAGTTTCAAGTAACCTATATCGTATTCGTCATGGCAAAAAATATAAAGAATATAAAAAATATCATAAGAAATGGGAAAGGTCTAATGCTACTCAACTTAAAAAAGAAGTCGATAAAAGGTTTACCGACTTCCTAACTTATGTTCATGAAAACTCTAAGTGGTTTAATAAGAACCTAACTAGAGAGATGATTAGTAATCTCGATATATACACCCTCCCTATTTTAGAGAAAAGTGACTTAATAAATCATTTTGATGAAATTAGAACTGTTAAAAAAAGAAGCAGTATCATCAATCAAACTAGTGGCACAACGGGCAGTTCTTTAAAAACTTACATGACTAAAGAAGACATGCAAGAGCGCTGGGCTATTGTTGATGCTCATAAAGAAACACACGGCTTTAAATTTGGCAAAAAGACAGCATGGTTTTCCGGGAAAAACCTGATAACAGAGCGGGATATATCTAAAGGTATATGTTCACACTATGATTTTATTAATAAAATTCGTTATTACTCTACATTTCATATTAGTAATAAAAATTTCGATGTTTACTGGAAATCGATAAACTCCTATCAACCTGAGTTTATTGTTGGTTTCCCTTCAAGTGTATTTACAATTTGTGAAATTGCTGACTCAAAAGGATTGAGATTAAACAAGCCTGTCAAAGTATTTTTCTCAACATCTGAGAACCTAACGCCAAAGTATAGAGAAGTTATCAGCAGAGTATTAGGGTGCACAGTTGCTGATCATTATTCAGCTTCAGAAGGGGCCCCAATCATTACAGAGTGTAGCGCGGGCTCTCTACATTTAAACCCTCTTTCTGGAATTATTGAGGTCTTAGATGATGATCTTCTTCCTGTTACAGAAGGTGAACTCATCGTTACATCCTTTACTTCTCGTGGAACACCACTGATAAGATATAGAGTAGGAGATATTGTCCGACTAGCACCTAAAGATATGACCTGCTCATGTGGCTCAAGTTTTCCGTTAATTGAAAGTATTGAAGGCAGGTCTAGCGATTATATTTATTCTCCAGAAAAAGGGAAAATCAATCAAGTTAACATTGGAAATTCTGCTAAGGGAATTAATGGTATTATCTGCTTCCAAGTTATCCAAAATTATAAAGACTCAATCAAAGTAATGATAGTTAAAAATAACAGCTTTACGACTGACTCAGAGATTGCCTTTATACAAGCATTAAAACAAAGGGTAGGAAGCAAAATGACTATAGAACTAAGCTATGTGCAGGATATTCCTCGTGAAGCAAGCGGAAAGTTCCGAATTATTAAGAGCAATCTAAATTATGATGATTTATAGCTTATCTCTTTATTCATTCCAAATTCACCGTCTACTCTCACTTAATATAAGGGATATTATTTATGCAGAAGTCTAAAGTTTGTTACATTATGACAGATGCTATATCTTTTCAAATGTTATGTCGAGGTCAGTTTGAATATTTTAAAGAAAACTCTAACTTCGATATGACCTTTATTTCAGGCGGGGATAAGCAGAACTTTACTAAGTTGATTAAACGAGAAGTGGGTAACGTTTTTGATGCTAAATTAGTACGTAAGCCTTCAATAATTCAAGATATAAAGTCTTTGGTCTCTCTTATCTACTACTTTTCAGCTAATCGCTTTGATTTAGTAGTTTACTCGACACCCAAGGCACTATTATTAGGTAGTATAGCAACATCAATTACACGACATAATAATACAGTGGCTATTATTAGAGGGAGAGCTTATGAGAACTACTCTGGAACAAAAAGAAAAATTTATCAATTACTAGATAAAGTATCGCTACTAAGCTCAAAAAAGGTCATTTTTATTTCTGATTCTTTACGAGAAGCTTATATAGAAGAAGGCCTTACAAGTCGAAGTAAGTCTTATTTACTGGGCTCTGGTTCCTCAAATGGTGTCGATACTACTAGGTTCCAACCTAAAAAATATACTAAGAACGACTCCTTTACGGTTTTAGTTGCTGGACGTATTTGTATCGATAAAGGTATTCAGGATTTAGTAGAAGTTATTACAAATATCAATAATAAAAATATCACTTTCAAACTTGTAGGTCCAGTTGAAGACTCTACTTCTGAAGCAATACTATCCTCCTTAATATCTGTTTATCCTAATATTGTACATGTTCCTTATACCGACAATATTGAACAACACTTTATAGAAGCCGATCTACATTTATTCCTAACTCATAGAGAGGGTTTTGGTAATGTCGCTATTGAAGCGGCTAGCTGCGGTATTCCAACTTTTGCTTATGACGTCATTGGTGTTAAAGATAGTGTAAAAGAAGGTATCAGCGGCAGAAAATTTAATTTCAAGGATACGGCCTCTATCGCACAGGCTATCGATGAAGCTTCTACTGATCCTAGTTTTGAGCAAAAATATCGTCTAGCGAGAGGATGGGCTATTGAAAACTTTTCTCAAGAAAAAGTTTGGAATGATTTACTTAGGTTCTATAAAGATAATTTATAATATATTAATTCTTTCTATACTTAGATTAACACATGAAGTGCAATACCAAATGCAAGGTGAAAAAAAGACCTAGATGCGCTAGCATCAAAGTTTTTATCCACCGACCAAA
>NZ_JABAST010000071.1 GCF_016107575.1 Psychrobacter faecalis | reverse complement strand
AAAAGCGTAAAGTTTGGCTTATTTATGCTTATGATCGCGTTACTAATGAGATTGTTGCTTATGTTTGGGGCAAACGTGACCTGAAAACAGCTAAGAAGCTAAGAGCTCGTCTCAAGCAGCTGAAAGTCAGCTATGGCTCTATCAGTATGGATAACTGGGACAGTTTTATAACCGCCTTTAAATTTGACCACAAACGAGTTGGCAAATCTCATACGGTAGGCATTGAAGGTAATAACTGTCGCCTTAGACACCGATTGCGACGAGCCGTTCGAAAGACCTGTTGTTTCTCTAAGAAGCTCGATAATCACTTCAAAGTGTTTGATATGGTGTTCTTTTACATCAATTATGATTACGTCTGATGCCGGCATACTTTTTAGAACACCACCAAAATCCCGCAAAACCTTTCGGTCTTGCGGGATTATTTATTCTTTAACACTATAGTCTTTAACCGTTTATCTTTTTATAATGCCCAGTCTAGCAACTGAACTTTATAGAGTAAGATTATATTGGCTTATTTCTTTTTCCACGTTTGGCTACGTGAAAATGGACCGATATACCCTTTTAGTTTTAAAGTACTGCCGCTTAGATTGGCGGTCATACGATAGTCTTTACCTTTTTCAGGGTCGGTGATTGTACCGCCACTATATTTACCACCACCGTCAGCCTTTAGGCCTTTGATGATAGTTGTACCAATATGTTTCTTACCTTTAGCTGAGTTGGTATCAACCAAGGTACCAGTTAGGACACCATTAGATTCAGTAATTTTAACTAAACCTTTTGGCTTACCTTCATCATAAGTCTGCCAAGTGGTGTTATGTAATGGGTCAGCGGCAAATGCCATGCTTGCCATACTGATACCAGCAACTGCTAAAGTGGTTTTTGTGAATAATTTCATAAATTGACTCCCTTCATTTAATGATTACTAGAAACGTTGCGTTTCTAATGTCTTCGCTTATCCTTTTATCAACATTCTTTTATTGCAAACCCTTCGATCCTACGCTCATTTTAAGCAAGTAACCTTCATTAATATGCTATTAAATGCTACTAATGATTGGTTTGACAGAGAAATCTCGATCGACATAAGCGATGTCTTGACCCATTATAAGCAATTTTTAGATTTTGCCTAGTAATTTTTTTATAGTTTATTATTTCTCTAAAATCAAAAGCATATCAAACAGTTATAGAAACGGATTGTCTATAATTTTACCCGATTGGTCATCTTTTTGTTTTGACTTATTCTCAAAACTACTATATCGATTGCGGTTTTCAAATGCCAGCATAATTTTGCTCGTTAGCTCGTGTAGTTGCTGTGCCTGCTCATATCCAGCTTCGTCAAAGACTAGATTAATGTCGCCATAAATGATAATTTTATCTTCTTGGTTTTCAATAACCAAATCGCCAATTTGCATACTTTCATGATTATTCATAAAGGGTTCAATCATTTGAGCTTCCTCTACCTTAACAGCAATTTACGTGATTTTGCAACACTGTGAGAATATGGTGATATTTAGACGCCTTATGCTTTTAATTGTGCCATGAGCCAATCGATAATAGCCAGCACAAATAACATCCAAGTGGGCTCTTCTGGTGAGTCTTCGGGTAAATCTGAGCTGTCACCTGCTTTTAACGGCAGATCAAACGCGCGCGCTTTGGTTTGAGCATCTAATACGGGCAACACGTCGATGCCAATCTTGGCGGTTAATTGATCCAGACTAATCACTTCTATACGCTCTGATTCATCATTGGGCGCATAATACACGCCTGCTTGGTTGCTGGCTGGAATATAGACCGCTTTAAAAAAATGACTGGGCACCAGTACACGATTCGCCAGTTGTTTGGTCTTTTTATTCGTAAACGCCACCCCAGTAATGGTATAAACTTCACCGTATTGCTGGGTCAAATAGCGCGTGGCTGACTCGATATTACGCCAAATATAGCGATTATTGCGCGGCGATTGCGGCGCGATGTTGGCAAGGCTAAAGCTATCGTATTGCTGACTGCGATTGGCCATATTACCATTGGGCGCTAAATGCCCGCGATCATAACCTGAGCCTGAGTAATCGGACAGTTTGGCGCGCATGGATTTTGGCAGGCGGCTTTCTTCATGAAAGCTGTCTTCACGATCAATCTGTTTGGCTTGCTGCAAGCGCTTACGGTCGAGATATTCTGCTGACCACAGCGGGGTACGTGATACGCCTGAGTGCATGACAGCAAAACCGTCCATACATAGCGCTTGGGTGTTGTTGCTGAGCTTAGGATTGGTGAATTCAGGATAGACGCCACCATAAAAAGACTGGCTACATTGACTTAAATCTTCCGCGTGTGCAGCCGATATTCCTATTAAGACCGTGAATACGGTCATTATGGTGTTATTGTTAAACTGTGCTTTATCTTTAAAAAAACTTATCATGCCACTTCCAACCATCTATGCCTGCCATTCGGTAGGCGTTATCCTAGCAGGCCGTTAGTAATAAAGAAAGATGCTGCGCAGGCCGTGACATTTTAAATGCTATCCGCTATACTTAGGCAGCCAAAAATCTTGGTCTTACAAAAAACGGTGAAGTGGGTGAGTGGCTGAAACCGCACGCCTGGAAAGTGTGTATACGTTCATAGCGTATCGAGGGTTCGAATCCCTCCTTCACCGCCAATCTTATAAAACCCCAGTTTTCCCACCTCGCCCCAATTCTACCCATATACCAATCAAACCCCTTATAAATAACGCGTCTAGCGTTTTTTTTATGCCTGCTATTTTCCCAATTCGACCCAATGTGACCCACCTATCCCGTGGCTTGTGTTGGTCTATCTGTTGGTCTATGATTTCATTAGACCTCAAAAAGACCAACATTTATGCTTCATGATTCAGCTTTAGACCAACGTTTTTGTTGTATCTCTTGATTCATATAGCTTGTAGCCATAGGGAATAGACCAACATGTTAAATGATAGTAAGATCCGCAAGCTTAAACCCAGTGAGAAATGCACACCTTCATGTCCTGACAAATACAGTGACCAGCAAGGCTTACAGCTATTAGTACGCAATACTGGCACAAAGACATGGATAAGCGCCTATCGCTTCGATGGTAAGCAGACACGCCTCACACTCGGTACTTACCCCATCATGTCGCTGTCTGAGGCTAGACAAGCCAACACTGAGATTAAAGCGCTGCTCGCTGATGGTATCGACCCAAAAAATAAAAAGCGACAAGACAAGCTTGCTAACATCCACGCGCAGAAATTTAATGACTACGCCTTAGGCTGGCTCGCTGAGCGCAAGCGCAACGTTAAGCCGCGTACCTATCAGCAAGACTATAACCGGATGCATAAAGACGTGTTGCCTCATTTCGAAGGAATTGCACTAAAAGATGTAAACTTTGAGGATTGTCGATCGATGGCAGATGAGATCGAAACGCGTGTGAACACAAAAGGTGAGCCGCCACGTGAGGTGACTAGACGCACTATTGATCTGGTTGCTAATGTTTTAAGACGTGCCAAACGCGAACGCATCATCGACCAAAACCCAATCGATGATCTAAAAGCACTCTATCCTAAAGCCAAAAGTCAGCACATGAAGCATGTAGATATCAATGAGCTGCCTGCCCTACTCCAAGCTATCGAAGGCTATCATGGTCACGAGCAAACCCGATTAGGTATGAAATTCTTAGCCTATTCATTCTGTCGTACCATCGAGCTGCGTATGATGAAGTGGAGTCATATCGATTTTGCCAATCGCTTATGGCGTGTTGATATTGATAACCTTAAAATTGCGCGTAAGCATGTCGTTCCCTTATCTGATCAAATGCTTGCAGTCCTAGAGGAGATGAAAGCCATCACGGGGCAATATGAATATGTGTTCTATCATACAGGCATGCATCAGCCCTATAGTGAGGAGTTTATTAATAACGCGCTTGATATCTTAGGCTACGCAGGTAAACAGACAGGTCATGGCTTTCGCCATATCGCCTCAACCAATCTAAACGAGCTTGGGTACATGGGCGATGCGATCGAAAAGCAGATGGCGCATGATAAAAAAAGTAGCATTCGCGCGGTTTATAACCACGCGCAGCATTTAGAAGAGCGCCGTAAAATTATGCAAGTTTGGGCAGACTTTTTAGACCTGCTAAGAGATAAAGGTGAGGTAGTAGATTTTCGAACTGCTAGGCAGCAGATTGAAAGCTCTTTGGCGAAATCTGACAAAAGGCTAACTAAACATAATAAACACATAATGATAAATGCTTTACTAAATCAGGGGTTAACTAGAGAGGACTTAAAGCGGTTTATGATCGAGAGCGAGAGTTTCCCGAATTCTGTGTAACTGAGCCCATCCCGAATTCTGTGTAACTGCCATTTAGATTAAATGCTTACTGATAC
>NZ_JABAST010000070.1 GCF_016107575.1 Psychrobacter faecalis | reverse complement strand
CATTGTCCCCTTTGGAATTATTATTTAGGGGTGACAACTATCCTGCCATAGGGGGTATGTTAGTAATTCTAATGTAACATATCTATAAAATTTAACAGCGTGAAGTAAGTTAAAATCGGTATTTTTTACTGCTCGGGGTCTTAAAATATGAAAAACTTAACTGCTGCTACTCTACTTGCGCTTCCTATTCTAGTAGTAAGCCCTACAGTTATGGCCGCATCTTCAGATGCAGTGGCTAAAACTGTTGATGTTCAATTTAAAAAAGGTGCAAATTCAGCTAACTATTATGGGAAATTAAAGGGTGTTAAGTACGATTCCTATACATTTTATGCTAAAAAAAACCAAAAGCTTTCTGTTAAAACAACGGGAGGGAACGTAGATACTTATTTATTTAATAAGAATCTATCAGATTCTGTCGACGTAGGAGAGTATTCCTCTAAACTAGATAACCAAGGTTATTATATGCTTCCATATTCAGGTAAATATGAATTGCGTATTCTTCAGCCACGCTCTCAAGCTTCTAGAGGGAAAACACCTGCGTATTGGCTAGAAGTCTCTATTTTATAGTTATATAAGCTTAATATTATAATGCTGACCTACGCTATCACATACACAGACTGTAATACTCATGCTGAGTATTACAGTCTGTGTAGCGCACCGATCACAAATAAAATTTGTATGGTAAGTACACTGGGACTATTTCTTAGCCCACAGCCAAAGATTCAAGTCCTCACTAGAGAACTATTACCAGTAAAGAAGCCTGATCTATTTCACTAGGATTTGAGCAAAGGGCTTTAAGTTGATATCTTTTACATATTTTCAGACTTGTTCTTGGTTGGTGGTACTGAGTAGGTTCCCACAACATGGGCAACTAATTCGTCAGATCCATCTGAGTATAAAGAAACCTCACCTACGACTAGACTTCTTCCAATTTTTAGCAGTTTGCACTCAGCAATAATGAGTGATTTTGCAGTTGGTTTACGTAAAAAGTTGATAGTTAGACTCGTGGTTACTGCTAATGGTACTATGCCAATTCTACCTAAGATAGCCACATAAAGAGCCACATCAGCAATTCCCATCATTACAGGTCCCGATACAGTACCTCCAGGTCTTAAATCATCTAAACTGATATCATGGGATAAAATTGACCCACTGCTATTTACTGCCTCAATCTTGTACTTTGCTTGAGGGAACTCAGACTTCATGAACTCAGCTATCTCTTCCTTGGTTGCTGACATAGGGCTTCCTTTAATCTAACTGTTATTGGCACCTCTATTCTATCCTAATTTTCCACCTTACTACGATAAAAAGTTATAGAGCCGTTTTAGTTCAGAGCACTAGTTTTAAAGTCCTTGACGGTTTGCTGAGAGGTATAGGCTAATGATAGGTTATCAGGTCCTTTCACTGGTTCAGTCCCACTGTAAGAATTGAAAAAAGACAATTAGTTTGAACCGCCCCGACTATATCGTAGAGTGATTTAGTTGAGTCAGGCGGCAATGCCTGACAGGATTAAATTATCATAGTACCGCTTTTCAAACTCAAAGGGTGACACATATCCAATCATGCTATGCAATCGTGTTTTATTAAACCAGTCCACCCACTCAAGGGTTGCCAGTTCAACATCGTTTACGCCAGTCCAGCTCTCCTTTAGATATTCAATTACCTCAGACTTATAGAGTCCATTGACCGTTTCAGCCAATGCATTGTCGTATGAGTCGCCTGTTGTACCGACAGAAGCAATCACACCGCAGTCTGTCATCTTATCGGTATAGCGAATAGATAAGTACTGAACCCCTCGATCGCTGTGATGAATGACATCTTTGGGATGATTCCTATCTGTTATCGCTTGATTGAGCGCTGCCATCACCATATCCGTGTTCATCCGATTAGAGACTTTCCAGCCCACAATAGCGCGGGCAAACACATCAATGATAAAAGCAGTATAGACCCAGCCACTCGTTGTCTTGATATAAGTAAAATCTGCAACCCACAGCTGATTAGGACGATGGGCATTAAAGTTGCGATTGACCAAGTCATCAGCACGCTTTTGATCGTCACGGCTGTTAGTGGTCATCTTACCCTTACCGCGCCAAACCCCCTGCAGACCATACTGCTTCATTAACCGCTCTATAGTGCAGCGAGCCACCTTTAACCCATCCGCTTTCATCTGCTGCCATACTTTACGAGCGCCATAGCGGCATTTGCTGTCCTGCCAGATGCGTTTAATCTCACTAATGTAAAAGTCGTCATGCTGACTGCGTAATGAGCGCTTCTCAGGGCAGTCCTCTAAGTCTTTAGCACGGTAGTAGGTTGATGGGGCAATCGGCAGAACTCTACAAATTGACTCGATCCCGTATTGATATTTATGCTCATCTATAAACCTAACCATTGTCTTAGTCAGCGGTCGAGCTCCGCCTGGGCGAAAAAAGCAGCCGCCTTCCTTATGATTTCATTGGCTTGCTTAAGCTCTCTATTTTCGCGTTCAAGATCTTTAATACGCTGTTCCTGACTTTGCGCTTGCACTGAGGCAGGAATAGTTTGATCGATGTGCTTTTTATGCCAGGATCGCAGGGTCTCAGGTGTGTAGCCAATCTTAGGGGCAATGGCTTGAATCGCTGACCAGGTAGAGGGGTAGTCGCCTGCCGCTTCAATGAGCATGCGAACGGCGCGTTCTTTAATCTCAGGAGTGTAGGTTTGTCTTTTCATTGTCGTATTCTCTCAGAATGTTAAGTCTCCGACAATACCGGGGCGGTTCAAGTTGGCATTTGAGAATGATTAGTGTGTATATTGATTGATTAACTATAAAAACTAAGGGGGCAGGATTGGATAATAATAGATTTCTCATACGAGCAATTGGAACTGCTGGTTAAATTTTTATGTTGTCTGCGTTGGTTGCCGCTAGATTTTTTTAAACATGCTCTAGTTTGACTTCTATCCTAGAACACAAACTGTCGGTTATACGTCCAGTTTTTACGGGCTTTCTTATTATTTATTTTTCTCAATATCAACACCCGCGCCAACAATCAGTTTTTGTTCCGCCTAATTACTGTCTTTTTAGGGTTCGTCATTATAATGAAGGTGTGCTGATTTTTAGCAGACCATCAAAAATTTAAATCATCGAGCGACTCAATGCCAATGACTTTACCTGCTATCAATCCCCTAACAAATCCTTTTGTCAGCTGCTCGTTCTCTGCTTTGGTTATTTTCTTGCTGTCGGTATCAATCGTAACCGCGTCTAACCAGTCAGTGTTAACAGTAGGGTCTTGATGATAAATTACTTGTCTTGCTTGCTCTGATTTATACAAAGTTATTTTTCCTTTAAATCGTGATTATTGCGCTGTAAAGGCATTGAACTCTTAGTCGTTTCCCAAGTGTTTTAGTGGTCTGTAGACTTCTCTGATTGTATTTTAACATCATTTGCGTATTGCTATCTTGGTTTGAATATCAGGTTCTAAGTTGTCCGAAAATAACTAAAAACAAGTATCGTTATACGATAGAAAATACTATCACTATTAAGAATAGGTTGTTAAGAGCTGATCATAGTGTCATAAGCCAGTAACACGACGCGCTAAAGCTGCTCGTTCTAATTGCAGACTGTCTCGATTAGCTGTATTATATAGACTGTAATCTATATATTGGTCTTTATATGTGGACTGTCATCACAACAGAGCTGTTCAACCAATGGCTTGATCAGCAAGATGAATCAACGCAAGAAAAAGTACTGGCAGCTTTGATGGTTTTAGAACAACAAGGCCCAAGCTTAGGTCGCCCTTTAGTGGATACGGTGTATGATTCGAAATTTACCAACATGAAAGAGTTACGTGTTCAGCACAAAGGTAAGCCACTCAGAGCCTTTTTTGCCTTTGACCCAAAGCGGCAAGCTATTGTGCTTTGTATTGGTGATAAGGGTAATAGAAAGCGTTTTTATAAAGAAATGCTAGCCACTGCAGACCAACAGTATGAGTGTCACCTCAGAACTTTAGGAGATTGATGATATGACTAAGACATTACAAGAGATGTTAGCTGAGCGCTCTTTAGACAGCCGAGCGCGTATTAAACAACTGGCAGAGCAACTGCTTTTAGAAAACCAGCTGTCTCGTATCCGTGAAGAGTTAGAGATCTCTCAAAAAGAGCTGGCTCAAACCATGGGTATTAAGCAGCCTTCATTGTCTGCTATAGAAAATCGCGGCAATGATCTTAAAATATCGACCATGAAAAAATATGTTGAAGCTATGGGTGGCAAGCTTCGTATCGACGTTGAGCTGCCAACAGGGAAGCACATAGGTTTTAATGTGTAATAATGAATTCGAGTGATTCAAACGCTAATAAGCCACCCTCTTATGGTTAATGCCAGTCAGTTAAGGCAAAAACTCAATAAAAGTAATAAAATAGCCCATCTA
>NZ_JABAST010000006.1 GCF_016107575.1 Psychrobacter faecalis | reverse complement strand
ATCAGCAAAAATCCACACAAGTTGTTCTTTAGTTATGCTTTTAAATAGTGTCAAGCTACTGTCGTCCAGTAACTGATATATAGGGTATTTCTCTTTGCTAGTTCGTTTAAGTTAAGAACTTATCCTATCTAGCGAGCCGACTATCATATCATAATGATTTGGTTTGTCAAGCTTTTTTATAATTTGTTTCAATGGGTTAGCCAGGTTTGTTATATGTAATTGACATATAAGTTGTTCCGGTTCTCCCTAATGAGGTGCGTATTATAGACGGTTTGAACTGGGTGTCAACCGATTTTCGATAGATTTCTTAATTTATTTTAGAAGACGGTAAACAAACCATATTTTTCAATAGCTTAGTAAAAATCAGATATTAAACCAAAGAAGATTATTCTCTAGACATGCCTTAATGTTTAATTATTATTTGCTACGAAGCTTATTAGTAAGCTCAATTGGACATTTATAAACCCTAGATTTTTTTGTTATAGCAGATGTATCTATAGATATATTCGTCACTATTGATATTGACATTAAGCGTACCTATATAGGGAAGCTGACTTCGTCGCGGCTGTCTAGTGTTAATAGACAGCGTTTGCTATAATAACGGCTTCTATGACATTACTGCATGGCACTCCTACTTACTCTTATGAACAAGCAACTTATTCTATATTATAGCGATTTGATGATCAGTTATTAGATAGCTACTTAATTAGCATAATATATAAGATAAATTTTAGCTCAGTGCTTGTAGTTAATGCTCATTTCTTACAACATATCCAACATATCATAGTGGTTAGATATAATTGACGTGATCTTACGGTTATATGATTGATGGTTGCAATCATCACTGCCAACGGACCCAAAAAGGTGAATAGATTATGGTAGCGATTACTTTACCTGATGGTAGCGTAAAAAACTTTGAAGGCAATACAACGGTCATGGAAGTGGCGCAAAGTATTGGAGCGGGCTTGGCGAAGGCGACGGTCGCGGGACGCGTTGATGGTCATTTAGTAGATGCACACGACCCTATCGTTGCCGATGCAAAAGTTGAAATCGTGACGCCAAAAGACGCTGATGGCGTCGATATCATTCGCCACTCATGTGCCCACTTGTTAGGTCATGCGGTAAAACAGCTTTATCCTGACGTAAAAATGGTCATCGGTCCTGTTATCGAAGATGGCTTTTATTATGACATCTATAGTGAGACGCCATTTACCCCTGAGCACATGGAAAAAATTGAAAAACGCATGATGGAGCTGATTAAGCAAGATTATGATGTCATCAAAAAAATGACCCCTCGCGATGAAGTCATCAAGATTTTTGAAGAGCGCGGCGAAGATTATAAGCTGAAATTGATCAATGACATGCCTGGCGAAGAAGCCTTTGGTCTGTATCATCATCAAGAATATGTCGATATGTGCCGTGGTCCACACGTGCCAAATACGCGCTTCTTAAAAGTGTTTAAACTGACCAAAATGTCAGGCGCTTATTGGCGCGGTGATGCCAAAAACGAGCAGCTGCAACGTATTTATGGTACGGCGTGGGCAGATAAAAAAGATTTAAAAGCATATATCCAACGTATCGAAGAAGCGGAAAAACGTGATCACCGTAAGATTGGTAAAGCGTTAAATTTATTTCATATGCAAGAGCAAGCGCCGGGTATGGTGTTTTGGCATGCCAATGGTTGGACTATTTATCAGGTACTTGAGCAATATATGCGTAAAGTGCAGCATGACCATGGTTATGAGGAAATCAAAACGCCGCAAATCGTCGATCGCAGCTTGTGGGAACGTTCAGGCCATTGGGGTAACTATGCCACCAATATGTTTACCACTTCGAGCGAAAACCGTGATTATGCAGTAAAACCAATGAACTGCCCATGTCACGTACAAGTATTTAACCAAGGCTTAAAGTCTTACCGTGAACTGCCGCTACGTATGGCGGAGTTTGGCTCGTGCCATCGTAACGAACCCTCTGGCTCATTACATGGTTTGATGCGTGTACGTGGTTTCACTCAAGATGATGCGCATATTTTCTGTACGCAAGCACAAATTCAGCAAGAAGTTGCGGATTTTATTAAACTGACCCTTGCGGTGTATGAAGACTTTGGTTTTGATAATATCATTATGAAGCTCTCAACCCGTCCTGAAAAACGCGTTGGTAGCGATGAATCTTGGGATTTTGCCGAAAAAGCCTTGGCAGATGCCCTAGATAGCTCAGGTCTTGATTGGGAATATCTACCGGGTGAAGGCGCATTTTATGGTCCGAAGATTGAGTTTAGTCTAAAGGATTCATTGGGTCGTGTCTGGCAGTGCGGTACGATACAGGTTGATCCAAATATGCCTGAGCGCCTTGATGCCGAATTCGTCAATGAGCAAAACGAGCGCGAAACCCCAATTATGCTGCACCGTGCAATCTTAGGCTCGTTTGAGCGTTTTATCGGTATCTTGATCGAAAACTACGCCGGTTGGATGCCTGTATGGCTTGCGCCGCAACAGGTGGCGGTGATGAATATTACTGATAAACAAGCCGATGCTTGTGAAAATGTGGTCCGTGAGCTGAAAAATGCAGGTTTGCGAGCGACGAGTGACTTGCGTAACGAAAAGATTGGATTTAAGATACGAGAGAAAACATTAGAACGCGTTCCCTATATGCTAGTATTAGGGGATAAAGAGGTTGAAACGGGCAGTGTCAACGTCCGAACTCGTGAAGGTGAAAACCTCGGCGTCATGAGTGTTGCAGAATTTATTAGCTTAGTACAGACTGCTGTCAGCAAAAAAGGCCGACAGACCCCAAAAACAGATGAGGAGTAATACCTATTAAACAGTCAAACCGTTTGAACATCAACGAAGATATCAATGCTAAAGAAGTCCGTTTGGTTAAAGAAGATGGCGAGCAAATGGGCGTGGTCGATATCGAAACCGCGATGAAAGCGGCGCGTGATGAAAATCTAGATTTGGTCGAATTGGTTCCTGAAGCCAAGCCGCCAGTATGCAAAATCATGGATTATAAACATTTCCTCTATGATCAAAAGCAGAAAGCGAAAGAAGCGAAGAAGAACCAAAAACAGACCCAGCTAAAAGAGATGAAGCTACGTCCTAGTACTGAAGAGGCGGATTATCAAGTTAAGCTGAAAAAAATCGTCAGCTTCTTGGAAAACCAAGATAAAGTTAAAATCAGTATCCGTTTCCGTGGCCGCGAAATGGCGCACCAAGAGATTGGACGTAAACAACTTGATCGTATCATTGAAGATACCGCTGATATCTCAAACGTCGAACAGTATCCTAAGATGGAAGGCCGTCAAATGGGTATGCTACTTGGACCTACTAAGAAAAAATAATCCACCTGTGGATTATAGCGAGTAGTGGCTGTAAATCGATGTGATGGTTAGTTAATATAATCAATTAACTAACACAGACAGCTCGTTATTATAGATAGTTATACTCTTAACCATCAATATACTCCGGGATATTGATGGTTTTTTCATATTTATTACTGAATACGCCCATTAAATATAAAAAAGCTAAGTACGATAAGCCAAATTCCTCTATAAACGCTTTATAAACCTCAGTTTACAAAACCCATCTTCTCAACCTTTTCATTACCAGTTAATCTAAAGATTATCTCATCACACATATCTCATTCGAATAAAAATCATTGGGTAATAAAAACAATTGAAACCACGACTATAAAAGCGCTTAGCAAAAACTGTTATTCATTAACAATTAATAGTTAATGACAATTAATAGTCAATAAATAGTGTCATTGATAAATAACGTCGTCGGTAAAGAATCCCATTTTTAGATATTATAGGAAATTTTATGCAAGAATTGACCCCGCCCGAAAACGCCTCAACGCCAAGCATCACTTTAACCGCTCCTGAGCCGGTGAAAGAAATACAAAAAAGCGAAGCGGATCAAATGGTGAAACTGGACGAAAGCCAGATTCCTGAACTTGATGCTAAAGTCGATGCCTTTGTCGATCACGTGATTAACAACTCAGTACACAGCGCTGAGTTTCAGCAAAACGTGCAATCTATCCATAATTTGGGCAATAAAGAAATTCGCGAATCGGCACAAGTGTCAAACCGTATGCTCGATTTACCAGCAAAAAGTCTCAATGATAGCTTGTTTGATAACTCACCTATCGCCAAATCATTGACTGAGCTGCGCGGTATTGTTGAAGATTTGGATCCGAGCAAAAAAGAGCTGACCAGCTCACGCAAGCTCTTTGGTCTGATTCCATTTGGTAATAAAGTGCAAGATTATTTCCGTCAATATGAGTCAGCGCAATCGCATATCAACGCCGTGGTGTCCAGCCTTTATAATGGCAAAGACGAACTGCTCAAAGACAATGCCATGATTGAGCAGGAAAAAGTCAATATGTGGGAGCTGATGCAATCGATTCGCCAATACATTTATGTTGGCAAAAAAATCGATGAACAGCTTGAGCAAAAGGTTTATGCCGTTGAAGCCACTGACCCCGAAAAAGCGCGTATTATTAAAGAAGAAATGCTGTTTTATGTACGGCAAAAAAATACCGACTTTTTAACGCAATTGGCGGTAAACGTACAAGGTTACTTGGCCCTTGATACCATTCGTAAAAACAACCTAGAGCTGATTAAAGGTGTGGATCGCGCGACGACGACGACGATCTCGGCGCTACGTACGGCAGTGGTGGTTGCTCAAGCAATGACCAATCAAAAACTGGTACTCGATCAAATCACCGCGCTAAATAAAACGACCAGCAGCTTGATTGAATCAACCTCTGCGATGCTCAAACGTCAATCGCTTGAGATTCATGAGCAGGCAACCAGTAGCACGATTGAGCTTGATAAACTCCAAAACGCCTTCAATAACGTCTATGAAACGATGGATATGATTAGCAATTATAAAATCGAGGCGTTAGAAAATATGAAGCAAACGGTCAATACTCTGACAGCCGAAGTTGATAAAGCGCAGAAATATCTCGATAAGTCGAATCAAACGACTGTCCTTGAAGTATCGAAAGAATTAAATACTAAAAAGATAACCAATCAATCAAATACGGTCGATATTGATATTTGATTGGCTCGCATGTCGAAGGCTGTTAGCGATACAAGCTAGCAGCTACTTGCTATCTGATACACATAAGACAATTGACCTAAGATATTACGGCGTTGTTCGTGTTAAGATAGCACTTATTAATAATTTTAAAAAATAGATACGGTAATTTATGAGTTGGAATGATCCAAACGCCTCGAGTGAGGCACAAAAATACGTTAACCCTATTCCTAGTCGCGAACTGATACTCAGTACGATTAATGAATACGGTGAAGTCACGCATCAACAATTGGCAAAAGCCTTTAATATTGATGACCCTGACCAATTTGATGCTTTAGGCAATCGTCTAAAGGCAATGGCGCGCGATGGGCAAGTAAACCGCGACGGGCGTCCTTATCGCTATCGTACTGTAACCGAACACGATATCGTCACTGGCACCGTGTCAGCTCACCCTAAAGGTTTTGGCTTTGTGATATTGAGCGATATGCCTGATTTGTTTTTGCATGAAAAGCAGATGCGCTGGGTATTTAATGGCGATACCGTACAAGCGGTTGGCACCTCTACGGATAATCGCGGTCGTACCGAAGGGCGTATTGTCGATATCGTTGAGCGTCGCCAAAACAATTTTATTGGTACATTGGCGCATGATGAAGAAGGTTATTGCGTTGAGCTTGGTAGCCCAAATAACCATCAGCCGATTACCGTCACTGAAGAAAACGTGCAAGCGTTAGATGCCAAACAAGGTGCGCCAGTCAAAGTCGATATTATCGATTGGCCAAACCAACACGAGTTTGCCACTGGTAAAATCACTCAAGTCTTATCTGATGATAATGACCGTGAATTGATTATTGAGACGACTCTACTCAACTATGATATCCCGTCAGACTTTAGCGAAGCGGCATTACAGCAGGCCAATAGCTATCAAGAGCCGACCGAAAAAGACTTGAAAGGTCGTACAGACTTGCGCGATTTACCTCTTATTACTATTGACGGTGAAGACGCGCGCGACTTTGATGATGCAGTGTTTGCCGAAAAACGCTCAGGCGGTAACTATCGTGTTTTAGTAGCGATTGCTGATGTAAGCTATTACGTCACGCCAAACTCACCACTTGATAAAGATGCTTACGAGCGCGGCACGTCAGTGTATTTTCCGCATCGCGTGATTCCGATGCTGCCAGAAGTATTGTCTAACGGCCTATGCTCTTTGAACCCCAACCTTGACCGTCTCTGTATGGTTGCCGATATCAAGATATCGCGTGCTGGTAAAGTCACAGGCTACGAATTTTATCCGGGCGTTATGCACTCACAAGCGCGCCTGACTTATAACCAAGTGAATGCTTACCTTGCCAATCCAAAAGATAAAAGCGTTCCTGAATCATTAACGGCTAATAAAGATGTTAAAAAATCGGTCGATACCTTACATCAATTGTATGAGCTGCTGCTAAAAAAACGTGAAGAACGCCATGCCATGGAGTTTGAAACAGTCGAAACGTATATTAAGTTTAATGAAAAAGGTGGCATCGAAGCGATTTTACCGCGTACGCGCGGCGATGCGCAAAAGCTTATCGAAGAATGTATGCTGCTTGCTAATACCTGTGCAGCAAACTTTGCCCTAAAACATGAGTTGCCTGTCTTATATCGTAACCACGATAAGCCTGATAGCGAAAAGTCAATGCGCATTCATGAATATGCCAAAAACTTTGGCTTAAGCTTCCCTGAGGAAAGCCCAACGCAAGCAGATTATCAGCGTATCATCGAAGCTACCAAAGACCGCCCTGACGCGATTAGCATCCACAGCATGCTGCTACGCTCGATGATGCAAGCGAACTATGCGCCTGACAACATCGGTCACTTTGGTTTGGCTTATGATGAATACAGCCACTTTACCTCGCCGATTCGCCGCTATCCTGATTTAATGCTGCATCGCGCGATTAAAGCGAAAGTGACTAATAGCCAGCAGCCAGTAATGGATTTCTCGCTTGAAGATGCTGGCACGCAAACCTCAGATACCGAGCGCCGCGCCGAAAAAGCATCGCGTTATGTGGAATCTTGGCTCAAATGTCATTATATGAAAGATCATGTCGGCGAAGAGTTCGATGGCGTGGTGACGACTGTGACGAGCTTCGGTTTATTTGTGACTTTGACCGACTTATATATCGATGGTCTCGTGCACATCTCCAACGTTGGCGACGACTTCTTTGTCTATGATGAGCAGCAACAACAGCTTATCGGTAAAGACAGAGGCACGGTATTTGGGCTTGGCGATTTGGTTCGCGTAAAAGTAGCGGGCGTTAATATGGACCTGCTACAAATCGACTTTGATCTTAAAGCTAAGCTACAAGCAAGCCAAATGAATCAAACCAAACGCGATCAGCCAAAGAACAATTCGGCTGGTAAGAGCTCTGCTAACAAAACTTCGGCGAATAAACCCCCTTCTAAAAGAAGCAGCAGCCGTGGTAAAGGCACCAGCAAAAAAAGCTAACGTTGCCTAAATGTTAAGATTAAAAAAAGACTAACATTATCGTTAGTCTTTTTTTTGTATTCATTAAAGGGCGATTAATTAGATGCTGTTATTAAGACGCCACTTATTTCAGCCTTAAAATTCTAAACAATAATAACTCTAAGGTTTAAAGCTCCTATTGCGTATTAGCGATTTGCTCGCGGCGTTGTTGACTGACCTGCTCCGCTTGTTCTATCTGCGTGCTTGCTTTATCAAGGATAGCTTTTGGCTGCTGCCCTAACGGCTGACTTGCGATATCTGAAGTATTACTCTCAGCTACGTTAATGTCAGTTTGTTCTGCGACACTACTAGCGGCTAACGCTTCTCTATTTTTTTCACGTTGGCTGCCGCTGATCATATTAAACCCTGCGAGAATAACGATACCAGCCAAAGCAAAAATAATCAGATGTTTGATTTGCATAAAAAATATCTCGTCTATGTCGATAAAAGGTAGATAGACGTTTCGTTGCATTTTTTATGCCGACTTTTATAGTTAGTAATCATTTTTTAATAGATAATCTTCAACGCCACTCTTTTGGGCTATTCTTGCGGACTGTTGTTACTTAATAGGTCGGTTTCATCTGAATTTTCGGCAATTTCTTGCTCAACTTTTTCCATTAGTTTCTGGTCAGGACGCGCATCGAGTACTTCGTCGGCATTGCGACCTTGTAAGATATGCTTGGCCCGCGCCTTTGCTTGTTTCTTATCTTTATCTTCAATGCTAGTACCAGTAGCAGAAGATACATCAGACGCTTTATCAGTTGCAGAAATGTGCGGCGTTACCGTCGTTTCCGCTGGTGATTTATCGTTCGTTTGACTGCTTTGGAAATGCTCAAAGGCTTTTTCTAGCTTATGGTTAAAGCGCAACTGATAAATGGGCTCGGGTAAAGTAAAACCTTCATCTTCTAAGGCATGCTTGGTTTCGCGAATGGCGATACTGCGGGCTTTGGAGAAATCTGCCTCCAATTGATTGACCCATACTTGGAACTGTAAAACGATGTTTGATTCGCCGACTTCTTTGATAACCGCCGTGACTTTTGGCTTATCTAAGGCAAATCCCAACTGACAGATGGCATCGATACCTACCTTGATCGCAGCAAGCGGATCGTCGTTGGCATCAACCCCGAGCTCAAAGGTAAAACGGCGCTCGGGGTTTTTGGTGTAATTTAAAATTGTTGCTTTAAAGACTTCAGCGTTAGGAATACGTAACTGATTGCCGTCTAAGGTCATTGAAATCGTGGCGCGTGAGGTTAGGCGCACCACGATGCCTTCTTGATTGTTAATCAAAATATGGTCGCGGGCGCGAAACGGTTGGCGGATACTGAGCATGAGCGAGGCAATATAGTTCTCAATGGTGTCTTTGACGGCAAAACCAACGGCGATACCAATAACACCTGCCCCACCAAGCAGCGTGCCCAAGATAGTCTCAGCACCAATCAAACTTAACGCTAAGATAAGACCGAAAATGATAAAGATGACTTTAACGGTTTGGGCAAGTAACTCTGCGACAAAGGGATTTGGCGTAAGACGTTGCCACATTTTTTGTCGATTGGATAACCAACTGCCAAACCACGTCACTAAGGCAAATAAAACAATCCCTACGAGTAGTAGCGGCAACGCTTTGACTAGGTTTTTGGTTTGCGCTTTGAGACTCTGATAAACAGTCGAGACATTATCCTGCACATCAAGGGTGCGATTGATTCTATCTTCTACCGTCACCACGTCGGTTAAGCGATTGGTCAGATTAATCGCTTGCTGGGCTTTTTTCTCGTTAGGCGTCTCACCGGTTAAGGTTACAACCCCTTGGTTGACGCTGACACTTACTGCTTGCAAGCCGTCAATTTCTGAAAAAATGCCACTGATACGTTGCTGGATATCATTGTCTTTTAACGGCGTTGGCGTGGTTTCGATTTGGGCATTATTAGTACTTTCACCGCTGATAACTGGCGGTTTTTCAACTGGCGCGGGCGCAGTGTCAGAAGTACTTGGCGTAGCAGGGGTAATAGTGATGGCACTATTTAGACTATTATTTGGCTCATTGGCAGGTGGGGCGTTTATAGCTGGGGCGTTAGGCGTCTGAGCGCTGGTCCCACTGTCAGCTGTACTATCTTCAGTAGCCTCATTATTGAGTATAATACTCTCACTTGTGCTGCTGTCTGTAGCCGCATAAGTTGGCATGCTTAAAAGAACACTTAAAAAGATACTTAATAGCAATAACAGCTGAGCGTAGACGTTTATCGTTATACGCGACTGGCGCTGGCTTAACCTGTGTAGCCTACGTAATTGAGGCTGGTCAACATACGCTGCCATAAGTATCCCTTTATTATTCTAGCTTTATATCACATTTCCAATAACGCTCTCTGGACATGGCGACTAAAAACTATTTACCATCTAGATAAAGCTGCGCCTCACCCAAGTCTAAGGTGCCTTCGTAAATCGCGCGGCCAGTGATAATCCCTTCGATACAGTCACCATAAGGTTTTAGCAATTCAATGTCTTTCATATCGGTGACGCCGCCTGACGCAATCACCGGCAAGCCGCCTTCACGCGCTAAATTAACCGTTTGCTCGACATTGACGCCTTGCATCATGCCATCACGAGCGATATCGGTATAAACGATTGACGATACGCCAACATCAGCAAAACGCTTGGCAAGCTCGGTAGCTTTGGTATCGGTCACGTTTGCCCAACCGTGCGTGGCAACCATGCCATCTTTGGCATCGATACCGACAATAATGTGTCCAGCAAACTCGCGGCAGGCTTCGGTCACAAAGTCAGGATCCTCCACGGCTTTGGTACCAATAATAATGTAGGTCAAACCTGCGCTAATATACTGCTCGATGGTTTTCATATTGCGCACACCGCCGCCCAATTGAATCGGCAGCTTGGGGAAAGCTTTGGCAATGTCGTTGACCACTTGTTTGTGTACTGGGATGCCATCAAATGCGCCATTTAAATCGACTAAATGCAAGCGCCGCGCGCCTTCATTGACCCAACGCGCCGCCATAGCGACTGGATCATCAGAAAATACCGTATCGTCTTCCATACGACCTTGTTTTAAACGCACACATTTACCATCTTTTAAATCAATAGCGGGGATAATGACAGGGACAGCACACATACAGCATTCCTTATAAAACGATATCAGCGATTAAAAATAGTTGAATAATAACAATTTGAATAAGAAAAATTCAAAAGTGAAAAAAGTATCCAAGCCCATCAAAGGGCGACTACATAAAATTTATTTAGCATAGCAAATTAAAAGCAGCTATTAGGGAAAATTGATTAAATATTAAAAATGGCAGTGGTAAATGAGAATACGAGTTAAAGTTTGGTTAAAAAATGGTAAAGAACCCATCACCGTAATCACAATCATAACCATAAGTTTTAGCCGAAGGAAACACTCGTAACATTAGGTAAATTCATTTACCAACTGGCAATTTTAGGTCAGTTTAGCGTATAATCCTAGGTAAATTTGTATTTGTATGATAAAACCTAATCGTCTGCTACCTATTGACGATTGCAATCAGCATAAGGTAAATATGAGCACCCCATTAGCACTAAATTAATGCTGAGCTTATCAAGACATTGAGTTTACCCTGTAATCATAGGTCATTAACCAGCACTTAGATAGCTTTCACAAAGACAGCTTTCATAAAGTATGAACAAATCACTGATGCCTCATTTATATTCACTCGTATGAATAGCGCTGCGTAAATTTTAATAACCCTATGATTCCTGATACGACAAATTTTAAGATTTTAATAAATCGTATGGTAAAACTGTATTTTATCTACTGTCATCCTCGTTGAGGACGCGGTTAGATTTGTGAGTTTTACGATACACCTTGGTAGCCAGTCGTCACTTTGGTCATTCGAATAAGACATTAACGTGTTGTTAAGGAGTCTAAGGTCAGCGTTAATACTCTTACTTGTAGTTATGATGATGTGTTATGTCTAGAGCACTTTTTCACGCCCTTTTTTGGGAGTGATAAAGCACTTTATTGATGACGCTGTTATCCATGCTGCCGATATACCAAACAGGACGTCTGGTATCGTTTTAGACTATGGACTAAGTTTTCGCTTATGATTACCATCAAAAAAGGTTTGGATTTACCCATCACTGGTGAACCCTCCCGCGAGATATCTGAGCACAGACCCGCCTATGTAGCACTTGTTGGCTATGATTATGTGGGCATGAAGCCCACGATGAATGTCAAAGAAGGCGACATCGTAGCTAAAGGTCAGCCCGTTTTTGAAGACAAAAAACGGGTTGGCGTTATCTACACTGCCCCTGCTGCTGGTAAGGTCGTCGCCGTTAATCGCGGTGAGCGTCGTGTTTTTGAAAGTCTTGTGATTGCGGTCGACCCAAACGGTGAAGAAGTAGAATTTCAGCGCTACGACTCCCAGCAACTTGCTGACCTAGATTCTGAAGTCGTTGAAACCCAACTGCTTGCCTCTGGTGAATGGACCGCTTTTCGCACGCGTCCTTATAGCCGCTCCCCCGATATTGGTGCCCGTCCGCACGCTATCTTTGTCACCGCTATGGATACCAATCCATTAGCGCTTGACCCGATGTTGCTGATTAATGAGCAGCTTCAAGCGTTCAATGACGGACTTGCTGTATTATCAACCCTCAGCCCCAAGACCTTTGTCTGCCATCATGGCGATGCCCAGCTGACGCCAGTTGCCAAAACGGCTGCTAATAATGTCACTGAGTATCATAGCTTTGCTGGCAAACACCCTGCTGGTCTGGCTGGCACGCACATTCACTTTTTGCATCCTATCATGCGCGGCGTGACCGTGTGGACGATTGGTTACCAAGACGTGATTGCCATTGGTAAGTTGTTTACTACTGGTCGTTTATATACGCGCCGTATGCTTAGCCTCGCTGGCCCTGCGGTTAAAAACCCGCATTTGGTGGTCACCGAGCGCGGTGCAGATATCGCAGCATTGACCAAAGGTGAGCTTACAGCTGGCGAGAACCGTATCGTCTCGGGTTCTGTGCTTTCAGGTCGCAAAGTGGCGGGCAATACCAATTATCTTGGTCGCTTTCATAATCAAATCAGTGCGCTAACCGAAGGTCGTGAACGTCCAGCGTTTCACTTCTTTACCGCTGGTGCCAATCGCTTTTCTAAATTGCCTATCTATATCTCGCAGTTTTTTGGTGGTAAAAAATATAACTTTACCACTTCGAGCAATGGCTCACCGCGGGCGATGGTGCCAATTGGCGTCTATGAAGAAGTCATGCCGCAAGACTATCTGCCAACGCAGCTACTGCGCGCTTTGATTGTCGAAGACATCGTTAGCGCTGTCGATTTGGGCGTACTTGAATTGGACGAAGAAGATTTGGCATTATGCACCTTTGTATCTCCTGGCAAATATGAATTCGGCGATATTTTGCGTGACAACTTAACGCGCATTGAGCTGGAGGGCTAACCACGATGAAATTTTTACACAGTATGTTCGATCGTATGGAGCCGTCTTTCACCAAGGGTGGCAAACACGAAAAGTACTACGCCATCTTTGAGATGTTTGATACGTTTTTACGTCAACCAGGCTCAACGACATACGCATCCTCACACGTACGCGACGGTATCGACCTTAAGCGTATTATGATTACCGTTTGGTTATGTACTTTCCCTGCGATGTTTTGGGGTATGTACAATATCGGTCATCAAGCATTAACAGCGATTGCGCAGCTTGGCTTACAGCCTGAAGGCTGGCGTACCGTTATCACCAGTATGGCGGGCTACAATCCAGACAGTATCTGGGCAAGCTTTGTCTACGGAGCCATGCAGTTCTTACCGATTTATATCGTCACCTTTGCGGTTGGTATTCTCTGTGAGATTATCTTTGCTGTCGTGCGCGGGCATGAAGTTAACGAAGGTTTCTTTGTGACTTCTGTGCTATTTGCGCTGTGTCTCCCACCAGATATTCCTTTATGGCAAGTTGCCTTAGGTATTATCTTTGGTGTGGTCGTGGCAAAAGAAGTCTTTGGCGGTACGGGTAAAAACTTCCTGAACCCTGCCCTATCAGGTCGTGCGTTCTTATACTTTGCTTACCCTGCTTATATGTCAGGCGACTCAGTATGGACGGCGGTTGATGGTTTCTCAGGAGCCACGCCACTTGGACTTGCCGCGCTTGGCGTCGTCCCAGCAGACTTCGTTGATGTTTATGGCAATGCCATCACATGGACGGATGCTTTCTTAGGTAATATGCAAGGCAGTATCGGTGAAGTATCGACGCTGGCTATTTTGCTAGGTGCAGTGGTTCTACTTTGGACGCGCATTGCCTCATGGCGCATCATGGCAGGTTGTGTGGTTGGGCTAATTGCCACATCGCTAGTCTTTAATATGGTCGGTTCTGAAGACAATATGATGATGAGCCTGCCGTTTTATTGGCACTTAGTCATCGGCGGTTTTGCCTTTGGTGCAGTATTTATGGCAACCGACCCTGTATCAGCTGCGCACACCAATAAAGGCCGCTGGGCTTATGGTATTTTGATTGGTTTTATGACCGTACTCATTCGCGTCGTCAACCCAGCCTTCCCAGAAGGCATCATGCTTGCCATTTTATTCGCCAACTTATTTGCGCCATTATTTGATTACTTTGTGACGCAAGCCAATATCAAGCGCCAAACAGCACGGAGGGTTCGTTATGTCCAAGCCCAAAAGTAATAATGCAAAAACCATCAGCGTGGCGTTGACGCTATGCTTGGTGTGCTCTGTATTGGTCTCAGCGGCGGCTGTGGGTTTGAAACCAGCACAAGTTGAAAACGCGCGCTTAGACCGTAACAAAAATATCTTAGTCGCCGCTGGTATGTTTGACCCAGCGTCTGATACCAATGAAGATGTGGCCGAGCGTTTTAAAGACTTTGAGGTAAAAATCGTTGACCTTAATAAAGGCAATTACCTCGATGACGACGCGCTAAAAGCCGCTGGCATTCCTGATCGCAATGCGTACGATGCCAGTCAAGCGACCAAAAATCAGGCGCTAAGCGAAGATTTGGGCGGTAATGACCCTGCTGGTATCGGCCGTGTTCCTAAATACGCCAAAGTCTATGTCAAAAGTGATGACGCGGGACAGCCTGAAATGGTGGTGCTGCCGATTCAAGGCTATGGTCTATGGGGTACGATTTATGGTTTCTTAACGCTTGAAAGTGATATGAATACCATCAAAGGAATCAGTTTCTATGAGCATAAAGAAACCCCAGGTCTAGGTGCTCGTATCGAGGAGCCTGAGTGGCGCGCCATGTGGAGCGGCATTCACTCTTATGATGAAAACGGCGCAGTTGCAACAGGTGTGACTAAAGCCGGTAATCCAAAAGACAACTGGGTAGATGGCATCAGTGGTGCAACCTTAACCGGTCGCGGCGTCAGTAACATGATTCAGTTTTGGCTCGGTGAGCAAGGCTATAAGCCTTACTTAGACCAGCTGCGTGAACAAAACGGCAAAACAGTGGCGGATCCAGAAGTCAAAGCCAGTCAAAGTCCGTATAAAAAACTGGGTCAGAACTTACATCAACAGCAGACGCATCCCGCAACCGAACTGGTCGCAGTAGTGCCAGCAGCACACGGTAAGGAGGCATAACATGGCTGATACAAAAACGATTTTAACCTCGCCTATCTTTGACAATAACCCGATTGCCCTGCAAATCTTAGGTATTTGTTCGGCGTTGGCGGTTACTACCAGTGTGGCGAATGCGCTGGTAATGAGTGTGGCGTTGACCTTGGTCACGGCATTCTCAAGCTTTTTTATCTCTATTATCCGTAAGCAAATCCCATCAAGCATTCGTATTATTGTGCAGATGACGATTATTGCGTCATTGGTTATTGTGGTTGACCAGATTTTAAAAGCGGTCGCTTATGACGTCAGTAAAGGTTTGTCGGTATTCGTTGGTTTGATTATCACCAACTGTATCGTGATGGGCCGTGCCGAAGCATTTGCCATGAGCAATCCACCAGTACCAAGCTTTTTAGACGGTATTGGTAACGGTCTTGGTTACTCGGCGGTACTGCTATTTGTCGCGAGCGTGCGTGAGATTTTGGGCGCAGGCAGTTGGTTCGGTATTACCATTTTGCAAACTGCTAACGATGGTGGTTGGTACGTACCAAACGGTCTATTACTATTGCCACCGTCAGCGTTCTTTATCATTGCTCTGTTCATTGTGATTATCCGTACTTGGAAACCTGAACAGGTCGAAGAAGCTGAATTTGTAATGAAGCCGCAATCTAAAGGCATGGCACAAGGAGGCGGTCACTAATGGGACACTATGTCAGTTTATTTATAACCTCGGTCTTTATCGAGAATATGGCGCTGGCCTACTTCTTAGGCATGTGTACCTTTTTGGCGGTATCAAAAAAGGTCTCCACCGCGATTGGTCTTGGAGTCGCTGTGGTCGTCGTGATGGCGATTACCGTACCGCTAAATAACCTTTTGTTTCAGTTCATCTTAAAAAATGGTGCGCTGGCATGGGCAGGTTTCCCTGATATCGACTTAAGCTTTTTGGGCCTACTCAGTTATATTGGTTTGATCGCCGCTGTGGTACAGATTTTAGAGATGTTCTTGGATAAGTTCGTCCCGAGTCTGTATAACGCCCTTGGGGTGTTTTTGCCACTGATTACCGTTAACTGCGCCATTTTAGGTGGCGTACTGTTTATGGTTGAGCGTGATTATAACTTTGGCGAATCGATGGTATACGGCGTCGGCGCAGGTTTTGGTTGGGCATTGGCGATTACCGCCTTGGCGGGTATCCGTGAAAAGCTAAAATACTCAGACATTCCAGCGCCGCTGCGTGGTCTTGGTATTACCTTTATCACGGTTGGTCTGATGTCACTTGGCTTTATGTCTTTCGGCGGTATGTCAATTTAAACCGCTAAGCTTAAACCCTATTTAGCACTTTGACCTATTTAATTCATTTATTCGGTAGGGGTTCAAAAAACGCAAAGACGTTTTTTCGCTCCCCTACTCCATAGATTAAGGATACCTACCATGGATTACGCTACGGCGATTGGTGGCGTTGCTATGTTTACCGTGATCATCATGGGTCTTGTTGCCATTATTTTGGCAGCGCGCTCAAGATTGGTCAGTTCAGGCGATGTTACTATCCATATCAATGATAATCCCGATAATGACGTCGTGACACCCGCGGGCGGAAAACTGCTACAAACATTGGCAAGCGAAGGTATTTTCTTATCTTCGGCCTGTGGTGGCGGTGGTACCTGTGCGCAGTGTCGTTGCCGCGTTATCGAAGGGGGCGGCTCTATCCTGCCCACCGAAACTGGGTATTTTACCCAAGGCGAAATCCGTAACCACATGCGTCTTGCCTGTCAGGTTGCGGTAAAGCAAGACATGAAAATTGAGATTGACCCTGAGTTTTTTGATGTACAGAAATGGGAATGTGAAGTTGTCTCGAACGATAACGTTGCCACCTTTATTAAAGAATTGGTGCTTAAAATTCCAGAAGGCGAGGAAGTCAATTTCCGTGCGGGTGGTTATGTACAGTTAGAAGCGCCGCCGCATGAAGTGCATTATAAAGACTTTGTGATTGACGAAGAATACCGCGAAGATTGGGAAAAGTTCGACATTTTCAAATATGTGTCAAAAGTTGATGAGCCAGTTATTCGTGCTTACTCAATGGCCAACTATCCAGACGAGAAAGGCATTATTAAGTTTAATATCCGTATCGCCAGTCCACCGCCTCGCGGCCCTGACGGTATACCACCGGGCAAAATGTCCTCTTGGGTATTTAGCCTCGTCCCTGGCGATAAAGTGACGGTTTCTGGTCCTTATGGTGAGTTTTTTGCCAAAGACACCGAAGCTGAAATGATTTTCGTCGGTGGTGGTGCGGGTATGGCACCGATGCGCTCGCACATTTTCGATCAGCTTAAACGCTTAGATACCAAGCGTAAGATTAGCTTTTGGTATGGCGCGCGCTCGATTCGTGAGATGTTCTACGTTGAAGATTATGATCAGCTAGAAGAAGAGTTTGATAACTTTGAGTGGCATGTGGCCTTGTCTGACCCTCTCCCTGAAGACAATTGGGAAGGTCCAACCGGCTTTATCCATAACGTGCTGCTTGAAAACTATCTTAAAGACCATCCAAACCCAGAAGACTGTGAATACTACATGTGCGGGCCACCGATGATGAACGCGGCGGTAATCGACATGCTACACAGCTTGGGCGTGGAAGATGAAAACATCATGCTTGATGATTTTGGTGGTTAAGCGAGTTATTTAAATCGGTTGATAACACCTATTTATTCAACAAGTATCGTTAAGCTAAAAATATATGATAAATTAAGAGTCTCAATGGAGGCTCTTTTTTTATGCGCTAAATAAACCATTTTCAATCAGAAAGGATTCTTATGAAAACCAAAGCGAAAGATTTGACCATTTGGATTACCGGCGCGTCTAGCGGTATCGGCGAAGCATTATCAATTGCCTTTGCCAAACGTGGTGCCAGCATTATTTTAAGTGGCCGTGATAAAGCTAAATTAGAGACAGTCAAAAATCGCTGCAAAAACAGCAAAAAGCATATCGTCGTTCCCTTTGATATCGCCGATGCCGCGCAAGCAAAAGAAGCCTATGAAACAATCAAGGCTAAAACTGAAAAAGTGGATTGGTTGATTAATAATGCGGGCATCAGTCAACGCGCGCTTATCATGGAAACGACCGAGGAAGTTGAACGTAAGCTGATGGAGATAGATTATTTCGCGCAAACGCGGCTGACCAGACTGGTATTGCCCGATATGATTGCGCAAGGTGGCGGCAAAATTGTCATGGTATCGAGCGTGGCAGGTTTACTGGGTACCCAATATCGCGGCGCTTATGGTGCTGCCAAAGCCGCTATCCATATGTGGGCAAACAGCTTGCGCGCAGAATTGCATGACCAAGGCATCGAGGTCGCGACCATATTCCCAGGGTTTATTCAAACCAATATTTCTATCAATGCCTTGACTGGTGATGGTAGTGCGCAAGGGACAATGGATGACGCCACCAATAAAGGTCTTACTGCGACCGCCTTTGCCAAGCAAGTCGTCAAAGCCCTGACTAAGGGTGAAGAATATGTCATCGTTGCTGGCAGTAAAGAAAAGCTTGCCACTAGAGTCAATCGTTTATCGCCGCCGAAGCTATATAAGCTTATTCGTGAGTCACAGGTTAAATAAAAACAGGCAGGTTCAATCGTATCTTCTCGAGTCGTAGTTATTTAAGTCGTACGTTAGTCGTAAATTGGCCTTATCGGTAACAAGGGGTGTAAAATAGGCGACGCTTAGCTTGCTTAGTTTATTACCTGCAAACTAACGCCCCCACTCACCCCTTCGCTTTATCAAGCTGTGATGACTTATATGACAAATTTAACCACCTTTCTTACTCCTAACAAACCCCTAAAATCCGCCTCTTTAACCATCATTGCTATCAGCTCTGTACTCATGCTTAGCGCCTGCCAGCAAAAGCCCGATTACGACAATCTTAGCGGCGAGACCATGGGCACCAGCTACCACATCAGTTATCAATTACCCAAAGGCGCTGATGAAGCTGCCATACAAGCAGCAATTGATAAGCGCTTGCAAGATATAAACGACAGCATGTCGACCTATCAAGCCGACTCTACTATTTCTAAATTTAACCAATTAGGCAAAGATACGCCGATTGCTATCGACGCCGATTTTAGCCATGTGTTGCAAGCCTCAAGGCAAGTTTATGAGCTATCGGGCGGCGCTTTTGACCCAACGGTAATGCCTTTGATAGAAACTTGGGGCTTTGGCAGTACCATGACGGTTGAGCGCTTACAAAGTCCGCCAACGGCGCTTGAGATTGCGCAAGCGAAAGCCTTGGTCGATTTTGACAGTGTCATTCAAAAAGATGACAGCATTTATAAAACCAAAGACGGCGTTGGCCTTGATTTTTCGGCGGTGGCTAAGGGTTATGGCGTCGACGTCATTGCCGATGTGCTTAAGAACACTTATCAAATTCGCAACTATATGGTTGAGATTGGCGGCGAAGTGGCGACTTCAGGCGTTAGCGCCCAGCAGCAGCCGTGGCAAATCGCTATTGATGCACCCATTGAGGGCAGTACAGTAAGTACACGGCAAGCAATGGCGGTGATTCGCCAGCCTATCAATAATGGCGCTAGCATGGCGCTTGCTACTTCTGGCAACTATCGCAACTCCGTTGTTTTCGATGGTAAGCACTATAGCCATACTATTGCCCCAACCACAGGTGAGCCAATCGTAGGCGGTGCGCCATCAGTAACGGTCGCTGCAGAAACGGTGGCGCTGGCGGATGCGTGGGCAACGGCCTTGACCGCCATGCCTTATGAAAAAGCGCTGGCTACGGCGAAAGAGCACAATATCGCAGCTTTATTTGTGATTTTGGCAAAAGGTGTTGCAGCAGACACGGCGACCGACAGCGTTGATGATTGGCAAGTGGTCGAAACGCCGGCGATGAAAACCTTGCGCGCCGATAAAAAGTCTTAGTATCAAACGTCTAGACTGTAATAACCTGCTAAGCACAAACGGGCGAGGCAAATTTTTGCTATACTATAAGTAAGTCATTGCTTAGATGGCTGCTTCATATTTTAAACGAGAGGTTATCTCTATGCTTAACCAATTGCTTCCCATGCTTGCTGTTACCTTTACCGTCTTTATGCTGTTTTTTATCTTTATGGGCATCGGTTATATGGTCAAAAAAAAGCCGCTTAGAGGCTCGTGCGGTGGTGTGGCAAAATTGATGGGTAATGAGTTTTGCTCATTTTGTGGTAACGACCCCAATAAATGCGAATCGCTGGTTGACCAGCAGCAAGAAACCGCGCTAAAGGCTGCGCAATTAGGCAAGTCGGTATAAACCTGCTATTTGTTACCATACGTTGGTAGTATTTAGCCGTCCTCTATTCTTATAATAGCGTCGAGTCCTTTGCAATTAACCTTGCAAACTAACGGTGACTGACGCTATTTTTGCTTTAGCGTTTATATAAAAGCCTTTTTATCATAAGCGCTATCAGCAAAGCCAAAACTTCACTATTCATATACTAAGTTTACCCTGATAAATGGGGTAGCAAGTTAATGGGGTAGCAAGTTCATATGACTTGCTTTCTGCAAGTGTTTTTATACTCTATATTCTAATATGTGGTCTTGAGCGCCGTCTTATCGACGGGCTTTGGGGTTATTTATAAGTGCTGCTGCGTCAGTGCTTATAAATGACGTGTCCTTTTTTTATTTTAATAGTCGTGCTGCTATGTCTACCTCTCCTAATTTGCAATCTGATATACCGTCCCAGTCTCAACCAGATGCGCCAGCAAACCTAAAGCTGCCCTCATCGCGCTTTATTTTTTGGCTCGTGCTATGTGCTATGGTTTTATTGGCGTCCAATATGCGCGCGCCGATTGTGGCGCTGGGTTCTATTGCACCGGTGGTACAAGGGGCGCTTGATATCTCCGAAACCCAAATTGGTTGGCTTGGTGCGGTGCCGATGCTGACCTTTGCGCTTGGGGCTTTTATTTCGCCTACGATTGGGAAGCGTTTTGGGCTTGAAAATACGCTGATCACGATGATTGCGTTATTAACCGCAGGTATGGTTATTCGTAGCGTCATTCCGACTTGGATAGGCTTTTTAAGCGGCACCTTACTATTGACATTGGCAATTGGCTTTGCCAATACGCTTGCTGCTCCGGTGATTAAGCAGCGCACACCGAACCATATTCCGCTGATTACTGGTTTATTTAGTCTTACCATGACCGTCTCGGCAGGGATTGTCGCAGGCGTGGTTTTGCCGTTATCTGAGCAATTTGGCTGGCAATGGGCGCTGGGTGGCTGGTCGATTTTAGGCTTGTTTGCCTTAATCATTTGGGTAGTGCTACGGCTGCGTTTGGGTTCATCAAATCATCAGCCCATCAAACCGCTTGCGGCAGGCGAGAAAGCACCATCGCACATTTCGATGTGGCGCACGCCGTTTGCTTGGCAAATTGCGGTATTTATGGGTTTACAGTCCTTGCTTTTTTATACCGTCGCCAGTTTCTTACCATCGATTTGGCTAAGTAAAGGGTTGTCAGCGGTGAGCGCGGGACAAATGGCTTCCGTCTTTCAATTTATGGCACCCGTCGCTATTTTAAGCTTAACGTGGCTCGTCAACCGCGGGCGTCCTATACAAGCGCTGGCCATCTTTGCTGCGTCACTAAACGTGCTTGGCGTCTTGGGTCTCACTTATCTGTCTGCCGATTATGCTTGGCTATGGTCAGGACTGATGGGCATGGGCTGCTCGGCGATTTTCACTTTAAGTATGATGCTGTTTTCGATGCGTACTTATACCGCCAATCAATCAAGCGAGCTGTCGGGCATGGCGCAAGCCATTGGTTATCTGATTGCGTTTTTTGGTCCACTTGGCACCGGTTGGTTGCACGAAGCAACGGACAACTGGGATTTACCCTTATTCATCATGCTAGTACTGATGATTATCAACGTGGGGTTTGCTTGGCTGGTTAGCCGCCCGCTAATGGTCGATGGTAAAAAGATTTAATTTTTATCTTCAATCAATTAACCTTCGGCGTCAATCAATTAACTTTTGTACCATATTGCGGCTTACCTGATTCTGCTAGACTGAATTTATTGTATTTAGGACAGCAGAATCATGATAAACACACCCTCTCGCCTACCGCAGCGTTTGCTCACGGTCGCCGCCTTGAGCCTCGCAATCGCTATTAGCGGTTGTCAACAGCAGCCTGACGCCAATACGGCTGACAACACTCAAAATAATAATCCGGCCGTCAATACGACAATGGCTGAACCTCAAAAGCAAGAATCTACTCCATCTAAACATTCAGCTGAGCAGCAAGCACCTTTAACCATCTTGGCATTGGGCGATTCGTTGACCGAAGGGCTTGGCGTTGATAATAATGCCAATTACCCCGCGCAGCTAGAAGCTCGCTTAAAAGAGATGGGCTACAAGGATGTCAAAGTAATCAATTCAGGATTAAGCGGTGAAACCAGTACTGGATTGGTCAATGGACTGGACTGGGTATTGCAAACCAAACCTGATATTACCATTTTGACCATCGGTGCCAATGATGCCATCCGTGGTATTGATGTGGCAACGGTCGAAGCCAATATTCGCACCGCTATTAAACGCCTTCAAGACAGCGGAAGCGAAGTTATCTTGGGCGGAATGCAAATTTATGACAATCTTGGCTCTGACTACGTCGAATCGTTTGCTGCGATATATCCAAGGGTGGCGAAAGATATGAATGTGACGCTGATTCCGTTCTTTTTAGACGGTGTGGGCGGTGATGCCAAACTCAACCAAGCCGATGCCATTCATCCAACCAAGGAAGGCTATAGCATTATCGTCAACGACAATATTTTGCCAATTCTGCAACCTGAAATCGAAAAGCTAGAAGCAGCCCATACCGATACGGCAACGAAACCTAGCACGCCTACTGAGACTAGCCAATGATTGCTACAGCCAATAACACAGCACTACTTACCGCCTCCAAACTCAATAAAACCGTCCAAGTCGGTGACCAATCATTATCCATTATTAAAGACGTCGATATCCATGTCGATGCGGGCGAGTTTGTGGTCATCATGGGTAAATCCGGCTCGGGCAAATCGACTTTGCTCGGACTACTGGCAGCGTTAGATTATCCTGATAGTGGCTCGGTTGAGTTAGCGGGACAAACCTTAAGCAGCCTTGATGAAGATACGCTGGCGGTCATTCGTCAACGCGAGATGGGATTTGTTTTTCAGTCATTTCATCTATTACCGACATTAACTGTCAGCGAGAATATTGCCTTTCCGCTTGATATTGCCCGCCGTCCGAATAAAGCACGCGTCAACGAATTGATTGCAGCGGTTGATTTAGGGCATCGGCGTGATAGCTTGCCTAACCAATTATCAGGCGGTGAGCAGCAGCGAACGGCGGTTGCCCGCGCGTTGGTGTCGCAGCCAAAAATTGTCTTTGCCGATGAACCAACCGGTAACTTAGATGAGCAAAATGCCAGTCAAGTGATGCAGCTGTTATTAGATTTACGCCAGCAAGTTGGCTCTGCATTGGTCGTGGTCACCCACGATGCCGCACTAGCGGAGATGGCAGATCGTGTCATTACCATGCATGACGGTATGATAGATGGATCAAAAATCAATGGATAACATGGATAATGAGTCGAATGATTCGCGTGGCATCATAAGCCAACTATTTAACCGTCTGTTAATTTCAAAAAACTTGGGCGCGCAAGCCTTAAGTCGTAGCTGGTGGCAGCGCTGGATCTATCCCGTCTTATTCTTAATCACGCTAGTCCTTTCGCTTGCCACTTACCTGACTTTAGATTCTATCCAACAGTCTGTTGATACCTATATCAATGATAATCAGCGCGCGCTCGTTGGCGGCGATTTGATTTTAAACAGTAAGCAAGATTGGCCAAGCGAGGTATTAGCACAAGTAGAGACGGTCGCTGATACGCAAATTGTATATGACTATCAGTTTAGCGCCATGGTAGTGACCGATGAACAAACTTTACTTGCCAGCGTCAAAGCGGTTTCGCCGGCTTATCCATTATATGGAGACGCTGAGCTTGCCTCAGGGCAGCCTCTTTGGACACAATTAAGCGCTGCGAATGTCGTCGTCGCACCCGAAGTATTGAACAGCTTAAACGCCACTGTCGGTGACCAAATCACCATTGGTGATGCTGAGTTTATGATTAGTGATGTGCTAACCAAAGAGCCTGACCGCCCGTTGACGGCCTTTGGTTTTGGTGGGCGCGTTTTGATGCATGAGGATGCGCTCGCAGCAACTAATTTATTAGGGCAGCGTAGCCGTATTAATTACCGTATCGAGCTGGCAGGTGAGCCAGAGTTAATAGCAGAACAGCGAGATAAGCTGACGCAAATACTCAATAATTATCCTGATATTGAGCTCTCTGATGCCGAGTCAGCAGATACTTCTGTCTCGCGTATCTCTGACAACGTTTTGATGTTTTTAAAGCTGCTCGTCATTGCTGTACTATTATTATCAGCAGTGGCGATGTACGGCGTCATCACGGCTTTTGTGACCAAGCAGCAGTCTAGTAATGCCATTCGCTTGGCATTAGGTGAGCCGCTTAAATCCTTAAAGCGCAGCTACTATCAGCTATTGATTGTTACTACTATCATTGCTTGTATTGCCGCGGTTATCGTGAGTTTTGGCTTACTTAAAGTCGGTCAGCCGTATCTCATTGCTATCTTGCCAGCGGATGTTGGTTTAGCTATTAACCCAATTAGCGCCATTAAAACCATTATTAACGCGCTAGTGCTGACGTTGCTGATTGCTCAGCGTGGTCTAAGTACATTAAGTACCACCAAGCCTGCGACCTTACTCAATCAAGGTGCAAGCACAAACTCACAAAATCTGCCTTGGTATCGGCGTCTGCCGTTACTTTGGTATGGATTGATGCTAGTTGGTCTCTATGTGTTTTTTGCTTATGAAGTCAATTCTCTGTTACTAGGGGCGCAGCTGTTAATAGGCTTAACTGCTTTTGTCGCGATATTTTGGCTATTGGCACGCGGTTGGTTATGGCTGCTGACTAAGTTTGCCAAGCATTCTAAGATTAGCTGGATGCAGCGTATTGCTATCCATAATCTTGCGCGTAAAGGCAATCAGTCGGCATTGTTCTTTGTCACTTTATCACTGTCAGTGGCGGTCTTAACTTTGATCACTACACTTAATCATAGTATCAATGCCCAGTTTATTAATGCCTATCCTGAAGATGCGCCCAATTTATTTTTGCTCGATATTCAAAGTGACCAGCACGACGAGATTGATAACATCATTGCTGCGCCTGTGAGCTATTATCCTGTCATTCGTGCGCGTGTCGTCACGGCTAATGATGTTCCTGTTCAAGATATCGAACCTACTGACGGCTTCGATGACCCTGCGCGTGTGTTTAATTTAAGCTACGCCGATACGGTGATGGATACCGAACTCATTACTGATGCTGTAGAAAACGACAAGCTTTATGCGCCTATTGAGACTGCAGATAACGACTCAGCACAAACCGTTGCGCCATTATCAATTTTGGATACTGCTGCCAGCTTGCTAAATGTCGGCATGGGCGATCAGGTGCGTTTTAATATCCAAGGGATTGAAATCGTCGGGCAAATTACCAGTATCCGCTCGCGCTATGAAAAAGGACCCAGCCCCTATTTTTACTTCTTATTTGAGCCAGCGGTTCTATCTGCTGCGCCGCAAATCCAATTTGCCACCGCTCATGTCGCAGCGGAAGATATTCCAAAGTTACAAGGTAAACTGGTACGCGAGTTTCCTGCTGTGACCACTATCGACGGCACGGCTATCGCGCAGCAAGTCCAAGAGTTAGTGGTGCAAATGAGCCGTTTGGTTTACGTCTTCACCTTACTGGCATTATTGACGGGTATTATGGTTTTGATTAGCTCGCTACTCTCTACCTCCCAAGACCGCATGAAAGACAGCGCCTCATTTAGACTGCTCGGTATGCAAAAGCGTGACCTATATATGCTCAATATCTTAGAGCTTGGCATACTTGGCATTAGTGCCGCTTTATTTGCGGTTATTATCGCTAATATCGGTGCATGGGCTGCTATTACCCAATGGTTTAATCTGCGCTTTAGTGTGCCGTGGGCAAGTTTGGGTATTGGCGGTGTAGCGTTAGTTGGTTTGCTATTTGCCATTGCCATTATTTATGTGCGATTGGTGATTGGACGCGGGATTATGGCGCGGGTACGGGCGATGATTTAACAGTCGATATTGTGAATGTCAGTCATTCTTAATATTCCAGCTCGTTCAAAACTGACTATTTGCTATACTAATGCGCGTCCCAGCATTCAGATATAGCTCTCATAAACCATTTAAAAAAGTACGGTAGCCTTATGAAATTCTCAAAGTTCGGTCAAAAATTTACCCAGCCAACTGGCATCTCACAACTCATGGATGACTTGGGCGATGCGCTAAAAAGCGATCAGCCTATCAATATGTTGGGTGGTGGTAATCCTGCTAAGATTGATGCGGTTAATGAGCTATTTTTAGAGACTTATAAAGCGCTTGGCGTTGACAACGATACCGGTGAGGCGAATAGTAGCGCGATTATTAGTATGGCAAATTACTCCAATCCACAAGGGGATGCTGCCTTTATCGATGCCTTAGTTAGCTTCTTTAATCGTCATTATGATTGGAGTTTGAGCGCAGAAAACATCGCTTTGACCAATGGCTCACAGAATGCTTTTTTCTACTTGTTTAATTTATTTGGTGGTGCGTTCGTTGACGAACAGAGCAAATTGGTAGATAAATCTATTTTGCTACCATTAACCCCTGAGTATATTGGCTATAGCGATGTGCATGTCGAAGGTCAGCATTTCGCCGCCGTATTACCGCATATCGATGAAGTGACGCATGATGGCGAGGAAGGTTTCTTTAAATATCGGGTAGATTTTGACGCGTTAGAAAGCTTGTCAGCATTGAAGGAAGGTCATATTGGTGCGATTTGTTGTTCGCGTCCGACCAATCCAACGGGCAATGTGTTGACCGATGAGGAAATGGCGCATTTATCCGAGCTTGCCAAACGTTATGAGATACCGCTGATTATCGATAACGCCTACGGTATGCCCTTCCCGAATATCATCTACTCTAACGCGCATTTGAACTGGGATAATAATACGATTTTGTGCTTTAGCCTGTCTAAAATTGGTCTGCCCGGTATGCGTACCGGCATTATCGTTGCCGATACGAAAGTCATCGAAGCGGTCAGCGCTATGAATGCGGTGGTCAATCTAGCGCCGACACGTTTTGGTGCGGCAATTGCGACGCCACTGGTGAACGATGACCGTATCAAGCAGTTGGCGGATAATGAGATTAAACCCTTTTATCAACAGCAAGCGACATTAGCGGTCAAGCTATTAAAAGAAGCGCTGGGTGATTATCCGTTAATGATTCATAAGCCTGAGGGCGCGATATTTTTGTGGTTATGGTTTAAAGACTTGCCGATTAGCACCACTGAGCTGTATGAGATTCTCAAAGACAAAGGCACGATTATCGTACCAAGTGAGTATTTCTTCCCTGGTGTTGATGTGAGTAATTATAAACATGCCCATGAATGTATTCGTATGAGTATCGCTGCTGATGAGCAAACGCTGATTGATGGTATTCGAGTGATTGGTGAAGTGGTACGTGAGCTTTATGATAAGGCTAACAGTCAGAAAGACTAAATCTTATATCATAAAGATATTGAATCATAAAAACAAAAAACGGACTTATAAATAGTCCGTTTTTTTTGTGCTATGACTGAATCTAAATGGTTTAGCGCAGCGCTTTTAACAAAGCTTCAGCACTCATTTTACCAAAGTCATTGGCCGCCAAGGGGCCATCGCCTGAGATCAGCTTTCTGTCTTGATGGGTATGTCCTGTCGCCAGTTTATTGGTAATCGTAACGCCCAACTGTTCTAGCTTTTCGCCAAAGTACCAAGGCATCGTACCGGGTAAATAACCAATTTTTGGCATTTGCTTGTCCATAGCTGTCGGGAACGCTACCATTTTATAACCTTTAAAAATAAAGTCGCGTTTGGCGTTATCGTCTTTATCGGCGCTATGAGTATTGTCAGCGCCATTAGATTTATCAGAGCTATCAGGACTTGCTAAATTGGCCGCCAATAAAGCCGCCGGTCCATGACAAATCGCTAAGGTAAATAAATCCTTGTCATAACCCCAACGTAGCAACTCGCCAAGGTTATAATCTTCAGGCAAGCCCAGCATTGCCCCATGACCACCGGGGATAAAGATTGCTGCGTAATCCTCGCTATTTACCATATCATTTTTGACAAAATCGGCGATACTTTTTGGACTTTTAAGCTTAGACTCATATTCCGCGTAGATTTTTTTGACGTCGTCATCGTCCTCTGGCATTGCCCACTGCTCGACTTTGACAGACTCCCCGGTTGGGGTAAAAACATCTACCGTAAACCCTGCTTTTTTAAAATGCAGCAACGGCACCATCATCTCAACCGGATGATTGCCTGTCTTAAACTTCTTATCATTTGCCATGGTCATGTACTGCTGCTCGGTACAGACCATCAGGATTTTTTTGTTGCCCGTATATGGCGCTTCGTACTCGCTATGATCGTAGTTGGTTTTGTTAGGCGCTGCCAATCTAAGCGAAGCTTTAGAAGGGGTATAAGCGCCATCTTCGGCTTCTTGCGGCTCTAAACCTAAGGTGTCTTTGGCTTTGTCTACTATGTCACTGATATTAAGGTCTGAGATATTCATAACTTTTCCTATTTTATTATTGCTTATATTGGATTGATAGTTAGAAAAGATAGAATAATTGCCTGTCGCTACCTTTCTGATTGTAAGGTAGCAAACTCATAACGCATTAAATAGACCAGAGTTTTTTGACTTTCGTAAGCTTTGTAAATGGTGAGTTGCTTAGATTTGGCGTTTTAAAAAGCCTTGAAGAAGCTCCTCGTCAAAGGAATAAAAAACGGACTTAGCGATAGTCCGTTTTTTTCTGCCGTTTAATCATAGGTTTGACGGTATTGATTGACTGAAATGTCTTTGTCCATACGGTAAGGCCGTAGATTATGTAAGAAAGCAGACAGGTATTCACGATATCATGGATACTGGCTTTTATTTCTGCTGCTTTTAACCCTACCACACCAAGTTCGGTAAGCGTCTGGCGATTGTCCAAATATTCACCCAATAGAGCGATGGCGGTCACCAAAATCAAAGCGACAAAGGCTCTAACGCTGTATTTTTTAAAAATTGGACGCAGCAAAAGTAAACTTAATAGGTAGACGCCAATGCCCACATAGATATGTAAGGCGTCTTTGTCTAAGCCAGTAGCATCAACGACACCGTTTTTAAAGAGATAAAAATCCACGATTTTATTCCGCGTAAAAGAGGTAAAAAGTAACTGAGTATAAATGAAAAACAGCCAATTATACATTGAGAATAAAAAAGGTAGATTAAGCATTTGCTAATCTACCTTATTATTGAAGAAATATTTAAAGTATAGTTATTAAATATCCCAATCGACAAAGTTCTTTAACAGCTGTAAGCCCGCGGTGTGGCTTTTTTCTGGATGGAACTGGGTGGCAAATAAATTGTCTTGCAAAATACTGGCACAAAACGGCTGACCATAATCACAAACGGCCGCCACTTGTGCATCGTCGCTAGGCGCGCAGTAATAGCTATGTACAAAGTAAAAGTGCGCGTTGTCCTCGATACCATTCCACAATGGATGGTCAAAATCCATGCCGCTGATGGTATTCCAGCCCATGTGCGGCACCTTAATGGTAACCCCTTGCTCATCTTTCCAAGTAGGGCCAAACGCTTCTACATTGCCATCTAAGATGCCCAAACATTTTGTACCACCATTCTCAGCGGACTGCTCAAACAACGCCTGCATACCCACACAGATGGCCATAACAGGCTTATTAAATATCGCCTGACGTATGACCTCGTCAATACCTGCATCCTGCATGCCAGCGATACAATCGCGCATCGCACCGACACCGGGGAAGAAAATCTTATCAGCCGCCGCGACTACTTTTGGGTCATTGGTAATAGAGACTTCCGCGCCTACCGCTGACAATGCCTTGCTGGCCGAGTGCAAATTACCCATGCCATAATCTAATAATGCAATTTTTGTGGTTCGACTCATCTAAAAAGCCTCTTTGGTCGATGGCAAGGTATTCAGCGCACGCTCATCATATTCGCAAGCCATACGCAGCGCACGGGCAAACGCCTTAAAGGTAGACTCGATTTGGTGATGGCTGTTTTTACCTTTGAGGTTGTCTAAATGCACCGTCATCCATGAATGATTGACGAAGCCGTAGAAGAATTCACTAAACAAATCGACATCGAAGTTACCAACGTGCGAGCGGGTAAAAGGAATGTCCATATGAAGTCCTGGACGGCCTGACAAATCAACCACCGCGCGCGTAAGCGACTCATCTAACGGTGCGTAAAAGTGCCCGTAACGACGAATGCCTTTTTTATCGCCGAGCGCTTTTGCAAACGCTTGACCAAGGGTAATGCCGGTATCTTCAACACTGTGGTGATCATCGATAAAGGTGTCACCAGTGCATTTGATATCTAAGTCAAACAGACCATGCCGCTTAATTTGGTCAATCATATGGTCTAGAAACGGCACGCCAGTATCGACAGTGCCTTGACCGGTACCATCAAGGTTTACCGTACAAGTGACTTGCGTTTCAGCAGTATTACGCGTAACGGTCGCCGTACGTGCGGCATGACCGAAAAGATTTTGAGCAGAATTTTGATTTTGTTCGGTAGAATTGGCTGTCATGGCTACTCTCTATAAATGAAAAGCGGTCAATAAAATAGGGCGAAAAAGCGCCCAAAGCATTCTTACTAGCATTTAAAACAATGAATAAAAATATAGAAGATTAAGCTAAAAATAGGTTCAATATTTGCTTAAAAAAATTATTTAAAAAGGTATAAATATTAGGTTTTTGGTGTATAAACCCTTGTCTATCTTCATCATAGCAAACCCTAGCATTTACTGCCACGACCAAGCAGTAATCCACGCACAAAATCGCCCTATTCTGCTAAAATAGTGCGTTCAGTATTATCAATCATCACCCGCGCTGACTTTCTAACCCTACATTCGATGCTACGACGCGGTAAACAATTATAGGAACCGATTATGCCTTTAGAAGCGATCGCCATCAATAGCTTAGATGCGCCCCTAATTAAAAACCCTGCGCGTGAGAACGAGTTATCAGAGCGGCTGCATGCCCTATATGACAGCGATGACAATCAGCCAAGTGGTGCAGAGGTATTAAACCTCGTTGAGCAAGGCTTTAAGCGTGGTCAAACTTTGTATGTCGGCATGTTTAATGATAAGCCTATCGCCGCGGTTGCTTGCTTTGATGACGGGCAAACCGATGCCAAACGTCTTCAATATCTTACGGTACACAGCCAAAATCGTGGTCGCGCTATCGATGCGAAGTTTATCAAACTGGTTTATGATGCTGAAGTGAAAAAAGGCGTACGCCAGCTTGTCCCTGTTGACGCTGATATTCATCGTATTATGAGCGAGTATGAGCTCCTGCGCGTTAAGGATTAAATACGAGGTTAAAAGCTTAATTTTGGCTTATATTCGATTATTTATAGGCTTTTCTCACTTATTATGCAAAAACCACTTGACAGTAACGCCTATATTTAGTTTAATAGCGCCTCAACGAAGACGGCTCGATAGCTCAGTCGGTAGAGCAACGGATTGAAAATCCGTGTGTCGGCAGTTCGAACCTGCCTCGAGCCACCATTCGTTTAAGCATTCCAAAAAGCCCCAGACATTACTGTTTGGGGCTTTTTTTATGCTTAAAATTTAATGGAAATTACAAGGATAGCTATCCACTACAACTGATAGTCGCACTAATTCATAACACTTTTAGGCTGTTTTTAAAGGGTAAACTCTCTCTATACTAAAACGATTGATGCAAAGTAAAAGGGTAAAACCATGAGAGAGTTTGATTATGATTTGGATTATAAAAACCTAGATTTGCGCGCACAGCCCGAGCTTTATCGCGTCGGTCGCGGTGAGCAGGGGGTGTTATTGGTCGAACCTTATAAGTCGGAGATATTGCCGCATTGGCGCTTTGCGACACCTGATATAGCAAAAGAAAGTAGCGAGACCATTTATCAGATGTTTTTAGATTATCTGGCTGCCGATGACTTTGTTGGTGCCGATATGGCGCGCAAATTTATTCAAATGGGCTATACCCGCGCCCGCCGCTACGCCAACTACAAAGGTGGCAAGAAATACAAAGGACCCGTCCCTGACGATAAAAAAGGCCAAAGCGGCGCTCATGGCCGTGAAGAATTACCACGGCAGGTTAAAGACCCCATCAAAGCAGAATCAGCGCGTATTTTTAAGCAAACTTGGGATAAATGCCGCGAAAATGACGTGTATCTCAAAATGAAAGCAGAACATCGCGCACGCTATAAAGACGTCAAATAATCGGTTATAAAAATGACAACCATGAATCACAATGACCTCAGGCGCTTTATTGTGCTACGCTTTATCTGAACTTAATAATAAGAGCTTTTATGATGTCCAACAACTCTGCCCCAGCGCCCATTACAGCGCAACTTACTTCACAACAAAAACCACTTCTCATTTTTGATTTTGATGGCACGCTGATTGACAGCGTACCTGATTTGGCGGATGCCACCAATCTGATGCTTGAGCAACTAGGTCGATCTCCCTTCCCACTTGATACCATTAAAGGCTGGATTGGTAATGGCGCGCGTGTATTGGTTGAGCGGGCGCTATTAGGTCAGGTGATTGTTGATGACAGCCTAGACAACGAGGCGGTAGAGGAAGCGCTTCGTATTTTTTTTGCCGCTTATGGCGCCCTTGATTGTCAAAAAACCACAGCTTATCCTGATGTGAGCGCAGGTTTGCATCAGCTTAAAAACGCAGGCTATACCTTGGCACTGGTGACCAATAAGCCGATTCGTTTTGTCCCTAAAATACTAGATCATATGGGCTGGACGCCGCTGTTTAGCGAAGTGATTGGCGGCGATAGCTTACCGACTAAAAAGCCAGATCCTGCGCCGTTATTATATGTTTGCGAGTCGCTTGGGTTTGCGCCTATTGACGCTTTTATGATTGGTGATTCGATTAATGATATTTTAGCGGGGAAAAATGCGGGCGTGGATACCATTGGGCTCTCATATGGTTATAACTATGGTGTCGATATTCGTGATAGTAAGCCAAACTTTGCGTTTGATGAGTTTTCTGGCTTATTAGAACTGTTGGGCGTATAACGTTTTTGATAGGGATTTGATATTGTAGTTAAAGTGACGCTGTAATTCTCGTCATCGACAGTGATAAATAGACTAATATGATAATTAACACTTTATCTAAGCGCCTACTTATCCTGCATTAATTGTCGTTGCCGTTTCACTTTTTTCTCCACCTTGTTTAACCATATTAACCAGAAAAACAGTCCTATAAAAGCAAAGCTCCAACAGCAGACCGCTAAAAAAATACTTTGAGAATATCCTAACCAAGTGGGATTAAGCCTCAATAATGCGGCAGCGGTTATCAATAACGCTAAGACAAAGACAAAAGGCTTGGCGTTCGTGTCACGCAATACTCGGTGTGATCGAGTTCGCGACATCACTGTGAAGGTGAGCGTTCCAAGTGCCCCTATAGTAATCGCGTGCAAAGCCTTGGTAATCGGAAAATTGGCCGTTATCAAGCTTAAGGCGATACCTACCCAGCCCACGATAATCCAGCTATATCCCAAAAGCATAGCCAATAGATCAGCACGCCCATAGCTCCACCACGGTCGCCAGCGCAGCACTCGAACCACACAAAGCAGCGCACTGAGCAGTAAAAGAGCTGCTATAGTGAATTTTACCCAAGCAAAAGGCAGTAGATTTAACACCAATACTGAAAACAGCAGAATTAAAACACTGCCTTCAAACCTGGGCTGCACACGGTCTTTTAAGAACCGGTTTTGACTCTGAAAATGCCCTGCCAACGCTGACGCTATTATTCGGCCCCCCATATAAAACATTAAGATACTTAACAATAATACCGTTTCTAATAACAACCTCAGACGCCAGTCATCGGGTTGATTGCTTTGCATAGCCAAATGAAAACCAACCGCAGCAATACCTAAGCCTACTAGCACAAACCCCGCGGATTTGTTTCGCCATTTCTTAGCCGTTCGCAGAAAAATAGGCGCAAACCAAAAACTCAACCTAGCCACTAGCCATAACCCAATCACAGTAAAGATATAAGCTTTTGGTTGCGGGCCAGCAAGGTAGCCTGCAATCACCAGTAAAGCAAAACCGAAAATCATTTCATGACCGTGACCCCAAGCGTACTGCAAGCCTGCAGGGACAGTAAACCAGCCGAGCTGACCACCCACTGATAAAGGTAGCGTTAAAGCGGAATACAACGCAACAAGCGGAAACCAATAAGTATGAGCAAAAGGCGGTTTGGCTTTCATTAATGGAAGAATCCTTTTATAAAACGTCAGGGACGTCTAAGCGAGCATTAAAGGTATGCTTGGGGTTAAGTATAGTAAAGTGTCGAGAGTTATGGGCGAATAATCCAGTGTAAGTGTTGGAGTACTAGGTTTTTATAACCGCTTTAGCGTATGATTAAGCGGTACTTAAGCTTAAATAAGCCAATAAACCGTACGCTATTGGAGACAGAGAATGATTAAAAAAGATGACAGCAACAGAAAATACTCCGCTATTTTGGTCGATGGCATCCAAAAAGCTCCTGCTCGTTCTATGCTGCGTGCTGTCGGTTTTACCGATGAGGATTTTAAGCGCCCACAAGTTGGTATTGCCTCGACTTGGAGCCAAGTGACGCCCTGTAATATTCATATTAACGGCTTAGCGGATGAAGTGGCCAAAGGCGTTTATTTGGCCTATGCCAAACCGATTATCTTTAATACTATTACCATCTCTGACGGTATTGCTAACGGTTACCAAGGTATGAAGTACTCCTTAGTATCGCGTGAAGTGATTGCCGACTCTATTGAAACCGTGTCGGGCTGCCAAGGTCACGATGCGATCATTGCTATCGGTGGCTGCGATAAAAATATGCCGGGTTGTATTATGGCCATGGCGCGCTTAAACCGTCCTTCGCTGTTTATTTATGGCGGTACCATTCAGCCGGGTAAAAACCACACCGACATCGTTTCTGTCTTCGAAGCCGTCGGTGCCAATGCCCGTGGCGATATGACAGCAGAGGAAGTCTTAGAAGTTGAAAGAACGGCTATCCCAGGCCCTGGCTCTTGTGGTGGCATGTATACCGCCAACACCATGGCATCAGCGATTGAAGCGCTTGGCATGAGCTTACCCGGTAGCTCGGCGCAAGAAGCTATCTCTCCGGAAAAACGTGAAGACTGCCGAAAAGCCGGTGAAGCGATCCAATGGCTCCTTGATAATGATATCAAGCCTAGCGATATTATGACGCGCAAGGCCTTTGAAAATGCCATTACCATGGTGATTGTATTGGGCGGCTCAACCAACGCGGTTCTGCACTTACTGGCTATGGCCGATGCCATTGGTGTCGAGCTAAATATTGATGACTTTACCGAAATAGGAAAGCGCGTTCCTGTGTTGGCCGACTTACGCCCATCAGGCCGTTACCTCATGTCAGAGCTCATCGAGATTGGTGGCATCGCCCCATTAATGAAGCGCTTATTGGCAAAAGGGTTACTACACGGTGATTGCTTAACCGTTAATGGCAACACCATCGCTCAAAATCTAGCTAACGTAAAAGATTACCCGGAAGGCCAAGACATTATCCGTCCGTTCGACAATCCCATTAAAGCTGACAGCCATTTGCGTATATTACGCGGCAACGTTGCACCAACCGGTGCGGTAGCAAAAATCAGTGGTCAAGAAGGCACTCAATTTACGGGCACAGCACGGGTGTTTGACTCAGAAGAAAATGCCATGAGCGCCATTTTAGATGGCACCGTGGTGGCGGGTGACGTGGTTGTTATTCGTTACGAAGGCCCAAAAGGTGGCCCCGGAATGCGTGAAATGCTGTCGCCGACCTCTGCTATTATGGGGCGCGGTTTGGGCAATGATGTTGCCTTAATTACCGATGGCCGCTTCTCTGGTGGTAGTCATGGTTTTGTCGTTGGCCACATCACCCCTGAAGCCATGGTTGGCGGCCCGATTGCCATTATTGAAAACGGCGACACCATCACCATTGATGCCGATAATAATGAAATCAATTTAAATATCAGCGAAGTAGACATTGAGAAGCGTTTAAGCAGGTGGATCGCTCCAGAGCCAAATATAAAGCGCGGCGTACTGGCTAAATACGCCAAAACCGTTGGCAGTGCCTCAGAAGGTGCCATTACCGATAGGTTTTAAGCGCTAAATCACTTGCTACGATAGCTTAGCGCCTCAGAGACATGGGCGCTGGTGATGCATTCGCTATCTGCCAAATCAGCAATGGTGCGCGCAACGCGTAATACCCGATGGTAGCCGCGCGCCGATAGATTTAGACGCTGCTGTGCAAGCTGTAATAACTGTTGCTCGGCCTCGCCCAAATGAATATATTTATCTATCTCATTGGGGCTAAGCTCATTATTTACCTTTTTCTGCCGTTTTAACTGCCGCTCATGCGCGGCAGCGACTCGTGTGCGGACTTGCTCAGAGGTTTCGCCAGCCTGCGCATTTTGTAAATCAGCAATCGGTAGCGCTGGCACAGTAATATGCAAATCAATCCGATCAAGTAATGGCCCTGATAGCTTATCCTGATAGCGTTTAATCTGCTCAGGTCGGCAGCGGCATCGCCCTGAGCCGTCACCATCATAGCCACACGGGCAAGGATTCATCGCTGCTACCAGTTGAAAGTTTGCGGGGAAAGTAAGCTGCGAGTTGGCACGGCTAATGGTTATTTGCTTGGCCTCTAACGGCTGACGCAATACTTCTAACACCGTACGATCGAACTCTGGTAATTCATCTAAAAATAAAATTCCCTTGTTAGCAAGGGTGATCTCGCCAGGTTTGGGACGAGAACCACTGTCAATTACCAGAAACCATGTCAATTATCTACCAACGTATCTACTCTCCAAGACACTTCTCTCCATAAGCTTTGTCACTATTTCACGACTAACCTTGTCAAAAAGGTTTTTCTTGTCGATAAACCCTGTCAAAAAAGAACATAATACACTTACTACCAAAGGATTTTTATATGAAACAAGTTCGTAAAATTAAACCCACTTACAGAAGCGTATCGGGCCATTTCGCTTTTATGGGTGAGTCATTAGCTTATGAATCTACTTTAGAGCGTGATTTTTTGCGCTATCAGACTTTCAGAAAGGAAGTTATAGACATAGTGCCACAGCCAATCTCTATTCCCTTTGAGAAAAATGGTCGTACTTACTCTTATACGCCAGACTATTTTGTACAACTTTCCGAGGATCACGGTAAATCAGTAATCGTTGAGGTTAAACCCAAATTAGAATGGCAAGAGAATTGGCGTGATTGGTCAGATAAATGGAAGGCAGCTATCAAGTATTGTAAAAATCAAGGCTTTAGATTTGCAATTTATGATGAAGATAGAATTCATCATCTAGCTTTTCACAACATCAACTTCTTGAGAAAGTACAAGAATTTATATGCAGCTCCTGAAGAAGTTAAAGCGGTGTTGGCAGACCTAGAACTAAGAGATAATACGACTGTCGAATACATCTTAGAAAGATACTTCAAAGGTGACATTTATCGCCCTAGAGGTCGTCAGTTTATATGGTATCTGATGGCGAATAAGCTAATTGGATTTGACGTTTGGAACGATATACGTAGTGAAAAAGTGGAGATTTGGCATGCCGAATAATATGAAGAACTTAACCAATATGACTCGTGAAAGTTTTTACGAGCGTCAACCTGAACGTAGTTATGTCCAACTTGCTCTAGGTGGTGTTTACACAAATAGGCAAGACAAAGAAGATTACCAATTAATTGAATTCATGGATGATATGAATCAGGCTTTATTTAAGAAGCTATCTAATCAGTGTAATAAAGTTATGAGTATCCATGACTTTCAAAATGTTGTTGATACCAACAATGTGACAATTAAGTTTGATATCAACGAAGTCAGTGATGATGACTGGAAAAAGGCGCATGAAAGATACATTGCTATTAAGCCACTTTTAAACTCAACCTCTATAACGCTTGATGAACGCGCTAGCGAGGTAGATGTATCTGCTAGAACTTTACGTAGGTGGCGAGATGCATATTTGTCAGCCAACTCGATAGCTTCTCTCATCGATAGAAAAAGTGGCAGAAGAAAAGGGGACAATCAACTGAAACCGCATGTTGAAAAGTTGATTCAAGATGTTATTAACGAACATTTCTTATCGATACAACGCCCTACAGAAGAATCAACTATTCGTGAAGTACTTAAAAGATGTTATGAGCTAGGTATTGATAAACCTGGCAAGAATACTGTTCGCAGAAGAATTTCGCAAATTAGCGAAAAGAATTACTTAAAAGGGCGAGGTTTTCGCAAAAGAGCAAAACAGAAATTTACGCCTAAACCAGGTACCTTCCCTGGGGCTGACTATCCTCTAAGCGTTATCCAAATTGATCATACTCCTGCTGACATCATTCTTGTTGATGACAAACACAGGAAGCCCATTGGACGGCCATATATTACTTTAGCGATTGATGTGTACAGTCGAATGGTTACAGGCTATTACATCTCACTTGATCCACCTTCTGTTACCTCAGTCGGTATGTGTTTATCACGTAGTATTCTGCCTAAAACAGAATTGTTACTAGAGCATGGTATTACAGATGCTAGTTGGGATGTGTTTGGATTTCCAACTAAAATACATGTTGATAATGGAGCAGATTTTAGAGCAGAAAGTCTGCGCAAGTCGTGTATGTTTCATGGCATTGAACTTGAATTCAGGCCAGTAGCAAGACCTGAGTTTGGTGGGCACATTGAAAGATTGATTGGTAACGTAATGCAAAAGGTTCACGAATTACCAGGAACCACTTTTTCTAACATTAAAGAAAGAGATACTTACGATTCTGAGAAAAATGCTTCCATGACATTGGCTGAATTTGAGCAATGGGTACTGACCTATATTACAAAGGTTTATCACGAAACGACTCACTCAGCTTTAGAAACAACACCTAATGAAAAATGGAAGATAGGTATATTTGGCAATGATTACGAGGCAGGTACAGGTTTACCTGCTATACCATCCGATCCGCAGACACTTACTCTGGACTTTATGCCGAGCCTAGAGCGTACCATTCAGCGTTATGGTGTCAAAATTGACGGGCTTATCTACTATGACCCATGCTTAAACTCTTTTGTAAATGAATTAGAGGACAAAAGTAGCCAGAAGAAAACTAAATTTATCTTTAGACAAGATCCAAGAGACATAAGTTACGTTTGGTTCTTTGATCCATTAATTAAAAGCTATTTTTCAGTTCCACTAGCAAATCAAGCAACACCAGCTATGAGTCTTTGGGAGTATAAGTTTCTTAAGAAGCAGGTTAAGGAAGCTTCTGGCACCGTTAATGACGAGCTTATCTATCGTGCTTGGGATGATATGAAATCAATTGTGTCTGAGTCTCAGAGCGCAACTATGTCAGAGCGCAGAAAAGAACAACGTCGAAAATCTCACGTTCAATCACAAGAGATTTATGAGCCATTAAAAGAGCAGCAAAATGCTGACTCTAATACTTATCAACCTAATGCTGTTTCAGATATCGATGATAGCGGATTGGATTATTTTGAGGATATTGAATAATGAACAAGTTACCGCATGAGCACATACATGAAAAATTTCGCCATATTGCTACGATGTCTAATGAAGAGCGTATCAAATTTATCGATACTCCTCGCTGGTTTGGGTACGATAAAGCAAATCGTATCATTGAAAATATGCAAGGACTGATGAATATGGTGCAACAGCATCGTATGCCAAACTTATTGATTATTGGTGATTCAAATAATGGTAAGACCACTATCATTAAGCAGTTTGTGAAACGTTTTGGTGATAGCTATATTGATGATGACTTAAATTTAGTAATCCCCGTTATTTCTATTCAAGCACCACCATCAGCAAGTGAGAAGGACTTATATGTTGCTCTCATTGATGCCTTATCGTTGCCTTACAATATATCCAACTCAACAACTAAATTTCGTTATCAAGTTGTGCATTCTTTACTTGAGACTCAAGTGAAAATTATTGTTATCGATGAGATTCACTCAATGCTTACAGGTACAGCAAGACAGCAACGTCAAATCATGAATACCATAAAATACTTATGTAATCAGCTTCAAATACCAATTGTACTAAGTGGGACTAAGGATGCTGTCCGAATCTTGCATACTGACCCACAGCACGCTAGTCGTTTTGATGTCGCAGAGTTACTGCTATGGAAGAACGATAGAGAATTTAGAAAATTAGTGAGTACTTTTGAGCATGTTTTGCCTCTTAAAAACCCCTCTAATCTGATAGAACCTGCAAAACTCAATCTCATACATAGCATTAGCGGTGGCTGCATAGGTAATGTTAAAAGGTTAATGGTCGAGTGTGCTAAAGAGGCCATTATTAATGGGACAGAAGAAATTACGATTAAGTCTATTGAGGATAAATCATGGTTACGACCAAAAAGAGGAATTCGCACAATTATTGGATAAAACCTTTGACCTTTTCAACCCCACTTTTAGAGGGTGAGAGTATAGGCTCATGGATTATAAGGGCGTCACTTTCTCAGAAGTGTACTCTTACTACCTTTATGGGATTTTATTGGCAACACGTAGATGACAGGTTAGATCGATATGATTTTGATAAAGGATTTGAACACGTAAAGCCTGATGTTCACGAGGATATGGCTATATTGGCAGAAACGACGGTTGATAGGTTTAACAAACAGACTTTGACGAGCTTTGCTAGAGAACAGGGATTGATTTCACATAGTTCTAGCGCTTTAAAGTGGACACTTCCACTATCTCGCAGACATTTATATGGGAGATTTGGTCATCCATATTGTCCTGATTGTATGGCCGACAATGAAAAATCTCATTTAAAGCTCCGATGGCGATTAGCTTGGTCAGTTTACTGTGATGAGCATCATAGGGTATTGCAGACAAATTGTCCTCACTGCGATATACCCTATCAGCCACTGTTAGCCAAAATTGAAAATAGGTATATAAACTTCTGTTGTCATTGTGATGGAAAGATAGACAAAGCTATTATTCCTACCGAACATATTGATAACGATGTTTTAAAGTTCCAGCAACTGGCTCAAATGGTTTGGCTCAATAAGTATGGCTATGTACTTGACGAAAAGGTGTCTAGTGGTGAATGGTTTGAGTTTATTTTATTTGCAGTAAATATGGTTAGAGTAGCTCTAAAAAATTCTGAATACATGTTTGGTAGATTGCTGGCTGAATTCGATATAGACATTGCTCATACTAAAAGGCCTAGTACTGGTTCAAGACTTGAACTTTTGCCAGCCGTAGAAAGAGTTGAGCTATTCAAATTAGTCAGCCAGTTACTTCAAGTATCCAAAGAACAATGGTTAAAATCAGGTGAGATTGTAGGACTTACTCAAAACAGCTTTAATTGGAATAAAAAAACTGAAATACCTAAAGCTTTTATTCCTGTCTATATGAGAATAAAGTCAAGCCCGAAACGTGAATATAAACAGCGTGAAAGAAGTAATGAACCTAAATCTTTTGAAACTACCTTGATGGAGTGGCATAGATTAAAACGCAAACTGGAGGCACGAGAACAATATGAGCGTCATCTTGAATCAAGGCAAAGGGATCAAACATTGTGACTGGTGTGGTAAAAATGATGTAAAAATCCAAAGACGTTACAAGGGTCAGGGTTATTGTGCAAACTGTTATAAAACATGGTTTATTAAAAAAAACTGCTTCAAATGTGGTGATATTCATAGACTGCACAAAAAGGAAGAGCACTCTATTTGTAGCGAATGTCTTAGAAAAAGCCCCTGTATTCGCTGTAGTAAGGATGCTTATGTCAATGGCATAAATACTCGATACGGTCGCAGCTGTCAAGTTTGCTATAACGGATATTTCAAAGACAAGAAGCAATGCTTCAGTTGTGGCGATTTCAAACGTAACATCAGTCGTTATACTGAGTTAAAACATGATCAACCAGTTTGCACTTCATGCTTCCAAAGATCTTGCCATGAATCATGTCCACAATGTAAAAGATTTAGAAAGCTGCTTGATACTCCTGACGGCAAGAAATGTAAAAAATGTCATGAATTGGGATATATAACCTGTAACGATTGTGAGCAATTAATGGCTGCTGGTCGAGGTTTAAGATGTGAGAATTGCTACTGGTTAAAAAAACTAACTGATGCTGTTGAACTCAATACCTACTTATTTTACTCAGAATCAATTAAGACAAGTTATCGAGACTTTATTGATTGGTATGTCAATAAACTATCAGCTAGAGAGGCTTTCTTAAAGCATGATAGCTTTGTTGATTTCTTTGTCGTTTGTGATGACTTATGGGGTGAACTGAGGTCTTATGAATCATTGGTTGGTCACTTTAAACCAAGCGGACTTTGGCATAATTTAACTGTTTTACGATGGTTGGTAGATACCGACCAGGTTATAGTAGACGAGAAATTGAAGATAGAACTTGCAGAGAAAAGCTACATTGAAAATGCATTATCAGTTTTTGAGGAGATACCAAAATGTCTTTACATGTATCACGAATTTCTTTTGATGAAACAAATTAAAAACAATACGATTACACGCACCATTAGACTCGCCTTGAGACCTGCAATAGATATTTGTACCACTTATAAGGTTTTAGGCTCGGAAAAACCAACTCAGGAACAAATAGAACGCTATTTAGCTGATAAGCGAGGGCAGTATAGTAATCTATATGGTTTTGTGACTTTTTTAAATCGAGAATACGAACTTAAATTAATTTGCAAACGACCTGAAAAGCAAGGCTTAAGTTATAATAATGTAAGGAAGGAGCAAGAAAAACAAATCCAACAACTCATAAAAAAAGAAAGCCTAACCGAAACTGATGTCATTCTATGGTATCAGTTATGTATGGCTTATTTTCATGATATTAAGGTTGGCAAAAATTATATTCAAAATTTCAAATTTGAAGTCTTTAGTAGTGATAACTTAGTCAAGTTTGAGCATAAAACCAAAGTTTATTGGCTACCTAATCATACCAAATGAATATATTTTTAGCCTTTAAATCAGTTAACTATCTCCTAAGATATATTATAGAAGCTAATATCAAAGATCTTGTTGGATATGCTATTAACAAGCGCATGACCGCTGATTTAGTCTGTAAAGCATTGAATATGGCAATTGAGAATAAAGGGCCAAGCAGGGCTGATTGTACATTCTGATAGAGGCAGCCAGTATTGCAGTCATGCCTATCACAAAATCATCAAGCAGCATCATTTTAAAGGCTCAATGAGTGGTAAAGGTAGTTGCTTTGATAATGCGCCAATAGAGAGTTTCTGGGACATATTGAAGAATGAGCTTGTATACATCAGGAATATAAAACAAGGTTTACAGCGACCAACGAGATCACACAATATATAGAGCTGTATTACAACCAAACTAGGGTTCAAAAGGGTTTGGGCTATCGATCGCCATGGCAGATGTGGTTTGATTATTATAGTCATGCTGCGTAACTAAAATCTCCCAAGTTTAGTTGTACGGATTTGACGGCAGGGGTCAAGCGATAGCAGGTAGAAATAATCCTAAAGATGTGATTCATCGCAGTGATAGAGGCGTTCAGGATTTATCTATTCGCTACACGGATAAAATGACTGACTCTGGCATTATCACTTCTGTGGGTACGACTGGTGATTCCTACGATAATACATTGGCTGAAACGGTCAACGGGCTTTATAAGTCTGAGGTGATTCATTATTTGAAGCAGCACTGGAGCTGCGTAAATGATGTTGAACTGGCAACCCTTGAATGGGTAGACTGGTTCAATAAAACACGACTGCATAGCACGATTGGTTATGTGATACCTTTTGAATTTGAAAAGCGCTATTATGATAGTTTAATCCTGTCAGGCATCGCTGCCTGACTTAAGTAAATCTGCCTCCGATATACTCAGGGCGGTTCAAAGGGTGGATTGAGAATAATTTAAATAAACTGTTCCATAATATAGGTTGTACTAATTTAATTGTGGACTGACTATAAGGATTAGCTTTATGTATGAAAATACACCTATGTTGAAAAGAGTAGATTTATTAAATACTATCCCTCATGATTTTCCGTTTATGCACCTATATCCATTATGTTTTACAAAGAATATCACCGTGATTACTGGCGAAAATGGAGCCGGTAAATCGACTATTTTAGAGGCTTTAGCAGTCAAATTAGGTTGCCCTGCCGAAGGTGGTTCTATAAATTTTCATTATGAAACTGAAAATACACATTTGGATTATACCAAGCATCTAAGAATCTCAAAAAGCGGTAAAAAAATAGAAGATATTTTCTTTTATAGGTCTGAAACTTATTACAACCTTCTCACTGAAATGAGAAATTTAGACTCAGAATTAAGTTTTGATCCTAAAATAAATAGCTACTATGGAGGTAGAGACTTACATACAATCTCACACGGAGAGTCCATGAGAGCTTTATTCTTCAATCGTTTTAGAGGGGGCGGACTTTATATACTTGATGAGCCTGAAGCATCACTATCAATTGCGAGTCAAATTGATTTTGTCGAGAGAATTATACAGTTAGCAAAGGAAGGGGCGCAGTTTATCATCGCTACTCATTCTCCAGTTATTATGCTGATGCCTGATATTGACCTTATTCAAATAACAGAAAATAATTATAGGTACGTGGATTTTATAAATACTAATATCTATTATTTGTATAAAGAAATATTAGAAAGTAAGGGCGAGTTCCTGAAAAACATAATAAACACTTAACTAATTATCAAGTAAGCGTAGGCTAGGCTTTTAGCCCAGCTGATGTATACCTCAAAGACCAATAGCATTACGTGGCAATTGTTACGTCTATCAGTTCGGCTTCTTACGCGAATAGAATATGTATGATAGGTACACCATGAAGTACACTGCTACTATTTCAGCAAGTTAAGACGTTGATACCATTAGCCTACAGCTTGATATTCAAGTCTTCATTAGGGAACCGAACTAGTGAAAGCATCTGATTGGTTCGCCATAGGTATACTCATTTCAGAGCTTCCATAAACTGCATCTTGCTATTCAGCATCTCTTTTTTTAGCCAATCTTTAAACACCACCTTTCTCTCATCTTCGTAAAAAGGGTAATAAGACAATAAGTGATAGGACGAGCTGTCTGCCACTGGAGGATGTATTAATTCTAAAAAGTGATGCGAAAGCTCTTTTTCCACCATAAACATTGAAACAATAGCGGTTCCTAAACCTGCTAGACAGCCCTCAATACATAAGTAAAAATGTTCCAATACCATAGGTTCGTAGGATAAAATCTCGCTGCTGACCAACTTAGACTTATTGATGTGATGCCAAAAATTGGGTCGAGAAGAAGTCAGTAACAAGGTATTCGTTTGCTCAGTTCTAGGATTACGGACAGCAACAATATATTCTTCAATAATTTTCTCATGAAATATATTCTTGTCCCATTCAAAATCATTTCTACGCAAAGCAATGTCGATAGATTTCCCTTGAAAGTCTACTGTTCCACCACCCGTCAGTAACACAATTTCAAACCCATAATTTAATGCATTAAATTCAGCCAAACGCGGTATCAACCATTTCATTGAAATGGTTGGTTCACAGGAGAGTACCAGTTGCTTTTTTCGATGATCTTGCCTCGTTAGATCCACAAGACAGTCATCTAATTTTGCGAAAACTTGCTGACAACAAGAAAAAAGTAGATTGCCATTGGCTGTGAGTACCAGTTTCTTATTGACTCGATTAAATAAAGGTACACCTAAAGCATCTTCCAAATTCTTAATCTGTTTACTCACGGCACTTTGTGTCACAAACAGTTTCTGAGAAGCAAGCGTCACACTATTATGCTCTGCAACGTAGTAAAAGAACCTTAATGAATTCAACGATATTTTTTCTATCATGCCAAAAACTCATAGATGATGATGTAATAAACTCAATTTTAGTTTATCTGTAACTGTAGGAGAATGCACTTAAATTGATGACATAAAAACCGATATATAAAACAGTATTTGTTTGAATAAAGACGCTTTATATGTTGGTTTACCCTTTACAGAGTTGACCAAATGACAGAATTTCTTACCGTTATCATGATCACCATTCTTGCTGTTATTAGCCCTGGGGCTGATTTCGCTATTGTCACTAAGAATAGCTACCTATATGGGCGTTCAGTCGGTGTACTAACGTCTATTGGTATAGCATTAGGTGTCTTAGTACACGTTACTTATACGTTAGTAGCCGTTGCCATTGTAATGAAACTTGCGCCAAATTTTTTGACGATCATAAAATATCTTGGTGCCCTTTATTTGATTTATATTGGTTATAAAACATTCACACAAAAGCCTGTACATGACGTAGGCGCTACTGCCCGCATTAGTTCCGGACAAGCATTGCGATACGGTTTTTTTACCAATGCTTTGAATCCTAAAACCACATTATTTGTGATTAGCACGTATACGCAGATTGTTAGCGCCATTACCCCCAAGTCTATTTTAATCGGTTATGGCTTATTCATGTCACTAGCTCACTTCATATGGTTCGCTTTAGTGGCTTTATTGTTCTCTCAACGGACGCTAAGAGAAAAAATGCTACAGCAGCAAGTCGCAATCAATCGTGTCATTGGTTTTATATTAGGGCTATTGGGCGTGTTGCTGCTCTTTGCAAACTTAAACTAGAGGAATTAAACATGAATAAAGTTGCTTTTATCGATATGGAAGGGGTTTTAGTTCCGGAGATATGGAAATTCTTGGCTAGTCAGCTGAATATATCTGAGCTGAGCATTACTACAAGAGAAGTAGAAGATTATAAAAAACTAATGCTGTATCGCATTGATGTTCTAAACAAAAATCAGATTACTCTACTAAATATACAAGATATCATCAGTCAGCTTAACCCCTTAGAAGGCGCAGTAGAGTTTTTACAAACGTTGAGAGTGAAGGGTTTTGATATTCAGATTGTATCGGACTGCTTTCATGAATTATTAGAAGGTTTTTTGCAAAAGCTAGAAGTTCCGATAGAGACGGTATATTGTCATCGTTTACAGGTCGATGGTGCGGGCTATGTTAATAAAGTGCTATATAGTCGCCAACATGGTAAACACGAGATTATCGAAAAATATCCTTTATCATTGGGAAATAGTATGGCAATAGGCGATGCATTTAATGATTTTAGTATGTTAGAAGCAGTATCTCATGGGTACTTATTCTCACCCTCGAAAGAAGTTTTAGGGAAAGCTCTACCAGCATTTAATGTGGTAAACAACTATCAAGAAGTTATTGACTCTATTAACATGAAAATTGTTTAAATATTTTTCTAGGTAATATATCTCTTAAATACTGTCTAATTTAATTATGCCACTATAAAGAACCCATTTTCAACGTAGGCAAATCGTTTAGTTTTAGAAAAAGAGAGTAGCTCTTTAGAACCTTTTTTAGAATATAAAGAGATACCTTTTTCTGTTAGAGTAATGACTCTGTTTCCAAACATCCTACCAAGAAGGTTGAATTTTAATGGCTTAGCGGTAGTAATGATAGCTGTCACTTTTATGTACTTAAGATATACTTTTTTAAAACCTAATTAAGGCATTTCTTAACCAATTGGTTTTTTTAGCTTTAGTCATGTGATTAAAAATTCTAATATTATCCTTATCCATATTATGGAACTTACCTTCATTATTAAATAATTCGTAAATTGAATCCTCAGGGTCGAAGGAGCTAATCACTTTAACTATAATACCACTAATTCCTGATACATTAAGAATACTCAACGGCTGGCTATCAAAGACAAAGTAATATTTACCATCGATAATAAGTCGTAGAATGTAAATAGTCTTTGGAAATCTATCATCATTAGATTCTTGTAGTTTTACTACTTCACCTTTATAACCTTGTTCAATTAAGTAGCAGTCAATTTTCACGGATTTGTAATAGTGTTTTAGCTGACGAGCATATCTTAAAATTTTATGAGGATTTGTATCTGTATATTCCTCTACACCCGAATCTACGAATACTTTTAACATACCAACACTACCAGCAGTATTGACAAGACTCCCTGGAGCGAAAAAATCAGGTATAGGTTCGCGCAAAGGTATAGATTTAGTTTCGTATTTAAAGGCCTCATCTAAACTTATACCTTCGTTTCTAGAGATTTTTCTGATATCACCTAATACTTTTTGTTTTTGTCTAATTACAGCTGTAGTTGAATTATTAGGACCTCTAGTATCTGCTACGACTATCGTCTCTTTTTCAATGTTGATATACATAGGTCTAAATGATTGAGCATTACTTGCACCAACGACTTGAATACTATTCTCAAAATCGTAGAATATTTCTTCACCTCGTGGTAATGACATGCCTATAACCTCAGAACACAAGATAATGCCACCCCCTAAAGGTATTCCTTTTACTAGCATCTCAATGCTTTGTTGATGATAAGGTTTCACAGATATACCACCAGACTTATTTTTATTATCGTTAAGTTTTTGCCGAGTAGTCGCATTGAATTCCTTAACAGTTCTTTTTGTATATTCGTTTTCTCTAAGATAATGCAAAATAACTGCATCGCTTACCAAACAGCTTTTAGGTATTAAGACAGCTTTAGAGCATTTGGTATTTTTATAATCAAGTTCTAGAAGGTTTTTAACAGTACTATGATCACTATTATTTACATCACCCCAAGGATGAGAAACAAGAACATTGTTTATGTGCTTAGAACTGCCGTAATGAGTTAAAAAAAAGATAAGGGGGTGAATAATAAATTTTAATTCTCCCTGCTCGACAATAATCAGGGTGTTTGCTTCGCTACCCCTAACAGGATAATCCTTCTCACGAAGAATTAAATTGGCTCTGTACTTTTTTTGCTCATCCTCTTGTTTTCCCTCCTGTTTCTTTTCATAGAATTGAGAAATATATCTAACATTAGGCCTATGAAAACTCTTACCTTTTGCTTCTTGCAAAGAAAATACGTACTGCCCAGTATCCAACTCTTTAACCATAAGTCCGTTTTTCCAGACAGAACCTACTGGTACTTTTATTATAATATCAAGCGGTAGCTTCACAGAAATTTGAAAACCATTGCTACTGACAAAAACAACTTCAACTCGTTTGTTTTCTTTTCCTTCACCTAAATCATATAGATTCTTGTACCAAATAACTTGATATAAAGAGTTTTTAAAAAATCTTTTCTTAACCCCCTTTTCGTAGTCAGTCAAATTTAAAAAGTCACTAATATCTATACTTGATTTGCTTGCTACCAGGTCAATTCCTATAAACGGTTTAAAATTGCTCATCTTTAAAGTCTCTTACTTTGACAATGTTTGTGGAATTATGACAAGGATTATGGGAAGTGACAACCACCACCAACCAACGCCACTGCAGATATGGTGTGATGAACTTGCCTGAATGGCCGCGTACCATAATCATAGTCGCTATCTGCCACTGAATAGGTGCTGGCAACTTCTAATGCGTCTTCATCACTCAAGTCTGGCAAGATAGTGGGTAGCCGTGATGCCATCAACGTCTTGCCAGAACCCGGCGGTCCGGTAAACAGTATCGAATGGCCACCAGCGGCGGCGATTTCTAACGCCCGCCTAGCATGATGCTGACCTTTAACATCCGCCAAATCAACTTTATAAGCAACTTTACTCTGCGCAGCGGTTGCTTGCACGACTTCTAAGCGCTCATCTATAAGGCTAGAATCTGTGAGCGACTGCAAATGATTACAGACTGCCTTTAAGTTTTGCGCCGCTAATATCGTCACCCCCTCGACACGGCTGGCTTCCGCGCCATTATCAATCGGTACTATTAATTGCCGTAACTGGCGCGATTCTTGTTCATCAGATTTTGTAGAAGGTTTGGTAGAATTTACCACTAACGACTCTGCTTTCATCGCTCGAGCAACCGCCAAGCTACCACTCACTTGCCGCAACTCGCCATTGAGTGCAAGCTCGCCGATAAACTCAAACCCTGATAACGTTTCTGGCTCAAGCTGTCCACTGGCGGCCAAAATACCGATGGCTATTGGCAAATCCAATCTTGCACCATCTTTTGGCAAGTCTGCCGGTGCTAGATTAATCGTCAAACGCCGATTAGGGAATTGAAAGCCCGAATTCAAAATCGCCGAGTGCACCCTGTCTTTACTTTCGCGCACAGCAGCGGCAGGCAAGCCGACAATGGTCAGCGCTGGCAAGCCTTGTGATAAATGCACCTCGATAATGACCTGCGGCGCGTGCAGTCCGACGACTGAACGCGTATAGACTTGGGCGAACGACATCAGCGTTTCCTACTATAAAGATTAATCGATAATAGAGCATTATCAATCAGCGCGTAAATGTCGTGTTCTATTTTTATCAATCCGTTTAAACCTTATTATTTCTAACCTATTTTTTAATAGATAAAACTCATTTCTGACTACTACTAAGCAAAATATCAGCGCCTAAATTCTGCGATTTATTCGCTAGCATAGATATTTAAAAGTGTTATATGATTGATAAATGTTTTTAATTTTTCTTATTTATTATTTCATTCAAAAAAATAGAAAATAAGACAGATAAAAGCATGGCAATAAAAGGATTTTATTGACATATAAAGCTTGGCGGTGATTTTCGTTAGCGCTTTATAAAATCGTAATTAACCATGGATGGGTAAGCTTATGAGCATTAATGTGCTTAATCGGCGTGTACGCACACTCACGCTATTGACGATGGCAGTCTCTCTGGGACTGTTTGGCTGTTCGGATAACGACAATTTTAACGGCAATATAGACGACGGCACTGGTGATAGTACTTATGCGGCGGATATCCAGCGCACTGAGTTTGGTATCCCGCACATCACTGCTAAAAATTATAAAGGTCTGGGTTATGGCGTCGGGTATGCTTTTGCCGAAGACAATATCTGCTCCTTAGCACGTGAAATCGTAATCGCTAAGGGTGAGAGTATGCGCTATCTGGGTGCTGAGGGTAATGAGAATAGCGATGTTTTCTACACTTGGTATAACTCTCCTGAACGACGATCGGGTTTTCTAGGGGCTCAAGACCCTGAAGTGATTGATGCGGTCAAAGGCTATGCCGCTGGCTACAATCGCTATTTGCGTGACAAAGGGGTCAAAAATATTGAAGACCCTGCCTGTGCAGGCGCTGAATGGGTTCGCGAAATCAATATTGACGATATGTTGGCTCTATATGGCAAAGCCAATTTACGCGGTGGACTCTCTAACTTCGTCAAACAAATCGCACAAGTAGCTCCTCCAGCGTCAGGTATCGTCATGGGAAGCTCTAGAATGAGTAGCCCTGAACCTATAGCAGAGTCGGATGAAAAATTCGATATGACAACTATCAACGTATTAGATGGCGGTAGTAATGCTTATGCCTTTGGTAGTAAGGTAACAGGTACTGATAGTGGCGTAATGTATGGAAATCCACATGAACCATGGGAAGGCGTTCAGCGTTTTTATGAATTTCATACAACAATACCAGGTAAGCTTGATGTGATGGGTTCCGCTCAGCAAGGTCAACCTTTTATCAACATCGGCTTTAATAAAGACGTGGCTTGGAGCCATACGGTATCGACTGCTAAGCGCTTTACCCTTTATCAGCTTAGTCTAGTCAACGGTAGTCCTTTTAAATACAATTATGTCAACAGCGACGGTAAGGTTGAACAACGTGATATTGAAACGGTTCCAGTCATTGTTAAGATGCCAAACAATCAAACAATAACTCGGAACATCTATGTTTCACATTATGGGCCAATACTCAATGCAAAACTGCTTGATCCTCGCTTACCAGCATGGGGTGATGCTAATAACGTTGTTTATACTATCCGTGATGCTGCCTCTGAGAACCCAAGAGCCCTCAATCAGTGGCGCAGTATGAATATGGCCACTAGCGTTGGAGATCTCGTCGATAGAATGCAAAAAATTCTAGGCCTAGGGTTTGTCAATACCATTGCTACTGACCGTAACGGTAAAGCGCTTTACGCCGATATCTCAACGGTACCTAATGTCACTAGAGAAAAGTTAGTAGCTTGTAGTGCTGACGCTGGAGCTGCTCTTCCTCTTTTGATTGCCGCAGACTTACCTGCACTTAATGGTAGTACGGCTGCCTGTGAGTGGGATACGGACGCCGATTCTCCTCAAGCGGGTATCTTTGGCGGCTCAAAATTACCGTTTTTAATTCGTGATGATTATGTCCTAAATTCAAACGATAGTTATTGGCTCAGTAATGCAGAACAACTATTAACTGGATTCTCCCCATTATTAAGACGTGATTTGTTACCGCTTTCTGAAGACGCGGCACCGCTATCTTTACGTACCAGAATGGCATTTACCCAAGTATTAGATAGACTGAGCAATAAAGATGGACTTGGTGGCCATAATTTTGATTTAGATAAGCTACAACAAGTCGTCTATGGCAACCGCAGTTATGCAGCCGAATTAGTGCTCGATGATGTCTTAGCAGATTGTACCGCTAACCCTCTATTGCCTTTAAAAGACGGTGGCAGCATTGACGCAACCCAAGCTTGTAACGTACTAAGCAATTGGGATCGCCGCGATAATCTCGATAGTAAAGGCGCTCATGTCTTTAGAAAGTTTTGGACCAATCTTGGTGTGAGTGATTATGCAGGTTTTGGTGTTCCATTTAATAAGGCAGATCCCATTAACACCCCTCGTGACTTAATCATCAATGATAAGACACGTACTGCGCTTGGCGACTCAATCAAATATTTTAATGATAGAACTATTGCGCTTGATGCGCCATTAGGAAGCTTGCAGTTCGTTATTGATGCAGGCAAGAACAATGAAAAGATTCCTATGCATGGTGGTTTTGGTGGTGAAGGCGTCTTCAATGTCGCAAGCTCAAGTCAAAACAGCGATGGCACTTATGGTCCAGTGACCAATGGCCCAACCTATATGCAGTCAGTGACCTTTGATAGTAAAGGTCCTGTTGTAGAGGCGCTGCTTGCCTACTCACAAGCAGGAGATACGACGCGCCCTTATCATCGTGATCAGACGCGCCGTTATTCAGATAAAGAGTGGATTCGTCTGCCATTTAGTAAGAGCGAAATATCCAAACAAGCGGTTGGTGAAGTGATTAAATTGAGAGAATAGTTCTAGCTAAATTATTGATTATAATAAAAAAGACTTTAGGGTAATCCTGAAGTCTTTTTTTATTGTAGATAGCAATACAACTTTATGGGTATATACGAAAACTTACCGTCCATGCCACTATGACTATTGATTTGTTATACTACTTATTACTTAAGTGGCGATTTATACAGTTAAACCGAGGAATCTCGCATGTCAGAACCAGCCGATATCAATAGCGACCAAAGATCTTTCGCTCATGCCGACGAGCAGCCTACGACTGCACGCCCTGTGGTTGAGATGCCCAATCCCTATGCCAGTACCCGTGGCAGCATTACCAGCAAACAGCTACCAGCATTCGATGAAGAGATTATCAATAAATACAATCGATCTGGGCCGCGTTATACCTCCTACCCGACCGCGTTAGAATTTTCACCGATGCCTGAGGGGCTGGAGACTAAGATTTTGCAAGAGCGCGAAGCCGATGCGCCCTTATCGCTGTATTTCCATATTCCGTTTTGTCGTCACCTTTGCTACTACTGTGCTTGTAATAAAATAATCACCAAAAAGAACAGCGACGCTGGCGATTATTTAGAATATTTAATGGCGGAAATCAAGCACAAACGTAGCCTATTAAAAACGCCAGCCGATCGTAAAAATCCACTGGTCAAGCAGCTGCATTTCGGTGGCGGTACGCCAACCTTTCTACAAGATAATGAGTTGATAAAACTTTGGGAATTTTTGCAGACCCAGTTTGAATTTTTGCCAGAAGACCAAGGCGATTACTCTATTGAAATCGATCCGCGTGAGCTTGGCGACGAGACACTAACGGTACTGCGTAACCTTGGTTTTAACCGTGTCAGTCTAGGCGTACAAGACTTAGACGAAAAAGTACAAATCGCCGTCAACCGTATCAACTCTGCTGAACTGATTGAGAATGTGCTTGCTGAAGCGCGTAGATTGGGCTTCCATTCTACCAACGTCGATTTGATTTACGGCTTACCGCATCAAACGCCAACGACTCTAGACAAGACCGTACGCCGTGTTATTGAGATGTCACCCGATCGTTTATCGGTATTCAATTACGCTCATTTGCCTGAGCGCTTTAAATCGCAACGCCAAATCAGAGAGGCAGATTTACCGACGCCAGCTGAGAAGCTTACCATGCTCGGTAATACCATCAATACCTTGAGCGAGGCCGGTTATCAATATATCGGTATCGACCATTTTGCCAAACCTGACGATGAGCTTGCTATCGCCCAGCGCGAAGGCAAATTACATCGTAATTTTCAGGGTTATACCATCATGGGCGATTGCGATTTATTAGGCTTTGGCGTGTCGTCAATCAGCCAAATCTCTAACGCCAATAGCAGCTATATTTTGCAAAACCATACGGATTTGCAGGTATATAAAGAAAATATCGATGCGGCGCGTGATAATCCAGCGATCATGCCAGCGGTCAATGTGATTAAAACCTCGATTAAAGATCGTCTGCGTGAATACGTGATTATGAATTTACTTTGTCACGACTATATCGACTTTAGAGACGTTAATCAGAAATTTGGTATCGATGCTATTACTTACTTTATCGATGAAATTCAGCAATTGGGCGCGATGCAAGAGGACCGCTTGATTGACATGGATGCCGCTGGTATTCGCGTCCTGCCAAAAGGTCGTCTATTAGGGCGTAATGTCGCTATGGTGTTCGATGAGTATCTTGAGAAAAAACATAAAAACCGCTTCTCTAAAGTAATTTAAAACTTTTTTATACGTTATTAATAAAAAAGACTTCGCTAATGCGAGGTCTTTTTATTGGCTGTAATACGATAAGTATTGATAAAAAAACCAATCTACTCTATTCAGTCGGCATAACAATATATAAGCGATTGGCATCTTCAATGGTTTTTTCTTTATCGAGATACTTTTGCTCGACGCTACTTTTTGGATTGATTATATCGGTATCTGTCATCGCAAAATCATCATCATTGAGTAGACCCAATGAACCATCTTGTCTTAACCATAAGCCCTCAAGCTTATCATGTGGGTAATCTAAGCTCGCCAGCACATCGACGACCAAGGTTTTTTTAACAGGCGTGATGTTTAAGTTTTCAAGGGTCTGCCAGTTTTCTTCGTCTTCTGCAATCAGCTGCTCAAGCGTTTGCCCATTCACTGTCAAACCCAGTCTATCATTCTGTTTAACACTTTTATCATTTGCAATGGTTGCAATATCTGTTGCTTGCGCGATATTAATTTTATAAATGAGTTTTTGTGCTGACTTATCTTGGAGCGGGAATTTGCGATCATGCTCAATGAGATAAAACTCATGGTCATTAAGCGCCACAATGCCAGAGGTCACATGCGCTGCGTTATCCAATCGATATAAATACTGCGCTATTTGTCCTGAAACTAAGTTAATCGTTACCATACGTACCAAACTAGAGAGTCGCCCTGACTTATCGGGATTGTCCATAGAGGACTCCATGATACCGACCAGCGTCGTTTGGTCAGGCGTAATGGTTAACGCCTCCATGCCACGATTGGCACGACGTTTGCTAAATTCCGTCGGTAACAAGATTGGCTTAGCATCAACCATCACATTATTACGCTCATCATTGGCAAACGCATTGATACGCGCAATCTCTACGCCATTGGCATCGTAATGCACAAGGTGCGGACCGTACTCATCGCTGACCCAAAAGCTGCCATCTTGCAGCGCTGCGAGTCCTTCAGGGTCTAAACCATTGATATCAGTTTTGATCGGATTACTTACCGCATCAAAAGGCAATTGCGGGTTGACTGTCATCGGTTGACCATTGACATCATAAGGTACTTCATTGGTGCCGCCAAAAGCCTTGGGGTTTGGTAGTCCTGAGATAGGATTGCCATTGCTATCTTTTAGAATTATTTCTTTTACTTTGATAATTTTGCTGTCAGCTTGCAATTCAAACAACCCAATAGACGGCGTATAATTTGGCACAAGAAACTGCTTACCTTTACCGGCAATTCCGTCAAAGTCGGCATTAGGACCACGGTCGGTCAGGGCATAAAATTGCTTGGCATTGGTTGGATGCGCCGCTGCATCTGAGCCGTAGCCGCCGCCTCGAATCTCTAATTTCTGCTCAGGATAAGCGGCATTGATATGCGACGCATCAAGCTCGCTATAAGGCAACGGGCTACCTTGCACAAATTCATTTATAGCCGTCATTTTATTATTGATATCTTCGTTAGCCATTATTATTTTCCTTGAATTATTATTGTTATTAAAAATAGAGTAATGCACGCTAAAAAGTTGATTAGCTATCAATTAAAAGTTAAAAAAATAGTCAGCACGTAAAACGCTCACTGACTATTTTTCTAACAAATTTAAATACGCCTAAAGCATACTTAGTTAAACCTTAAGCTTATCACCTACCATACCTTTTATGGTACTTAGAATGTCAGCCGGTAATACCACCATTTTTGCGTTATCAGATTCGGCTAACTGACGAATCGATTTGATATATTGCTCGCCAAGTAAATAGACAATCGGCATTTCTTCGTCGCCCATTGCAGCAGTAATCAGACGAATAGATTCTTCTGAGCCTTTCGCCAATACCACTTGCGCTTCCGCATCTCGGCGTGACGCTTCTAGGCGACCATCTGCCTCTAAGATAGCCGCTTGCTTTTGCCCGTCAGCACGGGTGACGGTAGCACGGCGTAAACGCTCTGCCGCCGCCTGCTCTTCCATCGAGGCTTGCATGGTTTGCGAGGGATTGATATCTTGGATTTCTACCGTCTTTAAGGTAATACCCCAATCGGCAATATCCTCTGAGATGGCATACTTGAGCTTGGTTTTGATTTCATCACGGCTTGACAAGGCGCTATCTAAATCCATCTCACCAATGATTGAACGCAAAGACGTCTGCACTAGATTTCGAATACCGTATTCATAGTCTTCGATACCATAAACCGCTTTATCGGGGCGCACGATATTAATATAAGCAACGGCATTGGCGATAATGACCACGTTATCTCGGGTAATGACTTCTTGTGAGGGAATATCAAGGACGATATCTTTGGTCGTCACTTTATAAGCCACATCGTCGACATAAGGAATGATTAAATTTAATCCCGGCTCTAGGGTTTGGCTATATTTACCGAGTCTCTGCACCACCCATTTATACCCTTGAGGAACAATGCGCACGCCTTTGAACACCGTAAACACGACCAATGCAATCAAAACGATCATGACAATACTAAAACTTTCCATGTTGCACCTCTATTATTATGCCTAACTATTTTTATTAATAACTGCTTGCGCTTGCATACTACTGACAATCAGCTCATTACCTACGATATCCGTCACTATCACGCGATCGCCGACGGCGACTTGCTCACCGCTCGTACGGCACATCCACTCAGCAGCCCCGACGATAGGTACACTAAAGCGTACAACGCCTGCGCGCTCTAACTGCGGCGCGACGATAATCATCCCAGTTTCACCGATGATGACACTACCGCCCAACCCCGCTTTGGTGCGATCGACAGATAATGGTTTGATAAATTTAAACCAAGCCAATAAAAAGATAGCCGAGAGCACCAACCAAATAATGATTTGCATCGATACAGAAATGGGTAGCAACCACGCAAGAGCAGCCACGATGATAGCCGCTCCGCCAAACCACAGGCTGGCAAACGTCGGTACAAACATCTCAATGATTAGCAATACAAAGCCTAATACCAGCCAGTGCCACGGTTCAAGCATCCAAAGCATCTCCATAATTGCTCATTCCCTATCTTTATCATTCTAGCTTTCAATGTAGCACATTTTGTTATCAAACAGCGCCTTAAAAGTTATAGGCATAAAAAAACGACCACCTAAGTGATCGTTTTTTATTTTGCTTATCATCTAACTCTTTCATTAATATAGAACTTAATGTTCAGTTAATTAGAATTTAAGATGAGCGCCGATAGTCATAAGATCCGCATCGCTACCTAGTTTGTCATATTCTGCTTCAACGCTGAAGTCAGGATTGACTGAGTAACCAAGACCAACACCGCCTGCTAGGCTTGTATCTTTATCTGTACCGTTATATAAACCTAAAGTTGTACCAGAGGCTTCTACTTCAGTTCTGGCAACCCCTAATTTACCTTTAGCGTATAGTCCAGTATTTGGGAATGCATAACGGTAAGTACCGTAAGCGCCGTAAGTTTTGGCATCGATATCGCCGCCACGATAATCAGCATCATCTGAACCTACATATTCAGCTTCAATACCGAAGTTAGGATCAAAGTTATAGCCACCGTATACGCCATAAGCAGTTGGATCATCAGCACCATCTACGTCTAGGTCAAACTGACCGACTTTTACACCAACGTATGGCTGGCCAGTATAACCATTGCCGTATGCTACGGCTGCTTGTGCACCTACGCTTAGTAAAGAACCTGCAGCTAGGGCTAGTAAAGTTTTTTGTAGAGTTTTCATGTGTAGCTCCTTAAAATCAATTTGGACAAACAAGTTATTTATTTATGTGGGCTTTTTAGCCATATCGCCTTGTTTGCTAACGATGTATACATAGTAACAAACCATGTCAAAAACTCTGTCAGTGTTTAATGGTAAGAAAGTTAACTTTTGCAAGTGTTTGTCGGCCCTTGGGTTACAAAGGGCTAGATATGAAATCTTTTGTTACAATAACCTAGTTTGAGTAATATTCCCTACTCATTAACAGCGACTGAGAGTCAACATTAAAAAGGCGCATCCCGAAAGATACGCCTTTTATTATGAAATCAACGTCGATTTAAGCTTTAATTAAGCTTATTTTTTATCTTCGTCAACTTCAGTAAACTCAGCATCAACGACATCGTCATCCGCTTGGTTGTTGTTACCAGCATTTTCAGCGCCTTGTTGGAACTGGCTTGGATCCATACCTTCTGGACCAGCACCGCTGTCAGCATAAATCTTCTGACTAATTGGTAAGAAAGCATTGTCTAGCGCTTCAAGTTTGGCTTTGATATCATCATAATCATCTTCTTTAGCAGCCGCTTCAAGCTCAGAGATGGCAGTTTCTACTGTTGATTTTTCATCTTCAGTGACTTTATCGCCAGCTTCTTTTAGCGCTTTTTGTACCGCATGAATACGACCATCTGCTTCGTTACGTACCTGCGCAAGGTTAGCAAATTTCTCATCTTCAGCAGCGTTGGCTTCAGCATCACGCACCATTTGTTCGACTTCTTCATCCGACAAACCAGAATCCGCTTTAATCTGGATACTTTGCGCTTTACCAGTACCTTTATCTTTCGCTGAGATGTTCATGATACCGTCAGCGTTAATGTCAAAGGTAACTTCGATTTGCGGCAAACCACGTGGCGCTGGTGGAATATCCGTCAAGTCAAAACGACCAAGCTGTTTGTTTTGGTTAGCGATTTTACGCTCACCTTGATACACCTGAATCGTTACGGCTGGCTGGTTGTCTTCCGCCGTTGAGAAAACTTGTGATTTCTTAGTTGGAATCATGGTGTTTTTCTCAATGATTGGCGTCATGACACCGCCCATGGTTTCGATACCGAGCGTCAATGGTGTTACGTCAAGCAATAGGACGTCAGTTTTGTCACCAGACAATACCGCACCTTGTATCGCAGCACCAGCGGCAACCGCTTCGTCAGGGTTCACATCTTTACGTGGCTCTTGGCCGAAGAATTCTTGTACTTTTTGCTGCACTAATGGCATACGAGTCTGACCACCAACTAAGATGACGTCATCAACATCGCCAACTTTTAGACCAGCATCTTCAAGGGCAGTTTTACAAGGACCCATCGTGCGTTGTACTAAATCTTCCGTTAAGCTCTCAAGTTTTGAGCGGCTAATAGTGACAACCAAATGCTTAGGACCACTGCTATCGGCAGTGATATATGGTAGGTTGACTTCAGTGCTTTGGGCACTTGATAGCTCGATTTTTGCTTTTTCAGCGGCTTCTTTTAAACGCTGCATCGCCAGCGAGTCACCTTTTAGGTTGACGTCTTGGTCTTTTTTGAACTCATCAACCAGATAATCAATCAACGCTGAGTCAAAGTCTTCACCGCCAAGGAAGGTATCACCATTGGTCGCTAATACTTCAAACTGCTGCTCGCCATCAACGTCAGCGATTTCGATGATTGATACGTCAAAAGTACCACCACCCAAGTCATAAACGGCAACGGTGCTATCGCCTTGCTTCTTATCCATACCGTAAGCAAGTGCGGCAGCGGTTGGCTCGTTAATAATGCGTTTTACATCAAGACCAGCGATTTTACCCGCATCTTTGGTTGCTTGACGCTGTGAGTCATTAAAGTACGCAGGTACTGTTACAACAGCTTCGGTGACGCTTTCACCAAGATAGTCTTCCGCTGTTTTTTTCATTTTTTTCAAGATTTCAGCAGAAACCTGTGGTGGCGCTAATTTTTTACCGTTAATTTCAACCCATGCATCACCGTTATCGGCTTTAGCGATTTTATAAGGCACCATACCGATGTCTTTTTGTACCACTTTGTCATCAAAACGACGACCAATCAGACGTTTAATGGCAAATAAAGTGTTGTTTGGGTTGGTCACCGCTTGACGCTTTGCTGACTGACCGACCAAGATTTCGTCATCTTTGTAAGCGACAATCGATGGTGTGGTACGTGTACCTTCAGCATTTTCGATGATTTTAACTTTATCACCTTCCATCACTGCGACACATGAGTTCGTTGTACCCAAGTCAATACCAATTACTTTACCCATAATTAATTGCTCCTAATTTATTTTTTAAATAAGCTATTTATCTCATCAGACCTAATCTAGCAGATACTAGACGGTCACTTGTTGTTCTATATAGGTTTGGCGCTGTATTATTTCAAGTCATTTAACCGGCAAAAAATGTCTTTTATGTGATTTTTTGTGTAAACCCTTATTAATAGTAAGGTTTAGCGTGGTTAAAGACTTATTATTTAAAATATTAATTTTAAATGGTTAAGCTGGCAGAACCTATTGTCCAACACGAACCATTGCGGGGCGCAGCAAACGACCGTTCAGACTATAGCCCTTTTGCAGTACTGTACCCACAGTATCGGCTTCAGCTTCTGGATCAATACCAACTGCTTCATGCAAATCAGCGTTAAATTTCTCGCCTTGTGGCTCAACCACTTCTACGCCGTTTTTGTTTAAGACATCTAATAATGCTTTATGCGTCAATCTGACGCCTTCGATAACAGGATCATCTGCTTGAGCATTTTCGATAGCGCGCTCTAAATTATCGACCACTTCTAATAGCTCTTTGGCAAATTTTTGCAGGGCAAATTTTTTGCTCTTATCGGCTTCTTGCTCCATGCGTTTTTGCGCATTGTAAGCTTCAGCATTGGCGCGCGCTGTCCCTTCTTTCGCTTGCTTGACCTCGCCTTCTAACTCGGCGATACGGGCTTTAAAAGTATCTAAATCGATATCGTTTTCGATAGTGCTTTCTTCCCCTGAGTTTTGCTGTGGATTAAACTCTTCTAGCGTTTCTTTTAAGATACTATCATCGTGCTCGACATTGTCATGCGAAACGTTGTCGTGTGGCACGTTTTGATCAATATTTTCGTGATTATTATTCTGCTCGTTCATGATGGCTCCTTTATATAATTATGAATAAGGCTATTAACTGAATAATGATGGATTAGAAAACGACACCATAAATTGGCCAGACAATGAAATAATCGACCATTAGCCAAACCGTGATTTTATAAATCACCTATGGTTAGCAATAACTTTTAACTACCTTCTGATAGCTGATTAATAAAGGTGATGAGGGTAAATTTCAAGCCTACTGTGTAGAATTTTTATCGCTGGTTATGAATACTACCTTAATCCATGATAACGATATGGTGATGCTTGAGATGATTACCTACTTTAAAACAACCTTATTCCCTTTACGCTTATTGTCAATAAGTAATTCATTTCACTAACAAAACCTACAAAAAAACGTCAGTTAAGCCAGATAAATTACTATTAGCCTGCACACTCTTACCAAAGAATACTCAACTTTATTTTCGCCTATCTTATGATATTTACAAATATAATTTATCATTTATGGGAGGTGTTATGCCTTATTCAGCGACATTATCAGTCAACACCTTACTTAATAAAGCAGTAAGGACACTAAACCTTACGTCTTTAGGTCAAGAAAAACGTCAGCATTCATCTGTTAACTCATCAAACAACCCTTCAGAGAATGTTGAAAATGAGCCGTTGCCCATCAATACTTTGCAAATAAGCACTGACGATAGGCAATCCTGCATTGACAGCGAGCACCTATCCATTAGAGATAAAGTACTGCATCACAATTTGCTGACGACTTATCAGCCACATTTGCTGCACTATGCAATGAAAAGTATCGGTCTCTTGCCAGAAACAGTATTAGACAGCTTGGTTGATTATCTAGATGGACCTACGGCTAAGCAGTATGAACACGTTGATGCGCATTTGCGTTTGATTCTGGCGGTAAATAGCAAGCTTAAAACCCCTTTACAGCTCTCAGAGATGGGCGAGCTGCGTAAACGCTTTGCCACTGACGCCGTTGCTATGCAAACGCCAAGAGTTTGGCAGCAGGCAAGCTCATCCTTATTCGACATGATAAAACCTTTTACTAAGAAAAATGAACCTAGCGTCAATTGGGAAGATAAGACGATTGCCAACGCTGATGATGGCGATATGCTGGTTCGTTGTTATCAAAAGCAAGTAAACGCAGCAGGCTTTAGTTTTAAAAAGAAAGCCAAACGCAATCCTGATGAAACCGTCATGCTATTTTTCCATGGCGGTGGCTTTTGTATTGGCGACATCAACACCCATCACGAGTTTTGTCATGCTGTCTGTGAGCGAACAGGATGGCCAGTGGTCAGTGTCGATTATCGCCTAGCGCCTGAACATCCTGCGCCTACGGGGTTAAGAGATTGTATTGCCGCTTATGCTTGGTTAGCTGATAATTGCCATAAATTTGGGGCACTAGCGTCACGTATTGTTTTGGCAGGAGATAGTGCAGGCGGCGGCTTATCAACCATGATTGCGCAACAAGTCATCACGCCGTCTGCAAAAGCATGGCAAGACTTAGGGATTGATGGGCAAAAAACGTTTGAGATATTACAGCGCCTGCCGCAGCCACTGGCACAAATGCCTTTATACCCTGTGACAGATATCGAAAATGATTATCCAAGCTGGGAGCTATACGGCGAAGGGTTATTGCTCGATCACGCCGATGTGGCGGTTTTTGATGCGGCTTGTTTAGAAAATAGTCCGCTGCCACGTCAACATATCTTGACGTCGCCTATGCTCGGTGACAATCGCCACATTTGCCCGACCTATGTCGTTGCAGCAGAATTGGACGTTTTACGTGATGAGGCGTTTGCGTATGCCAAGCAGTTAGAAGATTATGGTAGAGCTGTCCAAACTTATACGGTCTACGGTGCGCCGCATGGCTTTATTCATTTTATGAGCGTGCACCAAGGACTTGAGCAGGAAACCAATCATATTATCCATGGCTTTGCTGGTTTTGTACGTGACATTATAAGTACACAAAATTTATTAGCAGCCTAAGAAATAGAATAGCCGTTATCACTAAAAAGTGAGGTTGGCGTTTAATGGGCAATTAAGGACTTATGACAACTAAATCGTCAAGGACATTAATATGATAAAGATAGTTTTTATGAATTGGGCTGACCGTTTAACGTAATGAGCCAAACTTCAGAACGTGAGCCTAAACGAAAAGGTATGCCCCAAAACCCATAACCTGACGATACCACAAAGTGACCTTTACCGACTTTTTCGTAGCCGTAGCCCAAGCGATTAATCGCCTTTACAATAAAATTAGCTGGAAATATCTGCCCATTATGGGTGTGTCCTGAAACCTGTAAATCAATCGGCAACTGGCTATGCGCCATAATATCGCTCGGTCGGTGGTCTAACAAAATCACTGGCTCAGTAGTATTCACTTGTTCGAGCAATTCGGTCGTCGCTACCCTCTGCCGTTTATGATTATCAAAACGTCCAATGAGCCAAACCGGCTGACCTTGATGCGACAGACAAATCGCTTCATCGTTGAGCAACTGCACGCCAGCAGCTTGTAAAGCTTCACTAATTGGCTGCTCGTGACCGTACAAATCGTGATTACCTAACGTCGCATAGACACCGTAGCGCAGACTACTTACCAGCTTTGCCAAATCTTCTGCCATATTATAGGCCGCAAACGCCTTGGTATTGTCATCCATAATATCGCCTGGCATCAACAATATGTCTGCTTGATAGCTCTGCACAATGTCATTGAGCCGTTCGATAGATTTATTGCCAAATAAACGGCCCAAATGCAAATCACTGGCTACTGCAATACGCAGCGAGTAATTTAGCGGCTTATTAATCTTGACAGACAGCTCGCGCACCGCCGGCACGTAAGCGTTATACAGCGTATAGCTAAATAGGCCTATAAAGAAAACTAGGGCAAAAATGCGTAAGCCAATACTAATTACGCCTGTATCATAAAAAGTAGGAATACCCAAAGCATGTAAAAGCCAAAAACCACCATATAATACACTGCTCAATAGCGCCGTTAGTAGCATAAAGTGCATCACCATCATCCAAGCGCTTATCCAGCGATAGCTATTGGCAAATGATTTTGTGACGCTAAGCAGCAAAAAAACATTGGTAATCGCAAAGACAGCAAGCCAAGTCACCTGTATTAATAAAGGCGTGCTCCAAGGCTGTAGCCACCATTCTAGACTGCACGCTGCGCCAAAACTAAACAGCTGCAGCAGGACAATAATAGTGATAATAAATGCGTAACGCATGAAAATTCCTAGCGAGATAATATTTTGATAAAGCGTTTGCTGGGTTGTGGCAGTATTTATAAATTAGCGGATTATAGCGACTGCTTTTTCAATACTTGTGAGCGCTGGGATGACTACTATTGCGCCGACTGCAAGGTAATCATCCATATCTCAGAGCGCGTGCCAAGCCTAAAGGGTACTGCGCCAATACCATAGCCAGAAGTCACCAAAAACTGCGTGCCCTCACTGTACTTTGCCCCATAAACCAGCGGCGTAAACCACTTTAGTAATATCGTTAAAGGAAATATCTGCCCGCCATGCGTATGCCCTGACAGGTGCAAATCGATCGGCAAACCTTTTATTTGCTCCAAGTCAGCAGGGCTGTGCTCTAAAAATATTACTGGTTTATCCGCCCTCACTTCACTAAGCAAATCTGTCGCAGCCGGACGTGCGGGATCTGTCTCATCTGAACGCCCTATCAGCAACACTGAATCGTCTAACCAAACGCTTTTATTGTCAATTACCTGTATCCCTGCGCGTTCAACGGCCTTGGCAATTGCCACTTCGTTACCAGAATAATCATGATTTCCCAACGTGGCATAGACACCGAGCGGCGCTGTTAGTTTTGATAAGTGCGCATGCATATTGGTTTTATCATAAGCGTCAGTAGAATCATTCATGACGTCGCCTGCGATGACCACGACATCAGGATTTTGGGCATCGATCAGCCTCACCATCTTATCTATCTGCCGATTGCCAAACCATCTCCCTAAATGCGTATCAGACACTAAAGCAATTTGCAGCGGCCGCTTAAGTGGCTTATCTGTCGTGACGTTTAGACGATGGACGACAGGTGAATAGGCATTAAATACCGCCAAACCTACAATACCAATATAAGTTATCGCTGCAACGGCGCGTATAAGTTTTGGCTGAATTTTTTGCTTAAGAATATAACCATAGACCAAGGCAATAACCGCAGTTATTAATGCGGCATAAAACATAAAGCCTTGTAAAATACCGACAACCAGATAGACATGAAAGCGCTCGCGCCAAAATTCACTCAAGCCGTAGAGCAGAAAAGCATTGTTGATAATAAAAACACTTAAAAACAAACCGGCTTTAGCTAAGCGCTGTTTTGGTTGAAAGAACCAGTAAAATATCACGCTACTCATCAGGGCGAGCAGCTGGGTAAGAATGATAAAAGGCCACATAATAAAATTGAATCAGACAAAGACGGGCTTATAGTACGCCAATATTCTTACCTGTTGTAGACAGCATGATGGTTTATTGAAACTTTATAGAACTAGAAATATAAAGCACTTAGTAATTTAACGCTATTTTTAAATCAATGCTTTAAAAACGTTGTTTCAAACCCATTGTTTCACATGAAACATATCTTTTAAAGTTTACGATTGCTGCTCCAACGCTTGCTCTAAAGCTGTGTGTTCAAATTCAAAGCCTGCGCCTAGTAGCGCTTGTGGCAGCACCTTTTGCCCATCAATCAACAAGGTCGACATCTCACCAAACATCAGCTTTAATAAAAATGCTGGTAAAGTAAAAAATGTCGGACGATGTAGCCATGCGCCAAGCATCTTAGTAAAAGTATGATTGGTCACAGGGTTGGGCGCGGTCAAGTTATAAACCAGCGCTGGCGTAGCGTTTGCTGTTGTTAGAGTATTATCAATACTATTCACTTGCTGTCTCTGACTACTAAGATGTTGCTCAATGATAAATATTACCGCTCTTACCCAATCAGTACGACTGATCCAGCTCATAATTTGCTTACCGTCACCCAATTGACCACCGACACCCATTTTAAACGGCGTTAATAATTTACTGACCATACCGCCCTTAGGATGGATAACCACACCAGTGCGTACGATAGCAACAGGGACACCGTAATCGGTAGCTTTTAGCGCCAACTGTTCCCAGTCGTCACAGAGTTTATGCGAAAAATCAGCGTTAAAACCACTGCTTTCTGTCAAAGACTTATCACCTTGAGGACCATACCAGCCAATCGCTGAACCGCTAACCAGTAGCTTAGGTTTGCTATTACTACGCGCAATAAAATCCAGTAGCGCCTCAGTAGGTTTGATACGGCTGGCAAGCAATTGCTCTTTACGCGCGTCACTCCAACGTTTATCAGCAATCCCTGCGCCTGCTAGATTCAAAATAACATCAAAGCTTTTATCTGACTTCACCAGCTCATCATAGGTCATCATTTTAATATCATTAGGATGCGCCTGCTTACTATCGCGCGTCAGCCACGTAATCTGCACTTTTTTATCATCCTTTTGATAGCGCTTAATGATTGCTTCACTAAACGCGCTACCTAAGAATCCCGAGCCACCACTGATTAGAATATCCATCGCTTTTTATCCTTATAGTTTTCTTGCCTTTTTCTCAGTGTGACAAAAAACCATCTACAAAAACAAGAGATGAATTATAGGTATAAGGCGTAAAGTAGGATTGGGTATAAATAGAGGACTGAACTACTAATATAAAAAATATTAGCTTTTAAATGGTTACTAACGAATCACTTGACCCGTTCGAGCATCGCTGATTTGGCTAGGGAGCTGATAACCAAGCGTCTCGCCCTTTAGATAGCCAACTTGCTCATTGCTATCAGAAAAATAAGCCTGTGCTTGTGAGAGCGTTAAAGCAGGCGGCTGACCGGACGGGTTACAGCTGGTCGAAACGACAAAGCCATAGGGATTATGGACGGACACCACTTGACGGCACAGCTGCTGCACCAAAGGATGGTCAATCACCCGCACCGCCACACTATGATGGGAACCGGTAATCCACGCAGGGATAGAAACGGGTAAGTTTTCTGATAACGGTAATAACCACGTATGCGCCTGCTGGCTATTGACGTCGGAATCAGTATCGTTACGCCAACTGACTAACACTTGCTGGCGTTGATCTTCATTTAGACTATTTAACAACATCTTAAGTCGACTGACACTATCGGTGACCACAATCATACCCTTCTCTAACGGTCGTTGCTTGATGGCCAAAAGCTGCTGTATCGCTTGTTGATTAAAGGGGTCACAGCCGATACCCCAAACGCTTTCGGTTGGATAAGCAAGCAGCTGTCCTTGTTGTAGCCAATGCGCAGCTTCGATGACAGAATCGGTGATAAGAGCTTTAGATGTAGACATAGCGGAATGAGAAAGGAAAGTATGAGGAGATATAATACAACTTAAACGATGAGTAAAACAGCAGGTTTAAAGATTTCTTAAAATCGCGTTTTGATTAATAATAAAACTACACGCGCAAATAACGCCCACCTTGTACACTGATAACGCCTAATAACTCCAGCTCCATAAGTTGCCCAATCAATTGCGCGGCCGACATATCAGTAGTATTTAACAACGCATCTAAATCCTGCCCATGCCAATCAAGTTGCTCATAAATGAGCGCTAAATGCTCAGGAATAACACTAGTATGGGAAGAAGGTTTAAGATTAGATTGTGGCGATTGATTAATACTTTTGGTAGAGAGTTTCTGTGTATTTAGAGAATTGGAACTTTGGCTAAGAGTTGCTTGCTCAATACTAGACTCTGCATTAGATGACGGCTGATAAGTATGCGCTCTATAGTCCAACTGATTATTAATATCTTCAAGGACGTGCTGCGGATGATAAATCAACGTTGCGCCTTCACGTATTAAATGATGGCAGCCTTCGGCATTACTATTATCAATATGGCTTGGAATGGCAAAAACTTGTTTACCTTGCTCGGAGGTTAGGCGCGCAGTAATCAGTGAGCCGCTTTGAATGGTCGCTTCAGTGACAATGGTCGCGAGGCTAAGTCCTGCAACTAGACGATTACGGCGCGGGAAAGTGTGTTTGTGCGGCTGCGTGTGCGGTAGTAACTCACTGACGATACAGCCGCCTTGATCAATAATCTGACTAAATAATTTATCATGATGATTGGGGTAATTGACATCAATCCCCGTCCCCATCACGCCAACCGTACGGCCTTGATATTGTTCATCAGACTGAGCTAAAGCACCTAAATGGGCACGCTTATCGACACCCAGCGCAAGACCACTAGTGATAATATAACCAGCTTGTGCTAAGTATTGCGCCATATCAAAGGTGATTTTTTGCGCGTGGGCAGTGGGTTTTCGACTACCAACGATGGCGATTTGCGCTTGCTGCAAACGCGCTTTATTACCGCGATAAAATAACACAGGTGGTGGGTCGTATATTTCTAGCAACTGCGCTGGATAAGCAGGCTGGTCTGCAAATAGCAGACCGTATTTTCCGTCTAACAATGCTTGCTGGATTTTATCGATAGTAGTGAGCGTTTGTTCTAGCTGCTCATGACGCTTAAGATGGGTACTGTAAATGCCCAATTGACGCCATGCCTCTACTTTAGCGTCCCAAGCAAGCCCTGCCGTACCAAAATTAGAGATGAGTTTATGATACGCTGATAATGACGCATTCACTTCAGCCCACAGCGCCAAAACGGCACGCTGCTCGGCGGATAAAAGAGAAGTGACTGCGGTCATAATCATCTAGCTCATTTAGTTTAAGTTAAACTCTTAGCTCAAAGAACAAGTATTGTACTCATTATAGATATTGCACTTATTATAGATACGGCGGTGGTAACAGCTGATCACCGACATTAAGCGGTAGCTCAGAGTCAAGCACATATGCATAGCTGATATTATCAAAGGTATTAAACACCATTACCATACCAGTAGGCTCGCTTGGTAAACGTACTGGCGTGTCATTATCCTTGATATCGCGTATGACCGCGCCTTTTTGAAAAACGGTCAATACATCACCAGGCTTGGCACCGTGTGCGCTGCCCAAATTGATCGCAACGACGCTGCCCTTAGCGGCTGAGCTAATAGAATCCATCACGCGAACAATCATACCGCCGCGATTAACGGTTGCTGGCGTTGGATAAAATACTGGCGGAATTGAATTATTTAGCTCCACAAAAACGCGGTCGCCTTCACGCACTTCTTTGCCATAGCTGTCGATAAGCTGCAAGCTGGTCACGCCATTGGTTTCGGTAGACGTGACCAAACCGGTAGCGACTTGAGTCACTTCTAAACCGATAATTTTTTGTGTTTTAGGCTCGACATACTTTTCGCCTTCACGGTAAATACCGTAACGCTGGCCAACGATAAGTGGTACGCCTTTGGCATAGACCTTATCGCCACTAGCGGTAATCAAATTGCCTTTTTTTGAGGCTAAAATGTATGGGGTGGTATTAAAATCTGCTGGATTAACAATGATGGTCTTGTCGAGCCAATGCTGAATAGCAGACCATGGAATAGGGGGAATACTATTAGCGGTAGAGGTCACCGTGACTGAGCTGGCAACCACATTACCAGTCAATTGTTTTTCAACCCCTGCGCAACCTTCGCCGGTATCGACCCCGACCAAGGTTTTACCTTGAATCACGCAGAGGATAAGAACGTCGTTAGGATAAATAAGGTTGGGATTTTTAATTTGCTTGTTGGTTGCCCAAATCTCTTTCCAGCGCCAAGGACTGTCTAGATAACGCCCTGATATATCCCATAAGGTATCGCCTTTTTTGACGATATAGCGATTGGGCGCATCAGCCTTAATAGTAGGCGGTGGATTATTGGCGTGGGCAGTGGTCAGCAGCATTGCACCACTAAATGTCGTCAGTAATAGTGCGTTTGCTATCTTCTTTAAGCTCATCTTCATTGTTATATCCACAATACATACCGCTAATATAATGTCTATAAAGCAGCTATTCAGTATGATTGACAGGTTTAGTTGTAAAAATCGCCTAGCCTAATAATGACTTACCGACGCCGTTTTCAATATTACAATTATATATACCATAACACAATCATAAACATTTTATTACAATGGCGTAACCTAAATTTAGTTATTGATAACTGGATATTAATTTTGATAAGCGGTTAATAAAAATAAGCTGCCTAAGCTGGGTTTGGTGTCACATGCTGACGAATTTGCTCAGCGACCAATTCAGCATTATTATCTAATACCACCACTTGCTGCGGTAAGGCTTCTAAGCCATCGGTATGCGCAGGACGCGCAATTTCTATCTCTCCAACCGCCTCAAAAATAGTATCGGCAAATTTCACCGGTAATGCTGTTTCGGCACAAACAATCACTTCTCCCTCACGCTGTAATTCTTTAGCGACTTTAATACCGTCAGCCGTGTGCGGATCGACTAGCTCACTATGCTGCTCATAAAGTACCTTAATAGTTTGCAAGCGGTCGCTATGGGTGGACTTGCCCGCAGCAAAGCCATAACGGGTATTGACCGCTTGCAGCAAATCAGACAAATCAAACCCTTGGCCAGATTTCACTCCTTCAAATAATTCACTGACACGGGCACTGTCTTTGTCGAGTAGCAGATAAACAAAGCGCTCAAAGTTGGAAGCTTTAGAGATGTCCATCGACGGACTTGAGGTGACGTAAGTCTTATCAGTCGGACGCGGCTGATAGGCCCCTTGATTAAAGAAGTCGTTAAGCACATCGTTTTCATTGGTCGCGACGATTAGACGCTCGATTGGCAAACCCATTTCGCGAGCGATATGACCGGCACAGATATTGCCAAAGTTACCTGATGGCACGCTAAAGCTGACTTTTTCATCGTTGCTCGTCGTGACCGCAAAATAGGCTTTAAAGTAATAAACAATTTGCGCCAATATCCGCCCCCAGTTGATAGAGTTGACGGTTCCGAGGTTATAAGCGGCTTTGAATTCGGCATCTTGCTGCAATGCTTTGACGATATCTTGGCAATCATCAAACATACCGTCAATGGCGATATTATGGATATTAGCATCAGTTAAGCTATACATTTGCGCGCGCTGGAATACGCTCATTTTACCGTGTGGTGACAACATAAAGACTTCGATATTGTCTTTGCCGCGCAAGGCATATTCTGCCGCACTACCGGTATCGCCACTGGTCGCACCAATGATAGTAATACGCGCGTTTTTTCTTTTTAGCACATACTCAAAGGCATTGCCCAAGAACTGCATCGCCACATCTTTAAATGCCAATGTCGGACCGTTCGACAACCCTAAAATATATAAATCATCTTCAAGCTTACGGACAGGAACAATCTCATCAGAACCAAATATCTCAGCAGTATAAGTACGCTCGATAATATCTTGCAAATCAGCCGTAGGAATATCAGTGACAAAGCGCTGCATAATCGCCAGCGCCAACTGTGGATAGCTAAGCGAGCGCCACTCGGTAAGCGTCGCATTATCAATATTTGGATACTGCTCAGGCAGCATCAAACCGCCATCTGGCGCAAGACCCATCAATAGCACATCACTAAAATCCATCGGCGCTGTCTGACCACGGGTACTGATATATTTCATTAGATTGTCCTGTCTACAATGAGATGATTAATTAAAACAGTTTATTCAGCAGTTTTGTGCAGTAAGGCATAATAGAAACCGTCGCCGCTCTCGCTATCAATTGGCAAGCACTGGCGACCAATTGCTTGTTCGATACCCCAATTGCACTCATCGCTAAATTCAATGGCTTCTACATTACTATAATGAGTCATAAAATCCTGCATTTTCTCGACGTTCTCTTGCTTTAAGATGGAGCAAGTGACGTATAGCAAATAACCACCCGCTTTTAGCTGTGGCCACAGGTTATGCAAAATATCCGCTTGTAACAATGCGGTTTGCTCAACGTCTTCTTCGGTACGTAAGATACTGATATCAGGATGACGACGAATCACGCCAGTCGCGGTACAAGGGGAATCGAGTAATATTGCATCAAATACCGGCTCATTGGTAGCCGCTTTTTTATTTTTCCCATACTGCCATCTGGTGGCATCCGCACAGACGATATTCAGTTCGACACTTTTCTCTGCTTGCTGCAAGTCGTGCTGACTTAGGTTCAAGCGCTGTAAGTTCTCACGAATACGCTCAATACGCGGCGCTTCGTTATCGATAGCCGTTACCTTGATATCAGTAATTACTGGTGTCGCTTCTGCATCATCTTGTTTCACGTGAAACAACGATGATTCGTCATTAGCGCTTATGAGCTCTAACCAATGCGCCAATTTACCACCAGGTGCCGCACAAGCATCTAAGATATGCAGCTCATTATTATGGGCTTCTGAATCAATGTCTGTATTGGATTTATCAGTGCTTATTTTAGCCATCAACGCTTTGTTAATAATCGGCGCAGCAAGTTGAGCATGCATGTCTTGTACGCTGGCAACTCCTAAAGCAAAATCAGGCAAAGCGCTAACAGCGGTGCTTTGCTGTAGTCGCAACCCTTTAGTAGATAGCGTGGTGTTTAAAGCGGTATCTGACGAGTGCGCTAATTTAAAACCAGTCGTTAGCTCAACCACATCCGCCTCAATCTCTGCCCCATCAAGTATTTTCTGATAATCCTCTACTGAGCTAACCGCCGAATTGACGCGTAAAAACATCGGTGCTGCTTGGCGCAAACCTTGCATCAGCTCGTCATACTGCTCGCTCCAGTCCTGCTTAAGCTGATAAGCAAGCCAGTTCGGCAGACTGTGCTTTTTATCACATTTTTTACGAAATTTGCTAGGATTCTTAGCGACTTTACGCAAGATAGCGTTAATCAAACCTGTTGCATGGGCAAAATCAATCTCTTTTGCCGCTTCGACCGTTTCATGAATCGCTGCATGGTCCGCCACTTCTAAATACAGCAATTGCGCTAAACCCACTTGAATAGTCGTACGAACTTCGACCTCATCGATAGGATTGTCCGCTAGCGTATCGAGCAAACGTGCCAGCGCGTACCACTGGCGCAGTGTCGTCAGTAGTAAGGCATGGGCAAAGCTTTTATCGCCGTCGTGCAGACTGTTGAGTAACGGGTCAAGGACGCTGGCAAGTGATTGACCATTTTGAATGGCCACTAAAGTGCGAATCACCCGGACACGGACGCTACCATTCATAATAAGGTTGCTTGACGGTTTGAGCTTATTATTTCTTGGTGCAGTGCTGGTTTGTCTCATTAAATTGAATTTCCTTGACGTCTGATCGACAGCGTCTGATAAAAGTTAGATTGCTTGTTATTAAATACATTAAGCATAAGTAAGTTACTTTACTTCTGCCATAAACTGATCACCATCGTTTAATTGATTACCATGGCAAATTTGCTCAGCAGTCACTGGCTTACCACCTGCAAATTGTAAGCTGGTAATCGCCAAAGTCGTCGCTGAGTATTCATTGCTTTGTGGTTCGCTAATAGTGTCTCTGCCGCAAGCGACCAGTATGGCTTTTCGCCCAACACTGATAACAGTGCCCGCAGGCTTAACGGTTTGCTGTAATGGATTTACAGGCAGACTGGCCAAAATTTTGACGCGCTGCCCTGCTAAAAAGGTGTAGGCGCCAGGCCAAGGTGTCAGTCCACGAATCTGGCGTTCAATCTGTGTAGCAGACTGCGTCCAGTCGATTTCGCCTTCGGTTTTAACCAATTTTTCCGCATAATTGGCTTGGCTGTCATCTTGAGCAACCGCTTGTGCTTGGTAATGCGCCAAGTCTTTTAATACGGTAGTAATAGCCGCCGCGCCAAGTGCTGCCATCTTATCATGCAAGCTGGCGGCCGTATCATCAGCTTCGATAGGTGCGCTGACTTTATAAAGCATGTCACCCGTATCCAAGCCTTTATCCATCTGCATAATGGTGATACCAGTCTTGCTATCACCCGCTAGTAACGCCCGATGAATCGGGGCGGCACCGCGCCAACGTGGCAACAGCGAAGCATGAATATTGAGACAGCCATAAGTCGGCGTGGTCAATACACCAATCGGTAAAATCAGACCATAAGCGGCAACAATCATCACATCAGGCTGATAGCTTCGCAGCGTTTGGCGCGCTGCCATACCTTCGGTACTGGACTTTTTGAAAGTAGATGGCTGTTCAAACACAATGTCATTGGCCAAAGCCACTTGTTTGACCGCCGACGCCGCCAGTTTTTGTCCGCGACCCGCTTTACGGTCGGGCTGGGTATAAACGGCAACGATATCTATATTCAGCGCTTCTTGCTGCTCGATAAGCGCCTCAAGACTAACCGCTGCAAACTCTGGGGTGCCAGCAAATATCACGCGTAGCGGTTTAGCAGCAAATGGCACTTTGATAGCAGCGTTTTGCTGAGGTTGAGTGGCATTAATAGATAAATCAGATTGTGCAGCAGGTGTGGTCATAGTCAGGCAGTATTTATGGTTAATTTGCCTATTATAGGTGAGTTTGTAGCGTTGTGCCATGATTGTAATAGCAGCAATCAAGCGCTATTAATCACGCGTTTTATCTTTATAATAGTTATTAAGCGTAGTTTTGACTTCATATTAAGACATACCGACTTACCGCCGATTTAGGGTCCTGCCTTTATGCAACAATTTAAGTCTCTACAACGACTGCTGATTTTTTATACACTGACATTATTAGCGATGTTGGCAGTGTATTACGGCACCATGTTTTATGAGATGAGGCAGCATAATGAGCAGCACAGTATCCAAAGCTTTTATAATTTACAGCACGAGATAACCCAGCTCTCAAACCCTACAAACTTAGCAATTAAAAAGATATTACAAAAGCCTTTTTTAAAGGATATGAGCTATCAGCTGATTTTTATGATGCCTTCTGGGCAAACCTATATACACCGACGTACCCGCCCTAATGAGCGGGAATTTACTGGCATTACCTTTCCTAACGTCATTACTTCCGTACCTTCTCCTAACAATCATCATAGTGCTTATGAGCTAAACAATCGTAATTTGGTCGGCACCATTGAACTTGAAAGCGGTCATAAGGTATACCTGATACTGCGGCATGAACCGCTTGATATCAATTGGATGTCGTATCGCTATTGGTTACCATTGATGACAGCCATCTTACTATTTGCTATGGCCTTACTCTATACTCTAAAGCGGCGTGCTAACTGGGAACAACTGCTCATGTATACCGATGAGTTAAGTAGCCATGCTAAGGATGGCTACGTCACACCGCCGTTTATCGAAAAGAAAACCACAGATGAATTTTTGCGTTTGGGTCACGCGCTGAGCCGTATCAGTTATCAGCTGCACAGCAACCACCGACGCATTACCACCCTAAAGCATCGCTTAGAGCGATTGGTCGATCATGCGCCCTTGCCAATGCTGATGATCATGAGACATGGTCAAATCAGCTTTTTTAATCAACGCTTTGAGCAAGTATTTGACATTATCTTTCACAGCGATAGCAACTATCAACTGACCGATTTTTTCTTTACTAAAGACCAATCAACCCAAGCCCTGCTACAAAAACTGGCAGATTTGCGAGTCACGCGCACGCTACTGGTTTATGGTTTGCACAATAAAAAAGCTTATCAGTTGCATATCACGCCTTGGTTTGGCGAACACGGGCAGGTGCATGGTTTTACCGTTTTACTCAATAACATCCATGAGCTTGTCGAACAAACCGCGCATTTAGAGCAACAAAATCGTCAACTACAACGTCAGCTTGATGAGTTTGAAGCACTTAAATCGACGATGGGACATCATTTACGCCTGCCGTTAGAAGCCATGATTGACACGTTAGAGCCTATCAATCCCGATAATCTGAGCGCTAAGCAACATCAAATCGTTACGACTTTGACTCAAACCAGTCACTCTATGCTGACTATGTTGAATGACATGTTAGATATAGGAGAGATAGAGGTTCGTACATCCCGTCTATCTATTGAAGCAGTGGATATTTATAAGCTTGGTCAACAAGTCAGTCAATCGATGGTAGAAAGCTTAAGGCAGCAAGGACTTGAGCTCTTGTATTTTTTTGCGCCTGACAGCCCGCGCTGTATCGATACCGATTATAGGCGCTTGCGGCAAATCCTACGTAATCTATTAGATAATGCGATTAAATTTACCAATTCTGGCTATGTGTCACTTACCATCGACGCGGTGACCAATGCGGACATAGCTGATATCAAAAGCACCAGTATAGGCGAGGTAGATAAAGAGCACATATCTAATAACAGCCATGATACGAATCACGGCAATCTAGATAAATCAACCACTATCACTCACCCATCGCACGACTGGATTCGGTTTAGTATAAAAGACAGCGGCACAGGCATCGATATCGAAAAGCAGCACCAACTGCTGATGTATTTTAATGAAAGCAACAGCCAAAATAGTATCCACATCAAAAACCGCCCTATTAACTACGCACACAAAAATAGCGCCATAAAAGGGCTCGGATTAAATGACGTTAATAGCTTCGCTAAACTATTAGGCGGTTTTATTGAGATAAAAAGCACGCTTAATAAAGGCAGTACTTTTAACCTGTATTTGCCTTGTAGGCGACCAGCCTATCAGCCTATTTACCACTTTAATCCGCAATTGACTTATATTCATCTTATTGCCGTCATTAAACAACCGTTGCGAGCCAAGCATTTAGGCGATTTGTGCGCTTATTTATCTATCCCAGCGACTATTTCCACTTCTATAGATAGAGTGGCGCTTGAGCAAATAAATAATAAACTGGCGCAAGATGCGCAAAAACTTGCCCCTATTTTGCTCTTAGATTACGAATATTATGAAGACATCACGCTCGCGTTATCACCTCAAATAAACATTGATCATAAAAATATAGACGCTGAAAATAAATTGGAGAAATCAGAAGATAAAGCACGCATAGATATCGATAAACAGCAGGCTCTAAATAGCTTACTGTCTAATACTGCGCTGCCAAAAATATTGGTCAGTATGAAAGCTGAGCGCCGTATTCCCTCTATGTTATTGGATCAATGTGACGGTTTTTTGAACAAACCACTCGATGTGGCATTATTACTCTCTGAATTACTGCGATTAACTCTACCCGTTAGACAAACACTGTTACCGCAAACAACTAGCCAAGAAAACAATCAGCAAAGCAGTAGCCCGTTAGGCGCAGATGATGCCGCTCATGAAACGTTAGCGCCACTGATTTTAGTGGTAGAAGACAGCCCAACCAATCAAAAAATAGCTTGTAAGATACTGGAAAAGATTGGCTATCGCAGTATCGTGGCGGAAGATGGGCAGCAGGCGTTGGACAAATTGCAAGCGCAGCGTCAGGAAATTGCGCTTATTTTGATGGACTGCCGGATGCCCGTGATGGATGGACTGCAAGCGACCCAAGCGATTCGCGCGCAAGGCGATGATATTCCAATCGTTGCGCTAACCGCAAATAATAGCGAAGAAGATAAAATTGCCTGTTTACAAGTGGGCATGGATGAGTTTTTGGCCAAGCCTATTAATAAACAAAAGCTAAAAACTGTTTTGCAAACGCTGATTAAAAACCAATAAGCGTTTGCAAGATCTGTCTTTTATAACAGCTTGGTGATGATTTAGGCTATTTAACCCTTATTTCATAAAACCATTCTCAGCTAAAAACGCCTCAGTAATCGTACTTTGCGGGCTGCTAGCATGGGCAGTATCCGCTTGCGATTTGTTTAATAACCGCTCTAAATAGCGCGCCACAATATCGACCTCAACATTGACTTTACTACCTACCAACCAATGCTGGGCAATATTGGTGACTTGCGCGGTATGCGGAATGATATTGAGCGAAACGATATTATCGCGGACTAAGTTGGTAGTGAGACTGATACCATCAAGGGTAATAGAGCCTTTGGTAGCCGTATAATGTGCCAACTCGTGTGGTATCTCAATTTCAATATAAAGTGAGCGCGCATCTTTTTGCAATTTACTAACCACGCCTACCCCATCAACGTGACCGGCAACGATATGCCCACCAAAACGGGTAGTTGGTAGCATGGCTTTTTCTAAGTTCACCGCATAACCGGGCTTTAAATCTGCCAGCGCTGTACGAGCAATAGTTTCACGTGAAACGTCGACAGAGTAATAATTACTACCAAACTCCACCACCGTTAAGCAAATGCCATTTGAAGCAATCGAGTCGCCTAGTTTCACATCGCTAAAATCTAAGCCAGCAGATTCTATGGTCAAGCGGATATCACCGCCCGTTGGCTGCATGGACTTTACTTTGCCAACGCTTTCTATAATTCCAGTAAACATATTAACCTCTTGGTATTTTTTATGGCCGTTAAAGGCAGCATATATTATTTAAACCTATTATTTCATTCAAAATCAATAACGATAATCGCTATTAGTCTTTAAGCTGTTTATAGCGCTTACTATAAAATTAGCGAGAATAAAAAGACTCAGCGAATAAACTGTGGATAACTAGCGCTGACATAAGGAGTAGTAGTATGAGAAACTTGGTTTTTAAAGAGTTATCCACAATAAGTCTGCTTTTTAATAATTATTCACTACACTTGAGCTATATACATAAGTAACTGATTTTAAATAAATTATAACTTTAAAACATTATTAACAATTACTAGTAAGTTTCATGTGAAACAAAGTTATACACAGTTTCATGTGAAACCTTTATAAAACTATTCCACTTATCCACATACATTGTATGTAAGTTTAATCTTGTGGGTAAAATATTGAAAGACAAGGCTTTTATAACGCCGACTATAAAGGTAATAAGGTAAGCTTAAGATCAGAACCAAGCTGCTCATGACCGTGGATATCAAAACGTAGCTGCTGCGCTAACGATAATGGATTGATAGCAACCATAGGACGCGCCTCACTTCCTAATAAGCACGGTGCTTGATAAACAATGAGCTCATCCACCAGTTGCTGCTGTAAAAAGCTTCCTGCAACGTTTGCGCCCGCCTCTACTAAGACGTCATAACAGTGATGTTCACTCACTAAGTTCTTTAATAACTCTATTAAACTCTCTTCACGCCAATAAAGAGTTTTTGGACTCTGGCATAGCTGATAGTCAGACTGTAAATCGTGTTCTAATCGCCCTCGTCTATCGAGTAACACTATTTTAGGTTGTGGTACTTGTTCAGGATTAATACCTAGTTGACTAGAGCGTACATTTAACTGCGGATTATCAATGATGACCGTTTCACTGCCTGTGATAATAGCGCCACTTTGCGCACGCAGTTTCTGTACATCTTCGCGCGCTGCTGTACCCGTGATCCACTTTGACTCACCGGATGCCATCGCCGTACGGCCATCAAGACTGGTAGCAATCTTAAGCCTAACATAAGGCATTTGGCTACGCATCGCCTTTAAAAAGCCCTTATTTAAAGCTTCTGCTTGCGCAGCTAGCACGCCGACGGTAACAGCAATGCCTGCTTGTTCTAAAAGTTTCACACCGCGACCAGCCACCTGTGGATTGGGGTCGAGACCAGCAATGACAACACGCTCTACTCCAGCTTTGATAAGACCCAAGGCACAGGGCGGTGTACGTCCGGTATGACTACAAGGCTCTAAAGTAACATAAGCGGTCGCGCCGATCGCGCGCGTGCCCGCATCTTTTAAGGCGAAAACCTCAGCATGCGGCTGCCCCGCTTTAGGATGAAAACCTTGGCCGACTACTTCATCTGCTTGCACAATCACACAGCCGACCGCTGGATTGGGACGCGTGGTATACAGACCATGCTTGGCCTGCTCAACGGCGAGCATCATAAAATAGCGGTCTTTGGCGTCTTGAGAGTGTTTTGAGTTCGACATAAAGGCGTACTTAATAGAGTTTGGAAAATAGTTTTAATAAATCCTTAATAACTTCAAATAGCTTCAAATAGCTTAAATTAAAGGGATTACTCAGTATTAAGGCAGATTTATAGACTGATAGCTAAATTAACCTACTTTTCATTTGGGCGAATATTGGCAATTTCCTGATGAAAGGCGTCGATATCTTGAAAATCACGATAGACACTGGCAAAACGTACATAAGCGACATCGTCAAGCGTCTTAAGCTCACTCATAATAATCTCACCCAAGACTTTACTGCTTACCTCGCGCTCACCCATTTGGCGTACGCGCTTTTCGATACGACTAATCATCGCTTCTTGCTCATCAATAGTAATTGGGCGCTTCTGTAAGGGCAATAAAATCGAGCGGCGCAATTTATCATTGTCATAAGGCTCAATTTTGCCACTTGATTTGATAATACGCGGCATCACTACTTCTACCACTTCAAAGGTCGTAAAGCGTTCCTGACAGCTATTACATGAGCGGCGGCGCCGTACTTGCGCGCCATCAGCTGCTAGCCGTGAGTCGATAACTTTGGTATCTGACGCATTACAATATGGGCAATGCATACGCTTTTCCTTAGGTTAATAGTGAGGGCGAATATAATTATTGATAAAACTAAATTTTCTAAAAAATGATAATTTTACTATGCAGATAAAGAAGCAGACTTTTACTCGTTATTTACCAATACAAAAGCTACCAAAGATTTTTCCTAATAAATCATCAGCGCTAAATTCACCCGTAATTTCTCCCAAACTTTGCTGCGCTTGGCGTAGGCTTTCTGCCACTAACTCACCTGCTTTAAACACCGTCAGCTGCTCATGTGCTTCTACTAACGAATCAGCGGTACGTCTTAGCGCGTCCAAATGACGTGTACGGGCGATTAAGCTATTTTCTGGCGGATGAAAACCTACTTTAGCACATAAGGTTTCAACCAAATCATCAATTCCTGTGCCTGTTTCACATGAAACATTGACCTGCTCATAGCCACGATTTTTTATTTCTGCTTGTGAAGTAGCGATTCTTTCTTTACTGCTGTTATCGTTTAATAAATCGCTTTTATTGGCAATAATCAGTAAGCGCTTGGCTTCTGGCAACTCGCCAAATAGCTGTTCAGCCAGTTGTAATGGCGTGCTATCGCTTGCAAGGTCACGAGTCACGTCATAAACCATCAGCAGCATATCAGCCTGCGTAATCGCCTTACGCGCACGCTCAATACCGATACGCTCGACCGTATCTTCAGTCTCGCGCAGACCTGCAGTATCGGTTAAATGCAAGGTTAAGCCGTTAAGCACGACGGTTTCTTGCAGGGTATCGCGTGTTGTCCCAGCGACATCGGTCACGATAGCACGCTCTTGCCCTGCCAAACGATTCAACAAGCTTGATTTACCCGCATTTGGTCTGCCAGCAAGCACTACATGAATACCGTCGCGTAATAGCTGACCTTGCTTGGCGGTCGCTAGCACTTGCTGTATTTTGGATTGGGTTTGTTCAAGCTTATCTTGAATAACGCCATCAGATAAGAAATCAACGTCTTCTTCATCAGGGAAATCAATCGCCGCTTCGACGTGCAAGCGCAGATGAATCAATTGCTCAAGTAGCTGATTAATTTTTTGTGAAAACTCACCACTAAGTGAGCGAATCGCACTACTGGCAGCGGCGGCGCTGGTAGCATCAATCGCATCAGCAATGGCTTCTGCTTGTACCAAATCCAATTTGTCATTATCAAAAGCACGGTAAGAAAACTCTCCTGCGCCCGCTTGTTTTGCGCCCAATTCAAACACGCGTGCTAGCAGCTGATTTTGTAAAATCATGCCGCCGTGACCTTGTAGCTCAATCACATCTTCGCCAGTAAACGAGTGCGGACCTTTAAAGTACAGCACCAAACCTTCATCAATGGTCGTGCCATCAGCCTGATAGAAACGGCAAAAACTGGCCATACGCGGCGTGAAAGTCGACTTGCCAGTAAGCTGACAAGCGATATCGTAAGCACGCGCGCCTGACAGACGAATAACCCCGACGCCACCACGCCCAAGCGGTGTAGCAATCGCCGCAATGGTCGGAAGGCCAGATATATTAGAATTTTTAGGTGATTCATCCAAATTATCGGCGGCTAGTGCCATCTTTAAAGAATCCACAATCACTCTCAATAAGCAAAAACCCCATTATAGACGGCTTAGCAGGCACTGACAAAGCAAACTTCAACGAGTAGATTATTAAAATCCTAAAGTATGGTTATATAGCTATTTTAGTCGGTAGCTATAGTAAAAATATCCTAAAAACGCTACGGTATTGCTAATATCAATTTTTTGTAGCCTCTGTCTGCGTAGGCACAGCAAGCAAAAAAAATTGATATCAGCAGTGTGTGATGTAACGATATTACTTTTCTCTCACTATATTGGATAGAAACAATAAAGCTTAACACATAAAAAAACCACCGCCTTAGCGATGGTTTTTATAGACTTGAACTTTATTTAATCCAGAACTTTGACGGTACGACGTTTTTGTTCTTCTTCAACCTTACGGTTGATGATGTACTGCTGGGTCATACTAAATAAGTTGTTCACCGTCCAGTATAGTACCAAACCTGCTGGGAAGAACAGCATGAATGCGGTGAAAATAATCGGTAAAAACTTCATCACCTTAGCTTGCATTGGATCAGCGGGCTGCGGATTTAGTTGCTGCTGGATAAACATCGACGCACCCATTAAGAGCGGTAAAATGAACCATGGATCCATCGCTGATAAATCTTGAATCCACAGTATCCAAGGCGCATGACGCAGCTCAACACTTTCAACCAACACCCAATATAGCGCTAAGAAAATCGGCATTTGCATCAGAATAGGTAAACAACCCGCCATCGGATTGACTTTCTCTTCTTTATAAATTGCCATCATTTCTTGCGACATTTTCATGCGATCGTCGCCGTGCTCTTCTTTTAATGCCGCCAGTCTTGGGGCGATAGCCCGCATTTTCGCCATTGAGTAGTAGCTTTTATTAGATACCCACATCAAGGCGATTTTAACCAACAGCGTCAATAGAATAATTGACCAGCCCCAGTTGCCGATAACTTTATGAATACCATCCAAAATCGCAAATAATATTTTTGATATTGGCCACAGCAATCCATAATCGACGGTCTGATTCAGACCTACTGCCACTTCTTTTAGCTCAGACTGTACTTTTGGACCAGCATAGAGAGTTGCTTTTAAGGTAATTTGCTTGTTTGGTGCCACATTAACAGGTTGACTGTTAAAACCAATAAAGTAATCATTGCCCGTTTCACGGCTAAAGAACTTACCCGTAAAGTTTTCAGGCGTCCAAGCAGAAACGAAGTAATGCTGAACGATACCAACCCAACCTTCATCACTGGTCGTAGTCAACTCACCATCGTTAAATTTACCAAATTTTAACTTATTATAAGGATCTTCAGGTGTGCCCCAAGCGCCGCCCAAATACGTCGCCATGCTTAGCGCGCCTTTATCAGACATGCCGGGGTCTTTACTATCGTCACGCTTTAACTGCGCAAACATCTGTCCTTGCCAAGGATTGGCAGAAGCGTTTTGAATTTGATAGCTGATATCAATCGGATATTTATCTTGGGTGAAAGTAAAGGTCTTAGTAACCGTCACGCCATCTTTTTGATAGGTAAGTGGTACTGATAACGTTTGCTGACCTTTCTCCATCACATAATTATTGGCAGCGTGGCTATATTTGGCGCGACCTTCGGCGGTATCAATACCGTTTGGACCGATAAGACCAGACTGCGCCACATAAACGCGACCGCTATTATTTTCTAACAACACAAAAGGTTTTTCGCTATTGAGTGTGGCATCATATTGCTTTAACGCCGCATAAACGATATCCCCGCCTTCTGGATTGATTTTAATGTCATAGCGATCGGTTGTGACCGTGATTAGACCCGTATTGGTCGCAGGTGCCTCTGCCACAGCGCCCGCATCAACTGGTAGCGTTTGTGCTGGAATGTCACCTGCTGCGCCAGTGGTAGCAGGAATATCAGCACCTACCGATGTTGACGTTTCTGGTACCGCGTCTACAGCTGGTGCATCGGCATAATCATCTCGCCATGCTAAAATCAGCAGATAAGCGGTGATTAGCATCGCAATGATGATCATCACCCGAAATATCTTTTGCATAAACCTTTCCTAGATTAAAAATTAGGGAATGAAAAATCAGGCATGTGTCATGACCACCACACAGTATCAAACCCTTTCCTTAGCAGTCATACCAGCAGTCAATCACATAAAATGTTCATCATTTTACTAAAAAACCGCTCTAAATGATACAAGCGTGTGGATAACTTGTGGGTAACCTGAAAGATATCCACAACTGCTTAGTCGATAATAAAGTTTATATCGACTTCATTAGATAATTTAGGCGAGCCACATAGCTCTTAGTATCTTTATAAACATACCAGCTTTGCGATTTATCATAAGCTGGTGTCGTCGTAGGCGATATATATTGATAATGATAAGAAGACAAAGGGAGTGGCACAAAATCGATGCCATGTCCGCCTAACGGATGACAGCTACTGATACGTTTTAATAATAGCCAACTACCCGACCAAACCCCATGCCATGCTAAAGCTTGTTTACCATAATTTGAGCAAGTTGGATAATAACGACAGCGCGCAGGTAAAATAGGGCTTATTATTCTTTGATAGAAAACAATAAAATAATAAAATAGTTTATAAAAAAAATTATTTATAACTTTTAATAAGTAATTCATTTTATTTTTTTTCTATTTTTTTAAAGATATTATTAATTTCATTTATTATTTCTTTATTATTTAATTGCTTCATAGACTTTTTGACAATAAATACAATATCTTTGTTTTCTAAGTGACTTGCCTTTATACGAAACTGCTCACGAACATGGCGTTTGATTAAATTTCGTGTGACAGCCGTCGGTACTTTACGTTTGGTAATGGCCATACCGACTCGAGGCTGTTCACAATGATTGCTACGTACAAATGCCATTAAATGACTCTGATGCAGCTTGCGCTCAGGCGCGTCAAATACCTCGCGAAAGGACGAAGGCGTGAGCAGGCGCTGCGCTTTGGTAAAGCGAGCGTTAGGGGGCGCTGAAACGGTATTGGGCATAATACAACCTAATATAAGAGCTAATAACACTAGCAGAGATAATAGCGTAGAAAGAATAACAAAGTATAGAGACAAAAAAAGCGCCGATGTGGGCGCTTTTAATATATGGCTAAGTGACAGTTGTGATGCTTGACGATCGCAATCTATAAAATAATAGAAACACAACAAGCACTATCGGCCATGCTTATCGCAATCTACTGATTAATTATACAGTAAGGCGATGACGTCCTTTAGCGCGGCGACGAGCTAAGACTTGGCGGCCTTTTTTGGTTGCCATACGTGCACGGAAACCGTGAGTACGTTTACGCTTGATCACGCTTGGTTGGAATGTACGTTTCATAACTCACCTATCAAAATAATGGACTAAATTCGTAATAGCGGAGGATTATACCACCGCATAGTATTTTGGTCAATGAACTAATTTGCTCTGTTTTTATACAGATGATTTTACAACAGAGTGAGTTTTCTTATATTTATCCGTAATGAGATATTTACAGCTAAGAGATTTAGTTAAATAAACTCATATCAGTAGACCCAAATTATCTTTTAGAAAAGCTATTTTGATAATCAATTTTTAAAACTTATCCACAGTTTGTATCGAACTCTATAATAATTAACTATTAATATATATAAGTATTATTGTTATTGGGGGTCGTATTATCTGTGGTTAACTTGTTTTTTTACTTTTTTATCAATAGGATAGACTATGGGTAAGGTTGTGGATAACCTGTGGGTGGAATATGGATAACTCATGATATATACTTATCCACAAAACTATCCACAGTCTTATCCACAAAAAACGAGGTATTATCCACAGGCTGTTTGTGTTAGATTGGCGCCCTACTAGATGTATGATTTTAAGTTATGTGATCATAAGATATCTTTGTTAAGAAAAGAGGCTTTCTGGGGCTTAAAGCTGATAAATTTACACTATAAAAATGACGTTCTTTTGACCGATCACCTTGGACTATGGGGTTAGTATTTTTCATGATTGATACAGCAACTATTTGGGATAAATGCCTAAACGACTTACGTTATCATGTTAAAGATAATGTCTTTACGATGTGGTTGAGACCGTTATCTGCACATCAAGAAGCCAATAGCTTGATTATTCTTGCTCCTAATGATTACTTTGTAACCTATATCAAAAAGAATCATTTACACGACATCGAGCAGTTGGTTGCTAAACATAGCCAAGGTAGTATTGAAGCCGTTATTGTACGTGTTGATAATGCTGGCCGTGAGATGGTTGATAGTAATCTGGCCCAGTCAGGCTCATTGTTTGAAGAAGACCAGCCCTCCCCTCCCCCTGCTGATTACAACTTTCAAAGCACGCATAATGATATTGCTAGAGCGGATATCGATGCCAATATGCGTCATGCAGAACTGATTGAGTCTGCCGATGCCAAATCATTAAGCTATCTGAATCCTGACTTCACCTTTGAAACCTTTGTCACTGGTAAGTCTAATAACTTAGCTTATAAGGCCTGTTACGAGCTTGGAAAACGCCAATCAAAAAATCGTCACAATCCTTTATTTATATACGGACCTTCTGGTTTGGGAAAAACGCATTTAATGCATTCTGTAGCGCATCGCTATTTAAAAAATAATCTAACTTTCTACTATTTCACTTCCGAAAAATTTATTAATCAATTAGTTTATTCATTAAGAAATAATAAAATAGAAGATTTTAAAAAGAAAATAAAAAAAGTAGATTTATTAATTGTAGATGATATTCATGTATTAGCTGGTAAAACAAAAAGTAGTAATGAGTTTTTAACCTTATTTGCAGATTTTACCAGCGGTGATAAGCAACTGATTCTGGCATCAGATCGTCATCCATCACAAATGACGGAGTTTGACGAGCGTTTCAGGTCGCGCTTTTCTTGGGGTTTGACGGTTGCAGTAGATCCACCTGAGATTGACACTCGAGTACAAATTTTACAAAGAAAGGCGGCATCGTACGGCATGAGCCTGCCTAAAGAGTGTGCCCTATTCATCGCTCAAAACGTGGTTTCTAATGTCAGGCGATTAGAAGGTGCATTAAACCAAGTGTTTGCCAATGCCAACTTGACGGGAGCGCCCATTACACTTGAGATGGTGCAATACGCCCTAAAAGATATCGTTGCGATGCGTGTGCAAGCGGTAAATATGGATAATATTCGTAAAGTGGTCGCCGAATACTACGATGTAAGCGTAAAAGATATCATGGGTCGTAAACGTACGCGCAGCATTGCTAGACCACGACAAATAGCGATGGCGTTATCACGCGAATTAACCAGTGATAGCTTTCCTGAGATTGGTCAGTCATTTGGTGGACGCGACCACACGACAGTGATGCATGCTTGTGATAAGGTCAATGAGCTACGCGCCGCTGACCCCGCGTTTGATAAGGATTACAAAACGCTTGCCTTGATGTTGCAAGCGGGTTAGAAGCTTATGGCGTCATAATGTTGTCACGAGTCGATATGATTTATAATATTTTAATGATTAGCGGACAGACGCTGTATGGATTATCATCAGTAGACAAGGTATTATTAAGCCATTATTTTAAAACCCTATGATTTAAAAACGTATAAAAATTCTTTTAATAAGAGCAACTAATAAACAAGAGTAACTAAGCATGCAATTATCGATTAATCGAGAGTCGTTACTAAAAGCCATTAACTTGATTGCCAAGGCCGCCGATAAGCGCCACAACATGGTTATCTTGGGCAATATTAAGCTGCAATTGTCTGAGGGGGCGCTTATTTTAACTGCTTCTGACTTAGAAGTAGAGCTGACATCGACATTAAAATTGCCTGCTGGTGCCTGTATCGAAGCAGGTACCACCACATTACCTGCCACAAAGCTCAGAGACATCTGTAAATCATTGCCGTCGCAAGCGCAGGTCAATCTGACCACTCAAGAAAATGAGCGTTGCCTGCTGACCAGTGGTAAAAGTCGTTTTACTTTAGGCACATTACCAAGCGAAGACTATCCAAGTCTTGGTAATCCTGAAAATATCACACCTTTGACTATCAGTCGTAGTCGTTTGACCGACTTAATTCATAAAACCCAATTTGCAATGGCTATCCAAGATGTTCGTTACTATTTGACTGGTATGCTATTTGATGTGTCACAGCAGCAACTGACTACGGTTGCGACTGACGGCCATAGATTGGCGTTAGCGCGTAGTGCTATTGATGTCAGTAGCGACTTAAGTATGCAAGCGATTTTGCCGCGTAAAGCGGTGATTGAGCTTGAGCGTTTGGCTTCTGAGCTTGGCAAGATGCTGGGCGACAAAGATAACGCTGTGACATTGAGTTTTGGCCGTGAATTCTTACAAGTAAGCTTACCCTTTGGTGATGTGGATAGTACAGGGCAGGTGAGTGATGATTTAATGGTGACCTTTACCGCGCGTCTTATCGATGGTAAATTCCCGGATTATCGCCGTGTCATGCCAAGTAATACAGATAAATTGGCACTATTTAACCAAGAAAAAATGACTGATGTGCTGCGCCGTGTGGCAATTTTAAGTAATGAGAAATCTCGCGGTGTGGTGTTTAATTTTGCCAGTGATGGCATGGTAGAAGTTCGTGCTAATAATGCTGAGCAAGACGAGGCAGTCGAGATGATACAAGCAAAGTACCAAGGCGAGCCGATGGAGTTGTCATTTAATGCGGCGTATCTACAAGACGTTTTGGGCGTGATTCAAGGTGATTTGCAAATGCATATGAGCCAATCCAATGCCTCGGTATTGGTCAATCAGCTCAATGATGACTTTCATCAGTATGTTATTATGCCTATGCGTATATAACTTGGTGACCTTATGAAAAATAACAGTAATAAACTTTTGCTTACTAAATAGTGGGCGTAATATAGGCGGCTGTCACCCTTATGATTGAACGTCTACAAATTTCACACCTGCGTAATCTAACCCAGATCAGTTTAAATACTGCTGCTTGCAACGTTATTATCGGTGCAAATGGCAGTGGCAAAACCTCGTTACTTGAAGCGATATTCTTGCTTTCAAGAGGTAAAAGCTTCCGCCATCATCAGCCTAAACGCTATATTCAGCACCATCAAAATGCGGCAACGGTGCACGCTAAGCTCAATGATAGCAATACCTTAGCTATTCAAAAGCAAACAGATGCGACGACGGTTCTACGGCTGAATCAAACCACGGTTTATAACCAAAGTATCTTAACCGAGCAACTACCCACATTACTGATAGATCCGTCGTCGATGGATATGTTAGAGCAGGGCAGTGCCAGTCGCCGGCAGCTATTAGATTGGCTAGTGTTTCACATGAAACAGGGTTTCCATCCGCAATGGGTCGCTTATCAGCGTTTACTAAAACAGCGCAATAGTTTGCTAAAAAAGAGCCGTTACTTAACGCCAGTGCAGCTTGCTGAGTTAAAATCATGGGACAAAGGGCTTGCTAGTCATGCGGCTCTTATTGATCATTATCGTGAGCGAGTCTTTAGCGATTGGCAGCCTTACTTTGCGAAGAGTATCACGCAGTTATTGCCTACCTACGCTGAGCAACTAAGCTTAAGCTATAACGCTGGCTACGACACCAATATCCCGTTAGATATCCAGCTTAACGAGCGTTTGGAGCAGGATTTGCAGCTGGGTTATACGCGGATAGGTAATCACCGCGCCGATATTCATGTACATTGGCGCTCTAGTGATTTATCAGAGCATGCTAACAACGAAGCAGACAGCAATGCGAACGCAGTATCAAAAACCATAGAAAAAGCAGACACCGCGGCCAAACTACCGACTATAAAAGAACAGGCTGCTAACGTTCTCTCTCGCGGCGAGAAAAAACTGTTAATTACCGCTCTACGCTTATCACAATTGCCGTTATTGCTTAATGAAAACACTTCTACCCATGCGATAGAAAAGGACAATAGCAGTGTTATTTTGCCAAATGACCATAATAAAGCGCGAGCCACGCCAGTAGTGCTACTAGACGATATTACCGCTGAACTTGATGCTAGGGCGATAGAGATTCTGTTGTCGACATTGGCGCAGCTGCCATGTCAGGTATTTATGACCAGCTTAACCGAAGATATCTTACCGTTGGTGCATGAGTATTGGTCAGAACCTAACGTGTTTCACGTGAAACAAGGAAGCCTAATACGTTTATAAAAAACGCTTTTATAAACTGGTTTTGATGGTGAATATCAGCTAAGTTTGGGCTTCATTTTTATCAACCACACTTCATATTTTCCGAAAAATTTCATTGTTATGCTTGTGGGTGTAGTAGAAAAGTGATCTTGCTAAAATACTTGCTTGATACCGAGAAAACTGTCAGTAAACAGTGACTTAGCGCCAGAAAAATGTTAAAATAGAGCTTTATTTTTGCCCTGTTCTCAGCAAGTTATCTTATAAATTTTTATCAGTATTGTTTAAGGGTTTTTTGATAATATTCAGCTTCTAAGTGCTTGATAGATATATGCTTATTTCTAAGCTGTTTTAATGAAACGTAAAAGAAATGACAGCGTATATTAAAAACAGTCTTTGAGAAATTGGCTGTATTTAAGTCCACTTTTTTATTACTGTTTTATCTTCTTTTAGGCGACTTCTGATAAAACTTTTGCTAACTCTATAACTACATATTTTGACCATGAAACGTTAAATTTAAGATAACGTCGTCGAGCGTTGCCATTGTGGTGAGCAGATGACATATAGCTGATAATGGCTAGATTAAGGAATACACATGAGTGATTCATTACCTACCGACCACGAACAATTGATGAGCGACAGCGCTGTAGAGATTACTGCGCCTGCTGCAGCCCCTGAAGGAATGCCCTCTGATTATAGCTCCAAAGATATTCGTGTATTGCGCGGACTAGAAGCGGTGCGCGTACGTCCGGGTATGTATATTGGTGATACCGATGATGGTACCGGCTTGCATCATATGGTCTTTGAGGTGGTGGATAACTCTATCGATGAGGCGCTGGCTGGTCATTGCGACCAAATTGATATCATTATCCATGAAGACGAGTCGGTCAGTGTCTTGGATAACGGTCGCGGCGTCCCTGTGGATATCCATCCAGAAGAGGGCGTATCGGCAGCACAGGTTATTATGACCGTACTGCATGCTGGCGGTAAATTTGATGACAACAGCTATAAAGTATCGGGCGGCCTACACGGCGTCGGTGTTTCAGTTGTAAACGCCTTGTCTAAAAAGCTTGAGATGAATATTTGGCGCGAAGGCTATCATTATCATCAAACCTATACCGATGGCGTTCCTGATGCCGATATTCAGCAGATGGAGGCGACCGATAAAACTGGTACGCAAATCCGTTTTTATCCAAGTAACGATGTCTTTACTGGTACCATTTTTGAGTACGATATTTTAGCCAAACGCTTACGTGAGCTATCATTCTTAAACTCTGGTGTGCGCATTGTCCTAACCGATGAGCGCATCGATAAACGTCATGAGTTTGAGCACAAGGGCGGCTTGTCAGAATTTGTCAGCTACATCAATGCGGGCAAAGACGGTATCAATGAAGTCTTTCATTTCACCAGCGAGCAAGACGATGGCATCAGTGTCGAAGTGGCGCTACAGTGGACGGACACCTATAACGAAAAAGTATTGTGTTTTACCAATAATATCCCACAGCGTGATGGTGGGACGCATTTATCTGGCTTCCGCTCAGCTTTGACGCGCGGTCTTAACAGCTATATGGATCGCGAAAACTTATTCAAAAAAGAGAAAATCGTCGCCACGGGTGATGATGCGCGTGAAGGTTTGACAGCGATTGTCTCGGTAAAAGTGCCCGATCCAAAATTCTCAAGTCAGACCAAAGATAAGCTGGTTTCAAGCGAAGTGAAATCTGCCGTTGAATCGGCCATGCATGATAAGTTTAACGACTATTTGCTTGAAAACCCAAGTGCCGGTAAAGCAATTGCCAATAAGATTATCGATGCGGCGCGTGCGCGTGATGCGGCGCGTAAAGCCCGCGAGATGACTCGCCGTAAAACCACGCTAGATATCGCAGGTTTACCGGGTAAATTGGCAGATTGTCAAGAAAAAGATCCGGCATTGTCAGAGCTTTATATTGTGGAAGGGGATTCTGCTGGTGGTTCAGCTAAGCAAGGTCGTAGCCGTAAGACCCAAGCAATTTTGCCCCTAAAAGGTAAGATTCTTAACGTTGAGCGTGCTCGTTTTGACAAAATGCTGTCATCTGCTGAAGTCGGTAACTTGATTACCGCGCTTGGTTGCGGCATTGGTCCGGATGAATATAATCCTGACAAAGTACGCTATCATAAAATCATCATCATGACCGATGCGGACGTCGATGGTTCGCATATTCGTACGCTGCTGTTGACCTTTTTCTTCCGTCAAACGCCAGAATTGATTGAGCGCGGTTATATTTATATCGCTCAGCCACCACTTTATAAAGTAAAAAAAGGTCGTCAAGAGCTGTATTTAAAAGACGATGAAGCCTTAAAAGCGTATTTATTATCCTCGACGATCGATAATACTAAGTTGCATATCAGTGCTGATGCGCCTGCTATTACTGGGCAAGCGCTTGAGACCTTGCTCAATGACTATAACCAAACCCAGCTTATCAAAGCGCGTTTGCAGATTCGTTATCCTGCAGTATTATTGGATGCATTGACGCATACGCCGAAGCTTAGCACCGATATGACTTATGATAAGTCAGTAATGGAAGCGTGGAAAGCGTCATTACAAACACAGCTTGAGCACTTTGGTAGTGATTTAAATCCTGAGATTGAACTGGTCAATATCCATGCGCCGCAACCAAAAAATATGGATGCTGCCGCTGCTGATTTATTGGGTATGACCGCAGTGGTAGAACTTGATGAAAGTGAAACATCTGCTGATGACAGTGATTCTTTATCTGCCAAAGCTCAATGGTTACCGCGTATCACCGTTTATGTGCATCAATTGGCGCATCATTATTTGTTAGATGCCAGTTTTATCAATTCAGGTGAGTATACCAAGCTGCTGCGCTTATCCGCTGAATGGAATACCTTGCTTGCAGAAGATGCCTTTATCCGCCGTGAAGCAAGCGCAGGTACGACCAAAGATATCCCAGTACGCGACTTTGATTATCTCTGGCAACAAATGATGCTTGAGGCGCGTCGTGGTTTGGCGATTCAGCGTTATAAAGGGCTGGGCGAGATGAACGCTGATCAGCTTTGGGATACCACCATGGATCCTGAAAACCGCCGTATGTTACGCGTGACAATTGAAGATGCGATTGCCGCTGACCATATGTTTACCTGCCTAATGGGTGACCATGTCGAGCCACGTCGTATTTTCATTGAAGAGAATGCGCTGACCGTGTCTAATTTGGATATTTAGCTTTTAAGCTTTTAGTTTATAGACCTTGAAGTTATAGTTTTGAAGTTTGAATATAATTGTTTATTGGTATAAAGTCATCTTGCTCGCAAGGTGGCTTTTTTCATGTGAAATATTATCAATAAAGTAGTGAAGGGAATACTATGCTAAACGCAGAACAAAAGAAGTATTTGTCACAACTATCAAAAAAGACCTTAATTGATTTTGTCTCTGAGGTGTATGGTATAGATAAAATGCTCGATAAAAAAATTGAGCGTCTGCTATTACAATCAGATAAACCTAAACTTATAAAAAAGTTAACCACTACACTAAAAGGACTTAGAAGACGAAGGAAGTTTGTAGATTACTGGGAATCTAGTGAATTTGCTACTGAGCTTCAGCACTTAGCCAGCGATATAATGAGCCTTTATCCTGCGCAACCACGAGAGTGCTTGACGTTACTTGAGTTATTTATAGAGTCTACTAATGCTAGCCTAGAACGTGCTGATGATTCCAACGGTTATATCGGTGATATTTATAGGAGTTTGACGTCATTTTGGCTAGCAGTGGCTAGCACTTGCTATGAGCAAGAAAAGCGAGACATACCTGTTGATGAGCGCGATATACTCAGTCAAGCTTGGATAAAGAAAGTAAAAGTGCTGGCTGACGATAATGATTATGGTACCAAAGATAGTTTATTAGAAAATATTGATCAACTGTTATCTGAGACTGAGATACGTGGATTGATCGGTGATTATCAACAAGAGCGTGAGAATATCCAAACAAAAAAAGCAATTAAAGATACGCTCAATGAAAGGCAAAACAGCCCTTTAAGTGATGATGCTTTTTCAATTAACTATGAAAAAATGGTAATTGAGATCGCCATAAAAAACCTAACAAGGGCGCTAGGTGATGTGGGTTTTTTTGAAACCATATTCTTTGAGATGCAAGAGACTAGACCGGTTCATCCTCGAAGATTAGAAGAGTTGCTAACATTTCTGCTAAATCAAAGAGCTTTTGATAAGGCATTACACTACTTAAATGAAGAGTGGCAAAGCGATGGTCTGTTAGATAAGATCAGACGTTTGGATTGGCTGAGTCACATATATCACATGCAAAAAGATACCGACGCGCTCATGGAGGTGCTAGGCGAGGCGTTTGAGCTACAATCAACCCCTTCGCGGTTAAAAGCTATCATGGCTGTGGCCAGTCCTGCTCAGCAATCTAAGTGGCGAAAAAGAGCTTATGAGCTGGCAGAACAACAAGAAAATGTATTTATGGCCACATCGCTACTGCTAGAAATAGGAGAGATTGAGCTTGCTAATGAGGTTGCAGTTGCCCGTCATTCCCAGTTTGCTGATGTGCATTACACAGATCTCACAAGCATGTTAAAAGATTTGCCAACTAAGACAGATTTACTTCAAGTTATTATTTACCGCACTTTACTTAACGATATTCTAGACAGCTCTCGCAGCAAAGCTTATGGTCACGCCGCTCGCTACTTCGATCGTCTAACCAGGCTTGATACGGTTATTAGTAAATCGTCTAAGCCTTACAGTGAACTTGCGACCCATAAAGAATATGTCATTACCCTTAAAGACAAGCATGGTAAAAAGCGTAGTTTTTGGGAAAAGGTAAACGATTAGATTGATATAGTGTTTCACGTGAAACTTATGGCAATAAGCAGAAATAAGCGAAGAATAAAATGATTGAAGTTATATTACTTGCTATTGCTCTTGCGATGGATGCGTTTGCTGTTGCGATTGGGTTAGGAGCTAAATCACAAAAACAACATCATCGTTATGTGTTGCATTTGGCAATTTATGCGGGCTTGTATTTTGGCATTGCGCAGGGCGTGATGCCGTTGATTGGTTATTTATTGGGCGCCGCTTTATTAGGCTGGTTGGCTGCGGCTGCACCTTGGATTGGTGGCTTTATCCTTATCGGTCTTGGCGGAAAAATGCTTTATGAAGTGTTTTTTGGAGATGGAGAAGAGGTTGTAGATAAAGCCCTGCATATAAATAGTGAGACAGTTTCTGTAAATGACAACCTAAAGAAAAATATCAATCATCGCACCATGTTTACCCTTGCGATAGCGACCAGTATTGATGCCATGGCAGCTGGCTTTACGCTGAATTTGTTGGCGCTTAATGCGTGGCTAGCCTGTTTGATTATCGCTATTATTACTGCTATTTTTAGCGTTTTTGGTGTTTATTTGGGTAAAAAATCAGGTACGTATCTTGAGGATAAGGCGGAAGCGCTTGGCGGATTTGTACTTATACTCATTGGCTTAAAAGTGATTTTCTTTAGCTAGTTTATTAACCTCAAGTTCTTACTTATAAGAAAACCGCCTTGATAAACAAAGCGGTTTTTTTTGTTTCACGTGAAACGTTAAATAAATATTTTTTAGATAGTCATTTTTTATTAATTACGCTTCGTCAATATTAAAGCGCCACGCTAGAACACGGGTGTTCTTTTGACCTTGGCTCATCTCGATGATGCGCATTTGGGCAACATCAAGCTGTTTTAATAACAGTTGTAATGGTTTCACGTTCTCTGACTTTGACACCAAGCTGGTAAACCAGCCAACGTGCTCGGCAAAATCTTGACTTTCTTTTATCATTTTGGTCAAAAAGGCAATTTCGCCGCCCTCACTCCACAACTCTTTATGCTGACCACCAAAGTTGAGATTTTGCGCAGCATTTCCAGCCTTGGTTGAATGGCGGCTGATTTGCTCGTTTTCATTCTTACCACGATGGCGTTGCAGATTATGCTGCTTGCGGGTATTAGCTTGCATCGCTTCTTCTAATGACGCATGAAACGGTGGGTTGCAAACGACCACATCGAAGTAATCTTGACGACCGATGATGTTTTTAAAAATAAACTTAGGCTCAGGCTGTAGTTTCACTTTAACGGCACTTTTTAGCTTTGGATTGGCTTCGCAAATCAGCGCGGCGGTATTGACTGAAATAGGGTCAATATCGCTCGCGGTAAAGCGCCAACCATAGCTTTGGCTACCGATAATCGGATAAATGGCACTGGCACCGGTACCAATATCAAGGGCGTGAATCTCTTTTCCCGTCGGCGGGGTATTGTCGTCATTAACGTGCGTGGTTTGCGCGAGTAAATCAGCAATATAATGGATATAATCGGCGCGACCCGGTATCGGCGGGCAGAGATAGCCTTCTGGAATATCCCAAAACTTCACGCCATAGTAATGCGCGAGCAACGCTTGATTGAGGACGCGTACCGCCTCACTATCAGAGAAGTTAATCGTCGGCTCACCTTTCGGGTTAGTGATGGTGTGCTTAGCCAATTCAGGCAGGGCACGGGTCAATAGCGCAAAGTCATAGCGCCCTTGGTGCGGATTGTGCGGGTGTAGCTTGCCGAGCTTTTTGGCGGTCTCAGGTGAGCGATTGCGATGAGTGTTAGCATTTACTCTACGGGCGTTTGATGTATTTGTGCTGGGCTTACTGGTCATAGTTTCGGACTGCGATGTTTGAATATAATCACCCAGTTTAGCAGATTTCACGCCCGTCTATCGGTTTATCCATGGCTACTGATTTGCCTATAGCAAATAAGAATCGCAATCTGCCTGAGTGCGTATATCTGTCCTTGCGTTATCGCATGGGGGTGTCTATATTGAAACTAAGCCAAATGAGCATAAAGCGGCTATTTTATAAGCGCAGCAGATGACAAAAATGCATTTAAAAGGATAAAAATATGACAACGGAAAGTAATAAACCCAGTACCGATAACCGCATCACCTATGAAACTGACGGCTATATCTGCCTAATCGGGCTCAATCGTGCCGATAAACGCAACGCCTTTGATAGCCATATGATTAAGCAATTATCCGAAGCACTGACGCGTTATGAAAACGACGAGAACTTACGTTGTGCGCTCATATTTGCCCATGGCGAGCACTTCACCGCCGGACTTGATTTGATGGAGTTGCAAGATAAGTGGGATAAAGGCGCGTTTGAGTTTAGTGATAATGAGATTGACCCATGGGGAATTGGCGGTAAATTACGCAGCAAACCTGTGGTCGTCGCGGTACAAGGAACCTGCTTTACCGCGGGCATTGAGCTTATGCTAAACAGTGATGTGGTTATCGCAAGTGATAACTGCAACTTTGCACAGATGGAAGTCCAGCGCGGTATCATGCCGTTTGGTGGCGCAACGGTACGTTTCGTCGCAGCAGCAGGTTGGCAAAAAGCCATGCCGTATTTGCTCACTGGTAAAGCCTTTGATGCACAAACCGCAGATAGGTTAAATCTGGTCAGTGAAGTAGTGGCAAATGGCACAGAATACGAACGAGCAATGACTATTGCTCAAGAGATATGTAAAGCAGCTCCGCTCGGCGTACAAGGATTATTGTCCTCAGCGCAAGATGCCAGTCGGAATGGCGCAAAAGCGGCTTTAGCCAATATTCATGGCTATCTGCCGTCTTTATTTTATTCAGAAGATGCGAAAGAGGGAGCGATGGCGATGGTTGAGAGAAGGGAAGCTGAGTTTCAGGGACGTTAGTTATTCAAAGATTTTCCCCTTAGGAGAATAGTGGTGCAATACAACTTCGATGAAATAATTGATAGACGTAATACCGGTTCAGTTAAATGGCATTATAGCGATGACACGATTCCGTTATGGGTTGCGGATATGGACTTTAAGACTGCCCAGCCTATCTTAAAGGCGATTGAGCAAGTCGCGCAGCATGGCATATTGGGCTATACCAGACCCACTGCGGCTTTGTATGATTCGATTATTCAGTGGCATAGCAGTCGTTATGGCTTGCTACTCGATAAGCAGAATATCTTGTTTTCGCCGGGCGTTGTGCCAAGCCTCGCACTGATGATGAACGTCTTTACCGGAGCAGGCGATGCGGTACTGGTTAATGACCCTATTTATACGCCTTTTATGACCAAGGTTGAGCAAAACGGTCGCACACTTGTGACATCGCTATTGAAGGAGGTCGATGGTAAGTATCATCTGAATTTAGTCGATATCGAAGCCAAAATTATCGAGCATAAGGTAAAGTTATATTTGTTGTGCAATCCGCACAATCCTGGCGGACGCGTGTGGACGACCGATGAGCTTGAAGCGTTACTGGCACTTTGCAAAAAATATGATGTGGCGATTGTCAGTGATGAGATTCATCAAGATTTAACCTTGAGTGGTTATACCTTTACGCCTTTTTTAAAATTGGCAGAAGCAGCAGGTTACGCGCATAACGTCGTTAGTCTAACCTCAATGACCAAGACCTTTAATATAGCGGGTATTAAAGGCTCGATGATATTTACTAAAGATAATTCATTAATCAAAAAAATAAGTCAGCAGCAGCAGTTAAATGATGAATATGAGCTCAATTTATTTGCTTATGAAGTAATGCGTAGCGCTTATGAAAATGGCGGAGAATGGCTGGAGCAGGCGCTTCATTATATCGAAGCCAATATTGACTTAACCATTGGCTTTTTAGAGCAGTATCTGCCTGACATTAAGATTATGCGCCCAGAAGCCTCGTACTTGATTTGGCTAGATTGTTCGGCTTACGGTGATGATGATCAGGCGCTTTATGACAAGCTGCGAGAGGCGAAAGTTGAGCTTAATGCAGGGATTAAATATGGCGCGGAGGGGCATCTGAAAATGCGCCTGAATGTTGCTTGTCCTAAATCGCTATTGATAGAGGGATTAAATCGTGTTCATAGCGCTTTAAATAGCACTCCTTAAACAATAATGACGGTTAACCAGTTACGAAAGTCAAAATGCCTTATTTGTATTAAGACTAGCCTGACGCAGACATTTTATATTATTTGGCGGGATATCCTGTGATGTCTTGGATACTTTGATATAACGGTTTTAAGCGCTCATACATTTTTAGATAAACTTCATTATAAAGGCGTTTGTAGAGTTGGACATTGGCCTCAATAGGGATGAACTCATCGCCCAAATGAGTCATTGCCTCAGTTGCGGCTGCATGGTCAGGGTAGACGCCGAGTCCAACTGCGCAGTTGATGGCAGCGCCTAAGCCTGACGCTTCATAAGTATGCGGTCGATAAGCGGGCATGCCAAATATATCGGCAGTAAGCTGCATCGCTGAGTCACTCTGCGAGCCGCCACCCGAGACCCGGAGGTTTTTGATAGTTTTACTCGTACGTTTTTCAATGGTATCAAAGCCCAGTTTCAGCTCGTAAGCCAGCCCCTCTAAGATAGCGCGATAAACGTGCGCCCGCGTATGCACATCACCAAAACCAATGAGCGCGCCTTTGCCCTCAAGTCCCGGATGACGGACGCCAGGTGACCAATACGGCTGCATCATCAGCCCCATACAACCGGCTGGAATATCTTTAACTGCTTGATCGAGGAGTTTTTCGGTATCGATGCCTTGGGTTTTCGCAAGTTGTTCTTCATAGTGAGCAAATTGCTCTTTAAACCAGCTGACCATCCAAAAGCCGCGATAAATCATGTACTCATGATTGTAGTAGTTTGGCGCGGCTGCGGTGTAGGCGGGCATATGCTTAAGGATTTCGACGTAATTGCTCGAGGTGGTATTGATAGTCGCAGTAGTGCCAAAGCTTAAGCAGGCAGTGTCAGCAGCGAGACCTGCCGACCCCAACGCTTCGCACGCTTTATCGCTAGCGGCAGCAATCATCGGCGTACCTTCTAAAATCCCTGTGGCTTTAGCCGCTTTGGCGCTAATATGACCAAGTGGCTGACCTGGCGGAACAATCTTAGGCATTTGCTCAGGTCGACAGCTAAAGAAGCGCCATTTAAGATCTTTAGGTTTCAGCCATGTTTGCGCTTTATAATCGTAAGGCAGATAGCCTAGGGCATGGCCGTTGGAATCGGCTAATTCGCCTGTCAGCTGATAAGTAAGATACGCAGATAGATTGACGTAATGGGCGGTCTTTGCCCACATCTCTGGCTCATGGTATGCAAGCCAATTACAGCGGGCTTTTTGCTGTGCCTCTTGTACCAATTCGCCCATGCCAATAATTTTGGTTAGTGGGCTTAAAAAACCAATATCGTTGGTTTCGCCGCGGCGTAAATCCATCCATACAATAGTTGGGCGCAGTGGCTGCATATCTTTATCCAGACATATCATGGTATAGCGCTGGGTGGCGAGACTAACGCCCGCGATTTGCTCAGGTTTAATATCGCAGCTTTGCCACAATTGCTGACAAGATTCGCTTAGCTTTTGCCAATAATAGTCAGCGTGCTGCTCAGCAAAATTGGGCTCAGTAGAGAAATAAGGCTCGATAGGAACGCGCGCTTTAACAATCTCAGTGCCAAATTGATCAAAGATAAGTGCTCTGACGCTTTGGGTGCCATTATCGATGGCTAAGAAGTAAATAGGTGCATCAAAAGTAGTGGTCATAGTCGTCCTTAACTATGTAAAAATAGATAGGTAGCGCAAAATAAAAACACACTATGATTATCGCTTGCTACTGATGTAAATTTTCCGCAGCCTCTGTCTACGCAGGCACAGCGAGCAAGAAAAAGTTATACCAGTAGCAATGGCTATTAATATAATAGAAAAGCGCTAAGCCGCAGGCAAATGATAATAGCGTTGCCATAAATTTTGATAGCGCTGGGCTTCTTGCTGCCATTTTTGCTCATTCCAGCCGAGCTCTTGCTGACATATCTGCTTCAGTCTAGCGCTAATTAACGGCGTCATTGCCCCATTCGGTAGGATTAAACCCAAGCGCGTACGCCGCAGTAATAAATCATCTAAATGCATGACTTGCTCATGGCGCGCGGCAAAACGGATCTCTGCCCAAATGGTATTGCTGTCGGTGACATAAGCCAAATCATCTTCATGCGCAAGCTCAAGTAAAGTATCAAGCTGGCGACCGTAAAACCCTTGTAAGCGTTGTTGTAGAGCTTTTGGTAAAGTAAAAAATTTAGGATTGGTTGGCGCGGTATTGCTAAAAACGTGATCATCATTTAAGGTTTGCTTTTGAATGACAGACTTATCAAGGGTGAGCACTTCTTGACACTTTTCAAGGACATCTAAAGCAATAAGGCGAAAGGTTGTTAGCTTGCCGCCGCTAACGGTGACGAGGTTATTGTCGAGCCACACGCTGTGGTCGCGCTTTTCTTTACTGGGGCTGACGCGTTTGCCATCGCCGCCTTCTGATATCAGCGGACGCACACCTGCCCACGTACTGATGACATCTTTTCGGTTAAGCTTGACATCATTAAACAGTTCGTTAGTCGCCGTTAATAGATAATCGACCTCTTCATTCGTGATGCCGACCTCGCTATCGTCCAAAGGTGGATGATCCAAATCAGTGGTGCCAAGTACCGTACGATTTTCCCACGGAAAGACAAATACCGCTCTTTTATCGACAGGATGCAAAAAGGTATAGGCTTGCTCGATCGGCAAACGCTCTTTGCTCACGACCAAATGACTGCCGCGTGACGGACGGATTTGCTTATGGAAGCTTTGTTCGGTTTGCTTACTGGCTTGCATCCGTAAAGTATCCGCCCAAGCACCAGTCGCGCTGACCACCACTTTGGCGTAAACATTGTAACTTTCAGCATTGCTTTGAACATTATTTTGAGCATTGTCCTCAGAAGAAGTGTCTTTTAGTGTTGCGCCTACTACCAAGCCTTGTTCATTGGTAATCAACGTTTCGGCTTTTAGGTAATTAATCGCCTGCGCGCCGTCGTGAATCGCCTCAGCAAGGACGCGCATCACCAGCCGCGAGTCATCGGTCACCGCATCGCTAAATTGACTGGCACCCAAAAATTTGTCTTGTTTGATATTTGGGTTCAGGCTAAGAAAGGCATCTTTTTTAAAGTACTTAGAGTAGCGCTTGCCCGCCAGTCCATCGTAAACGCGTAATAAAATTTTAAATATCCATGGCGGCGGAAACTTGCCTTTATAATGCGGCATGATGTAGTGCATTTCATTCACAAGGCCGCTTGCTTCACTGAGCATACGCTCACGCTCGCGCACGCTCAGCAAGGTGGTTTTATAATCACCCGAGGCAATGTAGCGCAATCCGCCATGTACCATCTTGCTTGAACGGCTGGAGGTGCCCCAAGCAAAGTCTTTTTGTTCGATTAACAATACTGCTAAGCCGCGCCGTGCCGCTTCGCGCGCAATCCCAGCGCCAGTAATGCCGCCACCGATGATAAGCATGTCCCAAGGTTTTACTTGAGACGAGCCACAAGATAAAGGCGCTAATGCTTGTTGGCGTTGCTTGGTTTGAGTCATATCTCACTCTTCTTAATTTGTTTATTACTTCTCAAGCAATACACCTGGGTTCATACGCTGTTCAGGGTCTAGGCTTTTGAGCATATCATGGGTTACTTGCATGCCAAGCTTTCCTTTTTCGACGGCAAGATACGGCGCATGATCACGGCCAACGCCGTGTTGATGCGAGATGGTCGCTTTACCATGAGCAAGGCTAACACTGGCAGCATGTTTAATTTTTTGCCAGCGCTGTAAGGTAGTCGCATGGTCTTTTGCCGCGCGGAAAAAGTAGGTGGTATAAAGGCTCGCACCTTGCTTATAGACGTGTGAGATATGGGTAAAGGCCATGACCTCCTCGCTTTCCTCTGTTAAAGAGGTTCTCACCGCTTCTTGCATCTGCTGCATCTGCTCGTCGATACTATTCCAATTAGTAGCAGTTTCAAAGGTATCGACCATGATGCCTTTGTCCCATAAAGTGCCACGCAAATAAGGGAATTTAAAGCGCCCATGCGCCCAAACACTGCCCATGATATCAGTGATTTTACCCGTGACACTACCGTGCTGCTTTAACAGCTTATTAAACTGTGTCAGCGCCAATTTATTCTGCGCTTTATCGCCTGATACGCCGTAAGTGAGCATAACCTTATCTGAGCTTAGTCCGCGCGCTTTTAGATAGGTGCTAATGGCTAAAAATTGGCTCGGTGACGTGCCTAAATGCAGATGCGCATCAGTTTCGACGGCATTACTGAGACGTAACATAGATAAGCGAACATTTTTTTGCACCGCTTGTCTAAGCACTTCTTTACCTGCTTCCCAATTAGGCAGGAAAGCCACTTTAAACAGTTCTTCCTCAGGCTGCGGTTGTACACGCATTTTGACTGTCGTAAAAATACCAGCACGACCCTCAGTGCCCATCATCATCTCACGCAAATCAGGTCCTGCTGATGACGCTGGAATATCAGCGATATTAAGCACACCTTGCGGGGTAACGAGTGTACCGCCCGCAAATAGCTGTTCGATACGTCCGTAGCCCAATGACTGCTGACCACTAGAGCGCGCGGCAATCCAGCCGCCAAGGGTGGATAGCTCCCAAGACTGCGGATAATGGCCTAAACGGTAACCGTGCGCGTCCAATTGCGCTTCGACAGCTGGTCCTTGTGTACCCGCGCCAAAGGTTGCAATTTGGCTCTCAGTATCTAAGTCAAGCAGCTGATCCATCTTACTCATGGCGATGGTAAGGACTGGACGTGAGCCCTTTTGTGGGTTGATATGACCGGCCACGGAGGTGCCGCCACCAAAGGGAATGGCAATTAAGTCATGCTCGCTGGCTAGTGTTAATAAGCTTTCGACATCAGCGGTCGACTCTGGGAAAGCGACGCCATCAGGAAATACTTCAAAGTCGCCGCCATGCATCGCTATCCAATCAGGAAAACTTTGCCCGCGCGCGTGTCTGAGCCTCACTTCTTTATCAGTTGAGACGATATTAAGGTCGGTGAGCGCAGCAGGCAGGCGTGATTTTGGTACGGTGTTGAGTACCTGTTGTAAGCTCACAGAGGACAGTTTTTTGGTTTTACCGATATGTGATTTTATTAATTTTGCACCATGCGGCGAGACAGTTTTATTGATACTGACATTGCCCCAACCGTTCCAGCGCGTCTGCTCAATAGGCGTATTGGCAGTCGAATTAGTAGCCGTATTATTTTTTTGGATAGGTTCTAAATTATTATCAGTGTTTTTGGTAGCAGGAAAGTTGGTGGTTTTACGAATAAGAGATTTGATTATGCTCATAGGGACATACCTGTCGATTCGTTATCACAGTTTTTATACTAAAGGATTCGGTTGAAGCTGATTCAGTTTTTCTACTCAGCATAGATGAATGATTAGGCTCAGGGTTATCGTAAAAATCATACGATATTAAGCGCTTATGCCAATCACCAATCCTAAAGCAAACATATTTATCGTTTGAGCATAGCACAATATAAACAAATATTTCATATAGACTCGTCTTTTGTATAATAAAAATTTATGACTTTTATTTAGTAGCGGCATTATTGGGGTTCGCGTTGGCGTATTATTCTTATCAAGGCGTAATATCTCGCAAAAATCGTCAATAATTCACCATCTAATAGCCATTAATAGGCGCAAACTTGTTAAAATAGGGCACTAATTTTTTCTTGATGGACATCGATTTATGACCACTGCCGCTGCTATCCCTACTATCAAAGAAGATCGTATTCTTATTCTTGATTTTGGCTCGCAATATAGCCAACTGATTGCTCGCCGTGTACGCGACTCTGGCGTTTTTTGTGAGATGTTCCCTTATGATATCGACACCCAGCGCATCACGGACTTTGGCGCAAAGGGTGTCATCCTATCGGGCGGCCCTGAGAGCGTGCATGCTGAAAACAGTCCGCGTATCAATGACGCTGTGTTTGAGCTTGGTGTGCCAGTATTGGGCATTTGCTACGGTATGCAGGCAATGGCGGATCGTTTCGGCGGTAAAGTTCATGCCAGCGATATCCATGAATTTGGTGCCGCGACCATCAATGTCGATCGTCATTCAAAATTAACCGAAGGTATCGAAGACCACGTCAGTGAAGACAACGCGACCACGCTAAACGTTTGGATGAGTCATGGTGATAAAGTGATCGAAGCGCCGCAAGGCTTTGATATTATCGCCAGTACGCCGAGCTGTCCGATTGCCATTATGGCCAATGACGACAAGCAGTACTATGGTCTACAGTTCCACCCTGAAGTGACGCATACTTTACAAGGTCAAGCGTTATTGGGTCGTTTTGTCCATCAGATTTGCGACTGCGCCGGCGATTGGACGCCTGATAATATTATCGATATGCGCGTGGCACAGCTCAAAGAGCAAATCGGTGACAAACAAGTATTGCTCGGTTTATCCGGCGGTGTCGATAGCTCAGTGGTTGCCGCGCTATTGCATAAAGCCATTGGCGATCAGCTGACCTGTGTGTTCGTTGATAATGGTCTCTTGCGTTTGCACGAAGGCGATCAGGTGATGCAAGTGTTCGCTGAAAACATGGGTGTCAAAGTCATCCGTGTCGATGCCGAAGATTTATTCTTAAACGCCTTAGCAGGCGAGTCTGATCCCGAAGCCAAACGTAAAATCATCGGTAAAACCTTTATTGATGTGTTTGCCAATAGTGCCCGCGAAATCAGCGCACAAAGCGATGGCAAAACCATTGAGTTCCTAGCACAAGGGACGATTTACCCTGACGTGATTGAGTCCGCCAAATCGCACCAAGGTAAGGCGCACGTGATTAAGAGCCACCATAACGTTGGTGGTCTACCTGATGACTTGGCGTTTGAACTCGTTGAGCCATTACGCGATCTATTTAAAGATGAAGTGCGTAAACTTGGTATCACGCTTGGCCTACCAGAGAAGATGATTTACCGTCATCCGTTCCCAGGCCCAGGTCTAGGCGTGCGAATCCTTGGCGAAGTGAAAAAAGAATATGCTGATATCCTGCGCCTTGCCGATGCGATCTTTATGCAGGAGCTGGAGCGTTCGGGCTGGTATGACAAAACCGCGCAGGCCTTTGCAGTATTCCAACCGATCAAGTCTGTTGGCGTGGTCGGTGATGGTCGCCGCTATGCGTGGGTGATTGCGCTACGTGCGGTTGAGACCGTGGACTTTATGACCGCGCGCTTTGCCCATCTGCCGTATGATTTGATTGAGACAGTATCGAATCGCATCATGAATGAAATCGCTGATGTCTCACGCGTGACTTATGATGTGTCGAGTAAGCCGCCTGCGACGATTGAGTGGGAATAATTATTCATATGCTATGATTGTAATATCAACGCAAAGGAGTGATGGACTATGAAACTGGTTCATGTGGGACAAAACGAGTGGATGTTTGAAGATGACGTTAGCGATAAGTCGGCTGACAATAGATCAAATGCGCTTGGCGCTGGTAGAGCGCTTAATCTTAAAATAAAAGCCTTTGTAGATGCCGAGGTAAAAAGAGGTCGTGATATCAACGATATTATGAATGAAGTCATGACCAAATTTCAGCATGAAATTGTGCAAGACTTTGATGAGCAGCCGCCAACCTCATTCCAAGTGATACAGATGACGCTGGAAAAAGAAGGTTATGAAGTGGCTCGTGATATTGCTCAGTTTTTAGTATTAGAGAATATGAATGACCCTGATGCTTACTTTAACTTAGCATTTTTGTGTGAGCAGCATGATGACAGCTTTTTAGCACTATTGAGTAGCCGCGAATGTATGCGCCTATACTTAGAGTATTTCCCCAAAAACTTTAATTGGCAAAAAAGTAAGCTGCCATGGGGCATCATGGAGAACCGTCCCTTTTTGCGAGCGCTGTTTCAGCTGGCAAATGTCTATGCTGACAATATGAGCTTTGATGAAGCCTGCGAGCAGGGAGAAAGGCTGCTACAAGTTTGCCCTAATGACAACCTAGGTATGCGTGAAGCGCTGATAGAATGGTACATGTTTACCGAAGAGTATCAGAAAATAATTCGAATTTGCGACAACTATCCAGAGGATATGCTTGCAAATATCGCTTTCGGTAAGGTGCTGGCTTACTGTTATCAAGATAAATTAGATAAGGCTGAAAAAGAGTGGGATATCGCAAAAGATAACTTGCCTGAAGTGGCGCATGAAATTCTTAAAAAGCGTCATCCTAGACCACGCGGTATGGGTATCAATAGTTATGGTATCGAAATTGGTGGTAAAGAGCAGGCTTATCTCTACTGGCAAGATATGGGCGATTGGTGGGAAGAAAATACTACCGCTCAAACCCTGATTGAGAAAAAACGTGCTGAGAAAAAGAAGAAAAAATAATTTGATTTAGCGGCACTTCTCTTTAGTTAAAACACTCAACTTGGTTGGGTGTTTTTTATTTTAAACATAAAAGTTTTACTCGATAAGTTTTGCTTCGATAGCAGCAACTTTGTTTATTAACTTATTATTAAATTCTAAATGGCCTAAAGAGTAGTGAGCTTTTCGATGACAGGTAGGACATAACGCAATAACGTTTTGAGGTAAGTCCGCACCACCATCTGCCAATCTAGTTAGATGATGAACTTCCAGATAAGGTCCAGATTTAGTTTCAAATGGCGCTGTCTCATTACATCCCTCGCATAAACCATTAGCTCTTTTTTTAGCATACAGCTTAATTGCTGTACTACGGTTTTGAATAGATTGAATTTTTTCTTTAGTGCTTGCGTGGGTTGGTGTTGAACTTAAGGCAATCTCTCGTAATTGCTGTAATGACTTACCTTTACTAGGCTTAGTGATATAAACGGCTTTAGGGGCTTCAACTACTTTAGATGGCAGAGTTTGAGTTGTATCAATATTTTTAGTATTAACTATATCTAGATGAAAAACGATAGCGCCACGAAGCTCGCCATTTCTATCTGGCCGTTCTTCAATATGATGAAAAACATAATTACAATACCCTAAAAACCGTACAAAGCCTCGTGATGTTGATTCGAAAAGTAGAATTTCTTTATTGTTTTTTTGATGGTCATGAATTGCCAAATTACCTTTGGTCATTCTCATGTCGCCTTCTTGGCCTTCACCCGTATATTTAAAGGTGCCGTTAGGGTCAAAATCATCAATATAGCCATATTCGCCGCCAGCATCGCCGGTAAAAATAAATATATATGGATGCTCGGCTGGCGTTGCTATGCCACCATATTGTTGCCCTTTATATATACTGTGTATATCAGAACGACGGTTATAGATTTTTCCTATTTCAAACACTATGGCTTCCTTATTTTCTTATTAAGCTAATAGAGTTTACTATAGTTGATAAGTGTTTTTATGGTTCTTGCATTAAATCGCAATTTTTGGAGTTTATAAAATTCTATTATAAGATTTAAAAAAATAGCGGTGCTCTCCAAAGTGAAGAACACCGCCACTGCTTATAAAATTTAGCTGTTAACAATCTAAGCTTTAACCCCGCACATTCACCACATAACGCCCAACCGTCTGACTAGCCATAAAGCGATCTAAGTACTCAGGTGTTTGCTCAAGCGTAATCTCTTCAGCATACTTCTCTAAATTAGGTAGCTTCATATCGGTCGAGACGCGCTCCCAAATAGCCTTTTTATCAGCCAGGGGAATATAGACCGAATCGATACCGAGTAGGGACACCGCGCGAGTGATAAACGGCAATACCGTCATCGTAAATTCAGCGCCGCCCGCCAAGCCGCAAGAGGTCACTGCGCCGCCCGCTTTGGTTTGCTTTAGTAGGTTTGCCAGATAGTCGCCGCCGATGGTGTCAATAGCATTTGCCCATAGCTCGCGACCGACAGGTTTATCGCCGATCTCATTGATGGTATCACGATGACGGACTTCGCTTGCGCCAAGCGCTTTTAAATAGTCGCTTTGTTCAGGCTTGCCAGAAAAGGCGATGACCTCATAACCAAGCTGACTTAATATGGCGATGCTGATACTACCGACGCCGCCCGTTGCACCTGTCACCGCGACTGGACCGTCTTCAGGTTTTGCGCCCATTTTCTCAAGCTTTTGCACACTTAACGCTGCGGTCAGACCGCCCGTACCATAGATCATCGCTTCTTTTAGTGTGAGCGATGACGGGCATTCGACTGCCCAATCGGCAGGGATAGATATCATCTGAGCGAGGCCACCATCGGTATCCATGCCCAAATCATAGCCAAAGACCACGACTTCTTGGCCTTCGGAAAATGTGCCAGACTTATCGCTTACCACCACGCCTGCGGCATCAATACCGGGTGTGTGCGGGTATTGTTTGGTAATTCTTTTATTGCCGGATGCTGACATCGCGTCTTTGAAATTTAATGATGAATAATGGACTTCGATTAATAAATCATTTTCAGGCAAGTCACTGGCACTGCGCTGCTCAATACTTTTTTCAAATTCACCGTTGCTGGTTTCGTGAACCACTAAGGCTTTAAAGGTTTTGTTATTCGACATTGTCTGAATCCTTTTTTATTGCTTTTATAGTAAATGCTCTTTGCACAAGCAGCTTAAGCCTCAATCAATATCTTACCTTTTTTCTCCGATTGGACGTCTTCTGAAACCGCTTTTTGAATATCGTCTAAATTATAGATGCCGCCAGTAGGTAATTTTAGGATACCGCTTGAGGCACGCTCAATCAGCTCTTTAATTAAACGCTGTTTATCATCGGCGCTGATTTCTTGCATCAAATCGCTTGCCCAAAAGCCTTTAACTTTAGTCAAATTGAAAATAAGATTGCTTGGGTTTAGCATCAGTGGTTCGCCAGACACTGACCCCAATGACGCCATTGCGCCATGTTTACCGAGTAGGGACAGCAGCTCACCGCCTGATTTGCCGCCGACCGCATCGACCGCGCCGCTTATTTTGGCGTCACCAACGATTTTTTGTACTTGCTCTTTCCAGTCGTCATCATCGGTCACGATGTTATTTTCAGTGATACCAAGCTCGATAAGCTCTTGTTCTGACTCTTTACTGCGCACTAAATTAATCGTATTGATATGACGCTTAGGCGCCAGCATCGCCATCGATTCACCGACCGCTCCATTGGCGGCGTTTTGGATAAGCCATTGACCGGGCTTAATATTTAAAAATTCAATCAACAGCAACGCACTCATCGGCATGGCAATTAACTGGGCGGCCATTTCATCATCGATGGCGTCTGGAATAGGGATAAGGCTTTTTGCCGGAGCAACAAAATATTCCGCCCATGTGCCTGATACGCCAGACACGACGACACGCTGACCTTGTACAAAACCTTTGACTTCTTTACCTAACGCATCAATCGTACCAACCGCCTCAGAGCCACCAGTGGCAGGCAAAACAGGTTTATGACCGTATTCGCCTTTTATGGTCACGATGTCGTGATTGTGAATAGAGGACAGGATGGTTTTGATACGGACTTCGTTGTTTTTGGGTTCTGGGGTAGGGCTGTCGGTGATACTCAGTACTTCTGAAGGTTTGCCAAATTCGTTATAAGTTGCGCTACGCATGATGATTTCCTTTATTATTTTAATTCAATGTTGTAATTTTTAAGCGACGTCAATAGATAATTGCCCATCAACCTTAACAAGCGGGTCTTGCGAGCTGCAACCTGACTTTGGTAAAGGAACGTTGTTGCTATTTATCAAGATATTGCGCGGTAGGCTATAAGAGATAGGTTATAAAAAGTCGCCATAAAAAATGGCAGCACTCTTAATAAAGAACGCTGCCATTGTTAATAAAACGAAGGTTAGCTAAATAATAAATGAATAATAATTCAAGGTTTTAGCAGTACCTTACCTTTTTTGCCTGACTGCAATTTGCCATCGACCGCTTTTACGATGTCGGCCAAATCAAATACCGCTTCTACAGGCAGTTTTAATTGTCCGTCTACCGCTCTATCGATCAGCTCATTCACTAGGCGCTGCTTATTCTCCACACTCATCTCTTGACTGAGCTTACTGCCCCAAAAGCCTTTCATCACCGCTTGCTTGAAAATCATATGGGTCGGATTGATGACCATAGGTCTGCCCGACATCGCCCCAAAGGCGGCGAAGGTGCCACCATGACCGAGTAACGATAACAAATCGCCACTATTTTCACCGCCGACCGAATCCACCGCCGCACTGATTTTATCATTACCGACGATCGCTTTGACTTGCTCTTTCCAGTCATCATCTGAGGTGTTGATATTGTTTTTGATACCGAGAGTATCTAACTCTTTTATGGCATCGTCACTTCTTACCAGATTAATGGTTTTGACGCCGCGCGCCGCCGCTAGCATGGCAAGCGATTTACCAACGGCACCGTTGGCGGCATTATGAATAACCCATTGACCGCTTTCTACTTCTAAGAACTCTAATAGCATCAACGCACTCAGCGGCATGGCAATTAACTGCGCGGCCATTTCATCTTCTAAACTATCAGGGATAGGAAACACCATATCCGCTGATGCGACAAAATACTCTGCCCACGTTGCTTGTACACTGGCAGCCGCCACGCGTTGCCCGACTTTTAAGTCTTTAACTTCACTACCAACGGCATCAATAATACCTAACGCTTCGCTACCACCGATAGCCGGCATTTCAGGTTTAAAGCCATACTGACCGCGAATGGTAAGCAGGTCATGGTTATGGATGGAGGCGAGAATGGTTTTGACGCGCACTTCATTGGCTTTTGGCTCGGGGATAGGACGGTCGCCGAGGCTTAATACTTCAGTTGGTTTGCCAAAATGATCATAAGTTGCACTACGCATAATAAATCCTTTTTTTAATTGTTACGTTTTTTTCAAATGTTTTTGACAAGCGAATAAATTTGTAGCCATCAACAGTAGCAAACCCAGCTTGCTTATCGCAATATTACTTTGGTAAAGCAAAGTAGTCAGCGTTAAGTGAGCAGCATTTAGTTGGTTTCATTAATCATTAGCAGTTTGTTCTGTGGTTATTTGTTCTGCATGTGCCTGCTCTGGACTAATAACCTTAAAATCGTCATCTACTAAATTGGTCAGTAGCGGCTCCCCTTTATCATTAATCCGAAATAGCCCATATTCTGCTGCCTCAAATGCTTCGCCATGACCTTCTTGGAAGAAAAAAGCATTGGTCGCAAGCTGCATTACGCCGTTACGGATACGGTAGTGAAGCGCCATCTCATTAGAGGCTAGATTTCTAGGCTGATTAGCCGCTAAGCGCTTAAACTGTCCGACATTATGTTGGTCTAAAGCGACAATGACATAGCCTTGTTCGTTAATAGGATAGCTACCGGGGTCTTTATTTAAGGCGGCAAATACGTCACGCTCTAGCGCATAGCTGAGGGTCATATAGTCGCCCTGCATAAAGCCGCGTGGATCAACGGGTGCAAGCGCTAATAAAACCGTATCGCCAGTCGTCAGATGGGCTTCATATTTAATAATATTCCTCGTCATCACCACCAATACGAGCGCCAATCCAAGAAGGGCAATAATAATCGTGACTGCCGGTTTTTGTAGCCAATGGGTCTTTGATGTGGCTTTAAGCAAGCGCTTGGTCAAAATTTTATCATTCATGACAGCCGCTCCTGATGATCGTTAGCGCTTGATTTTATCTGCGCAAAATAGTTTTTGATAAGCAGCCAGCGCAGCAGCAGTAGTGCGTTACCGATGACCAGCATAGAGGCAGACTTGACCAATAAAGACGTATCGAGCTGATAGTAATACCAAAAGATATAACCGACCGAGGCGATAACGCCCAGTCCTAACAGCACGCGTTGGCTATTAGCAGTAGCAATGATAATAATCAAACTGGTGGCCAATAAGCCTGAGACATAAATAGACATTATCCCAAGTAGTACAATCGCAGCGCTAATGAGCAGTCCTGCTGTTGATCGCAATTTGACCTGATAGCGCTTTAAAATGAGATAAGCGGCATAAAGGCTGGCAAGCGTTAATAGCCCTTGGGACAGATAGTAGTTATGGCTAAAGGACTCACCGTAATTATCAAGGTTATTAAATCTATTGCCATATTCCGCAGCAATAAAATAGACGGAAACACTGAGTAAAATATAGGCGCTCGCATAGCCAATAGCATTACTAATATCAAAGAAGCTGGCGCGCCATTTGGTCGGAATAAAAGCAGCCAGCGTATAGCGCTGTAAATGAGTCACGCTAGTGATTAGCGCCAATAATCCTAAGCTGATTTCGGATAAGTGATAGTAATTTAATAAGTAAAACAGGCAGTTTAAAGCTAAGGTCGCGCTCAATAAACGATAGATAAAATTGGGAATGACAACCGTCATTAACAGTTGCACAAGGAGCAATAGCATTATATTGAGTGGCTCTGTAATCTCACTCGCCAGTAAAGCATAGGCGATATAACCTTGACCTGCTAGCGTAACTGCAAAAGCTAAGCTATTCCAAAAAGAACTATGGCGCAAGCGGGCGCTATAGAATAAGAATCCGCCAATGCCGCTTAATATGCCGCCAATAATAAATAGCGCTAGCGTACTATCCAGCAAACCGGTGTTGTCTAAAATTAAGGTCAAAAACCCGATAAAAAATAAACTGGCAAATACGCCATTAAAACCAAAAAGCAAACTGATAAACCACGGGCTAGGCGCTGCAGCTGCATTATTTAAAAGCTTATCATTGACGTTTTGTGCGTCGATGAATCCCTGCTGTTGTAATAGCAAAATCTCGGGCTGTTGCTTGTTATGATTGATATTATTCAGCTCATTATTCATCACTGTCTCCCTTAATAATAAAAGAGGTAGTGTCATCATTGTTGATATAAGCAACTTTGCGCAGCCACACAACTGCTGCCGAGCTCATGCCAATAAGTAGCAGGGCTAATAGCAGAAATCCACCCCCCTCAAAATCATCTAACAGCCATTTGCCGACCCAAAACATCACCACAATAATGATAGAAAACGACAAATAGGTCAGCATCAGTAAATCAAGACGGCGCTGATAAAACTGCCAAAGCATAAAGCCGCACCAGCCTAACCATACTATGGTAGCGATAAGCGTCGCCCAGATATTGCCATTATCAAAGACCGTGACAATCGCCAGATACGTCATAAAAAACGTGCTTAATAAACCGACGACATAAGTGCTCCAATGCAAGCTGGAATTGGTTTGAGCGCTGTTTATTTGAGCAGTGGATTTTTTAACGTTAATGCGATGAAACAGATAGGGAGTAGAAGAGGAAGTTTTATTATCGAAACCAATCAGCCAACTATAAAAGGCAATAAAATTAAATAGCGCAAGGATGGCTACTTGAGAGATGTTTTGCAGGCTATATTTAATAAATTGTAGATTTGCGACATCTAAATAGAGTACCAAGCAGGCATTGATTAAGCCTAACCACAGCAGCCAGAGCGCAGGGAAACGGGCGATAACTACCCAAGGTGTAATCAGTATCGCCCAAGCAAAGAAAAGCTGCCACGTATCAGCGCCTGTTTGATAGACCTGCCCAAATAGCGCCAATAAGCTACCGGTAATAATACTAGCGATAAGTAATAATAACTGCCGAATCAGTTGAAATTGTCGCCTAAAAGACAGTGCTACATAAAGCGCAATAGTGATCGTCAGCGCTCCTTCAACTAAAGCGAATTTGCCTATTTTGCCCAAGCTTTGCCAGTTATAGGCGATAAAGAACACAAGGGATAGTACCAGCGCCACCGTGCCAATAATCAGCAGCGCTTTATCAAAAAATATCAGCCAGGTGCGTTTGCTAGGATAGACTTCTAGGTGCGTTGCTGCCGCCTCGGTATTTTTAAGGGGAAGAAGACCTTGATGTAGCAACTGCTCGATAGTACGCCGTGCTTGGCTCATAGTCGCCTCTGATTAAAAACGGTTTGTAGCCTATCTTAGCTGTTTTTACGCTGGCATAATGTACTAAAGTTTATAAATTACCCCACTCTCAACTTCGAAAGTGATTGAAAAAAGAAGAGCACCTCACTAATCTATTGTTTTCGACCAAGAATACAATGGAGTTGTGAGATGCCCATAGACGAATTTATCATCAATATCTATTTAATGGTAGAGCAATATTACAAAATAGTCGTCACCAAACCCTTGCGAAGTGCAGGTTACGCGCCAAAGCTAAGTGATCCTGAGGTTATTTGCATGGAGATGGTCGGTGAATTTTTACACCTTGATCAAGACAAACAAATTTGGCAATACTTTTCCCAGCATTGGCAAGCCTGGTTTCCAGCCATCGGCTCATACCCTAACTTCGCAAAGCACTGCGCCAATCTGTGGCAAGTCAAACAGCAGATACAAGATAACGTCAGTCAAATTGAAGGCCGTGACAACATTCATTTTATGGACGGCTTTCCGATACCCGTCTGTCATTATG
>NZ_JABAST010000069.1 GCF_016107575.1 Psychrobacter faecalis | reverse complement strand
TTCATTGTCGTATTCTCTCAGAAAGTTGAGTCTCCGACAATCTCGGGGCGGTTCAGTCCTTACACTGGTAGTTCTGCTTGCCATAGCTTTTTTTGCCGTGTATCGAAAAACTGGAGCTGTGACAGTCGGGGCATATGATATCTATTTGTGTCTTCATAACCTCAAATATATCATCTTGCTTTGGCTGTCACCCTCCTTTCATCTCCTCAGCATACTTTCTGACACACCACCGATATTTTAAATAGATGACGTTTTAAATGGTCTTGCATTTTAAATAGGCTGATAGAGTTATTGGCTTAATGTAGCACGTTGCCGCACTTAGTCAAAAAATGCGTCAAAAACCCCATCGAAAAGCGTGCAGTAAAAAACCTCTACTTCAATTGAAATAGAGGTTTTATTTTATGGGACAGTTATTTTTGTGCTTATATCGTTCCTAAGCTTATAAAGAAAAACGCTTATAAAGAAAAACGCTTATAAAGAAAAACGCTTATAAAGAAAAACGCTTATAAAGAAAAACGCTTGCGCAATTTGCCAATCAGACTACGTACGCGACTGCTTAAATCAATACGTACATCGTTTTCAGGGTCGTGCTCGACTTCATAACGTTTGACCAACTCAGGGCTGGCTTTGAGTTTTGCATGATGCTGAAAAGCACGGTTGACGCTAATCTCAAGCAGGCTAGCACGCATGGGCTTAGGTAAGCAGCGATAAACCTGACCTTTATTAATCAAATCAATGAGCAAACCTGCATCCTGAAATTCTGTCTGTACCAAGACCACTAAGTGCGGCGCATCTTGCTTTAAGGTAAAGATAATCGGCGCGATGTTTTCGCCACTGACATTGATGTCGGTAATACACACGCCGATATCTTCATTGGCTAAATAATCGTAAGCTTCTTCCAAGCCTTCAGCGTGCAGGACTCTATAGCTGTGCGAGAATTGCTTGCTTATTTGTTCAATCAGCTCGTCGGTTTCATCGATGACCAACAGTGTCTGCTTTTTACCCGAGCTATCAAATTGCTCCGCGTCCTCATCTGGAGTATAAGTCAACGCGATTTCGGTGGCGCGACCGACGACCGCAAGTAGCTCCTCAGATTTACAAGGTTTGGTCAAATAACGATAAATCTCACCATCGTTAATAGAGCCAATAATAGCGTTCAAATCAGCGTAACCGGTCAATAAAATCCGCATGGTAGATGGCGACACTTCTTTGACTTCACGCAAGATATCGACACCCACGCGCTCGGGCATACGTTGGTCGCTGACCGCCACGTGTACATGGTTATTTTTGATATAGTCGATATATTCAGTCGGGTCAGTGGTGATAAACACGTCATGTGTTTTACGAAACAGCAGTTTCATCGAACGTAAAATACGTTGTTCATCGTCGATAAACGCCAACTTCGGTTTTGGTCCAGACCCTAGCTCAGCACCAGAGGTTTCCATTTCATGGTCAAATTCATTCATGATGATATCCTTATGATGAATAATAATACGATAGCTTTATACAATCATTTAAATAGCAATTGAGCTCACAACAAAACGAACAACAGAACCTAGCGCTTACGCTGCTAGGCTTTGTTCAGTTAAATCATTATCAATCGGTAGCGTTAAGGTAAAGGTGGTACCAACGCCTTCGGTTGAGACCGCTTTAATGTCGCCATTATGCTGCTCCATAATCTGCTGACTAATCGCCATCCCAAGACCTGTACCTTCGCCCGCGCCTTTGGTGGTAAAGAACGGTTCAAAGATTTGGTTAAGCACCTCGGCGCTCATGCCTTTACCATTGTCGCTGACATCGATATAGACATTGCGCTCATCAGAACGCGTGCGCACTTCGATTTTGCCATCCGGTTTTTCGCCCATGGCTTGCGCGGCGTTATTAAGCAAGTTCACCAAGACTTTGTTAATCTGTGACGGCGAGCATTTAATCTCAGGGGTCGGCGCAAAATCAGTGACAATTTCTTGATGTCTGATAGAGTTGCCAGCGATTTTCAATGACGCTTCGATACATTCGCGCACATCGATGGTTTTCACTTTTGACTCATCAAGACGGGCAAAGTTACGTAAGTTTAGTACCATCTCGGTGATTTGCTCGACGCCAAAGAGAGAGTCTTTAATTAGCTCTTTAAGCTCAGTGGACAAATCATCTTCTTGGATTTCATCCGACGCACGGACGATATCAGCCAATAGTTTGTCAATTTTGCCATCAGTAGCGGCGTCAGTTTTAACGGCTTTTAACCCTTGTACCAACTCAATCAACTCTTCGTATTGCTCAGTCAACTGACCGATAATCTCAAGGTTGTTTTGCACATAAGACAGTGGTGTATTGACCTCATGAGCAACACCTGCGACCATTTGACCTAACGTTGCCATTTTTTCTGAACGAATCAATTGCAGCTGAGAGTTTTTCAGCTCTTTTAGCGTCTCTTGTAGCTCAGCGGTACGCTCTTCAACTTTAATCTCTAGCTGCTGGTTGATATTGGCAAGCTTACCTTCGTTAGATTGGATACGGTCTAGGAGGTCATTAATAGAGCCGTTTACCAGCCCAATCTCGTTGCGACCTTCGGCGAATTTAACCTCGCTTAGCTTATTGTATTGCTTATCGTTAATCAGGTTTTCCGCTTGCGAGATTTTATCGGTGGTTTCTTTTAATGCTTTAAACGCTAAATAAGTGAGCATAAAGTAAATCAAACCCGCGGTGATAAGTAGCGCGAGGGCAATCCAGTTAATCAGATTCTTACTTAGATTGTCAGCGATGGCGTTAATTTCAGCATCAGGCTGGACGACGATAAGTTTCCAATAAGTCTCAGGAATCTCAAATACGTACGCTTGGCTGCCGTTATAGTAGCTGTCTTTTTCCAACTCAAAGCTCTGCAATAAGCGGCTGTCCATCGCGTTTTGCTTATTTTCACCGTTATTTAGATAAGCGGCGTAGTTGACGAGATAATAGCCTTTTGACGTACCGGTTTCGGCTTTATCAAGCGTGGTCAATACCTGCTGAACTTGCGGCGATACGCTAGCGGCAACGCGCTCGATGGTTTCGTTACGCTGCGTCTCCAAGAAGTTTAGTACCGGATTCCAAGCAGGGTCAGCGTTGATTACTTGCTTGATATCAAGCGGTGTACCGGTTTTTTCGTCGATATAGTTTAAGCGCTCAGGATTAGAGGAGGCGATAACTTTGTCACTGTTATCGAGCAGTAAAATATAACCTGATCCCGAGCTTTCGCTGAGTTTAACGATGTTTTCTTGTAGCTGATTGAGGGTAAAGTTGACGGTACTGGCACCCCAGAACTGGTTGTCACGCTCGATGGCGACACCGCAACTCATTGCCAGCTCGCCTTTGGTTTGGCTGGCGCGTACATGGTTCCATATACAGCTTTCAGGTTTGAGCAATTTCAAAACGCTAAACCAGTCTTCTTGATAATAAGGATTGGCAGGATTTGGGTCGCTGAGTACCGCTTGATAATCGCCGTTTTGACGCACCATCAAAAATGGATGGGTGGCGGTATTGGCGCCCAGTGCGCCTTTTTCCGGCCAAATGCCGCCACTACCTAATAAGTTATAATCGCGCTTATCAAAAGCATTGGCGGTACTGGCTTGCAAAATTGCTTCTTGTGGCGGCAAAGTTTGCGCGCTTTGCTGCAATAACAGGGCACTACGCATCACGCGATTGATATCGGCTGAGATACTATTGACCGCGGTATTACCACGCTCAGCGACCAGTTTTGCGGATTCAAGGCGAATTTTTTCATAACCTTCTTTATCAACAACATAAACAACAACCGCTAGTACGACCGCAAACGCAATAAATAGAATGGTCGTCACCTGGGTACTGACTTGGTTAAAAAAGCCAACTTTTTTGGAGGCACTCATGAGGGGATTGTCCTTGGATAAACGTAACCACAAAGCAGACTGTTGATACAGACTACCGATGCTATTTGCTGCAAGCAATCGATGATGTGGTGATACGTAAGCCTTACGAAAATGGGATTTGAGTATTAGGGCAAAATTTTTAATATTTTCAATCAGTTAAATATCTATACATATAACTAATATTAAATAATCCACAGATAATTCATAACTTAGACGACTATAAAAACACTATTTGGCTTACTTAACGGTCTCAGAGAGGACAGTATTAAGTAGGGGACTGACAAATTTTTGTGTTTTAAGACTTATTAGCTAAGGTTTTTTTAATTAGCTTCTCTGTATAATTCGGGAAACTTAAAAAGTGATAATGATTAACATAGATTCAATAACAATAAGAAATGTTAAATTGCATATATTAACAATATAGAAACAATTTTATGATAACAATGGAGCCTTTCCTAAAAACTGTGTAACTGCTTATAATCCACTAACCGGAGAATAAGCAATGACTACTCAATCTGACATTAAAAAACTGGCCGAGCAAATGGCTGGTAGTATGAAAAGCTTCGATGACATCAAAGGCTTTCAGAAGCAACTCATGCAGTCCTTTATCGACACTGCCCTTGAAGCTGAGATGGAAGACCATCTCGGCTACCCCAAGCATGAAAAGGCGGATAAACCTAATAAGCGCAACGGGCACACTAAAAAGACCGTCCGTAGCGACACAGGCGATTTTGAGATATCCACCCCAAGAGACCGCGGTGGCAGCTTTGAACCTACACTAGTGCGCAAGCATCAAACCCGTATCTCAGGTCTCGATGATAAAATCATATTTCACTACAGGCATAGCCTTACGTCTTGCGCTTCGGGCAAGTGTCTCCCAGACACTTGCTGATCCTCGCTCATACGCCAAAGGTCAAACCACCACCGAGATTGTAGAGAGCATTAAAGAGCTCTATGACGTCGACATTTCAAGCTCTCTTGTCTCAAGAGTCACCGATAACATATTAGAGGACATCACCGCTTGGCAGAACCGGCCGTTAAGCAGTGTTTATCCTATCGTCTATTTGGACTGCATCG
>NZ_JABAST010000068.1 GCF_016107575.1 Psychrobacter faecalis | reverse complement strand
GCCATAGCTTTTTTTGCCGTGTATCGAAAAACTGGGACTGTGACAGTCGGGGCAATTGATCTGTATTTGTGTCTTCATAACCTCAAATATATCATCTTGCTTTGGCTGTCACCCTCCTTTCATCTCCTCAGCATACTTTCTGACACACCACCAATATTTCAATTCGATAAATCATTGCTGCGCTATAAAAAAACACGCTGCCAACAGCGGTCGACAACGTGTATATTATACCTAAATTATTTTTCTATAAAAATAATTCTCATTCACTGATAACGACTCATCAGGCACATAAATACAGGCTATTAAGGCTTCCTAAATTAAAACCAAAAGCACCATTTTAAATAGATGTCCTTTTAAATAAGCGCTCTTTTAAATAAGCGCTCTTTTAAATAAGCACTATTTAAAACTGTGAACCTGCATCAGCGTCTAAATTATCAATGCCAACGGCTTTTGCTGCATTTTCGATACCATCGGTTAGCTGTTGTAAGCTTGTGATACTACTTTCAATCCAGCCGCGGCGTTTGTTTTGCTCTTCAGCAGAAATACCGTGCTTGCTGGCTTGACCTACGGTTGCAATCATCTGATCGACCTTGATGCCTTCTTTCTCGGCTTTTTCAACGATGACTTTAAACGCCGCTTCTACGTTAGCAAAATCAGTCGCAAGTTTATCAGCCGCTTCTTTATTGCCGGTATCGACAAGATAATTCTTTAGTCCATAACCGCCCACTGTCTTGCCAGCGACGGTTTTATAGCCGCCATTAAAGATATTTTGAATACCGCGGGCATTATTGGCATAGCTCAAATGGGTCAAATCACTAAAGCATTCATGCTCATCTTCGGTAGAGCCAGTGACGAACGCCACCTGTATACGCTCAGAAGCTAGCTCACCAAGTGCTAAGCTGCCCATTTGATACATGATTTGACGCAGACCGTTTTTGTCTTTACGGGCCATCATATCGCTACGTAAGGTGTTTTCGCTATCAGGTTGCCACTGGGCTTCCATCGCGGTCAAATCATTGATCAATAACTGGGTAACCGCTTTTAGATACTGTCCACGGCGCTCGCAAATACTCGCATCTGTGTTTGTCGTATCGCCGCTGGTACATTCGCCCTCGGTCGTTATATAGTCGCTCACCGGACGATTACCTGCACCTTCACCAACGCCATTGGTATCCTGTCCCCACAGCAGAAACTCAATCGCATGATAACCGGTAGTGACATTAGCCTCACTACCACCAATCTCGTTCATCTCAGCCAGCAAGTCAGGCGTAATGGTGCTGGTATCTTGCTTGATGCTACCAACCGTGATGCTCTTGCTATTGATAATATTGTCCTGACTGTTATATTCACCCTCATAACTGTCACTAACATAGTCAATCAAGGCTTCATCTAGCGGCCAAGCATTTACCTGTCCTTCCCAGCCATCAACGCTACCAAGTGCGCGTTTATCATCAGCGGTCACAAAGCCTTCGTCGAAGCGAAACACTTCAGCCTGTGAATATGGCTGACGCGCGGCTTTATAGGCAGCCTTTGCAGCGTCAAGATTGGCTTGGGTCGGCGTGTCTACATAAGTATTCACTGCTGTTTGTAAAAGTTTGGCCGTTTCTAAAGAATCTTTATAGGCGGCGTGCGCCATATCAGCATAGCTAATCAACAATCGATCGATATGCGCCTGATCAGCAGCCGAAGACGTTTTGTTATCGCTGTTTTGGGTTGCTTGGACGTCGGTTTGTGCCTCTGACGCTGTGGTCTCATCAGACTGTTTGGTACATCCTGATACTAGCAGTATCCCTGCCAATGCAGCAGCTAAAGTAGTCGGTAAAATTTTACGGCTTGTCGCTGGGCTGATATTCATACACGTCCTCGATGAGATACATTAGATAAAATGACAAAAGATAAAGTGATAAAAGGAAAGCTTAAAGACTTATAATTTCAATAAGATAAAATCCATTTAAACCCTAGTTAAATTTAAACGCCCGTTAAAGGCTGACAAAATTCAATCCCTGCAAATTATAATGTTATTGATAACTATTATCAAATATAATTTTTTGAATATTAGACGAATTTCAAGCAAAAAAAGACCAACTTTGCGTTGGTCTTTTTTAATTTACATTATATTTTAAATATCAGTAGCGATTAACGAACGCTGCTTGGTGCATTTACCGTTAGCTCAACGCGGCGGTTCTGCTGACGACCATAATCGCTATTGTTATCAGCGATTGGACGAGTCTGGCCATAAGCAACTACGTTGATACGGTTAGAAGCTACGCCGCGGCTAACCAGATAATTTCTCACAGAGTTGGCACGATCGCGTGACAAGTTCATGTTATAAGATGGGTTACCTACACTGTCGGTATGACCAGCAATCGTAACTGTATTTTGGTTATATTCATTCATCGTTGCCGCAAGCTTATCAAGCGTTGGTCTAAACGATGGGTTCAACGAAGCACTGTCAAAGGCAAAAGTGATATTACCTGGCATAACCAAGTCAATGTTACCGTTTGCATTTGGGGTAACCGTAACGCCAGTACCCGCCATTTGCTGCTCTAGCTGCTTCGCTTGACGCTCCATGTAGTAGCCTACGCCTGCACCCAATGCTGCACCGATAGCCGCATCACGACCAGTTTTACTACCGCCTGTTGCTTTTGAGATAGTGGCACCACCAGCTGCACCCGCTAGCGTACCGATAGCAGTTTTATTTAAACGTTGCTGTCCAGTGTTTGGATCAGTCGTACAGCCACTCAATGCTAAGCCTGATGCCAATGCTGCAACCATTAATGTATTACGCATAATATGTCCTCTTAAGTTGAAAAAATGGGCTATCAATATAGGTATCGATAAATAAACGGTGTTTTTATAGATATTGCTTGTCACGAATATGCGTCAACAAACCTGTTTATTTGTTTATTCACACTTACTATTATTATGGCAATTACCGTCTATTTTTGTGTAATATTTTGTCACATCTATGTATGGAAAGTGCATAAGTATCTATAGTCTAGTGTTTATAAAAGCGCGTTGTTTGTTACCGCAAGTCACGTTTACAGTCGTACACTCTAATTATTTTCTGCTAACATTATCTTATAAAAACTTTGGTAGAAACATTTTACGAATTAAAAAGCCGAATAATAACTGGACTAAAATTAGGTCTTACCTAATATTAGTACTAAAATTTATTAGATAAAATGCGATTATAATTTGCTAAAACTTGTTAGAAAAATTAGCTGTATTTTTGAGATGATATAAAACACCGGTTTAACCATAATAGTGAAACGATTAACGAGCAAATAGTAAGGAATAAGACATGCGCTTGAACGCTGCGATGCAAAAAATACACGAACGCGCGCCAAAACTTGGCAAAGCAATGTCGCTTACCACAGCGGCCGGAGTCATCGCTGCCAATAGTTTTGGCGGCAGTATTCCATTATGGCTTATGGGCGTTGGCAAAATTATCACGGGCGCTCCTATCGCTGATAGGACGGTAATAAAGATTGCCGAGCACTGGATTGGTAGCAATAATGCTTTGATTGATACCATATTACCGCGTAAGGATTGGCGTATTCAATTGCCGGATGATGTACATATGGACGGCAAATATCTGCTGGTCAGCAATCATCAGTCTTGGGTCGATACCAGCATCGTGCAATACATTAGTGAAAAACGCTTACCACTGACCCGGTTTTTCACCAAGTTTGAGCTCATCTATATTCCTATCGTTGGGCAGGCATTTTACTTTTTAGATTTTCCAATGATGCGGCGCCATTCTAAAGAAGCAGTTGCTAAAAACCCAGCGCTTAAAGGCAAAGATATCGAAGAAGCCAAGCGCGCTTGTGCATTATTAAAGGACAAGCCGTTTACCTTGTTGAATTATTTGGAAGGCACGCGCTTTACCCAAGAAAAACATGATAAACAAAACTCACCCTATACCCATCTATTAAAACCGCGCGCTGGCGGTTTGTCGCTGGCGATTAACGCCTTGGGCGCTGATATCGATGGTATCTTAGATATGACCATCGTCTACCCTGACGGCGTGCCAACCTATGGCGATTTGTGGAAAGGCAATATCAAACGCTTAGGCGTCGATGTCCGCCATATTGCCATACCCGATGCGCTGTTTGCCGGTATTCAAGGCGGCGGCTACGAAAACGATGAGACCGTTAAAGCGCAAATGTTTGAGTGGGTCGAGCAAATTTGGCGTCAAAAAGATATGCGTATCACACAGATGCTGGCGGATTTTGAGACTCATCCGCAAGCGGCGCATCAAAGTGAATAAAAAAGGACATTAAAAAAATTGATTAAAAAAAGCCATTAAAATTTTTGATGGTGTATCAAAAAGTATGCTGGGGTAATAAAGGAAGGGTGACAGCCGAAGCAAGATGATATATTTGAGGTTATGAAGACACAAATAGATATCAACTGCCCCGACTGTCACAGTCCCAGTTTTTCGATACACGGCATAAAAAGCTATGGCAAGCAGAACTACCAGTGCAAGGACTGCAAACGCCAGTTTATTGGCGATCATGCGGTAACCTATAACGGCTGTCACTCTAGAATAGAAGATCTCATACGACTGATGACTGTCCGAGGTTGTGGTGTTAGAGACATAGCCGTTATAGCCAAGGTTAGTATTGGAAAAGTGCTTAGCACCATAGGCTCATCCATTTACAAGATTGTACCTAAGAAGCGCTACTATGAACGCTTAGAGGTTGATGAGTTCTGGACTTACGTATATCGCAAGAAGCGTAAAGTTTGGCTTATTTATGCTTATGACCGTGCTACTAATGAGATTGTCGCTTATGTCTGGGGCAAACGTGACCTAAAAACGGCTAAGAAGTTAAGAGCCCGTCTTAAGCAACTTAAAGTGAGCTATGACTCTATTAGTATGGACAATTGGGACAGTTTCATAACGGCCTTTAAACCAGATAACAAACGAGTTGGCAAACAGCATACGGTAGGTATAGAAGGTAATAACTGCCGTCTTAGACACCGATTAAGACGATCGGTTAGAAAGACTTGTTGCTTCTCAAAAAAGCTTGATAATCACTTTAAAGTATTCGATCTGGTGTTCTTTTATGTCAATTATGGCTACGTCTGATGCCAGCATACTTTTTGACACACCACCAAAATTATGGCTTTTTATACCCCACTCTCAACTTCGAAAGTGATTGAAAAAAGAAGAGCACCTCACTAATCT
>NZ_JABAST010000067.1 GCF_016107575.1 Psychrobacter faecalis | reverse complement strand
GTATCAGTAAGCATTTAATCTAAATGGCAGTTACACAGAATTCGGGATGGGCTCAAAGTACGAGCTTTAAATAAATCAATAATGTAATCATTTTGCATGTCAGTCATATACATAAAAATGGTAGCTTTATCCTTACATAGAATACGGACACGTTTGGCTGTTTTATCAGATCTACTTGAGGTATTAGCTATATAATCATTTCTGTCAATTTTATAAGTCATATCTACCCAGCCTTCTTTAAGAAGAAAGCCATGTAAATGTAATAGTCTATTCTTTTCAAACTCGGGGCTTGCATATCTGGATGTGTACCATACATCCCTATTAGAATGAATATTATCGCTTACTTTGAAGTTCATAAACTTAGCAATATTATCAAGTTCGGATATAAGCCAGCTTTCTTTCTCAACCAATTCTTGTTGGTATATTTCAAGCTCTTTATTTGGTTCTAAGTCTACAGTCCATATAAATAAAATAATAACGAAAGCAATAAGTGAAATATCAGATAACTTATACTCTTTACCTCTTATTTTCACTGATTATTTTCCTACATACTTAATTATATTTTTCAAAACTAGGTTATTTAATCTGTTTTAAATATTCCAAGTAGTTAACTAATTGTTCTCTATATTTCTCATTCGATCTAAATTTTGGAGATTCAACCCACTTGTTACGATTATGAATAATGGATTCTAAGGTAAAGTCCTCATAACCAGACTCCGCTTCACAACAAGGACATATTTCATATAATGGGAATTCACCGTCTAGACCCCATGGCAAGAAATCCTCATCATAGTAACCGCATATTTTACAACTGTGTAACTCTCTATTGAGCATGAAAATATTCCAAATTAGTTGAGTAGGGATGTGTGGAAGCATCAGGCTTAAAAATTGTTCGAGGTGCACCATCTTTCGTTTTGACGGCAAATGTGTTTGTTTTCGGATTATATAAAACCGTATCACCATTCTTTCTTGTTTTATTTAAAGTTCCACGCGGAGGGTCACTCACAAACTCTTGAGCATGACGATAGTAGTCATTTTGAGATTTTAGCTCAGGAAATTCTTTGCTATGTTTACTCCAATGCTCTGCTAGGTTTGTATTAGGAGATCTTTTCTTAGTAGAAGTCCAGTCGAAACCTTTTTCAGAGTCTCTGTAGATATTGTTATTACTTAACGCTCGTTTTCGAATCACGTACTGTCCAGCTTTAACGCTAGTCTTAGCAGATAGAGCACCCCAACCTAGCGGAAATGACATAATATCAAAAACCAATCCCGCTTCATCTCCAATTTTTTGCACACCTTCATGGTATTTCGCACGATCACCATTGACATCTACCCATAGAGAATTAAGACGTTCTTGATAAATTAGTTCTTCAGGAGTACCTGCTCCTGCCCAAAGCCCACTGTCTTTCAATGCTTGTTCAGTAGATACGTCAACCCAAATCCCTAACTCCTCATCAGACATTTCATCTTCAGAATCTTTGTTGTCAGAAGCTGCAAAGTTAGAAAGTACAGTTTCTGGATCAGTTTTAGGAAACACCAAAGGTTCTGCCTGCGCAATACTGCCAACATCAAAGTCAGACTCTGCAAACGCTTGCTGAGTCGCAATCAGCTTCGCGCCGCAGCTGGTGACATCGCCACCACGTGCGATAGGCGCACCATCGACGATAAAGGAAGCATCACCACTAACAATAGTGGTGACCTTTTTACACTTTTTACAGATGACTTTATCGCCTTTACGGGCAACAGGGATGCCGTTATGAGTGGTGCGCGGTGAGCCGGAGATGACCGTCCCACCGTGAGAGGTCTTTGCGCCGACGGTGATATAGGCTGCCATAGTGCTACCTTGCTTAAATGCCCAAAGTGTAAACTCTTAACTCGAGTCTATTATTTGCCTGACATTATAGATGGCTAGAGCGTTAAATATCAAACTTAAGTTTATCTAAGGGTGTGATTTAGGCAGCAAGCTTAATCCATGCAAAGTATAAAGGCGATTAAAATGCTGACGGTAATAAGAAATAGAAACTCTTTACTCACTATAAATAACAAGCAAAAATCTAACCTTCCATCTCGCCAATTAACCAATTAGAGACATCATCAATTTGCGCTGCCAAATCAGGATGCGCTTTGCTTAATTCAGCAAGCGTGGCTTTTACTTCATGTCTATTATATTTAATGTCAGTCAATGTCTCTTTTAACAAATCAATCAACTCAACGTTTAGCGCATCAGAGAAAATGACAACATCGCGTATCACTGCTTGTTTCACATCAAGGTGCAAATCAATAATGCCCCAATCAAATCGCGTCTCGATATGATGGCTAAATTCAGGCGTCTTACCAAAACGCCAATCCCAATCTGCCATTTGCTGATAGTATTTATTGAGTGTCGGCTGCTTGGCGAGACTGGCTTCATCCAATTCTTCTACTGGCGTAGTGTCGCCATAATCAGTGTCACGATAGTATTCGCAAAATGCCTCGATAATCGCATTAGATAAGGTCTCGTGATTGATGTCTTCATTAAACTCAACTAAGTTAGCAACGCGCGCACGCACCGACTTGATGCCTTTGGCTTTGAGCTTAAGGGGATGGGGGTTGAGATAATCGCCTAGCTTTTGCATGTTGGCATTAACTAATAAAGTCCCGTGATGAAAGCTACGATCCGCCGCGTGTTTAAAGGCACTACCTGATATTTTTTTATCGCCGACTTGCATGTCGTTACGCCCAGATAAATCCGCGTCTATGCCCAATTTTTTTAGCGCATTGATGATAATGGTAAAGTTCGCTGCTTGGTCATAGTCGTCTTTGGGTGATAAAAAGGTAAAGTTGGTATTGCCCAAATCATGAAACACCGCGCCGCCGCCACTCTGCCGCCGTGCCAAAAACACCTCGTCGGCTTCCATCTTATCGATTTTGCACTCCACCCACGGGTTTTGCGAGCGCCCAATGACCACGGTCTCGCTATTGCGCCATAAGAATAGCGTGTGCGAGTCGGGATTGAGCGTATTAAATATCCAATCCTCGGTCGCAAGGTTGAACCAAGGGTTGGTCACAGCAGACTTTAAAATGCGCAGTTTCATTACTTATCCTTTTTCTTGAATAATTATTCTAGATTGAATGTTATCAATAGATACTGTCATTGTTGCCGATGCGTGGTTGGAATTCAATGGGTGTGTGGTATGGGAGCGGTTTAAGTCTGAGGTTTTAAGAAGTTAACTTATTTTTAGTCTTTCTGTTATGATTACGACTGATATTAAGTGACAAATAGCATTGGTTCAAACCAGCGAACTGATGCATAAGAAGAGACTTGGTTATGGATGAAAGGATAAAAAACTTAGATACTCCTAAGAAATGTGAGATTTTTGCTAAAAATGCTTTGAATGCAGGCAGAGAAGATTTGGTAAAACAAGCAAAAGAACGAGCTATTCACTTAAAAGCTGAAAACTATGGTGCTGAAACGTCGGCAGAGAAAGAAGCTATAAAAGCAGTCTATGCTTATGAAGAGGTGCTAAGTGCCAAAAATGGTAAGAAAACACGCGCATCTAGAACTTGGCCAATGATTCAAAAATACGGAATAATTAATGCTGTCGAGCGCGCCGTTGATCGTAAATCTGAGACAAAAGGTTATACCGCATTATTAGAGATGGGCTTGGAAGCCTATGCTTTCGAAGCAGTAATACTTCGCTATCCTGAACTGTTTTCCGACAGTGCTGTAGAAATATCTCAACGACGAATGAGCGAGTGGAAAGAAAATGTTTAGAATAAACACAATTTTAACTTAGTTGGAGAGTTATGCATGCAAATAGATTTGGCAAATTGGATATCTGTGTTTATAGCTTTAATAGCAACGGCCTCAGCTGCCATAACTTATGCGGTCTACCGTTCGTCAACCGATCCAGAAGTTATTGTTTATGTAGATACAGATAAAAAGCGACCATCACTTATTATTTTAATTATTGAGAACATAGGTAAAGGGCCAGCAGAAAATATAAGTTTTGAAACGTCTAGAGATTTACCTGAAAAAGCTTTCACTATAGAAGAACCTCAGAGCATGCCAAAAACAATGATATCTGGGCCTATCGTAGATGGAATTCCTTTCTTAGCCCCTAACCAAAAAATTATTATTTCTTGGGGGCAATATGGAGGGTTAAAAAAATATATTGGAGGTAATAATATTATAGTTAAAGCTAAGTACAGAAGAGCTAATTCTATGACTTGGTTTAATAGATCATCGAGTTCGTCTCAGCTTTTCGTTGAAGCATTTCACGGAACAGATATTTCTGATTCAAACTGGGATAAGAAGATTTCAGAAAGTTTAATAAAAACTAATGAGCAATTACAAAATATTGATAAAGCAATTAAAAAATTAGGTTCGGGGGAAAGCTAGAATTTGCTCACAAGCACAGACCCTACACACAAGTTACCATTAGCCTTATTCCTATTAGTAGAAACGTGTATATTATGTTAGCAAATTCTACACTACTAATAACCTACCCAAAATCTTCCCTCAGAATAGCCGCCATATTACGCTCAGCAAGCCCCGTAATAAACACATACGGATTGACGCCAGCGCTACCGGGGATTAATGCGCCATCTTGCACGTAGATATTTTCGTGCCCTTTGACGCGTCCAAATTCATCAGTCGCCAAGCCTAATACACAGCCGCCAAGCGGGTGATAGCAGAAGTTATCGCCGAAGCCTTTGGTAAATAATAAGCTTGATGTCGAGCCACCATTTACTTTGGCGAGTCTTTCGATCAGCTCTTTGGCCGCATTTACTGAGTACTCGTTTTGCTCGCGTTTCCAGTTGAGTTTGACGGTTTTTGTGGCCTTATCATAGTAATAGTTACCGCGTTCTGGATTATCAGTGATGGCGAGATATAGCGTCGTCCATGTCTCAAGCCCTAGCGGTAATGGCGCGAGTTCGGCAAAGATTTTGTACTTTGAGCCATCTCTATCGCCGTCCCACATATTGATGCCTTTAACCGGAATGGTCGATTGGGTGGTGCCCGCGGCGTGGACAAAATTGCGCCCCGTCATGATGTTACCGTTTGGGCCCCAATGCTGGCCAATATGCTCGTTTAGCTTAGTAAGCTTGCCTTCCGCTTGGCTTTTTAATAATAGCTCTGAGGTGCCCGTACTGCCAGCATTAAGGAAGAGCTTATCGCAAGTGTAATGCTCAACTTTATCGATGCCGCCCGTGGTATTGAGGACATGAACTTCTAATCTGAGTCGCTCATTCTATGAGTCGGCGACTGATGCAGAATGTTTACAAGCCTTTATGGCGCTATCAGGGAGTTTCCCAAACTCTGTGTAACTGCTTATAATCCACTAACAGGAGAATAAGC
>NZ_JABAST010000066.1 GCF_016107575.1 Psychrobacter faecalis | reverse complement strand
GCTCTGGCTGTCACTCCTCCTTTTATTTCCTCAGCATACTTTCTGATACACCACCAATTGATGAATGATTAATAACTCTTAGCCGATGACTCGTTATGTGTGCAATCAGTTATTAATATAATAAAGTTGCTTAATAAAACGATATAGCTGCTCTGTAATACGCTGTGACGCTTTGTAAGCTTTAATGTGCCAAAAACAACGAGCAAGGTCATAAACATATTGGCAAAATTAAAAACAAAAAACGCCAGTAAATTAATAATTTACTGGCGTTCAAATAGATGTCTTATTTTTTGTTTTTTATTATTAAGACAGCAAAACTTACAGAAAGCGAGGTTATAGAGAGACGGAGAAAGTCTCGCCTAAATCTTCAGCAGTTTTACCTTCTTGAACGGCTGCGGTTGCCATTTTAAACATATTGACCACTGAGCTACCGCTGATCCAGCACTCGGCACCATGTGGTACCACTTTAATCAATTGGACGTTTTCATCTTCTTTACCTTCGGCAAAAAAGGCGTTATAAACAGGCGACCATAGCTCATCTAACTTGTCTTTGTCGGTTGATAATTCAGCGTTACCACTGATAGAAACGTAATTCTTTTCATCTTGAGTGGCGTATGTTAATCCAATTCTTGCATCGTTTTGAATGTCTTTGACGACGTCTGAGGTTTTATCACCGATAAACCAAATTTCTTTGGCAGCGACATCCGCTTTACTAGTGGTCATCGGCCAAGCATGAATGTCACCTTTTTTATTGGTGGTACTCATCATAGCAAATTTTACGTCTTTGATGATTTCTTGGATTTTGGCGATATGCTCTTGGTTACTCATTAGGTTTATCCTTTTATCATTATAGCAAGTGGTTCTTTGTTTAACTTATGGTTGCTTATTAATCATTCAGTTTAGACAAGCCAGCGCCGTTTATAATAATTTTTATGAGCAGGTTATAGATATAGTTTTAAAGCTCTTTATATTTATTAGCTTGTTATAAGGCGCTTAACTCATCACAACTGCCAACTAGAATAGCGATTATCACTCTCTTATTTATATAGGTCGCCAGTAATGCGATGTGAGTGTTTGTAAGGTTTACAAGAATTAGGTAAAAATTGTGACGCCAGCTGAGCAATATTTCTCTGACGAAAAGTTTTTTATCTTGGTTTTGACCTGCTTATTACAGGGCTTCTTGTTATAATACGCAGACCATTTACTTTGCATGGCAGAGATGCCTTGATCTTACGGATTATGCCTTTATGATGACCATCGCCGGACAACCGTTTCTTACCGATTTTCAGACGCAGCAACTCATCAGTCAGTTTCAGCAAAAAACCGAGCTAAATGTCAGCCAGATTCATACTCAGCAGGTTTATGTGCTATCGCGCGACCTCGTAGGTGATGAGCAGAAAAAAGCGCTGGATTTGTTTGGGGTGCATGCCGATATTCAACTTGCCGCCTCAAAGGACAATCAAATACAAGTGATCGTCGGTCCGCGTTTTGGGACGATTTCGCCGTGGGCCAGTAAAGCGACCGATATTTTTAATAACTGTGAAATTGAGATTAAACGCGTCGAGCGCGTTATCGTTTATACTCTAACGATTGATGCAAAAGCAGACGGCGACGTAGGTGCAACTAATAACAAGCTTCCTAAAGCCGCTGAGCAATTATTGTTTGACCGTATGACCCAAAGCCTAGTTTATGATTTAAATGACGTAAATAAACTGTTCGATGATGAACAACCCGCGTCGCTTAATCGCATCGACGTCATTGGTCAAGGTCAATCAGCACTAGAAGCCGCCAATAAAGAATTTGGTTTTGCCTTGTCGAGCGAAGATATCGACTATCTAATGAATGCCTACGTTAATGAGCTAAAGCGTAATCCAACTGACGTTGAGCTGATGATGTTTGCACAGGCCAACTCAGAGCATTGCCGTCATAAGATTTTCAACGCTGAATGGACAGTCGATGGTGCAGCACAGCCAAAATCCCTATTTCAGATGATTAAGAATACTTATAAAGCCAATCCACAAGGTATTTTGTCGGCTTATAAAGACAACGCTGCGGTGATGGCTGGTGCTAAGGGGCTGCGTTACTACCCAGTGCCGACAGATGCCACGGATGCAAATTCTGCCCATCCTTATGGCTTTCATAAAGAAGAAATCGATATCTTAATGAAAGTTGAAACCCATAACCATCCAACGGCGATTGCGCCTTATGCGGGTGCAGCGACAGGTGCGGGCGGTGAGATTCGTGATGAAGGCGCAACCGGTCGTGGCGGTAAACCAAAAGCTGGTTTGACTGGTTTTCATGTCTCACACTTACATATTCCAGAGCTTGCGGAAAAATGGGAACGATCAGGTCAAGTGAGTACGCAAGATTATGGTACGCCTGATCGTATGGCCACCAGCCTTGAGATTATGACCGAAGCACCACTCGGCTCAGCCAATTTCTCAAACGAATTTGGTCGTCCAAACCTCTGCGGTTATTTTCGTAGCTTCCAATTAGATACCTCAGCGGCAAAAGATGGCAGCCAAATGCGCGGCTATCATAAGCCCATCATGCTGGCAGGTGGTTACGGCAATATCAAACGCAACCTGATTGAAAAAAATACCATTCAACAAGGTGATCTCTTGATCGTTCTTGGCGGCCCTGCGATGCAAATCGGTTTGGGCGGCGGCGCAGCATCGTCTGTCGATAGCGGCGAGCTAGATGAAGGCTTGGACTTTGCATCGGTTCAGCGCGATAACGCTGAGATGGAGCGCCGCTGTCAGGAAGTGATCGATCGCTGCTGGGCCTTAGCTGGAAATGAAGCGTCGGGAAATGACGCTGATGCCAGTAATACCAGCAATGCTAGTAAAGACGGTAACCCCATCGTCTCTATTCATGACGTCGGCGCAGGCGGTCTGTCAAACGCTATGCCTGAGCTGGTCGATGACCATGATATGGGCGCCCATTTAAACCTGCGTAAAATCCCGTCGCTGGAAGCGGGAATGTCACCGATGGCTATCTGGTCGAACGAAGCGCAAGAGCGTTATGTGTTAGCGATTCGCCCAGAGAGTAAAGATCAGTTTGATGCCATCTGTGCCCGTGAGCGCTGTCCGTATGCTATCTTAGGCGTAGCGACGGAAGTTCGTCAGCTTATCGTTGATGATGAGATGCTCGATGAGCAGCCAGTCGATATGCCGATGCAAGTACTGCTCGGTGGAACGCCGCAGATGCAGCGTAGCTTTAGCCGTCAAGAGAAAGAACTGCCACCGCTTGAGCTTAATAACTTTAATTTAGCTGAATCTATCAAAGATGTATTGCGTCATCCAACCGTTGCGAGCAAGTCTTTCTTGATTAGCATCGGTGACCGCTCAATCACTGGTATGGTTGTTCGCGATCAGTACGTCGGTCGCTATCAAGTGCCCGTTGCCGATTGCGCCGTTACCGCGTCTGGTTTATTAGCGCTAGATGGTCAGCCAATGAGCGGTGAGGCAATGAGCGTTGGTGAACGAACGCCTGTTGCGCTGATTAATCCAAAAGCCTCTGCACGTTTAGCAGTCGGTGAAGCCATCACCAACATCGCCGGCGCGCGTATTAACCAGTTATCAGACATCACTATGTCAGCGAACTGGATGGCAGCCTGCGGCGATGACAATGAGGACGCTGCATTATTTGACGCTGTGTATGCGATCGGTGAAGAGCTATGCCCAGCACTCGGTATAGCGATTCCTGTTGGTAAAGACTCGCTATCGATGCGTGCTAATTGGACGGATAGCAACAAAGACGGCAGCACAGATAAATCAGTGGTTTCGCCAATGAGTCTTGTGATTACGGCTTTTGCGCCTGTTATTGATGTGGCAAAAACCTTAACACCTGAGCTAATCAATGGTGATAGCGCCTTCTACCGTATTGACTTGTCAAAAGGTAAACTGCGCCTTGGCGGTTCAATCCTTGCGCAAACGGCAAGCCAATTGGGCAATGAATGTCCTGACCTTGAAAAGCCAAGCGATTTAATCGATTTCTTTAACTTTATCCAAGCGGGTAATGCCCAAGGCGTCATTAGCGCTTATCACGATATCGGCGATGGCGGTTTGCTGGCGACGATTGCTGAGATGCAGTTTACCAGTCGTCAAGGTATCAAGCTGTCATTGGACGATAAAAACCTACTCGGTCAATTATTCAGTGAGGAGCTGGGCGCGGTCATTCAAGTATTACCGGAAAACGTCGCTGCTCTTATGCAATTGGCAGAAGAATTTAACGTCAGCGATATGCTAAGCCTCGTCGGTCAAAGCTGTGAGGAAGACAGCCTTATCATTCAAACGCCGCTACATATGGGCGATGATACTTTACGCTTTAGCCGTTCTGAGCTGCAACAAGAGTGGACTCAGGTCAGCTATCAAATTGCCCGACGCCGTGATAACCCAGCGTGCGTACAGCAAGAATATGACTTGATTAGCGATGCTAGCCATCAAGGTCTTATCGCTGCACCAAACTTTGACCTCAATCAAAAAGTTGAAGAACCATACTTAAACAGCCGTGAAACTAAACCAAGAGTCGCTATCCTGCGTGAGCAAGGCGTCAACGGTCAGTCAGAGATGGCAGCAGGCTTTACCCAAGCAGGCTTTGAAGCGGTCGACGTCCATATGAGCGATTTACTTGAAGGTCGTATCAATCTACGTGACTTCGATGGTCTGGTCGCTTGTGGTGGCTTTAGCTATGGTGACGTACTCGGCGCTGGCTCTGGCTGGGCAAACTCTATCTTATTCCATGACGAATTGCGCATGCAGTTTGTGCGCTTCTTTGCCCGTCCTGATACCTTCTCGCTTGGTGTCTGTAACGGTTGTCAGATGATGGCGCAGTTAAAAGACCTCATACCGGGTGCGGAAAACTTCCCAAGATTTATTGCCAATAAGTCGGCGCGATTTGAAGCGCGTACGGTCAACGTCAAAGTCGAGCGTACCAAGTCTATCCTGTTCAAAGGTATGCAAGACAGTATTTTACCAATCGCTGTCGCGCACGGTGAAGGCTATGCCACGCTGGACAATACCGAGATCGACGGTATGGAAAAACACGGTCAGCTCGCCATGCGCTTTGTCGACAGCCAAGGTTATCCAACTGAGACTTATCCGCTCAATCCAAACGGTTCGGTCGGCGGTGTCACTGGTCTGTGTAGCACCGACGGTCGCGTCACCATCATGATGCCGCACCCTGAGCGTACGCTACGTGCCTACAATCATAGCTGGAAACCAGAAGCATGGGATGAAGACGGCGCGTGGATGCGTATGTTCCGTAATGCGCGGGCTTGGTTGCGTTAAGATAGTTTGAGTTAATTTTAAACATAAAAAAAGGTGGGCTTAGGCTCACCTTTTTTGTGTTTGGGATTTGGGTTTTTAAGAAGTAGGGGAGCTAATCCCGCCTTCCGCTTGTATCTGCCAGTATGGGCGAGGCGGTGACACGAGTTGAGATGTTGCTGTTGCCTCGGCACCACCTCAAACTCTAGCCATCGCAACTCGCCCAAACCAGCAGGATACCGCTGCAGTCGGGGCTAAAACGCGCCTCTGAATGACCATTTTATGATAAATTAGTCTGAACTTTAATTTTAATCGGTGCGCTAGGTGCACACTACGAGCTTTTCAATAAAACCAGTCGCCATTACGAAGATTTTCTATATCTCTGTCACTTGATTTACGCACCATGTTAGATATTGCACCGTTAGCTTGTCCATGGTCTAGCTTTGTAAGAAAAGTATTGACTTCAGATTCATTCGCATGAAGTATCTTATCTAAGTAATATCGTTGTTCACTCTTGTCTAATGTAGTTTCTTGAAGTTGAAAGGGTCTATGTAGCGCAGCTTGAAGCAATGCCACTCTATATTTATCGTTCTCGATTATTTTGAAGTCTTGAGCATTTATATCTATGATCACGTTATATTCTGCGAAACCACTTTCGAGCCCATCCCGAATTCTGTGTAACTGCCATTTAGATTAAATGCTTACTGATACG
>NZ_JABAST010000065.1 GCF_016107575.1 Psychrobacter faecalis | reverse complement strand
GATTGGCGTGTTTGTCTTTGATGCGACACTTGAGCGTTTTCATAGAGTGATTATGATCTTAATGAGTTTGGTTGACAAGTCTGTTTTAAGGCTGAGCGACAATAGCTGACGCCTGATATCCACGCCCTAGAAGGGACGTGGTTTTACAGCGCTTTTTGATAAAATACGTTTACCTTTTTCTGTGACTAAAAAAAGCCTCTAATGATTAGAGGCTTTTCTATAATAAGCTACAACTAAAATTATTCAGCAGTTTTTGAAATCACTTCATTTAAAATCCAAACCGGCTTAACCACTTTCGTTGCTTCATTCATAACCGCTTCTTGACGCACATCTAGAATATAGCGATAGTTTGGCTCATAAGTAAAGCCTTGAATATCACCATTTAGAGGCGTGTAGTTTTTCTGATAAGTCTGGCGATATTGTAGGCACTCTGACTCAACCATAGTACCACTCGCGGTGGGCAGCTCACACACCGCTTTAAGTGGTGCTATTTCAATTTTGAAACTTGGAATGTTAACCACTTTCACATTCACAGGTTCGCCTTCGACCACCATAGTACGCTCATCATTCATACCCATGGTAGAACAACCTGACAAGACAAAAGTCGTCATCAATGCCGCAATTGCTAATTTTTTCATTATTAAATCCTCAGTTTATTTATTAGTATTAATCATTACCTTTCAAACTCATTTTAATCAATTATCACTATTCAAAAGGTAGCAAGAAGTCATAAAGATACTGTTAATCAGAAAGTCAATCTAAGCTCATCTAAAATAAAAACGAACACAATTGATATAAATTTCCTCAACTATTAATAGTACCGTCTATTGTTTACTGCAATCAGTATAGGTCGCACCGATGCCTAGCCTCTATAACTGCTTTGTAAAGTAACGTCAGCTTTTGCAACTGCTGTTAATAAACGGTTTAAATTAGACCGTATTTAATACAAAAATATTGAACATAAAAAAACGCTCAAAGCTAACATTATAATGGATGGCTTTGAGCGTTTTTATAAAATGATAGATAACTTTTAACTGCGATAGTCCGCATTTATCTTAACGTAATCATAAGACAAATCGCAGGTATAAACGGTATCCTCGGCATCACCGCGGGCCAAATTAATATGAATGGTAATCTCAGGCTGGCTCATGACTTCTTTGCCCGCCGCTTCCGTATAACTTGGCGCCACACCGCCATTTTGACAAATCATCACTTCATCTAAATAGACATCGACTTGCTCGGTATCAAGGTCGTCGATACCTGCATAACCAACCGCTGCTAAGATACGTCCCCAGTTGGCATCACTGGCAAAAAACGCCGTTTTGACCAGTGGTGAATGGGCGACCGCATACGCCACATCGCAGCATTCTTGCATAGTATTGCCACCCGTGACTTTTACCGTCATAAACTTGGTCGCGCCTTCCCCATCTCGTACAATCAATTGTGCCAAGCGCACAAACACTGCTGTTAAGGCGTCAAATATCGGCTGATAATGCGGATGCTCTGGGCTATCAATAATCTCCGAGCTCGCTGTTCCGGTTGCAATCAAGACGCAGCAATCGTTGGTTGAGGTATCACCATCGACAGTAATGCGGTTAAAGGATTGCTCATTAATTTTGCTCAGCATTTCTTGCAATAAGTCAGCGGCGATATTGGCATCAGTGGCCACATAGCCAAGCATGGTCGCCATATTGGGGCGTATCATTCCCGAGCCTTTTGACATGCCCGTAATATGATAGCTGATAGCATCGACATCAACCTTTTCACTGGCAAGCTTTGGAATCGTATCCGTCGTACGAATACCATTGGCCGCGGCCAGCCAATTATCGGCGGCCAAATTGGCTAAGGCATTGTCTAAGCCTGCGATAACAGCATCACTGTTTAGTGGCTCGCCTATCACGCCTGTCGAAAATGGCAAAACAGTACTGACATCCACGCCCGCTTTAGCAGCTAGGGCGCTACAGATATCAACCGCGCGGCGTTTACCATCAGCGCCCGTACCGGCATTGGCGTTGCCGGTATTGGTGATTAAATAACGCGGGCTGGCTTTAGCAAAGTGTTCACGTAAAACACGTACCGGTGCGGCACAAAAGGTATTTTTAGTAGTCACAACCGCAGTGTTGGCGCTATCAGCAATCTCTATCACCACCAAATCATCGCGGTCTTTGTAGCGTACGCCTGCAGCGGTGGCGCTTAGTTTAATCCCATCAATAGGATAAATCGTATTAGGTACTGCAACGTTGCCGACAGCCATCATTCAATCCTTATTCATCAATGCTGATGTATTATTGGTTATAAATTATCTTTATAAAATTCTAGTTATTCGTTTTTAGTTCTTAAAAACGAATGCTAAAAATCTGATATTAAAAGTCTATGGTTCAAAGCCAGTTATTATACTTTATTTAAATCAAACGCTGCCCAAATTGGCGCGTGGTCAGACGGTTTTTCCATGCCGCGTAGCTCATAGCTGATACCAGCATCGACACAATGGTCGATCAAATCTGCCGTACATAAAATATGATCTATACGCAGCCCGCGCTTAGGATCATCATTGAAACCGCGACTGCGATAATCAAACCAGCTATATAATTCGGTGCTGTCTGGATAATGCAGACGATAAGTATCGGTCAGCTCTCGCGCCATCAAGTTACCATACCATTCGCGCTCTTCAGGTAAAAACGAGGTTTTTCTATTTTTAAGCCAGCGCTTGGCATTGGCCTCGCCGATACCAACATCGATATCTTCTGGGGCAATGTTCATATCACCCATGATAACCAGCGAGCGCCCTTCTGCCTTTAGTGTATCAATATAGGTTATCAAATCCGCATAATAGGCACGCTTCATAGGAAACTTAGTCGGATGGTCTTGGCTCTCGCCTTGCGGAAAATAACCGTTAAGCACATCCACTTCGCGACCGTCGAATACATAGCGGGCATGGATAAAGCGCTTCTGTGCCTCTTCATCTTCTCCCGGAAAACCTTTTTGCACAAAAATAGGGGCAATTTTAGATAATAATGCGACGCCGTAATGCGCTTTTTGACCAAAATACTCGACGTGATAGCCCAAACCTTCCACATCTGCGAGCGGAAACTGCTCGTCGTGTACTTTGGTTTCTTGCAGACCGATCACATCAGGGTCGATAATCTCTTTTATCGCTTCTAACTGATGTTGACGAGCGCGAATACCATTGATATTAAAACAAACAAAACGGGTCATAAACTATCCTATCATTATGAATTGAAATAAAATCTTTCTATAACAAGTATTTTTATAAAATAAAGCAAGCAGCAAGAGATGATAAATAAAGGCTTATCATAACAGACATCGCCACAGCTAGCTGTTGCGCGCCTTTATCTCTTACGATAGAGTAGCTGTCATGAGTAACAATCTAAGCATTGTTATTTCTTATTTTTTATTTTTATAACCTTATATATCAACCTCTTAAACTCTACATGCTATTAATGGCGCAAATTTACTGAGTAACCTGATGACAACCATGAATAAAAATACCGCTGCACAATCGATGCACGCAAGCACCCCGCTATTTGCTACTGATTACAATGTCTATATTAACCATACTGATGCTGGCGGCATCGTCTACCATGCCAATCATCTGGTGTTTTTTGAAAACTGCCGCCGCGACTGGTTCACCAAGCTTGGTTTAAATGGCTATTTTTTGCAGACCGATGATGGTGAGATTCAGCATTTTGTCGTTAGCCAAGCAGATTTGCAGTATAAAAAAGCCATTTTATTAGATGAGGTCATCAACGTACGCATTGATAAGGTTGAGCTAAAACCTGCCAGCATTATATTTTATCAAAGTATCCATCGCTTAGCGCCGAATGACAATGATATTCCTCAGAAAAGTACTGCCTTTTCAAACACTACTTTATTAAGTCGCGCTAAAATTGTCATCGCTTGCGTGCAAAACCAAGTCACGCCAGACTCTGCAAGCAATAATAGCGCACCCATGCGCCCTATTCGTGTACCGCAAAAATTAAGCGAAACCATTAATCAAGCAATAACCGAACAATAACCGCACATAGTGCCGATTCAGTCTCGTTTAAAGTTTAAGTAGAAACGCACTACTCTTTAACCTATCGCTATTCCTTTGCAGTGATATTTTTAGGCACGACTTAAACGGTTTTTAAGTTATATATCGTATTTATCCAAAGACCATCTTAAATTTTTATCCAAATATCAGCATGTTTCACTACCACCTCATTGATGGTCTTTTTTTCCTATAGAAGCATTTATTTATAAACTTTTAATGTGTACTGGGCAGTACTCGCATGCTAATATTGCCTTTACTTAGATTCATGCTAATGTGTTGCTTAAATGTATCATTATATCGTCGATACATTATATTTTAGTTGCAAAGAAACTTAGTAGTCCGTCAATAGATAAGGATGTTATCAAACTCAGCGGCCATTGCTTTACGTCAGCGCTGATTTTTTATTGACACGGATACGACTGCTTAACGATAGAAACTTAATTGAAATTCCAGGACGCTGACTATGACGTTGAATAAACCTTGGCTTGCCCAATATACCTAAGAGTGTGCCGAAAACGATCGATCCAGATAGATATGGCAGCATCGTGGAGCTGTATGAAGAGTGTTTTGATCGCTTTCGTCTGCATCCTATGAGTATCGGTATGGGCGTGACTCATACCTATGATGACATTGATAAGGCTTCTCTTGCCGTCGCCTTGGCTACAAGCACAAGGACTGCCTCAAGGCAGCGTGGTTGCGCTGATGATGCCAAACGTGCCGCAATACTTGCCAACCATGATTGGTATTTTGCGCGCAGGTTACGTCTGTACGCCCGTTAACCCTCTTTACACTGGCCGTGAACTGCGCCATCAGTTAAATGACTCAGATGCAAAGGTTATCTTTGTGGTGGATAATTTCGCTCAAGCGCTCGAGCAAGTGATTGATGAGACGCAAATTAAGCGTATCGTCTTATCAAAAATGGGCGATATGATGGGCCTCAAAGGTATTTTAGTAAATACCATTATCCGTCAAGTCAAACGTTTGGTGCCCAAATACAAGCTAAACGACCCTAAGCATGAAGTCACAAAGTTTCCCGATGTGCTCAAAAAAGGCAAAAACCTACCCTTCCAAAAGCCAAAAATGACTTTGGATCAAAAAGCATTTTTACAATATACCTGTGGTACGACCGGACTCTCTAAAGGTGCGATTTTATCTCAACGTAATATCGTCGCAGGAGCCATGCAATCAGAAGCATGGACGCGCCCTATCACGTCAGAGATTAATGAAGTTTATATCAATATGGTCATGGCCCTACCGCTGTATCATATTTTTGCCTTTATGCTAAGCTCACTCGGTATGCGTTCAGGCTATACCTTTATCCTGATACCCAATCCACGCGACATACCTGGATTTATCAAAACCTTATCTAAACAACCGTTCCATATTTCCCCAGCAGTTAATACTTTGTTTAAAGGCTTGCTTGATAATCCAAACTTTAAAGACCTTGATTTTAGCTCGCTACGTATCTCGCAAGCAGGCGGTATGGCAGCGACCGAACAGACGGCAGCGCGCTGGCTTGAAACCACTGGTTGCGCCATGATTGAAGGCTGGGGTATGACTGAGGGTGTGGCTGTCGGCACTGCCAACGTTGTTACCGACCGTAAGTTTAACGGCACTATTGGCGTCCCAGTCCCGAGCGTTGATGTCATCATCATAGATGAAGACGGCAAGCGCGTCGGTGTCAATGAAGCTGGTGAGATGTGTGTTAAAGGTCCTAACGTCACCTCAGGTTATCTGAATAGAGACAGTAGCGAAGACTTTACTGAAGATGGTTACTTTCGCACGGGCGATATCGTCAGTATGGATGAAAAAGGCTACTTTAGATTATTAGACCGTAAGAAAGACATGATTTTGGTCTCAGGCTTTAACGTCTTTCCTAACGAAGTAGAATCCGTGATGCTTGATTGTGAAGGCATTCTTGATTGCGCGGTGATCGGTATTCCTGATGAGCGTCAAGGAGAAGCGGTCAAAATCTACGTCATCCCTGCCGACAATAACGTGACCAAAAACTCGATTAAAGAGTTTGCTCTAGACAATTTAACCGGCTATAAATGTCCGCGTTATATCGAGTTTGTTACTGAGCTACCAAAGAGTAACGTTGGTAAAGTACTGCGCCAAAAATTGCGTGAAAAACACATGTCAGATAATCCGCAAACCTTATAGTCGTTAAGACTCTCAGTAGTTAAGACTTATAAGTTTCAAAAAATAAAAGCCCACTATATACAATGTAGCGGGCTTTTTGTTGCGTTAATTTTTCTTGATTAGTTTTAAAATTAACCCCAGTTCGGGATAAGCCACATTGTAACTCATTGATACTAT
>NZ_JABAST010000064.1 GCF_016107575.1 Psychrobacter faecalis | reverse complement strand
ACGCTCGACCTCAAGCCAGTTTGTTTGCGCTTGGCCTGGATGTGTTGATTGAGGGTCTTCGTTTGGTGTTTTTTAACAATGATAAGACTGTACTTCGACAGTTAGTTAGCTTTTTAACCCCTAAACCTATGAAAATCGGGTGGGGATGATTTTTTTGTCGTGTGCAGAGAAGAAATATACTATTTAGATATCTTTTTTCTGACAAATGGTAATCATCCCAAGAAGTATTAACACGTAAAAGTAGAAACTAACTGCTAAAAATACTAGCAGGAGATCTTGACATAAAAAAATCAAGATTTACCGGCACACAGATTGTAAATATACTCAAACAGGCAGAACAAGGCGTACCTGTAAGTGACATAATGCGTGCATATAATATTAACCAAAGTACTTTTTACAACTGGCGATACAAGTACGGCGGTGTGGATGCCTCACTAATTATCCGTCTTAAAGAGAATTAGAGGCTGAGAACGCTCGTCTGAAAAAGATGTACGCCGAGGAATGTCTAAAATCAGATATCTTACAGGACGCTATGTCAAAAAAAATGGTAGCGCCCTCTAGGCGCAAAGAGCTTGCTCAGCATTACATCAAAGCCAAAGCCGTTAGTATACGCTTGGCTTGTCTGATATTTAACATCAGCACAACCTGCTATTACTATCAACCAAAGACAGCGGATGAGAATGAACAGATAGCCAAGCTATTGATTGAACTGACAAACGACCATAAAAACTGGGGCTGTAAGCTATGTTTTCTATATCTAAGAAGTGTATTGGGATTGCCTTACAACCATAAGCGTGTCTATCGTATCTACTGTGAGCTTGAATTAAACCTGAGAATAAAGCCTAAACGCCGTATTAAGCGAGACAAACCTAAAAAGCTTGCTGTTGCCCACTTGCATCAATCAAAGCTGGAGTATGGACTTTATGCACGATGCCTTAACCGATGGTAGGTCTATTAGATCCTTTAATGTCATTGATGACTTTAATCGTGAAGCATTAACCATAGAGGTCGACTTCTCACTACCTGCTCAAAGAGTGATACGCAGTTTAAATCAGCTCATGGAGTGCCGTGGTAAGCTTGATCAAATCAGGTGTGATAATGGCCCTGAATATATCAGCAATAATTTAAAGGACTGGGCTGATGAACAAGAGATTATCATTGAATATATTGAACCTCTTAATCCTAAGCAAAACGCCTATGTTGAGCGCTTTAATAAAACAGTATGTTATGATTGGCTTAATCAGGAGTTGTTTGATAGTTTAGATCAATTGAAACAGCAGGCCCAAACTTGGCTCAATCACTATAATAACGAGAGACCCAATATAGGTAATGGTGGCTTTACGCCGACTCAGAAACTTTATATGGCAGCTTAGTTCTACTGATTTAGTGTTTTAAATTTGGAGGTATCTCCAAATAAGCTAAGAATTTAGTATAGATCGTTTTTACCCAATTACGATACATTGAAAGCTTGAAGCTTAAATAACTAACAGGCTTATTATATATAAAATGGAAATAACTTATAATATTTTTTATGTATATTCAACATTAGTATGCGTAAACTATAATTGAATAGAGCATATATTCGAAATAAAATGATAGTAACTCTTCATTCTACTTAAAAACGATGTAATAATGATAAAAAATTTATTCTATATATCCTCTTTAGTATTACTAATATTTTTAAAACCTGAGAAATTTGAAGTATTCAGCCGTATATCCGTCTTTAACTTTTCAGTAATATACTTTTTATTAATACTCTACCACTTCTTGACCACCCGAGTTAGTGATAACAACTGGATGAGGTTCGATGTATTCTTTATTCTAGGTTTTACCATTGTACATCTGCAAATTCCCTTTTTGGCATCATTGGGTATAGAGCCAACCAGAGATTTTCATATTTGGATAAATAAAGATGTAGTTAATTACGCTACATGGATGAGCGTTGTCTCAATGAATATTTGGTTGGTTGGCTACTCACTGATTAAGTTAAGGTATAAGCCCTCTAGTAGATTTATCATATCAAATAAAAAAAAGAGGATGCTTGATATAATAACGACCTTGTCCCTGATAGGATTACTTTATAGCGCTGGTAGTATACTACTCAAAGGTCTGTATGATTTAGAGTCTTGGGGTGCAATCGCAACTTACATGCTTGCACTACTTAATGCTCTTTTAATTTTAAGAATAGTGTATTTTTTCTCTCAAATTCCATACGATAGCTCATACTTTAAGATTATTAACCAGCTCAAATACAACAAACTTTTTATTACAAACCTGCTTCTTTTCATAACTTTATTTTTCTTAGCGGGTGATAGAGGTGTTGTATTAGGTTTACTCTTAGTGATAGCTACCTCGTACTCTCTATTCGTAAAAAAGCTTGCTTTGAGACACATAGCTACTAGTATTATAGTTGGTGCTTTTATATTCACAATTATAGGTCTAGGGAGAGTTGGGGATGAAGATAGTCTTGACGACCGCAATATGTTTCAAAGAGGACTCGATACACTTGAAACTTCTAATAGAAGAGATAACATTACAGATGAATTAGCTTCGTCAGTGCGAATTCAATATAGGGCTCTCGATGTATTCCCCGAAAAGGAGGATTATTTAAAAGGAAAAACACATATTTCTACATTAGCTGGAATTATACCTTTTGGACCTTCTTTTATAATTGATTTACTACAGCTCGATTCCTCGTATCATAGTTCGGCCTCATACTTTACGTATTTAGGACAAGGAAGATATGCCAGTTATGGTGAAGGATCAGAAATTTTAGGCGATTTATATATTAACTACGGTTTATATATTACTTTTCTTGTTATGTTTATTTTTGGTTTATATTCAAAAAAGTGCTTTAAGGAAGCTAAAAATTTCAATATTTTCTACGTATTATTATACTGTATACTTGTAATGTTAGCTTTTAATATTAATAGAGGTACTATATTTTATTTATATAAAATATCTATTTATGTTATTTTTTTCCATCTATTATTTTCAATAAAGCTGAAAACAAATATTTCTTAGTTTAACTCCATTGAATATAGGTTGTATCTGGCTGGCGATAAAAGGTTTTATAAACTAGGACCTAGTGATTTTAAGTAAAAACTGATAGTTTATCAAACTTAAATATATTAAAAGGTAGTGATATGAATACAGCTTTTCTTGTAACTAATTTGGATAGTGGAGGTATTGAAAACTACCTTTTAAGATACCTCACACATGAATCTCATAACTTTAAGAAGTCATATATTATTTGTAAGTCCGGCACTACTGGACAACTTGAAAGTAGATTTCTAGAGATTCCAAATATCGAAATTATTCGTTTAAAAGTTGGTTACTTTAATATTGTGAATTTAAAGAATCTTTTCTTTTTCTATAAGAGAAAACGAATTAGTGCTGTCTGTGACTTTACAGGTAATTTTTCCGGGCTAAGTCTATTAGTAGCATATCTAGCAGCTGTACCTAAAAGAATCGCATTTTATAGATCATCAACAAGTCGATTTCCTCCTACTTTTTTACGAAATAAGTATAACTCTTTAATGAACCTACTGGTAAAGATTTTCGCAACTGATATTCTATCTAACTCAAAAGCCGCCCTAGATAATTATTTTTGTGTAGACTTAGATTTAGCACCTAAATTTGAAGTTATTAATAATGGCATTGATGCTGGGCAATTCTTAAGTAAGCGCATCGATTTAAGGCAAAGTCTAAATATAGATAGTAGCTCATTTATCATAGGCCATACTGGGAGGTATAATCCTGCTAAAAATCATAAGACAATTTTAAATGTTGCTGAAAAACTAATAAAAACTCATAGTGATATTTATTTTATTTTATGCGGTAATGGCGTGAAAAAAAATTTAACTTCTGAGGTAGTCAGCAGAGACTTATCCGGCAAAGTGCTATTATTCGAAAACAGAGAAGATATACCAAGTTTCCTAGAAACAATGAATTGCTTTTTCTTTCCATCAATAACCGAGGGGCAACCAAATTCATTAATTGAAGCATTAATAATAGGTTTACCATATGTAGCCTCTAATATACCATCTATTCAAGAAACTGTTTTCGATGATGAAAACCTTTACTCTCCTATGGACTCCCATGCTTTTGCAAAAGCCTTAATTAAACTATATAACGAGCGACCTGAGAAGAGTATGTCTATGCGTAAAAAAGCGACTGAAAAGTTCAGTCATAAAAAAACTTTTGGTAGATTCACTGCACGGCTGTGTAATATTTAATCTATTATAAAACCTATTTATCCCTCTAGCAGGTCTACTGATCACTTATTATCTTATCAAATAAATATATAGCTCAGAAATAACACAAGATCACTAATCTACAACTAGGAAAACCATGAATAAGTCAAGTCTTAAATGCCTATACATTTATGATAATAGGTTTATTAACTACCGTGGAAACATCTATTCTAAATCAAGGATGACAGATAGTGTATTCAGTCGTTATATAACACCTGAAGATAAGTTAACAGTTATAAGTAGAATGGAGTTTTATAATTCTCCGGAATCTCTTCATAAAGCCACTGAAATGACCCTAGAGAATGTAAATTTTAAGCCTATTAAGGGTTTATTTTTTTCAAGAGCATTTTCAATTCATTTAATAAAAAACTTAACTCTTTTTTCAAGCGAAATTAAAGATTCAGATTTTATTGTAACTAGATTACCTAGCTTTTTGGGTGTTTTTGGATTGACTCTTAATTTGCTTTTTAAGAAAAAGTTTTTTATCGAAGTCGCAGGCGATGCCCAAGACGCCTTACTGACCTCAAAAGATAATCCAAACTTACTATATAAGGGCTTTACACAAGTATTTTTCAAATTAAACCAGTTTTTTATAAAACAAGCAGATGGTGTAATTTACGTTACTAAAACTGCACTTCAGCGTAAATATCCTACTAAAAGCTATAGCAGCTATGCCTCTAACATAGAGATAGATATTCCTGAAAAAAATCTTAGTTATGATAACTACCAGTTCAAAGGTAATATAGTAAAAATAGGGCTCATAGGAGATTATAATAACCACTATAAAGGCATTAGAGAAGCTATTAGGTCTATTTGCCAACTACAGAAGTATGGATTCAATGTAGACCTTCATATTGTTGGTTCGGGGACACTTTTGACAGAATACATGCAATTAGCGAAGGACCTGAAAGTTGATAAAAATATATTTTTCAAAGGCAGATTAAAAGGCAATAAGGAAGTTTTAGGATGGCTTGAGTCTTTAGATTTATATATACAACCTAGTTATACTGAAGGATTACCAAGAGCTCTCATTGAGGCAATGAGTGTAGGGTTACCGTCTGTAGCTTCGGATGTTGGTGGAGTAGCTGAGCTAATACCTAGCGACTTTTTAGTGCATGCAAAAGACTCTAATGCTCTTACAAACAAGATTATTGAACTTTTAAATTCTCAGCAGTTAAGATTCGAATTAGGTAGTTTAAATTATAAAGTTTCAAAAAGTTATGATCAGTCTATATTAATTGCTCGTAGAAAATCATTTTGGAAAAAATGTAGAGCTATGATTGTTTAAGATATTTCATTGTGTCTATTCCTTTGATTATAAGAGCACCTTATTATGTTTCTAGCTGATAGTTCTTTTGGAACTCCGCTATTTAAGTTACCGGAATTGGTTATATCTTTAGCTAATAGAAAATTTGTCTAAACTCGCTATGTTAATCACCCAAAAAAATAACCCTACGTAAAAGTAGAAACTAACTGCTAAAATACCAGCAGGAGATTTCGATACAAAAAAGATTCTTAATATACTCAAACAAGCACAATAAGGCGCACCTGTCAGTGACATACTACGTGAACACAATATAAGCCAAAGCACCTTCTACAGATAGAGAAGCAAATATGGGGTGTATGGATGTGGATGTCTCAATGATTGCCTATTTTAAAGAATTAGAGGCTGAGAACGATTGTCTTAAAAAAATGTACGCCGAAGATCGTCTTAAATCAGACATCTTGCAGGATGCCATGTCAAAAAATTGGTAGCGCCCTCTAGGCGCAAAGACTTGGCTAAATATTACGTTGATGACCGTAATATAAGCATCCGCCTAGCCTGTCTGATATTTAGCATCAGCATAACCTGCTATTACTATCAGCCAAAGACAACGGATGTGAATGAGCAAATAGCTAAGCTATTAATTGATTTAACAAACAACCATAAAAACTGGGGCTTTAAGCTATGTTTTCTATACTTAAGAAGTATACTCGGATTACCTTACAACCATAAGCGAGTTTATCGTATCTACCGTGAGCTTGAATTAAACTTAAGAAAAAAGCCTAAACGCCATATTAAGCTAGATAAACTACAAACACTTGCTGTGCCAAATGATTGGCTCAATCACTATAGTAATGAAAGACCCAATATGGGCAATGGTGGCTTTACGCCGATTCAAAAACTTAATATGGCAGCTTAGTTCTACTTATTTGGTGTTTTAAATTTGGGGGTATTCCCAATACTACAGACAGTATTGTGTTAAGTCGGAGAACGTATCTAAAAAACATCTTCAGACTGAAGCTAAGTTACGTTTGAAAGAGTTTTCAAATCACACAAAACTAAACACACATTAGTATAGCAATATATAATGCACATTTTTATTCAATATTTTAGATTAAGTAGAATTTCGACTTTTACCAGAATTACTTAAATAGCCTTAAACTTAATGATACTATGGATTTTACTTGTCTTATATTGTATATGACCTAGGTGAAGTGGTAAATGATTATAACCTAAAGTTAGATTTTAAGTTTAGTGTCTATTTTTACAATGCTGAAATCTCATTATCTCAGCGTAAGGAAATTGTTAGTAAGGTATTAGGCTGTTATATACTAGATTCATACTCATTATCTGAATGCGCTCCTATCAATATAATAAGTATTCACTACATATTCACCTACTAACAGGTATATTGAGGTTCAGATGAAAATCTTAGACCTGCTAATAAAGGTAAGGTCTTAGTAACTTCTTTTACAACATGAGGCATTCCTTTAATTAGATATAATCTCTGCACACGACAAAAAAAACAAAAAAGTCTGTTAAAGCAAAGGCATAATAGTAATTTTTAAGACGAATCAGACCATGCCAAACTTTAACAGACTTAGTGAAACTTTAACCCAAAACCTGAGTAT
>NZ_JABAST010000063.1 GCF_016107575.1 Psychrobacter faecalis | reverse complement strand
GTTCAGAGCGAAAGCGCCCAATCGCAGGTGGTTTACTGACATTACAGAGTTTAAAATAGGAGATGAGAAGTTGTATCTGTCACCGATACTAGACTGCTTTAATAATGAAATCATCAGTTATACGCTCTCAAGACGACCCGTATATGACTTGGTCAAACAGATGCTTGAGCGCGCGGTTGAAAACATATCATCAAAGCGCAAGGGTAAGGAGGAGCTAACGCTGCACTCAGATCAAGGGTGGCATTATCAAATGACGCAATTTGCAACCACGCTCAAAGAAAATAATATGAAGCAAAGCATGAGCCGAAAAGGTAACTGCTTAGACAATGCATTGATGGAAGGCTTCTTTGGCACGCTAAAATGTGAGACTATTTATCTTGAAAAGCCGACCTCGATTGAGGCTTTAGAGAAACAGATTCACAGATTTATGCAGTATTATAATCATGAGAGAATTCAGCTGAAACTAAAAGGACTGAGCCCTGTACAGTACAGAACTCAGTCCTTGATATAAACTAAACCGTCCAAGTTTCGGGGGTCAGTTCATATAAGGGCGGTTTTTTTATGCTTGTATGATCCATTCGAAATAAAGACAATACGCTAGTAGCTAGCGTGCGACTGAGATAAATTTTCCTTGCTTGCTGTTATCACAGAAGCTACGAAAAATTCATCTAAGTCACACTGCATCGCTTTTAAAGTGAACCTACTATATTTAATAGAATAACTTTTTAGCTTACTAAAAAATACTAATCAGTCCACGCATCACGATTGGCTTCATCTCTTAATTTTACAAAGTCATCGGGGTCGAATTTGATTTGCTCGCCGGTTTTGCCTTCTTTGATTTGTCTTTCATAATCACGCAAAATTCTAAGCGCCACTGGTGACAAGATTAAAATTGCTATCAAGTTGACGAGCGCCATGAGACCCATTGATAAGTCAGCGAAGTTCCAAATAGCAGGTAAGCTAGCAATAGCGCCAACAAATACCATGCCTAAAACCATAAAACGGAAAATCATAATCATGACTTTGGCATTTTTTTCACCAGAGATAAATTCAAGATTGGACTCGCCATAACTGTAGTTGGCAATGATAGAGGTAAACGAGAAAAAGAAAATTGCAATCGCAACGAAAATCACACCCATATCGCCCACGTACTGCGACAGTGCTAACTGGGTTAATTGAATACCTTCTTGTTCGACATTTGGATCGACGACCCCTGAGAGAATAATAATCGCCGCGGTTGCCGTACAGATAACCAGCGTATCCATAAAGACACCGAGCATTTGCATAAAGCCTTGCACCGCTGGATGGTCAGGATGGCTTTTTGCCGTCGCTGCGGCATTGGGCGCTGAACCCATACCCGCTTCGTTCGAAAACAAACCGCGTTTGATACCGTTAATCATCGCCTGCGCAATACCATAACCAATCACACCGCCCGCCGCTTGCTCAAAGCCAAAGGCTGATTTTACAATCAAGGCAACGGCTGCTGGGAATTCGCTAAAGTTGGTGATAATAATATAAAGCGCCAACAAGATATAAAGAATCGCCATGACTGGCACGATTTTACCTGCAATACGCGCAACCGAGCGTAGTCCGCCAAATACCACTGGGGCGACGAGCGCGACCAGTATTAACCCTGTCATCCACGTTGGAACACCAAACGCTTCATTGGTCGCCTGCGCAATCGTATTTGACTGCACGCCATTGAACGCCAAACCAAACGCAACCAGCAGGCAAAGCGAGAAAAATATCGCCAGCCAGCGCTTGCCCAAACCTTTTTCGATATAGTAAGCCGGTCCACCGCGGTAAACATTGTCATTATGCGGCACTTTATAAGCTTGGGCTAAGGTTGACTCGATAAAACTGGTCGACATACCGACGAGCGCCGTCATCCACATCCAAAATACTGCGCCCGGTCCACCAAGATAGATAGCGATCGCTACCCCTGCCAGATTACCGGTACCGACGCGCGCCGCTAAAGACGTCATCAGTGCTTCAAACGAGCTAATACCACCATCTTTACGCCCTTGGTTTGACACCCGTAATAACTGCCACATATGACCAAAGTGACGAAACTGAATAAAACGCGTAGCAACGGTAAAATATAGACCAGCCCCAATCAACACAAACATCAACAATCCATACCAAGGATTGCTGGCGATTAACCAATCGTTATTACCCCAGATAATACTAACGCCGTAATTCACGATGTTATTAAACCAGCCTGCTATGCCGTCACTCATACCTACTCCTCACTTACGTTTATAAATGTTACTTATTTTTATATAGAAACACATTTAACTAATTATACCGCTCATAATTCTGCTAAAAATCTCTACTAATAAGATGCCGTGTGCATTCTATAGAGATTAAGACACCTACTACTATCAAATTTGGTTATTAAGTTAAAAAAACTATTTCTGAAATAAATGTCACTTACTATTGAAGTCCTATAGAATGGAGAATGTAACAAATCAGTAGCATTGGTTAGACATTTATCGTACGATCTTAGTAAGATTAAATATTCTAAACACTTATAGAAGTCTACTTTATTACCGACCACGTTTTTTAACTACGGTAGAGTAGATTTTATAGATATTAGCATTCGGTTGATATTGATTTATTGGCATGAATGACTAACGTATTAACAACTTTAAGACTCTTGTCAGGAAGACGGGATCGTAAAAAGACAGCGGATTGTTGACCTTCATCGTTTTTCCTCGATAAATCCCCTTTTTTTTCTGCAAGACACTCTTAAAAACCCTAGCATTTATGATGTCGTTTATTTGATTAAGTCAGCTTAATGTTAAATAAATGACTACTAAATCGCTTTATGACTGGTTCACGTTTTAGTATTTGGTTTTTATTATTTTTCATTTGTGCGCATTTTTTCAGCTAAGCTGTTGAGTCATTTTGTATGAATCGTCTATAGGATGGTTTTTTTATAGACACAATTTCGCTTGAAGCGATAGACAAGAATAACTCATTAAGCTCAAATCAAATATTATGTTTTTAGGCAAGACAAAAGGAGTTGTCCTATGGAAAACCACAACGATCCATCTGGTTATTGGCGTGCCAATATCCGTCTCATTATAGGTTGCCTCGTTATTTGGGCCCTCTGTTCATACGGTTTCGGTATTTTATTTCGACCATTATTAACAGGTATTCGAATAGGCGGTACTGACCTAGGATTTTGGTTCGCTCAGCAAGGTTCCATTGGCGTATTTATCATTTTAATTTTCTTCTACGCGTGGCGTATGAATAAGTTAGATAAACAATATGGTGTAGACGAGGAATAGCCCTATGAGTCAATTTACGATTAATATTATTTTTGTAGGTCTATCTTTCGCTTTATACTTCGGTATTGCATGGTGGGCACGTGCAGGTTCAACCAGTGAGTTTTATGTTGCTGGCGGCGGCGTCCATCCTGTAGTAAACGGTATGGCAACGGCTGCTGATTGGATGAGTGCCGCGTCATTTATCTCGATGGCAGGTATTATTGCTACTGGCGGCTATGCGGCCTCAACTTATTTGATGGGTTGGACGGGTGGTTACGTTCTATTGGCCATGCTGCTTGCGCCTTACCTACGTAAATTTGGTAAGTTCACGGTTCCAGATTTTATTGGCGACCGTTTTTATTCTAAGACCGCAGCGATGATTGCCGTGGTTTGTTTGATTATTGCCTCAACCACTTACGTTATCGGTCAGATGACCGGCGCTGGGGTAGCATTCTCACGCTTCTTAGAAGTGGATAATACCACGGGTCTGATTATTGCCGCGGTTGTTGTTTTCTTCTACGCCGTACTTGGTGGTATGAAAGGGATTACCTACACGCAGGTTGCGCAGTATATCGTTCTTATGATTGCTTATACCATTCCTGCGGTATTTATCTCACTTGAATTAACAGGCAATCCGATTCCGGGTCTTGGTTTGTTCTCAAACCATGTGGAAGCCGGTATTCCTATCTTAGCTAAGCTTGATCAAATCGTCGTCGACTTAGGCTTTACCGCTTATACCGCTGACGTGCCAAACAAGCTAAACATGGTGTTATTCACTTTATCACTGATGATTGGTACAGCGGGTCTACCGCACGTTATCATTCGCTTTTTCACCGTTCCTAAAGTTGCGGATGCGCGCTGGACGGCTGGTTGGACATTGGTTTTCATCTCGCTACTATACTTCACTGCCCCTGCAGTAGGTGCAATGGCACGTCTAAACCTAATCGATACCATCTATCCACAAGGTGTTGAAGAGCCTGCTATCGAGTACGATCAACGCCCAGACTGGATGAGAACGTGGGAAGACACGGGTCTTATTAAATATAACGATTTAAATAACGATGGTCGTATCCAGTTCTATAGCGATAGCGGACTTGGTGCAGCTGAGCTCGCAGCAGCGGCTGCCACTACTGACGGCGGTGATGTTGCGGCAACGACGGCGGCGGTTGAAGAAGCAAAAGCTGAACATGCTTTAGAGCGTGATGGTATCTTTGTCGATAGAGGCTGGGAAGGTAACGAGCTTGATGTCAACGCTGATATCTTGGTATTGGCCAATCCGGAAATTGCACAGCTACCAGGTTGGGTTATTGGTCTTATCGCCGCCGGTGGTTTGGCAGCAGCGCTATCAACGGCAGCGGGTCTACTACTTGCCATCTCATCAGCGATCAGTCATGACTTGATTAAACGTAACTTAAATCCAAACATTACTGATGCAGGCGAGCTAAAAGTTGCCCGTATCACGATGGCAATTGCGATTGTGGTTGCAACATGGCTTGGTATTAACCCGCCAGGATTTGCCGCACAGGTCGTGGCACTAGCCTTTGGTATTGCAGGTGCGTCACTGTTCCCTGCGCTGATGATGGGTATTTTCTCAAAACGTGTTAACAACTTGGGCGCTATCGCTGGGATGTTGACGGGCTTGATTAGTATCTTGGTTTATATCTTTATCTTTAAAGGCTGGTTCTTTATCAGTGGTACAGCAAGCTTCCCTGATACAGAAGAGTATTGGTTGTTCGGTATCTCGCCACTATCATTTGGTGCGGTTGGTGCATTACTGAACTTTATCGTGGCATTTATTGTTTCTTATGCAACGACGCCACCACCAGCACATATCCAAGAATTGGTTGAAAGTGTTCGTTCTCCACGCGGAGCTGGCGGCGCAATCGATCACTGATCTAGACGATATTATGTGCTATTCTTTATAAGATAATCACTCACCAGCAGCAACTGCTTGTGAGTGATTTTTTTATCTTTTTATGAATTGGTTTTAAATGCGCTGATGGCGTTAAGGAAAAATCTTATGCTTTTTGAGTTTATCGCCACCATAGCTGCTGGATTTGGTATGGCTGGGATAGCACTAATCATAACTCATCTCAGCAAACTGGCAGGGAAAAAAGCCCCAAGATGGCTGATTCCATTATTTGGGGCGATTGGTATTTTTGGCTTTCAAATCAGCCAAGAATATAGCTGGTTCGAGCAGCAAACTGCGCAACTACCTGAAGGCGTGCATGTGGTGAAAAAAGTTGAACAGAGCACTTGGTTTCGTCCTTGGTCATATATCAAGCCACAAACCTTTCGTTTTATTGCCGCAGACAGTGGGCACGCACGCGCCAATGCCGATAATCCAGATGTTTATTTGGTGAATTTATATTTGTTTGAGCGACGTCGAAGTGTGCAGCAAGTACCGCAAGTTATTGACTGTGCTGCCCCTGCCCGCGCCGATTATGTATTGCAAGAAAAGGATAGTAAGCTGAGCATTGATGAGCATGTGAAGCAAACCACTAAATGGCGGCCGTTAGAAAAAAATGATCCGTTATATATCAACGTTTGTATCAATAAAAGTTAATAACGCATATTGATACTGGTATAAGCATGCTTCGAGTTTGCCCCCAATAATAAGCCGGCGCATAGTCCGCCAAAATGCGCCGCCAATGAGATACCTTGCTGTGGCATTAAACCTTGTTTGATGGTCAACCAGTAACCAGTTCCCATGACAATGCAAGCAAGCAGATAACCCCAGCGCCGCGCAAATAACGCTCCGCCTATCATATAACCCAGCATCGCAAAACAAAGCCCCGACGCGCCGATATGAATCGACAACGGCGAACCGATAATCCAAGTCGCCAATCCTGACGCCACGATCAATTTAATTACGGTACGATAAGCATTATTTTCAAATAGTCCGAACAAAAATAAAATTTGTAATAACGTCAACGTATTACCAAGTAAGTGAGAAAAGTTGCCATGCATCGTCCATGACGCAAACACCCCAATCATACTACCTAAGTCTAACGCCCGTGGCACAATCCCAAAGATATTCCATAGCCCGAAAAGCAGCGTTTCATTGAGAAAAAACATGCCCCACATCGGTATAAGAACAAACGCATATAAGCCAAAAACTTGCTTAATTCTGCGTGTTATTAAGCTAAATAATTGCTGCCACTTCATAACAAACCTTATCTTTTAAACCTTTGAATGTTATTAAAACCCTATTGCTCGCTCACAGAAGACCGTGGGCTTTTTACAGGTTTAAATGACAATGATGAGGTGTCTTTTTCTGCCGTTAATACACTCTTGGCATGCAGCAAAGAGGTCGAATGATAAGGAACCAACGCCGTTGGCATAAAATCACGCGCCGCATCAATATGTTTGACCGAATCATCAAAGAAGATATGTGGCGCAAAGGTTTTTAATACAGCCGTCTTTTCAAGTCCGCCCAAAAAAAATGCCATATCGAGATCGACACCCCAATCACGTAGCGTTTTAATAGCACGCAAGTCGGCAGGGGCATTTCGAGCCGTAACCAAAGCGATCTTCATAGGAGACGTATGCAATCTTGCAGGCAAACGCTCCTGCATTTTTGACAGCTTAATCAACAGCTCGGCATAAGGGCCTTTTTCTATGGGCAAGTCACGCATCTTGGCTTCACGCTCATGAAAAGCGCGCAAGCCTTTTTGCTTATAAAGCAGCTCACCTGAATCATCAAATAACACCGCATCACCATCAAAAGCAATACGTAGCTGCTGCGTATCAAGCTCATAAGTATTGACCGGAGTGGCATCCAATATCGCACAAGCACAAATATTGGCATCTGCTACCTGCTGCGCATCATCACGATTGGTGGTCAAAAACAAATCCACATTAAAATCTTTAATATAAGGTGCAATAGGGCTTCCAGAGATAAATGCCGAGCGCGAAATGGTTAAGCCACGCTCACGAATCGCGTTGAGCACTTGAATACCCGTATCCGGACTACTTTTTGAGACAATCACCACTTCAACCAGCGGTGTATCAATACCTGAACTCTGCCCTTCACAATCATGGCAATAGTTATTTAAATTTAGCAACGCTTTGATAAGCGGATAACCGGCACCGATGCTGAGCGGATCGTTTTCACGTTCAGCCATATAATCGCGGAATTCTTTAATCGCTTCGTGAGGTCGCTGTTGCAATAACGCTACCAGATGATTTTCGGATTCTGATAAATCAAATAAAGCCGTCGCTGATATCGCAACAATTAAGGTATTGGTAAAATCTACAGCCATATTTTTCTACTTAATGTTTTTTAAGAATGAAAATGAATAAATTGAATTTTACTATATAGTCAGAGCACTTTTAAACCGCTACAGTGTTACCCGCCCTGGATGTATTCAATGTACTATCTGCGGTCGGTCGCCTTGTAGCGATTCTAGAATTCCTTGACTATAACTTCAGATAAGTAAAGTTATACCAAACCCGACAATTAAAGTTGCGCCCAAGCACGAGCAGTTAACGACCGAATTCTTTGTGGCTGTTTAAGCAAATTAT
>NZ_JABAST010000062.1 GCF_016107575.1 Psychrobacter faecalis | reverse complement strand
ACTTTAAGGTGTTTGATTTGGTATTCTTCTATGTCAATTATGGCTATGTCTGATGTCAGCATACTTTTTAGAACACCACCAAATATTTAATAAAATAATATAAATGACTTTCAATCAGAAAGTGCTTTTAACGATAGTAATATAGGATAGACCCTATAGTTGACACTGTATTTTTAAAAGAGTTTCGGCTTTTAGAAAGCATAAAATTTCTTAGATGTATCAATCTAATTCTAAAATAATTATTAATAATAAAAACTTGGGCTTGAACCGCCCCGTGATTTTCGGAGGCTCAACATTCTGAGAGAATACGACAATGAAAAGACAAACCTACACTCCTGAAATTAAAGAACGCGCCGTTCGTAAGCTGATCGAAGCAGCATGACGACTTTTACATCAGCAAGATTAAACGTATCTGGCAGGACAGCAAATGCCGTTACGGTACGTGTAAAGTATGGCAGCAGATGAAAGCTGACGGGTTAAAGGTTGCTCGGTGTACCGTCGAGCGTTTAATGAGTCAGCACGGCCTACAAGATATCTAGCGCGGTAAGGGTAAAATAACAACTCACAGCTGTGATGATCAAAAGCGTGCTGATGACTTGGTTAATCGTAACTTTAGCGCTCATCGCCCTAACCAGCTCTGGGTGGCAGACTTTACTTATATCAAGACATTGAGCGATTGGGTATATACCGCTTTTATTATTGATGTGTTTGCTCGCGCTATTGTGGACTGGAAAGTATCGAATCGGATGAATACCGATATGGTGATGGCGGCATTAAACCAAGCAATAGCAGATAGAAACAGTCCCAAAGATGTCATTCATCACAGTGATCGAGGGGTTCAGTACTTATCTATTCGCTATACCGATAAGATGACGGTCTCTGGTGTGATTGCTTCTGTTGGTACAACAGGCGATTTATACGACAATGCATTGGCTGAAACGGTCAATGGACTGTACAAGTCTGAGGTGATTCATTATTTAAAGCAGAACTGGACTGGTGTGAACGATGTTGAACTGGCAACCCTTGAGTGGGTGGATTGGTTCAACATGAAGCGTCTACATAGCACTATCGGTTATGTGTCACCCTTTGAGTTTGAAAAGCGGTATTATGATAATTTAACCCTGTCAGGCATCGCTGCCTGACTCAAGTAAATCAACCTCTGATATAGTCGCGGCGGTTCACCCAAACTCTAATTTTTTTGTGAACTATATATCGATACTGCTGCAACCTGGATGAAAAACACCTTTGAAGAAATCTCGTTAAACATCATGCATATGTAACGCCTTAGAAAAATAGTATTGAAATCGTTATCTCTACTTTTGTCGATCCTTATCCTCTGCAATAATGCTGACGTCTAATGTATCAAATTCGTATATTAGAGGCGCCTTATATGAAGAACATGACTAAGATAATGATAGCGGGTGTTTTAGCAGTAGGCACGTTGGCTGCTGGTTGCCAAAATGCTCCTAGCACGACTACTCCAACTACTCAAACAGTAACATCAAATGCCCTACAAGCCTATAACTGGCAGTTGATTGATGCCAATCGTAGCGATGGTGACAAAGTTACTCAGTTATTCTTCAATCCAGCGAAACCTTTAATTTTAAACTTCATGACTGCTGACGGTGATAACCGCGTTGCTTTTATGAATACCTGTAACAATATGAGCGCTGGATACAGCATTGTGGATGGTAACGTCCAAATTCAAAATGGTATCAGCACCTTAATGGCATGTCCTGAGCCACAAGCTAGTTTTGATACTGCTACACTAGCAACAGTACAAGGTAAATATAGCTTAAGCGAAATTGGCAAAAATCTACCTGTTCTAACCATTACCAATGCTAATCAAGTTGCTCATTTCAAAGCTATTTCTAAATAACTACTACAGGCATTTATACGAAAAACATGACTAAAGTAATGATGGCAAGTGTTTTAGCGGTAGGTACGTTAACTGCTGGTTGCCAGACCACTCCTAGCGTGACAGCGCCAGTTGAACAGACAATCACACCAAATCTCTTACAATCCTATAATTGGCAGTTGGTTGATGCCAAAGGGACTAATAACGTTAAAGTTCCTCAGCTATTCTTTGATCTAAACAACCCACTAATTCTAGAATTTACGAATGAGAACGGTAATAATTTTGTTAGCCTATTGAATACTTGTAATAACATGGCTGCTGGTTATAAAGTTGTGAATGGCAACGTACAGGTAGGCAATATAAGAAGTACCAGAATGCCTTGCCCAGAACCACAAGCAAGTTTTGATAAAGCGGTCGTGGACACCGTAAAAGGTAAATACAGCATAAGCATAATTGCCAACAATTATCCTGTCTTGACCATTACTAATGCCTATCAAGTCGCTAGCTTTAAAGCTATTCCTAAGTAAGTCTGTCAAATAAGTTGGTAAATTGTAAACAAATAACGCCTCACTATTAATTAGTGGGACGTTATTTTGGTACCTCAAAACTACTATTTAGTCTAACAAACCTTATATAATTGTTATTTTTGAAATGTGTCCGGTTCCCTAGTGAGGACTTGAACCTTAGACTGTGAGATATTGCTATTAGTATTCTAAATCTATTTAGATAAAATCAGTGTACATAGCAGTGTAACTTATAAAATGTAAGGTTGAGTATACAAACCGAGACGAATAATAATTATTCAAGCTTATCTTTCACTTTGAAAGGTTCTGAGAATTGTAGAATTAAGAAATTAACGACTGACAAGATGATCGCTATCTCATAACGTCCATAAGCAACAGAGATACCAATAGCAGCAGTATTCCATAGACTCGCAGCCGTCGCCGTGCCTTTTACGGTATTATCACCTTTAAAAATCGCCCCACCACCGATGAAACCCATACCTGTAATAATCGCATACATTATCCTTGCTTCAGGTTGGGAGCCATGATAAATATCGACAGCTACTAGCATGAAAGCACAGGAGGCAATACTGACTAATGGAAAGGTTCTAAGTCCTGCACCCTTATCTTTCATCTCACGATTAAGCGCAATCGGTAAGGAGAGTATGAAAGCAATTCCTAATTGAATCAGGTGATACACCATTAGTTTTAAGCTCAAATCAAATTCAAACATGTCTTATTACGCTCTTTAAAAGAAAGTTAAATGAACAAGGATAATTATCGATATTTTTAATGCGTCGAAGATGACTTATTACTGCGTAATTTACCAATCATGGTAACGATAGCCACGACAATAACACCGACGAATAAACCTACCAACGCATTTAAGAGCATGGTTGTCACACTTTCAAATATGCCAGTTAGGTGCGCTAAGTCTTCCACTTCATGGTGCAAAAAATCAATCCCATGCACTAAAATACCGCCGCCCACTAGAAACATTGCTAATGTCCCAGCAATGGATAAAAACTTCATCAGCTTAGGGGCCATAGATAATAAAATTCTACCTATTTTCTGCTTTGCACCGTTCGTCTGTTTCATTAGGTAAAGACCTAAATCATCCATTTTAACGATACCCGCTACTAAGCCATAAACGCCTACTGTAATGCCAATGGCAATAATAGACAGCATCACGCTCTTCTCTAAAAGCGTCGCTCCAACTGCTGAGCCGAGTGCAATTACGATAATTTCAGCCGATAGAATAAAGTCGGTGCGCACCGCACCTTTGATTTTGTCCTTTTCAAAAGCAACCAAATCAATCGTCTCATCAGCATTGGCACGTAGACGGGCTATTTGTTCTTCATCGTGAGGTAAGATATGTGGCCAGAACTTATGAATGATTTTTTCAGCACCCTCATAAGCCAAATAGACACCTCCGCACATCAATAAAAACGTGACTAATGGCGGATAGATGGCACTAATCAGCAACGCTAACGGCACTAATATAAGCTTGTTAACGAATGAGCCTTTGGCAACGGCCCAAACTACTGGCAGCTCACGGTCTGCTTTAACACCTGAAACTTGCTCTGCATTAAGGGCTAGATCATCGCCCAATACACCCGCCGTTTTTTTAACGGCAACCTTGGTCATAAGTGACACATCATCTAATATCACACTGATGTCATCAAGCAAGGTTAATAAACTGGCCCCTGCCATGTGTGCTCCTTTGCGTCTATTTATATAAATTAATTGATAGGTTTTTTATTAAAGTCTTTCTAATGTTTTTTGGTGTCACCGACAATCTTATCCATCAAAGCAAATAACAGGCCTGACAGTACAAACGTCATATGGATAATCACTTTCCACATCAATCTATCAGCATCACCTTCGCTCATCTCTTTAGGTATATCCATAAATGATTTAAGAAGATCAATCGCAGAAATGGCAACGATGGCACCAATCACTTTGAGTTTTAGCCCAGAGAAATTGATTTTCCCCATCCATTCAGGGCGGTCCTCATGATCTCCGGTATCAATTTTTGAGACAAAAATCTCATAACCACTAAATATGATGATGAGCAATAAACTTGCGACTAATGACATGTCGATAAGCGCCAACGTACCAACGATGACATCGGCTTCAGATGCACTGAACACATGGGTAATCATATGCCACAGCTCTTGAAAAAACTTAATAAATAATAAAATGATACCGAGCACCAATCCCAAATAGAAAGGGGCTAGCAGCCAACGACTATTAAATATGGTTTTTTCTAATCTTTGTTCAGCTTTGTTCAGCTTTGTTCAGCTTTGTTCAGCTTTGTTCAGCATTTGTGTCTCTTGTTGTTGGCAATATAAATGTTTGAATATGATGTCTATTATTAGGTAATAAAAAGCAATGCATGTTAGAAAAAAGGTTATACCAATTATTTGGCATAACCTGTTATTAACGATATTCTAAAATAATAATTTTTTGCTTTACATTGTTTACACTCTAAGCAGTGAGTTTTGCCTGTTGCTTACGATGTTTCAGTGAAGCAAGCAGCGCCCAACCAATAAAGGCAATACCGATCAGCCCCGTAATAAGCTCTGGCACATGGAATTTCACCGACAATAGCATGATAATGGCTAAAGCGCCGATGGCATAATGCGCGCCGTGTTCAAGATAGACAAACTCATCAAGCGTGCCTTTATCGACTAAGAAAATAGTCATCGAACGCACGAACATCGCACCGATTGCCAGACCAAGCATAATCACGATAACGTCATTGGTAATCGCAAAGGCGCCAATCACGCCATCGAAACTGAATGAGGCATCGAGGACTTCTAGGTATAAGAAGCCGATAATACCGCCTTTCATAATCGCACTGGTCGCTGCTGCGCCCGAGCCATTTTCTTTGTTTTCTAAATCTTCTTCGAGGTCACCTTCAAGCATACCCGAGACCACTTGTACGCCAAGGTATACCAAGATACCCCAAACGCCAGCGATTAGGACCGCAGTGGATTGCTCAGGATCAGCAAATGATACGGCAATCATCAACACGATAAGCGCCACAAAGACGCTCATGGCATCTACTTTGCCAAGCTTTGCCAAACGGCTTTCAAGCCAGTTAAACCAGTGCACTTCTTTATCGTCAAAGATAAAGTTTAAGAACACCAATAATAAGAAAATACCACCAAAGGCTGAGATTTCAGCATGGTGTGCCATTAAACGGGCAGAGTATTCTTCTGGTTGATACAAAGCCAGTTTGATGACCTCTACCATAGCAAGCTCAGCAGTTACCGCGACAATGACAATAGGGAATACCAAGCGCATCCCAAATACAGCAATCAAAATACCAACGGTTAAAAATATCTTTTTCCAAAATTCATCCCAGCCTTTCAGAACTGAGGCATTAACCACCGCATTATCGAATGATAATGAGATTTCCATGACGGCCAAAATAGCGGTAATAGATAAGGTTGCGATCAAACCGCCCATCCCGCCATGTGAATATCCCCACCATGCCGCGATCGCTAATGCAATGGCGGTAAAGATAAAGTCTAAATAAAAATTTCTCATGACACATCCTGTCTGGTTGCGTAACGCTAAGTGTATCTACTAAAAGTATGAGGCATAAAAAAAGTGGCTATCGTAAGCCACTTTCCTATGTGATTTTTGGTGGTGTTCTAAAAAGTATGCTGGCTATAAAAGTCAATAAAAAATCTATGCTAAGTTTACTGATTCTATAGGGCTTTCAAGGCTTTAAAAATTGTTCAAATTTTAATCAGCATACTTTTTGACACACCACCTGATTTTTAATAGAATATAAAGTATTTTTGAAAAATCTTCTATGTAGAATTGTCACTGTATCTTTTATGCTTTGGCGATTAAAAACACCTTATATTTTAATAATAATCCTAAGCATAAGATACTGATTAAATAGAATTATGCTACGTAGTTTAGCTTCTGTATTAGCCTTACTTAGAAAAATGCGAATTCCTCTCACAAATAAAATTTTGCTATTTTGGGTATACCCTAGCGAGACCAGTAAAACAGACTATAATTTGAGCTAATGAGTTACCTAGAATGGACAATGTTAGCAGGACTATTAATTGTCTAATAGTGATAGAAACTATGCCACCGCTGACCCCTCTAGTTGTTTTAGGCCAATCGTTCTCAGTCTTCCTTGGTCATCAACTTCTTTAATGACTAATAACCACTCCTTATTAATCACAACCGTATCGCCTGCTACGGGTGCCATCTTTAAGCTATCCTTAATATATTCAGCAACCGTTTGTTCCCACATATTTTTCGTGTTCAGGGTATCTTCTAGAGATTCGAATTTCATCCTATCGGTAAAGAAAGGCACATCTTTAAGTTTGACACTCGGCGATAGCATCCAATCGCCATAAAAATCATCGATGGCTCTACGGTCTAACGTAGTGTCATTAAAAACAGTCGCAATCTGATCGGCATAATCGCCACTCATGGCATACCATACGCTATCGCCAAATTTGAGCTTAGTCTTTTCATTAATTGCCAAGATTTGCTGACCACGCACCAAGGCAAAAACATGGATTCCTTCAGGGCTGATACGCGTAGATATATCCCTCGGATGACGACCAATTGCAAACGCCCCTAACTTTACCTCAAATTCATACAACGTAATACTTGCTCTATCTGACACCCACACTTCATGCTCTTCTTTTGGGCCCTTATTGTTAGGAATACGCACCTTAAACAGATTGGCCATAAAAGGAATGGTCGTCCCTTGTAACACCAACGATAAGACCACCACCCCAAAAGCGATATCAAACAGCATAAAGGCATTGTCTACCCCTGCAATCACTGGCAACATGGCAAGGGTAATGGGCACTGCACCACGTAAGCCGACCCAAGAGATAAAGCCGATCTCTCTATTTTTAAATTTAAACGGTAAAACACTGGTATAGACTGCAATAGGACGAGCCACTAAAATCATAAAGGCAGCAATGGCCACTGAATAAGGCCAAACTTCAAGAACGTTCGATGGCGTGACCAATAGGCCCAATACGACGAATAACACCGCTTGCGACAACCACGCAAAGCTGTCCATCACGCGCATGACATGCTCAGTTGAGCGTACCTTATGGTTGCCAATCATAATACCAGCGATAAAGACCGCGAGAAACCCACTACCGCCCAGTAAGTTAGTGGCAGAAAACACTGCTAAACCCGCCGACATTATTAAAATGGCATACATACCTTCTGCCAAATGTATCTTGGGTAATAATCGAGATAGGAAATAACCAAAGAACAAGCCCATTCCTAAACCAAAACTAAGCTGTTGTAATAGTAGGCCTAAGAAGCCTAACGCTGTCTGTCCGGCAGGATCAACATTTAAAGCAATCAACCCAGTGACTAACAGAATCGCTAAAGGGTCGTTGGCGCCCGACTCTAATTCAAGCGTGGCTTGGACACGATCATTTAATTTAACACCGCCATTACGCAACAGTGAAAATACCGCTGCCGCATCGGTTGAACCCACGATTGCTGCCAGTAATAAGCCAAAGCGCCAATCGACATCCAGCAGCCATGTGACGAATACACCCAGTATCATGACTGTCGCAAGTACGCCCCAAGTGGCCAGTGTGATGGCTGGTTTTAAGCCAACTCGGAATGATTTAACAGAGGTGCGCAACCCACCATCTAACAAAATACAGGCTAGGGCTGCTTGTCCGACAAAATTGGCTATCGCATATTGAGAAAATTCAATACCCAAGATACCTTCTTCACCAGCGAGCATCCCGACGACTAAAAACAATAGCAAAAGTGGAACACCCAAACGCGCCGATAACGTACTTGCCATGATACTGGCGAAAATTAATACTGCTCCTACGAGATACACGATATTTAAGGTATCCATGTTTCATTAAGCCCTATTTTATAATACTAAGCTGTTTTAACCAGAACGGGAGTAACATTTACCCATTGCTTTCAACGGTTAATTATTGTTTTAACATACTCCTTAAGAATAACTGAGGTATGCTTGTATTTTGGTAAATATCTTATTATATTTTCGCTAAATGAGTCATATTATGAAAAAAGAGACACTGACAGGACTGTCTATTATTACATTTGCAGCATTTTATATTTGGATTCAAAATGGCAGTAACCCATCTGATAAAAAAAGAAACACTGAACTCGAACAAGCTCAAAAAACATCAAAGATTGCATTGCTAACGAAGTGCCAGAAAGCAGTACAGCCCATGCTTAAAGGTTTTAAATCTATGGACATTAAACGAAAAAACACAGACTACAGACGATTAAATAATGGTAACTTTGAAGTCATAACACATTACTATGCTGAAGATAACTTGGATGCGGCCCCGCTCATTATCGTCGACTGCTTATTCGATAAAGATGGCAGTTTATTAGAAACAGCGCAGGTTAAATAACTTCCAGTATAGCTATGGAGCTGTAGTAAATAATACTTAAATATCACACCTTTTTCTGAAATTTTTTAAGCTGCTCATGATGCTGGCCATTTGCTCAGCCAGTTTTTTAATATCGGATTGAGTAGTCATTGCTTATTCTCCTGTTATTGAATTATAAGCAGTTGCACAATTTTTAGGAAAAGCTTTTCAATCTGGAATTAAATTACTGGTTCAGTTGGGGTATACCCGAGCGGAACCGGCTAACTCACCCTTCAAACCCATTGATAGACCATTTAAAATGGGCTAAAGCAGTAAAACCACTTCAAGCGTACTATTATTAGCATATTTTTAATAAAAAAAAGCCAACCATAAGAGGGTAATGCCAGTCAGTTAACGCTGACTGGTATTTTTTTTGGGATATTTTTGTGGTTT
>NZ_JABAST010000061.1 GCF_016107575.1 Psychrobacter faecalis | reverse complement strand
GTATCAGTAAGCATTTAATCTAAATGGCAGTTACACAGAATTCGGGATGGGCTCAATTTTTTATGTCCATTATAAAAAAAGCTTTGCTATCTATATGGTACTAGACAGCAAAGCATTTAGTGTTATACAATATTAAGATAAAAAGCTTGTCATTAAGTAATTACTTATCATACTAAGAATGTTATAAGTCGTTGATAAGTATAGAAGCTAAAACTAGCTAATAATAATTACCTATCATACTGCATGGGATAGTATCATACAATAATTCTAGTTTTTAGTAATTACCTATCATACTAAGAAAGTACTAATCTACACTATATTCAAATCATTGATCTTAGCTGAATAATTAATGTTTTAAGCACTTTCTAGGATTTTATATCACCTATGTCTATATAGGTTCTATCTTAATTCATCTCATATTCTTTAATCGCTCGTTGAACAATTTTACTATTATCATTCGATAACTTATCAATTCCATATCCCTGCTTAGCTACTTCCGCTCTAACATAAGGCGACTTGTCATCGATCATTACATCTAGCCTATACCCTTGCCTTGCTACAGCTACTCTAACAGCAGTTATTTTGTCTTTATATAATAGATCTAGACCATGACCCTGCTCAGCAACCGCTTCTCTCACATAATAAGAACTGTCTTTTATAAAGCCTGATAAATTATAACCTTGTTCAGCTACCTCTCTACGTACGCTATCATCTTTATCATTAGCGAGATAACTTAAGCGATAACCCGCATGAGCTACCATTTGACGAATTTCGGTGTTTGAGGATTTAGACAGTTCAACCATCCCTTTTCGCTGTTCAATTAATAGTGATGCCCAACGAAAAGCGCTCCAATCGTCTTCAGGTAGCTCGGATGCTATTTTATTCCAGTCTTCAAACTTTCCGTAACTTTCTTTGTTGTCTTCTAAGTATTTATCTATAGGTGCCCAATCTATTTCGGTTATAAAATAAACTGCTTCGCAAAGCTCTTCTACTGATTCTTTTAGATTTCTAATGTGACCACTTGACCCATCGCCTAGTAGGAAGTAATTACCAATTATTCGGAAGTAAACACCACTTTGCTTAAAAAAATCAACTTCTAGCATTATCTCTACCTTATATATTATTAGTTGAATGGAAAAATTAAGAATTATACTAGGACTAACTTAGACCTCAGTAGAAAATCAGCTCTACATATTCATATGAATTAGCTTAAATGTCGATAATCTTCAATGGAATTTTTCTTGCCATAAGCGTCTCTTGTGGTACGGCTAAATATTTGTCACGGATATGTTCAAAGTAGGGAGTTAAGCTAGGTAAATTTATCTTAATAGATGACTGCTTCTTACGATTTTCTTTAACCGTCATTTCAATATATTTTTCAGTCTGCATCCAAGGTTTGTTAGGTAGTATATATCCGTGAGCTTTGAGAGTTTTTGACATCGATTCAGCTATTCTTAAACCAGCCAGGTCATAGTCAGCGAAGATATAGCGTTTGCACTTTTTTTGGGCGAGAGCCTTCAATATAGAAGTTATATTTTTATTATTATGGCCTCGATAGGCCAGTACAGTTACCCCACCAGTCAATCCTTCTACTAGCTTTGCATGCTTCTCATTAAACCTGCAAAATGCATTAAAGTTCTCTATGATTATAATGTTATCGATATTCCAATTAATGAGGTCATTAATTTCCACACCTAAATAGGCATTCTCTTGAGTTTGCTTATGCGTGTAGTTGTTTGATGCATTAATAATATGTTCTTCTCTACCTAGTAGGCGACAATCAAGAAAGCCTTCGGTAGGTGCTTTACTTAATAACTTATCGTTATTTGTGAGGATTGTATTATCTACACGGTCTTTGCTTTTTAGCTCATCTAAGTTGTGTCTGAGTAGGTCTATCCCTGTTTGAGCTTTTACGATCTCTCTAATACGGCCCCAGCCACCCATATTGATGGTCACTTTTCCATTTTCTGTGTAGCCAATGCTGGGATCAAAAGACACCAATAATACAAGGATATTATCATGGCTTCGAAAGGTAGCCACTCTTACTCCCTGCAGCATCTTCTCTTTTAAGTAACCGAGTTTCCCTGCCGTATTTAAGGATTTCTCTAGGTCTACTTCCATATCTGATCCCTTGATGGCGACTCTTCGATTTTATTGAGTTTTACATATTTGGCATCGATGACGTAGCGTGTATCGCAAGTATCAGAAAGGTATTGTGATTTTAAATAAACTTTATAGTTAAATTGACCTTTAGATTTAATGATCCTATCGTTTATAAAATCACTCTTTGCTACTTTTAAGAATAAGGCCAAAAAAGCTTTATATCGTATTTTGTGCTCCAAACCGGACAAATCCCAATACTCTCTGACAGACAAGGCTTTGGTAAAAGGCATGTCGCAATTATCGGCCATATACTGCATAACAAGCAATTTTTCAGGGGAGGGTGGTGGTTTCTTATGTTCTCGGTCAAACTCCTCATACTCACCTTTGTATAAATTATCACTCTTGCGTTTGGGCTTTTTGGCGCTAATTTTACTTACCACAGAGAAAAGAAATTCGCTGTCATCTACAGTTTCAATATTGTGCAAAGTGCCAGCCAAAGCCATACCACCAAAAGCTAAGCCTTTATCTACAATATCGTTATATTCAATATCTATCTTTTCAGGAGCAAGTTGATTGTTTCTTAAAGCCTTGCGTAGTAGCCAAAGCCTTCTACTTTTCTGATCTTGCTCTTTTTTTAACTTATCAATTAATATCAGGATTTTTTGTAAGTGAACGCCCATTTCAATATTGAATCTAGAAATAGAGTCCGCCAAATACTCATTCAGTATAGCTGCCGCTGGCGTATACTCGCCGTGTAGTTTACGGAGTTCATCGCGACTTAATATTTCTATTTTTTCGAGTTGAAGTTTGATCTTTTTATTTAAACCCTCAAGAATCTGTCTCTTTACCTTAACGTTTGATGTATTGTTTAGATCAGAGTTGATGACATACTCAATATCAGCCATCTCATGCCCAAGATATTCAGCGATGGAAATGCAGATATCTCGTATATTAGCCAAATGCAGCATTTCTTCACTTTCATCTTCAAACGAATCTGACTGTATTTGCGCTAGGGCAACCTCATTACTGATCTGATGTTTAGACAGTTCAATATCAGGAGCAATATTTGCATTACGAGACTTTCTATCCAGATTCTTTAAGATTGCTGTAAAGTTTGAGCCTAGGGTAATGTTATTAGGATTGATACTGATAACACCACTGTCTTGTAGTATCTGATACTGTTTATGTTTATCGTTGACCAACTCATAGCAGCCATTAGGAGAGTAGGCTTGATAAATCAAATCAGCTTTATCAGTTACAGCTCTACCAAGTGTTCTGATTTTTTCTTCCGATAACCTGAGACTGACTTTACTCATAACTTAAGCCCTTGCTGCTCAGCAAAGATCTCTTCAGTGGGCTCATCTAATATGTTTTCAGCAATATAATCAAATACATCATATATATAGCCGATTTTTCCTGTTGCTCGATAAATCTTTTTATTGGGCTCGACCAACTTCAGTATTTCGTGCTTCTGGAGTCTTTCTAAAAGAGCAGCTACCTTTTCGTCATTGGGTTTTTTAGAAGCGCCTGTGATCTCAGAAACCTCGTTTAGCATACTTGCAAAATGCCTGTTATTATTTGCTTCTAAAACCAGCTCTGTTTGGCTTAGATTTTCACCAACAGTTAATACATTGCCTTCATCGGCTGTTGATAGGCAGGCAATCATTTCTACTATAGGCGCTATGTCATGATAAATTTCATTAAACTGTTTAACCACTGCTCTTCTGTCAGAGTCACTAGGTATATTATTTAAACCAGCATAAACCTCCCCATCACTGAGGGTGACTAGATTGACCCCAAATGGTTGTAGCTGAGACACCATACGATCATAGGCTACTTTGTTATCTCTTAGATGCCTATATGCCTCTGGATAACTCACAGAGCATATAAATTTATTGTTCATTAACAATCTTAGTATTTCATGCTCTTTCATTAGGAAAACACTCCAAATTCTTCAAGCTCTGAATCCTGAGTCAACATATACATATCATCCGTTTGAGAGATGGAGTACATATTTCTGGTTTTATTGTGATGGCAGGCAATATTATTAGCGAATAAGGGGACAACCTCGTCATCTGGATTCTCAGGAGCGGCGCACATTGCTGATATACCAAGTTTTTGTAGCAAGTTTAATAACTCACGAGTATTTTGCGGATCTAACACGCCAATTTCATCAATAAAGAATTTCAGCTCAACCTCATCGCTCGATGTGGTTGATATAACTGAGAGCAAAGAGATATAAATGATGAGCTGAGCAATACGCATGGTACCGTTTGACCCCATATCTTTAAATACCTTTGCTCTTTTGGTTTCCTTGATTTCACCGCCGACCTGTTTGATTCTTAGACTGAAACTAAACTGCTCTGACAGTTTGATATTCATCTGGTTTTGACCAATATAGTCTTGCACGAGTTGTAATTTGGACAGCAGTTCCTGATTAGGCATACGCGTTGTGTCATGGATGTCCTCATTAGCCCATCTTTGATGTGCATCAGTGAAGTCAGCCAAGGTGGAATACCATTTGTTTTCTTTGATTCCCGAACTTATAGCTATATGAAGCTCCTCAATGGCTAAAGCTTCTAGTTTTTCACAAACCTCTTTGCATTTGGTATTAATACGCTTCGAGAAATTACTCAAGCTATTATGAGCATCATCTAGCTTTGATTTAAACTCTCTAACTTGGTGAGCTGTGACTCGATACTGGCCAATGAGTGTATCTTTTTTAATTTCATGCTCGTTGTTTAGGTAGTCGCTAAACTTTCTAGCTTGTATGTACCAGTTTTCCTGATCAGGTATGCTGAGTAGGATACTGTCAGACATTAAGCTCTCAAACATAGACCCATTGGTGGTAAAGGGTTTTCTTATGGTCTTTAGTGCATAAATACCTTTTTCCATATTCTTTTTGGTGTCGCGAACCAAAGATTTGGCATCGTTCAAGACTGCTAAGCTTGCATTATGCAAGTCTTGCAAAGAATGTCCCATATATTCAGGCTCTAAGGTATGGTCTGCAACCAAAGCTTGATCAAAGGCATTACTGGCATTACTTAAGCTTTCTTTGATACTTATCAGATCGGTTTTTGCGCTCTCAATTCGATTGTTAATGATCTTCGCTTTCTCAGCAAGGAATTTGGCATCTTCCTGCTTAGATATCAGAGCTTTATCAAAAGCCGCTTGTTTATCCATTAGCTCAATTGATAGACCATTGCGTTTTTCGAACAGCATAGGTAAATTTCGATATTCTTCATCAATAAACTCATGATAGTGCTTAACGCGGATTTTAGCTTTTTCAGCAACATCTAATTTTGTGGATAGCTGCTGTACTTTAGCTATAGTCTGAGCTATAACGTTATCATCGTAGCCATTTTCATCAATAGCTCTGTCGTGACGTTCTTGAGCCTGATCAGCTTCAAGTTTCAAGCCTTCAATTTCTTTAACGTATTGTTCATTTACCACCTGTTCTCTTTTCTTCTTATCTTCTTTCAGTCGTTCAATAGCCAACTTGTGATTTTTTTCTATCTTCTGCTCAGCGTCATTCATCTTGGCGTCAGTAGCCTTGGATTCTGATACTTTGTCATTAATTTTATTTTTAATTTCGTTTAATTGGTTCTCGACATTACTCTTAGCTTCTTCAATTTCGTTTTCAGCTCTTATTTCTAGTTGTTTTTGCGTCGTTTGTTTATTTTCGATATCTTTTTCAGTGTTAATCACATTGGTATTTGCCTTATAGATACCTTCATTGGCTTTTTTCTTAGTAAGCTTGGCCTGATGAATGGTTTTTTCGAGTGATGAGATATTGTTCCTGCGTTCTAATACCTCATCCTCTAACACAAGCCTTTGCTCAGTAATACTTTCAAGGGTAAGTGGCTTTTTAAGATTGTTAGTAGTGTCTATTTTTGATGTGTCGAGATAAAGACCATACAGAGCTTCGTCGTCTGTTTCTTTAGGTGCAAGCCATTGAGGTGATAGGTCGGAGCGGTTGAATAGGGATGGATCGATAGTTTTTCGTATATGACTTATCAAAGGCGAAAGTACTTCATCGGATTCATTTCTCAATAGGAAACTGAGCAATGTGTCATCTTCGAGTAAAGCATATAGGTCATCAATATCAGAGGTCTTGTCAGCAATATCGTTTAATAAACGTTCATGCTCTCTTTGTAGTTTTTCATATTCTTTACTGGTTTCATCTAGATATTTTTCAGCTGTTCTTTGATTTTTTATGTCCTGATTAAGTTGAGTTTTAGCATTGTCTAAATTTAGCTTTAAGTTCTCTATTTCATTGGTAAGCTCGATACTACATCTAATATTCTTTAATTCTGATTCCAGATTATTTTTATCGATAATAAGCTGGGTATGTTTTTCCTTGATGGCACTAGACTTGATCTTATATTCTTTTTTAATAAGGTTAAGCTTAGTAGACTTATCATCACCTAGATTTGAAAGAGACTCGTAGTAACCCGTTTTAATCTGCTGTAGCATTAACGCTTGTTGAGAAGCTAATCCATTTTTTTTAGACTCTATCTGCTTCAAATCTTTAGCAAGTTGCTCTTTAATGTTTTCGATGATTTTAGTGGCATCCATCTCGTCTTTGCGTAGAGCTTTGAGTCGCTCATTCTCGTGCTTTATTTGCTCTTCAAGTGACGAGATCTCTCTAACCATATTTTGTAATATGGCCAATGGTAGATGATGACCAGGTAGGCCCTCTTCAAAATCTCGTTTCGCTCTTTCAAGCTTTGCTATCTTAGAGCTCAGATCATCTACTTCATTCTGTAATTGGCCTTTTTCTTTGTCCCAAGTAATTTCAATCTTGGTAATGGCTTGCTCTATAGCTTCAACTTTTAATTTGAGATCATCTTCAATGGTTTTATTTTCTGCAATCTTTGTATCAAAGGCTTTGACTAAGCCTCTGAGCGTCTTAACTGTTACCGATAGGGCGTTTTGATTAGAAGCGTTTTGCTCAACATACTGGCCTAGTTCGTCAAATTTACTTCTAAGTTGCTCAATCTCATTCCATGAGTTACGGTCTAAAAGCCACTTATTGGTATCAACACCTTGAGAATCTATAGAAATCTCATTACTCTGAACTTTATTCTCCGTCTTCATTGCTTCAACCAAAAACTCACATATTTGATCAAACTCAATTTTACTTTTTAGAATATTGCTAGCGATTAAGGAAAATCCGTAGAAGCTACCTCTACCGACAGCCAGTGAGTAATCAGGACGAAGCGAATTGATGGTCTGTAGAGCTTTAGATGAGCGAATAGAGGCTTTTAAGCGTCTATTCGGACAATTGGATATGATGGCCTCGTAAGTTAGTTGTTTGATATTATTTGAGACGTTAAAACCTTGAGATTCGATTATGCCTTTAACTTCTTCAAACTGCCTAAATCTTCGCTGATTGGTGGCATCTTTTGTGACAAACCAGGTTTCATTGTATCCAGTATTGATAAAGTTGAAAATTTGTTGCCCCTCACTGCTTCGTCTGAGGATCACACATTTTTTTTCGCCCTGTCTTCTATATTCATAAACCAAATAACTGTCATCATAAGGAAGATAAAAGTCAATAAAGCTTTTAACCGCCTCATTCTTTTTAGAAACCTCACTCAATCTTGTACCAAAAAAAGGAATTACTGCTCCCATCAGGGTAGTTTTACCTGCGCTATTACGTCCAGTAATGATTGTGTTATCACCAACTTCGATAAGGTGGCTTTGACCTTTAGGATAACTGTTGATCAATGCGACACGTAGAAGTTTATTGATGCCTTTTATAACTGGTCTCGTATTTTCTTCGTTTGCTATGCCCAAGGCTTCATCCATTTTCAGCATCTTTAATCCTTTCTATGATATATAAAACCAAGCTTTAAATTCTTGAGTTATTTCACTACACTTCATTTAACCTCGATTATGAGTGTCCATAATCATATCAATATTATCGTATCAGTAAGTGCTTTAAGCATCAGTTCGAATTAATAAATAAACAATATACGACAACTGTTGTCGCATCACTTTCTAATCTCTTATTAGTATCATTAAAAAAGCCAAATACATTTAGTATTTGGCTTAGTACTATGAACTCAAACTATATTTGGCGTTTTAGGCTTTATCGATATTACATTGCTTCAAATCATCGATCGTTATTGTGTAATCAGCACTTTGTGCACTTCCTAATGTAGAGTAACTCACCTGTTCAAGCATTTTTTGAGGCCTATGAGGATTAAATAATTCATCAATAGTGTAGTTAAAATCACAATCCTCTATCCCGAATATATAATCAAAGAATATTTTAGCCATGGCGGATTGTGGATGACTGGCATCGCGATAAGAATTACTGCGATGCCAACTTCCACTAGAAATCTTACCGAAAACCCGTTCTATGTTGCCTGAAATAGCATTTGATGCATGCTTTCTAGTAACATTTGGCTTTTGTACGAATGCAGCGGCACTTTCAACTGCTTTCCAAATTATATAGTGCATAACAGATACAGAACATTCAGCTAAACAAGCTCTAAGTAAGCTTATGAGCTTTTCACCAATAGGTGGGGCTAAGTTATTTAGTTTTGACCTAGTGATCAAGTAGCTCAAACACTCTCCTAGCTGTATCTGCTGACACCAACTTTCGAACTGAGTATTGACTACTAAAGCACTGATATTTTTTTTAGATTTAGCACTGATCATTATTTTAGTGAGATCCTCAGTGTCATAAGTAAACTCAAAAGTTGCCTGATTATAGTCGATCTCTAACTCTTGTTGCTTATTAACAGTAACGTATTCGTAGTTTTCTTCAGGAACTAATAACAGCAAATTTAATTTAAAAAGATAGTGGAGTATTTTTTGATCTAATCCAAAGAAAGGTGATAAAGGCAATGACAAATTATCGCGTAGAGAGATCGTGGTTTTTAAATTGTCTGTACCTAGGCTTTCTATAGTTGCTGCAAGTAATAGCCTGTCTGTTTCATTAAGCTCAGTTATTGAAGGAATCTCAGTAAATTGAGTATTCCGGTAGTTATTAATATATTCGAGAGCCGCTTTTCTTTGTTCTTCTTCTAAACGCTCTTGCTCAACACGTTGTTCTATAAGCGCCTGCATTCTTCTTTTTTTCAGTGCTTCCCAGCATATATCACATCGCCAATTATCAACTTTTAATTGAATAAGCTGTGCGCGAGTATGGCAGATATTTGTTGTGCCACAATCCATACATTGGCAATCGAGTACGACAAGGTGAGCATTTATTTTAGCGATGCTAGATATGTCCTGAGGTCTAAAGCCAAATTCTTGACCGATTTGTTTACAAGTATATATAAATTCATTGCGTTTCTCGCTCTTCCGTAGCCAGTACTTCTCACAAATCAGCTTGTTAGTCTCTGTAATGTCTGATTGATACTCTAGTTTTGTTTTCATGTTCACCTTTTAATACCGACTATATCCCGTGGATATTATAGCTAACCACTGTGAGTATTGCTATTTTTAGCAGTGGTTAATGAGATGACGACAGATAAACGTATGGTAGCCTTTGGGAAGCGTGTCCGCGAAGCACGAAAAAGCAAAGGAATATCTCAGGAAAGATTGGCAGAGATGGCAGGTATCGATCGAAGCTATATGGGAAATATCGAGCGTGGAGAGAAAAATATAACGCTTAAGAAGGCATATGAAGTTTGGAGCCCATCCCGAATTCTGTGTAACTGCCCTTTAGATTAAATGCTTACTGATACGATCATCAAACATAATCATAAAGCGATTAAGAGCAGACGTCCAGTTACGAATCGGCATCGACCACTTCTTGGATGCCTGCTGTG
>NZ_JABAST010000060.1 GCF_016107575.1 Psychrobacter faecalis | reverse complement strand
TAGATGGGCTATTTTATTACTTTTATTGAGTTTTTGCCTTAACTGACTGGCATTACTCTAATAAGAGGGCTTTTTAGCTTAACGATTATTTAGTTTCATGCTTATATATTAGCTTTAGCAAATTGATTGCTTATGGAAGCAGGTGTGCTACGGCATCACGCTCTTCGCTAAGCTCTTGCTCGGTGGCTGCCATTTTCTCTTTTGAGAAATCAGATGAGACATCAACGCCGTCTACGATAGACCAGTCGCCATTCTTGCAAGTCACTGGGAATGAGTAGATTAAGCCTTCAGCAATACCGTATTCGCCGTTTGAGTAAACGCCCATAGAAACCCAATCGTTCTCATCGCTACCAAGAGCCCACGTACTCATATGAGCGATGGCAGCGTTGGCAGCAGAAGCGGCAGATGACGCACCGCGAGCTTTGATGATAGCAGCGCCGCGTTGTTGTACTTCTGGGATATAGGTGTTTTCGTACCAATCACGGTCAACCAAATCTAACGCTGGTTTACCGTTAACAGTCGCAGCCGTTAGGTCTGGGTACTGAGTTGATGAATGGTTGCCCCAGATAATCATTTTTTTCACGTCATTGACAGTGCTGTCTGTTTTACCAGCCAACTGGGCGATGGCACGGTTGTGGTCTAGGCGCGTCATAGCAGTGAAGTTGCGTGGATCTAGGTCTGGTGCATTGCGCTGAGCAATAAGAGCGTTGGTGTTGGCAGGGTTACCGACCACCAATACTTTTACGTCACGGCTAGCAACATCGTTCAATGCTTTACCTTGCGCTGAGAAAATCGCCGCGTTGGCTTCTAGCAAATCTTTACGTTCCATGCCTGGGCCACGAGGACGCGCGCCAACCAATAGTGCATAGTCGACGTCTTTAAAGGCAACAGTCGCATCATCAGTTTGCACGATGTCTGCCAATAATGGGAATGCACAGTCTTCTAATTCCATGACCACACCCTTTAGGGCGTCAAGAGCTGGCGTGATTTCAAGCAATTGCAAGATAACTGGCTGATCTTTACCTAGCATTTCACCAGATGCAATACGAAATAACATAGCATAGCTGATATTACCAGCGGCACCAGTGACGGCAACACGTAAAGGCTGTTTCATTGACATTGAATACTCCCTAATTATAGATTAGATAATTCACAATTCTAATGGATGGTTGTAATAGATGGTTTTGATTGATGAATATCGTTTGAGATAGCGACCTGCTCGCTGAATATAGCAGTCATAAACCGTTCACTAGTGTAGCACCTCAGCCTATTAACCGTCTAGAGAAAGCGCGAACGCGTTTGCGGACAATACAAATTATATTGTTACATTTTATACGGATAGATAATGAGATTTTTGGCACAACATTAGAGGAGTAAGGCGTTAGAGGGACTTCAAGAAAGGTGCAAAAGAAGTATTAAAAGACGGTTTAAAAGCGTTTTAGACAGAATAATGGCTAAGATTTTAGGGGAGTTATAAGAAAAATCGCCTATATTTTTGCCATTTGTACTTTACTGTTTTATTCATTAAAGGCAGAAAGAAGGTGGTTAATGCGCAATAACTCAATGTCAAAATAGAATTATTTTCCGCCTGAAATAATAAACTTACTACCGCAGTTGTCGACGACATTGCTACAAGTGCCGAATGAGCTGCCTTCATAACATACGTGCACATCAGTCAATACCATTTGCCGGCGCGTGCCTACCTGACAAATCAAATCCACGCTATTCGCTGACATACCATTATTCAAGCGGGTCATCTGACCGACAAAACGCGATTTTAATACCGTATAGCTGTTGCCTGTATTTAACTCATTCGGTAGCTTTAAGTCGCCGGCATAATTGGTAATTTGGCGAAAATAGCTGCTAGCGCTAAGCGGGCTGCAAGCGCCATAGCGTTGCCATGCTTGGGTACGCACCGTGGTATCAGGCATGATACGGTTGACAACTTTTAACTGTAAGGGCGTCAAGCGTGGCTCACTGCCGCGGCCGCAGCGCTCGCCATAGCCCATATCGAGACCTGAAACGGTAAGCGAATAGCCTTCTAAGCACTGGCGCATACGTGCGCGCGTTGGCTGTAAGCTGCATAGCGCTGGCGTCATCTCAATCATCAACACTCGCTGACCCGGTTTGCTGGCATTCGCCGCTTGAGCTGGCAGCGTTATTGCACCCTGCAACAATAGTAACGCTGTTATACCAAACGCAGCATTACCTTTATTATTATCATACTTTGTACGTAACCAATATTTATGAAAATGCTCTGATAGCGCTGTCTTTGACATCGAGCCCACCTTTGTCTGAAGAGTTAATTGACGCTTAGCTTGCGACGATATGGGCAACTTGAAATATTTTTTAATCATAAGAAGTTAGAGCATCTAGCAATGACGAATAGGAGCTTTTAGGATTCATTGATTTCCACAATCCAAACTAAGACACTGATCACATTAGGTCGCTTGAAAGTATTTAGCCTTCTGGGAGTAAGTCCGCAGGCTGGAAGTGAGCCAACAGAAAATCCAGACGGAAACTCAAACAATGGTAGCAAATTGCTTTTTTTAATCTATAGCAGAAACGTAAACATGGCTGATGCATCGTGTAATATAGTGAGTGAAAAGTCATATCAATACATCACGCACTGCTGATATCAATTTTTCTTGCTTGATATGCCTGCACAGACAGAGGCTACAAAAAATTGATATCAGCAATACCGTCGCGTTTTTAGGATATTTTGACTATAGATCGTTTACTGCTTTTAAATGAACCCTATAAAAAAAGCCATTAACAGCGAGCAATTAATGGCTTTTTAAGAAAACAAAGAGAATTAGAAGGCGGCGGGAATGGTTCCCATGCGCTGACTAATAGGCTGACCACGGCCCAGCAAACTGCTATAGATGGTGGCGTTTTCCATTACATGCTTGACGTAATTGCGGGTCTCAGGAAAGGCAATCGACTCGACATATTGGTCGGCCGCAAGTGAGCCATAAACTGGCTGCCAACGTTTGGCATTGTTGGGTCCGGCATTGTAACCCGCTGTGGCCAAGACTGGCTGGCTGTTTAATTTACCAAAGATATCGCCCATATACCATGTGCCATAACGGATATTGGTATCGCCGCTATTGGCGCGACTAGCGCTATAAGTTTCGCCCAAATTACGTGCGATATATTTAGCGGTATCAGGCATAACCTGCATAAGTCCACTCGCCCCAACGTTTGAGCGAGCCGACGAGACAAAACGGCTCTCTTGACGCATGATGCCATACGCCCATGCCGGATCGATACCTGCCGACTGGCTGTAGCGCACGACCGCCGATTGATGCGGCATCGGATGTGATAGAGCCAAATTATTTACCGTCTCAGTATTATCAATGGCATAAATTGCTCGATCGAGCCAACCGATGTCATACGCTTGACGCGCGGCCGCAATAATCAAATTATTATCGCGATTGTCACGCGCTTTTTTCACCGCCCAGTTCCACTCGCGATTGGCATAAGCGCGGCTGGCATCGGCGTTATATAGAGCAAACGCCCGTGCAAAGTGCGGGTTTTGCATGACGCGGGCACGGTCGGCGCTACTAACGTTAGGCAAACTACTGCCACCTAAGCGGCTGGCATCAAAACGTTGACCGACTTTATCCTTGGCCATCAAACCATAGTATTCATTGCTTTTTGCAAGATTTTGATACATTTTTTTGGCAGTGTTGCGTTTGTTGGCATCACTTGATTGCTCATAAGCACGCGCCAACCAATATTGCCATTGATTGGTTTTTTGCGTTTCAGCATCCATTTTCGAGATGGCTTCGACCACATCGTCCCAACGACTAAAACGAATCGCCGCCATGGCATAATATTCGGCTTCTTCAAAGCTAAAATCATTATCTAAGCTATTACGGAACCAATCGACCGCTTCCACATTAAAACCATCGTCAGTATTGTGGTTCATACGCTGAACGCCAAGAATGCGATAAGCATAGCGACGGGTGTCATCATTTAATAACTTCGCTGCACGCTGATGGTCTTGTTTCACATCAAAATCTAATTGTAGCGCTGCCTCACGGTAGGACTTTTCTGCCAAGCGCCCCATAGCATACAAATACAGATATTGATTCATCTGGCTGTTTGGCTCGCGAGCAAAACGGCTAAAAAATGCTGAGGGATTGAGCTGAATTTCACTTAACGACGAGTAAGGAATCGGTGTACCCAACTTTGAGGACAAGGCCATAATATCGCCGGTCTTACCTTTACGCAGCATACGTTTGAGGCGCGATACCCTATCTTGATTGCTAATCAGCGCATTATTATTCATCTCTAGCGCCAATTGATCGCACAGCGCTGGCTGTTTTTTGGTGGTTAGCCAGACATCGGACTTGGCCGCCATCGCGCGCATGCTATCGCCGCCATTGTTAAAGCCAAGGGCAACGGCGCACTTTTCACTGTCATCGGCATTGGTAATGAGATTTGCCACTTGGCGTACGGCGGCATAATCATTGGAACCTGCTTTGGTTTCTGCAAAATCGGCAACCAGCTTTTCTGCCATTACCGTCTCTGGATACTGGCGGGCAAACTGTGTAACCGCTGCTGGGCTTTGTGAGTTTAGGTCCAAATTCATACGCCAATAAGGCGGATACATGGCAAATAGACCGCCACTCATCTCCTGCTCATAATTATAAAGGGCGTTGACATCACCGCGTTCTGCGGCGATAGCTGCTGCTGTAAATGAGCTTGCACCACTATCCGCTTGATAACTGCTGTTTGGCTGCGAGCTTTGCGCTTGATAGTTATCAGGCTGATAGCTTTGAGGCTGATAGTTGTCCGGTTGGTAGCTACCTTGTTGCGGATAACTATTGACATTACTGCTGGTATTATTACCCCAAGTAAGCTCAGCATAAGCCCCTTGCGACAATGCCAGCGCCCCCATCGCCGTTGCCACACTCAGCACACTGGTTTTTAGCATCGTTGTTTTATGATTTTTAGGCATATGATTTTGATAATTGGCATCTTTATCCTTGATACTTTGAGCAACTTGCGGCTTTGACATACGGACTCTCTTTATAATAAGTCTAAATAATTTGGCTAAATAAACAGTTTAAATCTAGGCTTGAAATAGTATTTTTCACCCTGCTTAAAACGCTCATTTAAACAATAGTGCGGATATGGTTGTCTGCATCATACTATACTCGTTGCACATTCAACCATCAGCTTTACTTTTCGTTAATAAATTGGATAGCCATGCGTAACACGAAGGTGTTACGGCGCTTTTACTAGGCTTAATTGTGCTAAAAGCCTTTATCTGAGTGATGGTAATAGATAAGCAATTGATACTATTATAAATAATCAAATGGCGTCAACAGTTTAAGCCCATGCTAACTTTTCACATTGATGGCAGATTATGATAAAATACGCCACCGGTTAATCGCCTACCTCGCTATATTTTTAGTCAATCATGGACTTCGCTTATGAGTGTTACTGTATTTAATCCCCGCATCGATGACGCTGCTGTTGAGAACAGGGTTACTGCGCCTGCCGTTACGGCACTCGAAGCGTCAAACTCTGTTGAAGCGTTTATTGCCCAAACTCCAGTCAATGGCAGTGGTACGCCGAAAAAAGTCTTTGTTACCACTCAAGGCTGTCAGATGAACGTCTATGACTCTGGCAAAATGCTTGATGTATTGGGCGATTCACACGGTATGGAAGTCACCCACAATATCGACGAAGCCGATGTGCTACTAATGAATACTTGCTCAATTCGCGAAAAAGCGCAAGAAAAAGTGTTTTCAGAATTGGGTCGCTGGCGCAAATTAAAAGAAAAACGCCCTGATCTGGTTATCGGTGTTGGCGGCTGCGTGGCCTCGCAAGAAGGCGATAATATCCAAAAACGTGCGCCTTACGTGGATATGGTTTTTGGGCCACAAACCTTACACCGTCTGCCAGAGCTGTATGACCAGTCGCATGAGCAGCGTTCTATCTCGCCTAAAAACCGTATCGGTACGGTGGATGTGTCATTCCCAAGTATCGAAAAGTTTGATTTTTTACCAGAACCAAGAGTAGAAGGGTTTAAAGCCTTTGTCTCCATCATGGAAGGCTGCTCAAAATATTGCTCATTTTGCGTGGTGCCTTATACGCGCGGAGAAGAATTGTCGCGTCCGCTTGATGATGTCTTGGCAGAGATTGATAGCCTCGCTGCCCAAGGCGTGCGCGAGATTAACCTGCTCGGGCAAAACGTCAATGGCTATCGCGGCGAAAAAGACGACGGCAGTATTTGCCGTTTCGCTGAGCTCTTGCATTACGTCTCGCATGTCGATGGTGTCGAGCGCATTCGCTATACCACCAGCCATCCGCTAGAGTTCACCGATGATATTATCGATGCTTATGCCAAGTTGCCAGAGCTGGTGTCACACCTGCATCTACCGGTTCAAAGTGGCTCAAATGCTATTTTGGCGGCGATGAAACGCAACCATACCATTGATGTTTATATCAATCAGATTAATAAGCTCAAAGCCATACGCCCTGATATTCACCTATCGAGTGACTTTATTATTGGCTTCCCTGGCGAGACTGATGAGAACTTCCAAGATACCTTAAACTTGGCAAAAGAATTAAACTTCGATCACTCTTATAGCTTTATTTACTCTAAGCGTCCGGGTACGCCGGCGGCAGAATTGCCTGATGATGTGAGCTTCGCAACCAAAAAAGCACGCTTGGCAGAATTTCAACAGGTTATTATTGATTCAACCCTTGCCAAAACCCATGAAATGGTCGGCACTACGACTCGCGTCTTAGTCGAGCAAGTGGCCAATCGTCATCCTGATTGCTTAATCGGCACAGCAGACAATACCCGTACCGTGATGTTCCCTTTTGACGTTGATAAAGTAGATGAACTACTGGGTAAAATCGTTAGCGTACGCGTGACCGATTTTGTCAGTCCGCATATGGTAAAAGGCGAGCTTATCGAGGTATTGGCTTAACCCTTTATAAAAAACTGTATAAATAAAAAAGCCGCTCTCTATTTAAGTAGGGAGCGGCTTTTTTGTGCGTGGATGTTAAAATTAATTGTCTTTACTGCGATAACCAATCGGTCTTCCGCAATTGCTGCTTGGTTTCGCGGCGACGTTTTTTGCGCATGATATCAATATCTTCTTTTTCATGAATACCGCCTTTTTTGAGCAGTGGATTTAGCGCCAGATAATTTCGCGGTTTTACAGCACCAAGTAAGTTTTGATTGGCTGTGGCATCTTGCTGTTCCAGCTGCCGTTCAATCTGCTTGGCCTTTTTTAAGGTTTGTTTTAAGCTCATATTGTTACCTATATTTTTAATATCTCTAAATCTGTTTTGCAAAACCAACTAACCCTTAATGCACATGACCTGTTTCAGCGTATGCACCACTTCGACTAAGTCGGCTTGGTTGGCCATCACTTCTTCAATGTCTTTATAAGCACCGGGTATCTCGTCGATGACGCCTTTGTCCTTACGGCACTCAACGCCTTCGGTTTGCGCTTTTAGCTCATCAATGGTAAATGCCCGTATGGCTTTGCCTCGGCTCATTTGTCGCCCTGCGCCATGCGAGCACGAGCAAAACGATTCATCATTGCCAAGACCTCGGACGATAAAGGATTTTGCGCCCATAGAGCCGGGAATAATCCCCAGCTCACCTTGGTAGGCACTGATAGCGCCTTTACGCGTGACATAGACTTGCTCACCAAAATGTACCTCTTCATTGACGTAGTTGTGATGGCAATTGATGGCTTCTTTGGTCAGCTGAAAACGTGGCAACCCCGCTTGTGGTGACTGCATGGCTTTAATGACCAAACGCATCATCTCACGGCGGTTTTCTAGCGCATAATCCTGCGCCCAGTCCACCGCCTCAACATAATCAACAAAACTATCAGAGCCTTCAGCAAAGTAAGACAAATCCCGATCTGGCACATGACCAAAGCGTGATTGACGCTCTTTTTTGGCAAGATTAATAAAGTACTGACCAATACAATTACCAATGCCGCGACTACCAGAATGCAGCATGACCCAGACATCATTGTTTTCATCTAAGCACAGCTCAATGAAATGATTGCCACCACCCAATGTGCCAAGTTGCTTTGCCCACGTACGCTCAAAGCCTTTGAGCATCTTGAGCAAACCTGGATGCTTATCAGTAATCGGTCTTAGGCGTTTACCTAACGGATCAAGCGTTGAGTTTTTGGCTTGGATTTGTTTGTGCATATTAAAGCCAACTGGCACTTGCTGCTCCACTACTGAGCGTAATGCCCTTAAACTATCAGGCAAATTACTTGCCGTCAGAGATAGACGCACCGCGTTCATACCGCAGCCAATATCGACACCGACTGCAGCCGGAATGATGGCGGATTTGGTCGGAATCACACTTCCAACGGTAGCGCCTTTGCCAACGTGTACATCAGGCATCACCGCGATATGCGAATGTACAAACTCCAGCTGAGCCAAATTTCGTAATTGCTGCATCGCCTCTTGTTCAATATCTGATGTATAAATCTTGACCGGTACGCCAGACTTACTATTTTCATTTAATACTAATTGAATGCTCATAATGTATTATTTCCATTTTATTATTTTAATCACCATACAAAATATATTTTAATCTACCTATTTCTTTAACTTTATAATTTACTTATTGATTACCATTAAGTAAAACACTCAATAAGTTATTTTTCATAAGAAATAGACAATAAAATACCGCTTCTTTATTGATTAAAAAATCAATAAAAATGTATGATTACTTTATGATGGACGTTTTAAAAAGAATTTTTACGCTACCAAAATATTCAGCTTAAAAATGAAAGCTTAGATAGCACACACATAAATAGTTATTTACTAAATAATAGCGTGAGCTGAGCGAGAATATTAGTGATAATAGTAAGGTAGAATTTCGAATAAACAGCTAATAGCAAACGCGAAAATGCCGTGCACGATTACGAGCTATGTTGACATAGCGCACTTAGAAGAGGGATAGAGTGAGTAGATATAGAAGGCTATGCGTTGATATCAATAAACAAGATATCACTCAATAGCTTATATATAGATTCAGCCAAACCTTTTCGAAGTCGTCATTGCTGTCATGCAGTTTATACGTTCAATCTTTGAAAACGTCTTGATGTTTAAATAGGACACGATGATTCCTCCGTAGGTTGTGGCCAATGTCAGAGCGACAATAGCAGATTAATTGGGATAATGTAGCACCTATGAAAGATAAGCGCTATAAATCAATGAGATAATAATAATGATTTAAAAAATAAAGTCAATAATTAATTTAATTATATAAAAATTTTCTAGAAAACGTATCACTTTTTAAAAAACCACGTTAAACATAAACCTGATTAATTCCTAAGCCAAGAAACTATTTAACACCTCAGCCAATAACGCCGCGGCAATTAAAATAAATATCACCCCGCAACCGCGATTGAGCCATGCCAAACGCTCACCAACATCAAGCCAACCAGCCAGCTTTTTACCGCCAATGGTATAAATCAGCTGCCAAATCGTCTCGCTCAAAAACAGCCCACAAGTCAGCATAATATACTGCGGCCACAGCGGCGCGCTAAAATTGATAAATTTGGGAAAAAAGGCGGCAAAAAACAATATCGCTTTTGGATTAGACAGTGACACCCACATGCCCGTTCGAAACAATAACCAATCGCTAGGCGGCGCTTTAACAGCCGCGCTCGAAAGTGAGCGCGGCATAGGCTTATCTGCCATTTCCGCAGTCGTAGTCAGCTCTTTATGAACTTCTGTACTCAGCTCGCTGGCATCACTCATTAAGCTGCTACTACCACTATCGCGCCACGATGCGACACCCAAATAAATAAGGTAAATCGCACCAACGGTCTTAATCACTGTCAATAACCATGGCGATTGACGACTAATAACATCAAGTCCAAGGAGCGTTGACAGCAGTAAAATAAACAGCCCAAGGCTTAAACCTGCCAGCGTCCATAAGGTACGCTTGACGCCATAATTAAGGCCATACTGAAAGGCCAGTAGCATGTTTGGACCGGGGGTCGCTGAGATAAAAAACGTACTTGCAAAAAATACCGCAAACAGATGCCAAGACATCAACCAACCCCTACTTTTTTATAAAAATTACCCCACTCTCAACTTGAAATAAGCAATTCAAACTGAAGAGGCGGGTTACCAAGTTTTTTGTTGAGTACAAAGCACAGATTGTGTGACAGGATTTTACGAATCAATCGATGAGACAAATGCCATAAATCTCTTGCTCTCACTCTTTGTA
>NZ_JABAST010000005.1 GCF_016107575.1 Psychrobacter faecalis | reverse complement strand
AAACCACAAAAATATCCCAAAAAAAATACCAGTCAGCGTTAACTGACTGGCATTAATCCTTTGGATGCAGTTTTTTTATGAAATAGCCTTTAAAAACAGCAAAGGCAATGCCCAATTATTAAAGTCGTTTTTATCCTTATCGCTAAAGATAAAAACGAGCGCTAATCAGCTGTTTTGCTTGATTTTAATAGCATCTACAATCCCCTAAATAGACAAAAATGTGTTAAAATAGCTTCTTCAATTAAACGTTATTTCTAACAAAAACCGTATCGCCATTTTCCTATTGTTTAGCCTGTTTGATAACGCTTTTTATAGTCTGTATATCATGGATAATGACGCTTTTTAGCGCCTTTATTTTTGTACAACTATCAGCATTTTTAACCGAGCCAAATACTAGAAAAAGAATGTGAATAAAGGAGTGTATATGAGCGACTCGATCAGTCCTATTGCCATCGTGGATGAATTAAAGCAGTCCTATCTGGATTATGCGATGAGCGTGATCGTCTCGCGCGCGCTGCCTGATGTGCGTGATGGGTTTAAGCCAGTGCACCGCCGTGTGATGTACGCGATGCATGTGTTGTCCAATGATTATAACAAACCTTATAAGAAATCAGCACGTGTGGTCGGTGATGTCATCGGTAAATATCACCCGCATGGTGATAGTGCGGTCTATGATGCAATTGTACGGATGGCACAGGACTTTAGCTTGCGTTATCCGATGGTTGATGGGCAAGGAAACTTTGGTTCGATTGACGATGATCCACCGGCGGCGATGCGTTATACCGAAGTGCGTATGACCAAGCTGACTCACCAAATGCTAGCGGATTTGGATAAAGATACGGTCGATTGGGAAGACAACTACGATGGCTCTGAGCGTATGCCAAGCGTCTTGCCTGCGCGTATTCCAAACTTATTGGTCAATGGCGCAACCGGTATTGCGGTTGGTATGGCGACCAATATGGCACCGCACAACCTGACTGAGGTGATTAATGCCTGCTTAGCGTATGCCGAAAACCCGCAAATATCAGCCGAAGAGTTGATGTCGCATATATCAGGGCCTGACTTTCCTACCGGCGGTGTGATTTATGGTCGGGCGGGTATTTTAGACGCTTATCGCACGGGTAAAGGCCGCTTGCATGTACGCGGTCGCTATATCATTGAGCCAATGAGCGATACGGGCGTCAACCGTGACCGTGAGCGCATTGTCTTTACCGAAGTACCTTATCAAACCAATAAAGCCAAACTGATTGAGCGTATTGCTGAGCTGGTACGCGACAAAAAAATCGAAGGCATTACGGAGATTCGTGACGAGTCTGATAAAGACGGTATGCGTATCGCCATCGATTTGCGCCGCGGTGAAACGGCAGAAGTGATTGTCAATAACTTGTTCTTGCAAACGCCGCTCGAATCTAGCTTTAGTATCAATATGGTGGCGCTTGATAACGGTCAGCCAAAGCTGTTGACTTTGCGTCAGCTAATTGCCGCCTTTGTCCGCCATCGTCAAGAAGTGGTGACGCGTCGTACTATTTTTGAGCTTAATAAAGCCCGCGTTCGTGGTCACTTATTAGAAGGCTTAACTGTTGCCTTAGCCAATATTGACGAGATTATTGCGACGATTAAAGCCTCTGCAAACCGCGGCCTTGCTCGTGAAAACCTACTCAATAATACGTGGGGTTCAGGCAGCGTCGTTGCGATGCTAACTGCGGCAGGTAGCCAGTCGGTACGTCCAGACTTCATCGAAGGTGAAGACCCAAAAGCGCCGTTTGGTCTGATTGACAATCAAGAAAGCTATCGCTTATCCCTTGAGCAGGTCAATGCCATTTTAGACATGCAGCTGCATCGTCTGACGGGGCTTGAGCAAGACAAATTGACCGAAGAATACCAAGATTTATTACGTGAAATCGCTCATTTAGAGTCAATTCTTGGTGATTTTGATAAATTAATGACCATTATCTCAAACGAGATGATTGAGATTCGTGAAAACTTCGGTGATGAGCGTCGTACCGATATCATTGATTCCCGTATGGACTTTAATCGTGAAGATCTGATCCCAGAGCAAACCGTTGTGATGACGGTATCGCGTACGGGCTATGCAAAAACGCAGCCGATTGACGATTATGTGGCGCAAAAGCGTGGCGGTAAAGGCAAATCTGCAACCGCGATGAAAGAAGACGATGTGATTGATCACTTAGTTGTGACCTCAACGCACGCAACGGTATTGTGTTTCACCGACACAGGCCGTGTATTTAGCTTACGTGGTTTTGAAGTGCCGATTGCCAGCCGCGGTTCGCGTGGTCGTCCGCTAGTGAATTTGATTGGTTTAAATGCTGATGAAACGGTCACCACGATATTGCCAATACCGCAAAATACCGCGGATGTGAGCGGGCATTTTGTCTTCTTTGCCACGGCAAATGGTACGGTTAAGCGTGTTGAGCTTGAACAGTTTGCCAATATTCGCTCGAACGGTTTGATTGCTGTTGGCCTAGAAGATGATGATAAATTGGTCAGCGCCCGTATTACCAATGGCAGTCAAGAAGTGATGTTATTTGCTTCGAGCGGTAAAGCCATTCGTTTTGATGAAAATGATGCGCGCGTGATGGGCCGTACTGCTAAAGGTGTGCGCGGTATGCGTCTGGCAGCCGATGAATTTATCAAATCGCTGGTGGTTATCGAAGATGATGTGCGCGAAATCCTTATCGCTTGTGAAAATGGCTTTGGTAAACGTACCTTTGTCGAAGAATTTAATACTCAAAATCGCGGCGGTGGCGGTGTTATTGCTATCAAAACCAGCGCCCGTAATGGCGCCTTGGTTCGGGCGACCAAGGTTGAGCCTGAAGACGATATTATCTTAATCTCTGATAAAGGCACGCTGGTTCGTACGCCCGTTGAACAAGTGGCAAGCTCGGGTCGTAATACCCAAGGCGTTACCTTGATTCGTCTGTCAAAAGATGAAAAACTGGTGGCCATGGCGTGCGTTGAGAACGAAGAGGGCGACGACGAGTTGGTCGAGGCGATGAAAGAAGATGGTACTTTTGGCGTAGAGGGTCAAGAACAAATCGATATTGATGCCGAAACTGGCAACAGCGCGACGACCGACGTCAACGATGTTATCGATATTGCCAATGACTATACGTTAGATGATGAAACGTCAAATGATGTAGCTGATGAAAACACCGACGATGACGAGTAACCATATCAGTTGTTAGCTTTTTAGTTTAGTGAGTAATACTGCTCTAGAATAAGCCTCTGACGTCATCGTTGGAGGCTTTTTTCTGAGCGCTGTTTATTCTTACAGCGTGTTTTTTAGCTTTTAACTTTGTATGCTTAGCTTCTATAAAATTATGATAAATAATATCTATTAAGCGCTATTTTTTAAGGCCGTTGTTATGCTTACGACCAATCAAACTTTTCAAGGAACGTTAGCCGCAATATCATCGAGTTTTTTATTCTCGATGATGTTTTTGTTTGGGTTATTTATGCTGCCCTTGACAGGAACACAGGTAGCATCATGGCGCATATTGATGATGCTGTTGAGTTTGCTTATATTGGTCAGCTTTACTAAGCAGTGGCAACATGTCTTTGACTATTTAAAAACCTTAAAAACGCCAAAAGAATGGCTGATATTTATCTTGCCGACGCCGATTTTGGGTGGGCAAATTTGGCTATTTATGTGGGCGCCGGTCAATGGCTTTGGGCTTGACGTCACTTTGGGCTATTTTTTATTGCCGCTGGTGATGATCATATTGGGGCGCTTTTTTTACTATGAGCATATGAGCGCGCTACAGTGGTTAGCGGCACTGTTGGCCGCTTTAGGTATCGGTCATGATATTTGGCAATATGGCACCATCTCTTGGGTTACGTTGTTTGTCTGCTTGGGTTATCCGCCTTACTATCTGCTGCGGCGTAAGCTTGCCGTACCGCCGATTACTGGTTTGTTGTCAGATTTGACCTTGCTGACGCCAGTGGTACTTATTATGTTATACAGCAGTGGCGGCTTTAGCGTGGCGGCACAAAACATGAAGTTTTGGTATTTATTACCGCTGCTTGGCGCGTTTAGTGCGCTTGCGATGTCATTGACCATGATTGCGAGTAGTAAATTACCCGTCTCGTTATTTGGTGCCCTAAGTTATGTAGAACCAATGCTATTGTTTGTGTTATCTATCACCGTGTTAAACCAGAGCATTGAGGAAGGCGGCTCGTTATTTATGTACGGCATGATTACGCTGGCGCTATTTATTATGATTGCTGATAGTGTGATGGGTTATCTTCGTCGCCGCCGCGACAACCATTTGCATGGCTACCGCGAGCCACAAGTGGGCGGTTTTCCGCCGCGTCGCCGCTTGATAAATTACCGTATCGATGGGGTGTTAGCCGCACATCGTTTCCGTAAGATGCGTCGTTATCAAAGGAAACTCGATAGCATACAGCGTAAAATCGAGCAGCTTGATAGCAAATAAATCTTTACATGTATGGCAAATGAATAAACCTGATTTTTAAATGAACAGACGGGTTAGGCCAATGTATTGCGTATCTATGCCGACTTTGACATAATGCTGAGCATGAGATACAGAAGCGTTTATCTTAATTTTATTTAGTTAAAGGATATAGTCACAGCACTTTTAAACCGCTACGGTGTTGCCCACCCTAGATGTACTCAATGTACTATCTGCGGTCGGTCACCTTGTAGCGATTCTAAAATTCCTTGACTATAGATAAAAATTTCTATCAACAATAGAGCTGATAGACAAAAGGCCTCCGACGTTCGCGTCTGAGGCTTTTGTTTTTTTTCAAAATTGCCAAGGACGTGCGCTTATTTTTAAAGGCAATTGTTATGCTCCTCACCAATCAGACGTCGCAAGGCACCATCGTTGCAGTCGCCGCAAACTTTTTATATGCAGGGTTGTTTTTATTTGGTCTGTTGATGCAGCCGTTATCAGGGACACAAGTTGCTGCTTGGCGCGTGCTGATGATGCTACTCAGTTTGGTGTTACTGGTCAGTGTGCTGAAACAGTGGCAGCATATTTTTGATTATTTAAAAACCTTAAAGACGGCAAAAGAGTGGTTTTTATTTATCATTCCCACGCCGATTTTGGGTGCGCAAATCTGGATATTTATGTGGGCGCCGGTCAATGATTTGGGGTTGGAGGTGACATTAGGTTACTTTTTATACCCGATGATTATGATTGTCGTGGGGCGCTTTTTTTATAATGAAGACATGAGCTTGCTGCAATGGCTTGCGACCCTTTGTGCGGCGCTCGGTATTGGCTATGATGTGTGGCAATATGGCAGCATTTCTTGGGCGACTTTATTTGTCTGTTTGGGTTATCCGCCTTATTATCTGCTGCGGCGTAAGCTTGCCGTACCGCCCATCACCGGACTTATCTCGGATTTGGTATTATTAACGCCGGTGGTGTTGGTGATATTATACTTAAGCGGCGGTTTTGAGCTGGCGTTCGCGACCGATAAGTTTTGGTATCTATTGCCGCTACTCGGTATTATTAGTACGGCGGCGATGGCGCTGACCATGGTTGGCAGCCAAAAGCTACCCGTGTCGCTATTTGGCACGTTATGCTACCTTGAGCCGATATTTTTATTTATATTTTCCATCACCATTTTGCACCAAAGTATCAATGACGGCGGCTCGCTGTTTATGTATGGCATGATTGTCATCGCGCTGCTGATTATGATTGCTGATAGTGCGCTTGGCTATTTGGCACGTAAGCGTCACGACCGCCTGCAAGCGTACAATGAGCCACAAGTCGGCAGTTTCCCGCCGCGCCGCCGCCTAAAAAATCGCCGTATTAAAGGGGTTTTGATTGCGCATCGCTTTCGTAAAATTAGAAAATATCAGCAAAAAATAGATAAGATAACGCGTAAAATTGAAGAGCTACATGCCAAATAAAACTGTCCTGCCAAGAAGCTAAATTAAACTTAGCAGATGTTGTTTTTCATTATATTTTTCGTTATTGCTCTACATAGTTTCTGTATTAAAGGGCGATTAATTGCGCTATTATCGACAATAAGGGCGCCTTGCTCAATCATGTTTCGTAACGTTCAATTGTGCTCAATAAAAGTCAATAGTGAAGGGCGGGCGTAGCCTATTAATATATGTCTTATTTAAGATTATCGCTTATTCACATTATAACTAGGATGGTTTATGTTACATCTTCATCATTTAGCAAACTCACGCTCGTTTCGTATTTTATGGCTATTAGAAGAGCTTGGACTCGATTATAAATTGACCTGCTACGAGCGCAACAAGGCTTATCGCGCCCCAGACAGTTTAAAACAAGTACATCCGCTCGGTCATGCGCCCATATTAGAGGTAAACGATCGTGCGCTCGTCGAGTCGGGATTTATCATTGAGTACTTGATTAAGCATTACGATAAAGAACGCCAATTCAAGCCTGCTGATGACAATGAAGCGGCATGGGATGCTTATACGTTTTGGCTACATTTTGCAGAAGCGTCACTCATGCCGCCATTGGTCATGCGTCTGGTCTTTACCAAAGTGGTTGAGCAATCGCCGATGCTGATCAAACCTGTGAGCAAAAGCATTCGCAATCAGGTGGAAAAAAGCATGATTAGCAAAAGTTTGGATACAATGCTGGCCATGATGGAGCAACATCTGCAAGATAATCATTGGTTTGCAGGCGCAGAGTTCAGTGCCGCGGATATTCAGATGCATCTTGCGGTCGTCGGTGCCAATGCGGGAGCAGGTTTAGATAGCAGTAAATATGCCAATATCTTAAACTGGCTAAAACGCTGTGAAGAGCGCGACGCCTTTAAACGTGCAGAAGAAAAAGGTGGGCGTTTAAAATTTTAGATGCAGCACACTTCATCATTAATAAATGACTGAATTCATATTAAAATAAAGGTTTTGTTTATTTATAGACAAAACCTTTTTTAGGATAAAAAATGACAGACTTAAATAAAACAAACAACCAGAAGACGGATGCTGGTGCGGTTACCGAACAACCCATTAATATGGCTGAAGGTCATAGCAATAACCAGCAAGTCTCTATCAAAGCGTGGTCACAAAAGCTGCTGGTAGTACTCCTATGTCTTGCGAGCTTTTATGGTGGCTGGAAATCCTATGAATCTAATATGGTCAATGAATGTACGGCCAATGGCGGTAAAATGATTGAGGGTCAAAGAACCATGCTATGCCAGTCTTTATAAAGTCGTCTTTATAAAAACATCACTATAAGAACGTCGCTATAAAAAGTATTTAGATAAAGAGTTTGCCTATGTTAAAGCTTACCTTTTTGGGCACCTCAGCGGGCGTGCCAACCAAGCAGCGTAATGTTACCGCATTAGCTGTTGAGTCTCTTAATCCCTATGCCTCAAACACCCAAAACACGACTCAATCTAAAAAATCACGGCCTTGGGTGTTGGTTGACTGCGGCGAAGGCACACAGCAGCAGCTCTTACATACTAAGTTATCTTTACATCAGCTCCAAGCAATTTGCATCACTCATGTGCATGGCGACCATTGTTATGGTCTGCCAGGGCTACTAGCGAGTACAGCAATGTCAGGTCGCCGTGAGCCGTTAATCATCGTTGCGCCAAAAGCAATCGCCACGTTGCTTGAAGCGGTAACTTTGACGACAGAGCTATATTTTCCATTTGTTATTAACTTTATGGCGATAGAAGATTTGCTCTCTGAATCAGATGAGGGAAATAAAACTCAAGTAACGATTACACTAGACAATCAGCATCAGCTGACGATAGGTATTTATCCTTTATCGCATCGCGTGGCCTCTTATGGCTTTGCCATCACCCAAACTATCAGCCGCCGTGCGCTGAATACTGATAAATTGACAGCCGATGGTATTCCAGCAAGCGCGCTGTGGGGCAAGCTGCAGCAAGGCGAAGATGTTGTGACCGAAGACGGACGCACGCTTTATTCAGCCGATTACGTCGATAATAACAGTCAGCGCACAAAGGTTATGGTGGCGGGCGATAACGATACGCCAGAGTGCCTAAGTGCTGCGGTAGTCGATGCCGATTTGTTGGTACATGAAGCCACGTATACTCATGAGGTGTTAAATAAGATTCAGGCAAAAAATCCAGACTTTGATCCGATGCACAGTAGCGCGCAATCGGTCGGTCAATTTGCCCAAGAAAACAGCGTTAAAAATTTAATTTTGACCCATTTTAGCGCCCGTTATCAAAGATTTGATAATCCTCATAGTGATACGCCCAATATGGCGCATATCCGCTTGGATGCCCAAAGTGCTTATCAAGGCAATCTATGGTTAGCCGCTGACTTTGATCAATATATGGTGAATGGCGCAGCTGACTTAGTAAGCGCAGAAGAGGGGAGCCGCGTACAGTATCTAGGCTCTGCACGCGACAATCATTCATGACTTATAGTCATATTTAAGATTGATTGTCCTCAGCTGCTAATTGCATTTGTCCTATCCAGTAACGGCTAAATTGATAGGCCACGCGCCCCGAGCGGCCACCGCGCTCTGATGCCCAGCGTAACGCCGCTGCTCTAATGACGTCAGGCAGCGTATTATTTTCCTCTGCATGATGATTACTTTCTTTAACGTCATTCGCATTATCTAGCTTGCGGTTTGGCGAAAGTGATAAATAATGGCGCACAATATGTAAATACGTGTTTTGATCCATCGGGTGAAAGGACAACCATAAGCCAAAGCGATCAGACAAGGAGACCGTTTCGTCAATGGTTTCATAAGGGTTGACCTCGTCAGTCTGACCGTTATAAATATTGACATTGTCTTTCATCAACTGCGGCAAAAGATGGCGACGATTACTGGTGGCATAGACGAGTAGCTTGTCTTGCTCGGAATCCAGTGCGCCGTCTAACACACTTTTTAGCGTCCGATAACTTTCATCTTGACCGTTAAACGCCAAGTCATCACAGTACACCACATAACGGCAATCACAGTCCGCTGGTAGCGCATTAATCGCAGCGCGTATCTTATCAAGCATCCGCAGGTCATCGCGAGCGATTTCGATAATACGTAGCCCTTCGCTATGATAGGCTTGTAGCAGTGCCCGAATCAGCGATGACTTGCCAGCGCCGCGTGTGCCTGTCATCAGGACGTGATTGGCAGGATAGCCCTTTAAAAACTGGCGCGTGTTTTGTACCAGTTTTGCCTTTTGCGTATCGATACCATGCAAGTCATCTAAACTTAAAAACAAATTCACTGCCAACGGCTCCAGGTGCCCTTGTTGACCGCCAACCCAACGATAAGCAAGCTGGGCAGGATCAATCTCGATAGTTGGCGTGACCTGCTCTTGCAAATACTGCTCAAGTAAATTTAATACATGGTCGGGTAGGGCGTAATTCATAACAGGCGTAGTAGATTGGGGCATAATACATAGTCGCTTATAATTTAGTTACTTATAATCATAAAAATGGCAGATTGCCTATTACATCTATCAAGTACATGCATCGAGGCAGCACTTATCATGAAAAATAGTGCCAGTAATCAAGCTGCAATTCAAGCAAAGCCAAAGCAAGACTTGGCAAAACAAACGTTGCAAACGGATGCGCAGCAAATTCTGCCTGTATTGACCATAGCATTCTTGGACTTGAAGTATAATAAGATAACACATCAGCGTATCAGTCAGCAGAGTGTCACTAATGTGCTTGAATATCAAGGTTTAACACGCGCCAAGCATCCCCAGTTTGGTGAGGCCATGATGAAATGGCAATTAAGTACCGATGCTCATCGATACGGATCTGATTTATCTTATGAGGCCGACGTTCTAAAATCTATCAATCAGTTCTCGAACCATCAGGGTAGATTTTCTTCTATCGCGCCGCCGCTATTAGCCAGTCATCATTTACAGCTACAAGTATTAAATAACAGTCAAACACTCACCATTGTTGTTATGCCAAATTATGCCAACGGCAGTGTCGCGCGCTATTTAAGGCAAAGCCTGACTGCCGAGCAAAAGCAGCAATTAATCATTCAAGCAGCAAAACTTATTGCCAATTTGCATCACATAGGTTGGCTGCATAATGATATTAAGCCGAGTAATATTTTGCTAGATGCTTTCGTGCCAAATCATAGGGCTATTGGCGGTATCGTACCTAATTTATTATTAACTGATTTTGCTTTGGCAGAACCCATTAATAATGGTATTACTCAAATAAATAAGAAAAATAGTACGGAAAATAATGCTGGCACGCCCGCTTACCTTGCCCCTGAACGCTGGCAAGGGCAAGGCGCAACGCTGCAAAGCGATATTTATGCGTTTGGGATAATGCTATATGAAATATTGGCAGGCGAGCGACCGTTTAAGATTGATAATCCGAGTGGTGCGCCGTTAAGAGAATGGGCGACTCAGCATTGCCAACAGCCAATTGCAACATTGCCGTTAGAGTATAGGCGCTATCAACGTATCATCAATAAAGCGTTGGCGAAGAGAATTGAAAAACGTTATCAAAGTATGGAAGAAATCGTGATGGATTTAGAAAGGTTATAATCATGAACGCTAAATGCTAGACACAAAAAAACCTGCTAAAAAGCAGGCTTTAATATTTGGTCTAAGATGTACTATCCGAAAATGGTGGGGCTGGAGAGACTCGAACTCTCACACCTTGCGGCGCCAGAACCTAAATCTGGTGCGTCTACCAATTCCGCCACAGCCCCATTTTCGTTACTCTATCATCAAAGGCAGTTAAATTCAAATGCCATCGAGATAGTTAACTGATTCGGTAGTGCGTCTCAGTGGTTGGCTATTATATAGAGTTTGAATCGTTTGGCAACCCCTATTTGCGATTTTTTTTTAATTATTTAGCAATTATTTTCGATGTATTTCATAAAATACTGATATTTATAGGAATTTTTTATAATGATTTCTGGTTTTAATTTCAATTATTTTGCTCTGATGCGGTAATCTCTAATTGCTGTAATTTGCGGGTCAAAGTATTGCGCCCCCAACCCAGTAAGTTGGCGGCGGCTATCTTTTTACCGCCGCTATGATTGAGAGCAGCTTTAAGCAATACACGTTCAAACTCTGGCGTTGCGGTTTGTAAAATATCGGTTTCACCAGTTTGTAAAGACTGCTCAGCCCATATAGCCAACGCTTGCTGCCAGCTTTGCTTATCATTCGTTTGGGTCAGTTGACTGTTCTGGCTGTTTTGCATGTTTTGATGCACGTGATATGCCGCATTGCTTTGTTGCTCTACATTAGGGGTAATATTGTCTAGCAGCTCTGGCGGCAAATCCTCAATCATAACGATGTCGCCCGTGGTCATTACCGTCAGCCAAAGGCAAACGTTTTCAAGTTGACGGACATTACCGCGCCACGCAAAAGATTGCATCATCTGAAGCGTGGTAGGATGCAGCTGCTTTTCGGCGCTATTTAATTGGTTGGCGGCGCGCTGCATAAAGTAGTTTGCTAATGCAGGAATGTCTTCAGGGCGCGTCCGTAAGGGCGGCAAGGGCATACGAATCACATTAAGGCGATAAAATAAATCTTCACGAAATTTGCCTTGTTTGACCAATTCTTCTAAGTTTTGGTGGGTAGCGGCAATGATGCGTACATTGACTTTGACCGGCTGCTGTCCGCCGACGCGAAAAAACTCACCGTTGGCCAATACGCGCAGCAGTCGCGTCTGGGTACTGTATGGCATATCGCCGATTTCGTCTAAAAATAGCGTGCCGCCGTCCGCTTGCTCAAAACGACCTTGCCGCGTCGTCGTTGCGCCCGTAAAAGCGCCTTTTTCGTGACCAAACAATTCCGACTCAATCAAGTCATGCGGTATCGCTGCCATATTCAGCGCGATAAAAGGTTGCTGCGCTCTTGGAGAATGCGCATGAAGCGCGCCTGCCACCAGCTCTTTACCTGTGCCTGATTCACCAGTAATTAAAACGGTAATAGGAGAATGCGCTAAGCGTCCAATCGCGCGAAATACCGTTTGCATCGCTTGTGATTGACCGATGATACCGCTCGGATTGTTATTAATACCGCTACCTGTTGGGTTTTTAGGTTTAGGTTTAGATTTAAGTTCGGTGGTCGTTTTGGTTTCCTTTTTAGCTTTCTTGACAGTCTTTTGAGCAGGATCATCTGCATGACTTGCTATTACTAAATTCGGCTGATAATTAATGGCTTTATAAATTGTGGCAACCGCTTCATCTAAATCAAAGGGTTTAGGCAGATATTCAAACGCGCCAGTTTGATAGCTATTAATAGCAGAGCTTAGGTCGGAATGCGCGGTCATAATGACAATCGGTAGCGTAGGAAAATGCTGATGTACCCAATCACTAAATGACAGACCGTCCATCATTGGCATACGAATATCAGTCAATATCACATCTGGCAGTTGGTCAACTGATACGCGCTGTTGCAAGATATCGTTCAGGCGCGTCCACGCTGCTTGCGCTTGGGTAAAGCCAATAACCGTTAAGCCTGCCTCTTCAAAGGTATCTGCCAATACCAAGCGCAGCGCCGCATCATCATCGATAAGCCACAATGTCGCGGGAGTAGCAGCAGGATTATTGCCCACGGTGACCATAGGGATTTGCTCATTGCTCGTAAGGTATTTTGTGTCATTATACTGAGTCATGGGTTTCGCCTGATAAGCAGTGAGAAATGGAAAATGAATATAAAATCTTAGCCTTAACGGTCAGCGCTTGGCTGAGAAAAAGGCAGGTAGAGGGTAAAGCGGGTTTGATTGTGCTGATAATGACTTTTAAAACTGCCGCTAAAATCTTGCGCTTGCTTTGAGCTAACGTCAATCATACCATGATGGCGGCTGATGATATCTTGGACGATGGATAAACCTAGACCTGTACCAGCTGCGCGGTTGGTCACCATCGGGAAAAATATCTGACCGATTAATGCGTCGTCTATCCCTGAGCCGTTGTCGGTAATGGTGATTTGCAAGACTTGTTTGTGCTGCAAGCTACCGATGGTATGCTGAAAAACAACCCGCGTTTGGATATGCAGCTTAGGTTGATAGTTATCATTAATATCAGAGTGTTTCTGCGCAATAGCTGATGGAAAGTTGCCAAACGTGGCTGGCGTATTTTGTTGCAGCGTTTGCTCAAACTCAGTCATCGATTCACATGCATTATTCATCAGGTTTAAAAACACTTGGATTAATTGATCTTTATCCGCGCATAACTCGGGTAACGATAAATCATAATCACGTTGTAGCATCACGTCTGGATATTGATGAATGATTAAAGCCAAAACGTGCTCTAGCGGTTCATGGATATTGAGCATTTGCCAATTTGGCAATTGATGAGAGCCAAGAAGCTGCCCAATCAACTGGGTCAGACGATCGGTTTCTGAGATGATAATATCGGTATAACTCCGCAGCTTTGTCGCATTCTTTGTCAGGTTATTTTCATCCGCTACATTCAAATTTTCATTCACAATAGCAGAAAATTCATTAAACTTAATAAATTGCCGCTGTAATAATTGCGCCGCCCCTCGAATACCTGCCAATGGATTTTTAATTTCATGGGCGACCGAGCGTAACATATGACGGGCGACGCTATATTGCTGCTGCTGGCGCTGTTCTTCTGAAATACGACTTTGCCGGTCTTTGCCCCATATCTCTATAATAAAATAAGACTGCTGCTCATCGCTAACGGGCGTCACGCTATAATCCACAGATAACGTCAGTCCGCCGTTTAGCTGGGTGTGTATAAGGTGATCATGATCAATAAACGGCTGTTGATAGTGTTTTGCTTGACTAAAACGCTCCGTCAAAGAGTAAGTTTTGTCTTCTCGATTATTATTCCTAATAAGACTGTCTTTCAACGTCAACTCATCGGGCGCAAGCAGGGTCAAGATTGATTGACCTCGCAAACGTCCGCTGCTAATGGCAAGCAGCTGCTCGGCTTGCGCATTTAGCCACCTAATGGTCAGCGCTTCATCAACGCATAAAATAGCGGTAAATAAATGCTGTAATATAAACGTCGAATCTGGGTTCGGTTTGGCAATGGACAAATCAGCCGTCATGGATAATGCCTAAAATTAAGCGATACTGGGGATAATATTTAACCATAAATCAACACACTAGCGCGGCAAAACTGGCGATTATCACAAAAAAAACGTACAATGCGCACAGCCAATTTATCTCTAGCAAGGTCAGCCATGCCCAACACTTCTACCGAGTCGCTTAATACGACTGTTACCACCTCATCAATTTCTACATCGTCAGCTTCTGCCTCATCAGCTTCTATGCCAAAAAACACTGCCACTATTTTTAATCCTGCAAAGCCAAATATAGCGCAAGAAAGCAGTCAGGCAGATGTCAGTCAAGCAAACACTAACCAGCCTTACCACCATAAAGCCAATCACAATCAAAACCGTAGTATTGAGCAAAGTAGCGATGTGACGTTAGCCAATTCAGCGACGATTGATGCGCCCGTGAACGCTGCGCCAAAGATTGGCTTTGTATCGCTTGGTTGTCCAAAGGCGCTGGTCGATAGTGAGCGCATTATCACCGAGCTTAGTCGTGACGGTTATCAAGTTGCCAGCGACTATGAAGGCGCAGACTTGGTTGTGGTTAATACTTGCGGTTTTATTGAGTCAGCCGTGCAAGAATCCTTGGACGCCATCGGTGAAGCGATTAGCAAAAACGGTAAAGTGATTGTCACCGGCTGCTTGGGTAAAGAGGCCGATAAAATCCGTGCCATGCACCCAGCTGTGCTATCGGTTACCGGTGCGCATGCTTATGATGAGGTAATTACTGCCGTCTCGCAGCATGTGCCCAAACCCAAGCGCGATATAGATAGCAACTATGATCCAAAGATAGATTTGATTAATGAGGCGGGGATTAAATTGACCCCCAGTCATTATGCGTACCTTAAAATATCAGAAGGCTGCAACCATCGCTGTACTTTTTGCATCATTCCAAGTTTGCGTGGCGATTTGGTTTCGCGGCCGATTGATAGCGTGATGAATGAAGCAATGGCGCTGAAAAACGCTGGCGTGAAAGAGCTGCTGATTATCTCACAAGATACGTCTGCTTATGGGCTGGATTTAAAATATAAAACCAGCTTTTGGAATGGCATGCCGCTAAAGTCGAAATTTTATGACTTATGCCAAGCGTTAAATGATTTGGGTATTTGGGTACGCCTGCACTATGTTTATCCTTATCCGCATGTCGATAAAGTGGTTGAGCTGATGGGCGAGAAAAAACTACTGCCTTATCTTGATATTCCATTCCAACATGCTAGCCACAGTATTTTAAAAGCGATGAAACGTCCGGCGCATAGCGAAAATACTTTGGCGCGTATCAAAGCGTGGCGTGAGATTTGCCCTGATATTGTTATTCGTTCAACCTTCGTCGTTGGTTTCCCAGGCGAGACCGAAGAAGATTTTCAGTGCTTGCTTGATTGGCTGGTCGAGGCGCGCCTTGATCGCGTCGGTGCTTTTACGTATTCAGAAGTCGAAGGTGCGGTCGCCAATGATTTGCCAAATCATGTACCTGAAGACGTTAAGCAAGAACGCTATGAGCGTTTGATGACACTACAGCAAGAGATTTCGGCACAAAAGCTGCAAGAAAAAGTCGGTAAAACCTTGATGGTATTGGTCGATGAGATTGATGATGAAGAAGGCATCGCGATTTGTCGTAGTTATGCTGATGCACCTGAGATTGACGGTCACGTCTATGTCGATGATATCACCGCGCAAGTCAAAGTTGGACAGTTCCTAACCGTCACGATCGATGACGCTAGCGAATATGATTTGTTTGCCAGTTATAAAGGTTAGAGAGCCACAACGATAACCGAGTGAAAGTTGCCCAATCGTGGGCAGTTTTTGCTACAATTAGCGCAATTTGGCTTTTTACCTATTTGACATCGTTTTTGGCGCTTATTATGCCATTTAGGATAATTTGAAAGGGTAAGCTAAAGTCCAATGCAATTTGTGTTTTACCGCTTATTTTCATTATAATTTCATGCTAACAAGGTGACCTCATGTCTGACAAAAACCCGCGTTACTCTCGTATCTTGCTAAAACTTTCTGGTGAAGCCTTAGCTGGTGGCAAAGAGATGGGGATTGATACCGAAGTGCTCGATAAGATGAGCTTGTCTATCGCCCACTTACGCGGACTTGGAGTACAAGTCGGTATCGTCGTCGGCGGTGGTAACTTGTATCGCGGTGCCCAGTTGCAACAAGATGGCTTGGTCGGCCGTGTCACTGGTGACCAAATGGGTATGCTAGCCACTGTGATGAATGGTCTGGCCATGCGTGATGCCCTCGAGCGCCGTAATATTAAAACGCGTTTGATGTCAGCATTGCCAATTGGCGAAGTCACTGAAAGCTATAGTAGCCGTAATGCCATTCGTTATCTTAAAAATGGCGAAGTGTGTATTTTTGTCGCGGGCACGGGCAATCCGTTCTTTACCACTGATACCGCCGCTTGCCTACGTGGTATCGAAATCGAGGCGGGCTTAATTTTAAAAGCCACCAAAGTAGATGGCGTTTACGATAAAGACCCAAGCCTCCATGCGGATGCCAAAAAATATGACGGTTTAACCTTTGATGAAGTGCTCGAGCAAAAACTTGGCGTCATGGATTTAACAGCGATTGCTTTATGCCGCGAGCATAACGTCCCACTACAAGTATTTGATATGACCAAGCCTAATGCGCTATTAAACGTCATTATGGGCGAAAATGAAGGCACGCGCGTTTATCATTAAGCGCTCGCTTATTTTATAGATGACTAAATGATTATATGAATAAAGATCATTGATGTTGTAAGCATCAATCGTTGCATAAGATTTATACCTAACAACTTTATACCTAACAATAATGAGTGATTTATCGATAGCGATAAATAAGGATACATGATGATTAAAGAGATTAAGCAAGACGGCGAAGCACGCATGCAAAAAACCTTAGAAGCGCTTGAGACGACTTTTAGCAAAGTACGTACTGGCCGCGCGCACCCAGGTATGCTATCTGGCGTGATGGTTAGCTACTACGGCGCCGATACGCCATTGAATCAAGTTGCCAGCGTCAACGTCGAAGACTCACGCACCTTACTGGTACAGCCATTTGAGCGTAGCATGGTGCAAGCGATTGATAAAGCCATTCGCGAAGCAGATTTGGGCTTAAACCCGATGACTGCTGACGTTATTCGTGTACCGATGCCAGCGTTGACCGAAGACACACGCCGCGATATGCAAAAACTTGCGCGCAGTGAAGCGGAAAACAGCCGCGTTTCTATCCGTAATATCCGCCGCGATATGATGAATGATATTAAAGAATTGGCAAAAGAGAAAGAGATTTCAGAAGATGACGAGCGCCGCGCCAGTGATGATATCCAAAAAATCACTGACAAATATATTGAAACCATTGATAGCCGCTTGAGCAAAAAAGAAAGCGATTTGATGGAAGTATAAGCGGCTGTCTTTTCTTGTTAATTAAAGACAGCAGCAGTATCTTTTCTCTAAAAACAGTCAATATTATATGCATGTTGACTGTTTATTGCCGTATAAGAAATTAAGCCATTGTTAAGTAATTGTTTTGTTAAAAACCCTTTATGAAAGCGTTTTTTGCTAAGTTTAGGTTTTTTAATAAGTCATTTACTAAATATGCAATATTTTTCTTAACAGGCGATAATTCGCGTCACCTTACTTTACCCAAACCACAAGCAAGTCAGCCTATGTCTATTTCAGATACTTCATCTCCCGCGCTTCTCCCGCGGCATATCGCCGTCATCATGGATGGCAATAACCGCTACGGTAAAATCCATCAGTTAGGCAAAGGTCAGGGGCATATCGCTGGCAAAGATGCGCTAGATCCCATTGTCGAATATTGCGTTAGCACGGGCATTGAAGTCTTAACCGTCTTTGCCTTCTCTAGTGAGAATTGGCAACGTCCACCGAGCGAGGTGGCTTTGCTGATGCATTTGTTGAGCTTAACCATCAATGAGCAATTACCGCGCATGCAAAAATATCGCATTCGCTTGCGTTTTATTGGTGATCGCAGTCAGCTTAGTGAAGAGTTGCAAGCATTGATGTTAGATGCCGAGGCAAAAACTGCTGACTTTGAAGCGATGACCTTGGTAATCGCTATTAGCTACGGTGGTCAGTGGGATATTGCCCATGCTGCTAAGCAGTTGGCGCAGCAAGTCGAAGCGGGCAAGTTGCGCGCAGAAGACATCGATAAAGAGATGCTTGGCGGATATGTGCAATTAGCAGATGCGCCTGCGGTTGATATGTTGATACGCACGGGCGGCGAATACCGTTTGTCAAACTTCCTATTATGGCAATCTGCTTATGCGGAGCTGTTTTTTACTCAAACCCTGTGGCCCGATTTTAAAGTAGCCGAACTTGCTGCGATGATAACAGAGTTTGCTCAGCGCCAACGCCGCTTTGGCAAAACCAGCGAACAAGTAGTAATAGAGCAGCAGACTTCTTAAAATAATTTTAGCAAATAAGCGCTGTAGAAATAATTGCTTAAGTCGTCCGCGAGGTTTGAATTACACTTGTTTGGTCTATGATAAGCTGCTTTAATTGGCGTTAATCCTGTTTAATGGGCTATTATAGAGTGCTGTTATGCTAGATTTTGACCAAACATTTTTCGTTATATAAGGCTCGATAAGTATGTGGCAACGAATTAAGACGGCAATTGTTCTCGTTATTATCGTTGGTATTGCAATGTTTGCGAGCCAAACGCCTATTTTATTTGCACCGCTGCTAGCGATTGGTGTCATTATCGCTGCCCACGAGTGGACCAAACTGATGCCAAAATGGCAGCAGCCTGCGTTGTTTGTGTTGTTGGTTTTGGCGCTGACCATCGTCTCGCTGATGTTTAAAGTCACCTGGCTGTTTTGGTGGGTGGCATCACTAGTTATCTGGCTGATGGCCCTGTCTTGGGTTCGAGTCTTTCCTAGTCATACCAACTGGTACGGTAAAAAACTGGCTTGGATGGGCGCTATTATATTAACCGCTGCCATTACCGCTATGTTCTATTTATGGCAACTGTCTGCATGGTGGCTGCTGTATGTATTTTTATTGGTTTGGTGTGCCGATAGTGGCGCTTACTTTGTTGGGCGTAAGCTCGGTCGCCGTAAGATGGCGCCAAACGTCTCCCCCAATAAAAGCATGGAAGGCCTAGCAGGCGGCTTGGTCACAGGTTTGCTTGTGGTCATCGTCATTAGTGTCTTTAAACTACAGTTGACTGGTCTACCGTTAGTCGCCTTTGTAGCATTGTCAGCACTGACGATTTTGGGTTCTGTACTCGGCGATTTATTTGAGTCGATGCTCAAGCGCCGCGCTGACGTCAAAGACTCTGGCACCATTTTGCCAGGGCATGGCGGGGTACTTGACCGCATTGATTCGTTATTATCTGCTACTCCGATATTTGCGCTTGGCTTTTGGGCGCTACAGCAGCTTGGTCTAATTGTCGTATAACAATAAGTAGTCCAAAAATAAAAAGCTATCAGGCTAAAGATATAAAATAGGTAGGGCTTACGTATTTGGTAGCGACTAGGCTGCCTCTTATTAGGTTTTATACCTTATATTTATTGTCTTTATTTCTCATTTAATTTCACCGTATTATAGGCATAGATGGTTATGACCCAACGCATCGCCGTACTAGGCGCGACAGGCTCGATAGGCGATAGCACGTTAGCAATTTTGGCGGCACAACCACAGAACTACGACGTTTATGCCTTATCAGGCTACCACCGTTTAGATAAATTATTCGCGCTTTGCCAACAGTTTTTGCCAAAACGCGTCAGTGTGCCGACAGCAGCGGTCGATGATTTCGCTCAGCGTCTTAGTGCCGCTGGTTTAAATATCGACGTGGTCGGCGGTGCTTCAGGGTTGGTCGATATTGCGACTGATCCGCAAACCGATACCGTCGTCGCTGCTATCGTAGGCGCAGCCGGTCTGCCTTCTACTTTGGCAGCAGCGCGTGCAGGCAAGCGTATTTTATTGGCGAATAAAGAAGCATTGGTCATGGCAGGGAAGGTGATGATTAATGCGGTTAAAACGCATCACGCGACTTTGTTGCCTTTAGATTCAGAACACAATGCGATTTTCCAGTGTTTACCCTTTGCGATTCAACAAGACAGTAGCCAAATTCATCAGCCAAACCATGGCGTTCGTAAGCTATGGTTGACCGCGTCTGGCGGGCCTTTTTTACAGAAATCGTTGGCGCAAATGCAGCAAGCAAGCATTGCTGAAGCGGTTAAACATCCCAATTGGTCAATGGGACAAAAGATATCGGTTGACTCAGCAACGATGATGAATAAAGGGCTTGAGCTCATCGAAGCTTGTCATTTATTTGATTTGAGTGAGGATAAGATAAATGTGGTGATTCATCCACAAAGTATCATTCACTCAATGGTAGAATATAGTGATGGTAGCTTTTTGGCGCAGCTTGGCAGCCCTGATATGAAAACGCCTATTGCCCATGCACTTAGTTACCCTGACCGTATCGATAGCGGCTCGCAGCCATTAGATTTATTTGCGTTAAGCGGTTTAGAGTTTATTGAACCTGATTTGCAAAAATTTGCCTGTTTGCGCTTGGCAAGGCAAGCGATGCAAGCGGGTACGCAGGCCACGATTGTACTAAATGCGGCCAATGAGATTGCAGTTGCCGCATTTTTAAATGGGCAGATTCGTCTGACTGATATTGCCGATATTAATGCGCAAGCACTAGATGAGATACAAGTAGCGGTATTAAATGAGACTGCCGATATCGAAGATATTTTAGCGATTGATCAAATAGCGCGTCAGCATACTGATACGTTAGTAGCAAAGTTGGCATGAATCTATAGAAGTTCAGTCATTTGATAAACGATGTTAAAAGAGCATATTGAGAAAAGATCATGACGTTTTTATTAACGCTACTTGCGGCAATATTTGTCTTAGGTCCACTCATCGCCTTACATGAGTGGGGTCATTACATCGTGGCGCGGCTTTGCGGCGTTAAAGTACTGACTTATTCTATCGGCTTTGGTCCCAAACTCTTTGGTTGGACCAGTAAAAAAAGCGGCATTGATTATCGTATCTCGGCACTGCCGCTTGGTGGTTACGTCAAAATGCTTGATGAGCGTGAAGGTGAGGTAGCAGCAGACGAGCTACATCTAGCGTTTAATCGCCAACATCCGCTCAAAAAGATTGCAGTGGTTGCCGCCGGTCCTATTATGAACTTTGTCATCGCTATTGCGCTATTTTGGGTGTTATTTATGACCCCGTCTGAGCAATTGGCAACAAAGATAGGGCAAGTGCTGCCAGATACCCCAGCAGCGATGGCACAGTTGCCTGTGGGTGATAAAATTGTCGCTATTGACGGTCATGACGTCCAAACGTGGGAAGGTATTAACTATCGCCTTGCGGGACGTATGGGTGAAACCGATCATGTCAGTGTCACCTTACAATCTGAGGCGAAAGGTAGTAACGCCACCAAAACCTATCAAGCACCGATTAAAGAATTTATGCAAGGCGACGCGCAAGGCAAAGATGCGTTATCAAGCTTTGGTATGATACCGTGGCAACCAAACATCGCACCAATCGTTGGCAATTTAACGCCCGATGGCGCTGCCAGCCGTCAAGGCTTGCAGGTTGGTGACCGCATTACGGCTATTAACGGTAAAGAGATTACCGACTGGATTAGCGCCACACGTATCATTCGCGACAATCCTGAAACTTTGCTTAATTTCACTGTATTGCGTGATGGTAAACAAGTTCAGTTATCCATCATGCCGCAAGGTAAAAAAGACAATTTAGGTAACGATTACGGGCAAATTGGTGCTATGGTGGCAGAGTCTGAAATTGTCATTCCTGACGCCTACAAAACCACGGTCGTTTATGGTCCTGGGGAATCTTTAATCAAGTCATTTGAAAAGACGGAACAGTTAGCCGTTATGACAGTCAGCTCAATGGGTAAGATGCTGTCAGGTATGATAGGTTTGGAGAATTTATCAGGTCCGATTACCATTGCGAAAGTCGCCAAACAAAGCTTTGATATTAGCTGGCAGATGGTATTATCGACAGCAGCGTTGATCAGTTTGAGCCTTGCGGTCTTGAATCTTTTGCCCATTCCAGTATTAGATGGTGGACATATTGTCTACTACCTTATTGAGCTGATACGCGGTAAACCGCTGTCTGAGGGCGTGCAAATGGTCGGTCTAAATATCGGTTTACTCTTGCTGGCAGGTTTCATGGTGTTAGCAATTGGTAATGATATCAGTCGGCTATTTTGATAAATGATGCGGCGGTTTATTCACTAAAGCATGATGGTTTAATGCTTGCATGCTGCTACAGCGCAGGCAGTTCATGTAATACGGCGATCATTTTCTATTACCGCTACTGTACTAATTTTATTTTTTAGTTTATTTTATGATGCGTTTTATATAAAGTGTCCTGAGTCTGCCGTGCTGAAGTTTTTCGACTTTATGCGAAATGGGCTAGACAACACGTGCTTTTTACCTTAACTTAAGCAAGTTTTTTATTGACGGATAGTGTTTATGCGTACGCCTTTATTTATGAGCGCGGCTGGGTTGCCGTTAGTTGTAGCAATGATGAGTATGCCGGTGCAGGCTGCAGAATTTGTGGTCACTGATATCGGCTTTAATGGTCTACAACGCCTAACTCCTGATAGTCTCTATCCAGTTTTGCCGATTTCGGTGGGTGATACGGTTAATGATAGTCGTTTGGCCGCCAGTATTAAGGCACTATATGCGACTGAAAACTTCGCTGATATTCAAAGTCGTGTCGAAGGCGGCAAGCTGCGCTTTGATGTCGTCGAACGTCCTATCATTGCTGAAGTCAACTTTGAAGGCAATAAACTTATCCCAAAAGAAGGGCTTGAGCAAGGGCTTGGTAACGCCGGTTTGTCTGTCGGTGATGTGTTGAAGCAAGCGACGCTGCAAGGTGTCGCCAACGAGCTACAACAGCAATATATCAGTCAAGGTTATTACAATAGCAATATTGAAGTCGATCAGACACTATTAGATGGTAATCGCGTCAAGCTTGACGTGCGCTTTATCGAAGGCAAGCCCGCTAAAGTCGTCGATATCAATATCATTGGTAATAAGCACTTTAGTGATGAGCAGATTAAAGACGTCTTTGCGGTAAAAGAGTCGTCGTGGACGCGCCTGTTATCTAAGTCTGATCGCTATGCCAAAGAAAAGCTGGCAGCAAGTTTAGAAAATCTAAAAGCACTTTATCAAAACGATGGCTATGTACGTTTTTCTGTCGACAATGCGGTTCTTAATATTAGCGAAGATAAGAGCAATGTGTTTATCGAAGTCAGTCTTAGCGAAGGCGAGCAGTATCAGTTTGGCGAGGTGAACTTCTTAGGTAAACCAACCTTTGATAACGCTGAGCTAAAAGAGCTGGTCACGTTTGCGCCCGATGAAAAATATTCACAAGCCAAACTTGATGCGACCACTGCTGCACTGAAGAGCCGTTATGGTAATGAAGGTTATTATTTAGCGCAAATCAGACCAGTACCGCGTATCAATGATGAGACCAAAGTGGTCGATATCGACTATTATATTGATCCTGCGCGTCCTATTTATGTGCGCCGTATCAACTTTACGGGTAACTTAAAAACTCAAGATGAAGTATTGCGCCGTGAAATGCGTCAGTTAGAAGGTACACTGGCCTCTAATGATAAAATTCAGCTGTCGCGTACTCGTTTGATGCGTACCGGTTTCTTTAAGGCGGTCAACGTTGATGTAAAGCCTGTGCCAAACCAGCCAGATCAAGTTGATGTCAACTATACGGTCGAAGAGCAGCCTTCTGGCAGCTCAACGATTGCTGCTGGTTACTCGCAAAGTGGCGGCGTGACTTTCCAGTTAGACTTAACCCAAAATAACTTTATGGGTACGGGTAACCGCGTGAAAGCTGCGCTATCACGTTCAGAAACGCGCGATTCTTACAGCTTAGGTTATACCGATCCGTACTTTACCGAAAACGGTGTGTCGCAAGGTGTCAGCGCATATTATCGCGAAACCAAATACGACGACAGAAACGTTAGTAACTATGTCACCGACGCTTACGGTGCCACGCTGAACTACAGCTATCCTGTTGATGAAACCAAACGTGTGAGTGCAGGTTTAAACGTTGATAAGACCACCGTACGTGCTGGTAGCCGTCTTGGTGTGTCCAACGTGCAGCAGATTATTGATGGTGGTGGTTCATTCGAAAAATTTATCAATGATGATAATGAATTCTCGGGTCGCACCGGCTTTAAAAACGATTATCAGACCTATAACTTATTATTAGGCTGGGATTACAGTACGCTAGATCGCCCCGTATTCCCAAACAAAGGCATGAGCCATACTGTCGATGCAACCATTGGCTTTGGCGATGAAAGTTATCAAAAACTTGTTTATCGTGGCAATATCTACTATCCGATTTATAAAGATTGGGTTGCCCGCGGTTATACCAAGCTTGGCTACGGTAATGACTTGCCATTTTATGAAAACTTCTACGCCGGTGGCTATGGCTCAGTACGTGGTTACGAAGCTTCAACGCTAGGACCTAAATCGCAAAGCTACTATGATGCGGTCAGTGATAAACCAGGCTCGTTGAAACCAGAAGAGATCGGTGGTAATGCGTTGGTTAGCTTTGGTACTGAACTAATTCTACCGATGCCATTTAAAGGCGATTGGGCGGATCAAGTACGTCCAGTACTATTTGCCGAAGGTGGTCAAGTATTTGATACCACAGATAAAGAGGACCGCACTTTTATTGATCCTGTTAGTGGTGACGACACGGGTGTTCCATTATTAACCCAAGACAATAATTTCCGCTTTAGTGCGGGTTTAGGGGTAACCTGGTATACACCAATTGGTCCGATTTCGCTCAGTTATGCTGTGCCTATCGGTGATAAAGAAGGCGATGAGACTGAAAAAGTTCAGTTCCAAATTGGTAATACTTTTTAGTCCGATAAAGTTAAATGCAGCGGTTTAATTGCTTTTGTTTATTTATGCAGCTAAGTAAACTAGTCCGCAGTTAAAATTTAATAGGTCGCCAAGCTGATATCTCAACTTGGCGACTCACTTATTGATACCCATACTAATTTTAATTATACCAATAGCAACTATGATAACGATTGAGCAACTTATCACTCGCATTGAGCAGCGTCAGCCGGTTCTTAACAAGGATGACCTTAGCGCTGAACAGTTGTGTCTAAAATTAGAGGGTATCGGTAATTTAACCACCGCCAATCCGCAGCAGTTAAGCTTTTTGGCCAACCCACATTATCTGCCTAGTCTGGCAAACAGTCAGGCTGGAGCTGTGCTGACCACCTCAGACCATCAAAGCAAAGTTGCACAGAATACGGTTGCCTTAATCGTTGCGGCACCTTATTTGGCTTATGCCAGTGCCAGTCAGCTTTTTTCCCGTACATCTTTATTTGAGGGTATTCATCCGAGTGCCGTGATAGCGGAAAGCGCTGTTATTGGCAATGAGGTGACTGTTGGGCCTTTTTGTATGATTGGCGAAGGGGTACAAATTGGTGATCGCAGTGTGCTCGATGCGCACGTGGTCATTGAAGAGAACAGCAATATTGGTACCGATTGTGTGCTCAAGTCACAAGTGGTCATCGGGCATGATTGTGTGCTTGGTAATCGTGTAAGATTGCATGCTGGCGTTAGCATAGGGTCAGAAGGCTTCGGCTTTGCGCCTACGAGTAATCCTAGTGTTACTGGCTGGGAGCGTATTGCTCAATTAGGACGCGTAGTGATTGGCGATGATGTACGTATAGGTAGCCAAACCTGTATCGATCGCGGAGCAATTGACGATACGGTGATTGGCAATCATGTTATTATTGACAATCTTGTACAAGTTGCCCATAACGTCCGTATCGGTGATGGTACTGCCATCGCAGCGCAAACTGGCATTGCCGGTAGTACCACTATTGGCAAGCGCTGTATTATCGGCGGCGCTGTTGGCATTACTGGCCATATTGAGATTGCTGATGACGTCACCTTATCTGGCATGACCATGGTGACCAAATCCATTACCAAGGCTGGTTCATACTCCTCTGGTACAGCGGCCATGCCAACCGCCAATTGGCGCCGTGCGGCGGTACGCTTTCGCCAGCTTGGTCGCGATTAGTCTAGCGCGGTTAATACATAACTTAACAACATATCCAATTTATTCATAAAATTTAAAAACACAGCAATGCTTAAACATAAAGCACTGCTTAGTATATAGCAAGGAAGCGCCATTATGAGCACAACTGATATTGATAGCCCGAGCGATGAAGACATCAAAAGCTTAGCAGAACAAGGCTTAACACTGCCATTAACCTATCATACATTGAAGCACTATCTGCCGCATCGTTATCCGTTTTTGCTGGTAGATAAAGTCATATCGTGCAGCCCTGGCGAATGCATTACAGCGATCAAAAACGTGACCATTAATGAAGAGTTTTTTAATGGACACTTTCCCGATCAGCCCATCATGCCGGGTGTATTGATGGTGGAGTCGATGGCGCAAGTATCGGGCGTCCTTGGGTTTATCAGCGCTGGATTGACGGCAGAAGATGGTTATTTGTATTTGTTTGCAGGGGTGGATAAAGTGCGCTTTAAACGCCGTGTTATCCCTGGTGACCAGCTGATTATCCGTGCAAAAACCGTGATGCAAAAGCAGGGTATTTATAAGTTTGATTGTACCGTCCATGTCGAAGATGAGCTTGCTGCTAGTGCTCAAATTATGATTGCCCGTCAGGGACAATAAAATACGATGAACGCTAACGTATGGCAAGTTTATAAGATTGGCTAAATCTTTCGCCTTTAGATAATTGTTAGTAGAAATCTAGAAATTTATCTCGGTATTTTACCTAGATTGCCATTTTTAAACACCACTGTGCTTTTGGGCGTCGTTGTCTTTTTAACCAGTTTTAACCAGAACCAGTATCAGGTTGATTATTTACCCTAAGCTTGCTTTACTTGTTTTACCATTTATTCGCATCAGATGATACAAAGGTCCATATTATGAGTCAGATTCATCCAACAGCACTCATCTCACCGTCCGCTAACATTGATGAGACTGCCATCATTGGTCCTTATTGTATTGTCGGTGATGAGGTTTCTATTGGTGCCCATACGGTTTTGCATCGGCACGTGGTCGTAGCAAGACTGACGCGTATTGGGCAGTACAACCAGTTTTATCAATTCGCCAGTATTGGGGAAGACCCGCAGGATTTGAAATACGCTGGTGAGCGCACGTGGCTTGAGATTGGCGATCATAATACCATTCGCGAGGCTTGTAGCTTGCACCGTGGCACTGAGCAAGACGGCGGCTTAACGAAGATTGGCAGTCACAATCTTTTGATGGTCAATACCCATGTGGCCCATGATTGCTTAATCGGTGACCACAATGTATTGGCTAATAATGTTGGGGTGGCAGGGCATGTGACTATCGGTAATCATACGATTATTGGCGGCAACTCAGGTATTCATCAGTTTTGTACCATTGATGATTACAGTTTGGTTGGCGGCGCCAGCCTAATTTTAAAAGACGTCGCTGCTTTTACCATGGTTTCAGGTAATCCTGCTAAAGCCCACGGGCTAAATGTCGAAGGTATGCGCCGTAAAGACTGGTCTAAAGAGACGATTGATGTATTGCGCCAAGCGTATCGTGTTATCTACCGATCAGGTCTAACAACGGCTCAAGCGCTTGAGATTTTAAAAACAGAGCTATTACCAACAGAGCCAAAAATCGCCCTGCTAATAGATTCGCTACAAAAAAGCCGCCGCGGTGTGGTTCGCTAAACATAGTTTTACTAATTATAAAAATACTGTGATAGCTCGATTTTCAAAATAATATACTTTGACAAATTATCTCGATAAATATAAAAAGCCATAACTATTAGTTATGGCTTTTTATATTTATCGCTACTTGACTTTTTTGGTCGCTTAGCAGAAACTGGGCGTTTACGATATTGTAAACAATTCTTTCATAATGTTGCTAAGTGCGTCACATTGACAAGCTGGTTAAATGAGTCTCAGTCATTAAGAGCGATTTATGATAATCAAGGAAGATTATAAGCAACAGTAATTGAAGCACGAGGAAGGCAAAATGGCTATTAATAAACAAGAACATGCTCAGTGGAGCTCAAGTTTTGGCTTCGTACTAGCAGCAGTAGGATCGGCAGTTGGTTTAGGAAATATTTGGAAGTTCCCTTATATGGTTGGGGAGAGTGGTGGTTCCGCTTTTGTTATCGCCTATTTATTTTGTCTTGCTCTGATTGGTTTTCCAATTTTGGTTGCAGAATGGCTGATTGGTCGCCGTGGGCAAAAAAACCCTATCAATACGTTTTCTGATGTCGCCGCAAGCGAAGGTAAATCACGCAGTTGGGGTATTGTCGGTGCGACTGGTATTTTAGGTGGCTTTTTAATCTTATCGTTTTATAGTGTCATCGGTGGTTGGGCGCTTAATTACATCACCAAAGTTGGCTCAGGCAGCTTTGCCGGACAAGACGGTGACTCTGTAGCGGCAACCTTTGATGCGATGTTGGCGTCAGCTGGCACCTTGACAATTTGGCATACGGTTTTCATGGCAATCACCGCTTTAATCGTCGGTGTTGGTGTCACCAAAGGTATTGAGAACACGGCCAAAGTGCTTATGCCTTTACTGGGTGTGATTTTATTCGTGATTGTTGGTTACAACGTCATGAACGGCGGTTTTGGCGAAGCGGTGAACTACCTGTTTGCGCCAGACCTTAGTAAGTTAAATGGCGATGTGATGCTAGCGGCGCTTGGTCATGCTTTCTTTACCTTATCTATCGGTATGGGCATCATGGTTGCTTATGGCTCTTATTTGGGTCGTGATGTCAATCTATTAAGCACGGCGCGTACCGTTGTTATTCTAGACACTGTCATTGCTTTAGCCGCTGGTTTGGCTATTTTCCCAATTATCTTTAACAACGGTCTTGATCCTGCTTCTGGTCCTGGTCTTATCTTTGTCAGTTTGCCTATTGCTTTTGGTAGTATGGGCGCCGGTGCCATCATTGGTACTTTATTCTTCTTATTGATTACCTTTGCCGCTGTGACGTCATCAATCTCACTGCTTGAGCCAACGGTTGAGCTGTTAGAAGAGCGTACGCCAATGAGCCGTACGGTATCGACCATCGTCGCCAGTATCGCGGTTTGGTTATTAGGTATCGCAGCTTTGTTGTCATTTAATCTATGGAGCGACTTTACCATCATGGGTAATGGTATTTTTGATGCTTTGGACAAATTAACCAGTAAATTCATGTTACCTTTAACCGGTCTTGCCGCGATTATCTTTGTCGGTTGGAAAATGGATCAGCGTAGCATTCAGCAAGAGCTTGGATTGTCTAATGGCACCTGGCAATTATGGCAAATCATTGCTAAATTTGTCGCGCCTATTGCTGTACTGATTGTCTTCGTGACCACTTTGATGAGCTAATAGATTAACTATGATTAATACGTACTTATAATTCTAGGCGGTATTGATTATTAGCTAATAAAAAGGGCTTAAGATTAATCTTAAGCCCTTTTCCATTTTAATGCCTTTAGCTTAAAGCAGCTTACGCAGATAAAATAACTCTAAAAATGGTTAACGTAAATTGAGTTCAGGAACGCTTTGACCGCGTTTACTATAAAACTCATGCACAAACTCATCAAATTTATCTTGTTCAATCGCGTCTCTGATACCTTGCATCAAACGCTGATAGTAACGCAAGTTATGAATGGTCGCCAGTTGCGCCCCTAGCATCTCTTTACATTTATTCAGATGTGATAAATAAGCACGACTAAAGTTTTGGCAGGTATAGCAGTCGCATTCAGGGTCTAATGGCCCTTCATCAGTACGATACTGGCTATTACGTATGCGTATAATGCCGGCGTTCTCAGCGTCACCGGTGACAAAGTAATGACCATTACGGGCGTTGCGAGTTGGCATCACGCAATCGAACATATCGACGCCGCGGCGTACCCCTTCAACAAGGTCTTCAGGCTTACCAACGCCCATCAAATAGCGCGGCTTATCAGCCGGCATATCATCAGCGATATAATCTAAAACCTCTATCATCTCTTCTTTTGGTTCGCCAACCGACAAACCGCCGATGGCATAACCATCAAAGCCAATCTCAAGCAGACCTTCGAGCGATTGCTGACGCAAATCGGCATACATACTGCCTTGGATAATGCCAAATAAAGCATTGGTACTGCCAAGCTTCTTATGTTCATTGACACAGCGCTGGCCCCAGCGTAGTGACAACTCTAAAGATTTTTTGGCTTCTTCATGAGTGGCAGGATAGGGCGTGCACTCATCGAACTGCATCACGATGTCTGAGTTTAAGCTATATTGAATTTGCATCGATTTTTCTGGCGATAAAAATACTTTTGCGCCATCGATAGGCGATTTAAAAGTCACGCCTTCTTCGGTGATTTTACGCATGGCCCCAAGACTGAATACTTGGAAACCACCCGAATCGGTGAGAATAGGCTTATCCCAATGCATAAATTTATGCAGACCACCAAATTTATCAATGATATCAGTGCCCGGACGCAGCCATAAATGGAAAGTATTGCCCAAGATAATATCAGCGCCAATCGCTTCGATATCACGTGGCAGCATGCCTTTTACGGTACCATAAGTACCCACTGGCATAAAAGCAGGCGTTTGCACATCGCCATGATTGAGATGAACCGTACCACGGCGTGCGCGCGTGATACCGCTGGCCGTTTTGTGTAAGACAAATTGCATAAGATAACCGCTATTTAAGCTATGAAAATGGCGCTAATTATAACATTGTTAAGCATTTTTTTGGACATGGATATTTAAGCGGCTGACAATTGGTTTAGATAAGGAGAGCGTTTATAAAATAGCCTAAGCATGCTAACAATTAAACGGGACATTAATCGCTTATTAATTGGCATGCTATAACCAAAAAATACAGACATTCTTGCCAAGTCATTGCTAAATTAGAAGAGTAGCTACTATAAATCAAATAAATGTTAAGTGCTAAATGTATATAGCGGAGAGAGGATATGGATAAAGCAATTTATTTGTCATCGATTCGCTTGCTATTGAATAATGACTTATCAAATAAAGCCCTATTAAATGGTCTGTTATTAACGAGCGCATTATTACTATCAGGAGCAGCTATGGCAACCGAAGAGCCAAAATATACTGTACTAAAACAGACTGAAGACTTTGAGCTGCGTCGTTACGATGAGCAGTTAATGGCACAGACTTGGGTAACGGGCGACCAAGATGCCGCCAGCCGTGCAGGATTTAAGATTCTAGCAGATTATATCTTTGGCAATAATAGCGCCGCAAATGGCAAGAGTCGTAAAATTAGTATGACTGCGCCAGTCAGCATTTAACAAACTAAAGACAAATGGCGCGTGCAATTTACCATGCCAAGCCGATATACGCTGCAAACGCTGCCAAAACCCAATAATCCGAATATCGAAATTGTAGAAGTTCCAGCGCAAACTTATGGCGTTATTAAATTTTCAGGATTGGCGGGTACTGAAAAGGTCGCGGCAAAAACTAAAGAGCTACAATCTTGGATGCAAGGGCAAAATTTAACCATCACAGGTAAGCCTGAGCTGGCGCGTTATAATCCACCTTGGACGCTGCCATTTATGCGCCGCAATGAAATAATGATTGCTTATCAGCCTAAATGATTCATTATTAAAAAAATAACGCCAAAAATGATGCTAAAAAAAGACAGCAAGCGCTGTCTTTTTTATTGGCGATTAAATAAGATTAGCTGTTTTGCTCACGGATGATATTCAGCATACGGCGTAATGGCTCTGCTGCGCCCCATAATAGCTGGTCGCCGACAGTGAACGCACCCAAATATTCAGGGCCCATATTGAGCTTGCGTAGGCGTCCTAGCGCCACTGTTAAAGTGCCAGTTACTGCTACCGGTGTTAAGCGATTTATAGCAGCTTCTTTGGTATCTTCAACCACATCTAACCACTGATTATCGCTATTTTTCAATGCCGCTTCGATTTCTTCTAGCGGGATGTCTTTTTTAAGTTTAATCGTTAAGCCTTGAGCGTGACAACGCATGGCGCCAACGCGGACACACATACCGTCAATGGCAATTTTATCGGCTTCAGAATTGCCAAGGATTTTATTGGTTTCAACGCCACCTTTCCATTCTTCGCGCGATTGTTTGTTTTCTAACTGCGAATCGATATAAGGAATCAAACTGCCTGCTAGTGGTACGCCAAAGTATTGCTTTGGAAAGTCGTCTGAGCGCTGTGTCTGAGCGATTTTTTTATCGATCTCAAGGATGGCGCTGGCAGGGTCGGCAAGCTCGTCTTTGACTGCTTCATGGAGTACGCCCATACCTTCGATTAGCTCGCGCATGTTGTTGGCGCCAGAGCCACTCGCTGCTTGATAAGTCATGGCGCTGACCCATTCAACCCAGCCTTTATTAAACAGCTCCCCGATTGCCATCAGCATCAGTGACACGGTACAGTTACCACCGATGAAGTCTTTTTTGCCATTTGCCAGTGCCTTATCAATCACATTGCGGTTAACAGGATCAAGAATGATGATGCTGTCATCTTCCATACGTAAAGTACTTGCCGCGTCAATCCAGTAGCCAGTCCAACCGCTATCACGTAGGGGCTGATGTACCTTTGAGGTATAATCGCCGCCTTGGCAGGTGATAATTACGTCACAGGCAGCAAGTGCTTCAATATCATGAGCATCTTTTAGTTTGCTGGTCTTGATACCGTCAAAGCTTGGGGCGTCGCCGCCAGCGTTACTGGTCGAAAAAAACACTGGTGTGATACCATCGAAGTCTTTTTCTTGACGCATACGCTCTATCAATACTGACCCGACCATACCGCGCCAGCCTACCAAGCCTACTGTTAAATTACTCATAAAACTCAATCCTTTTCACCATAAGTTGTTGCACTGCCAACCGATAACAATGCCGTGAATAGCAGCAAAAAGCAAGGTTTTTTAGAGAATATACCGCATTTTTCAGATATGACTTATTCACTTTTCTACTTATCAATGCTACTACCCATAAAGCCTGCTATTTATTAAGCTTGCTGATTGTTTATCGTGTCAACTTCTCTTAAATTCAAGCCCCTCTAAATAAGGCTTAAATTGTAATTTTTTATAGCCGCTAACGTCTAATGAATGTTCAATAGTAGGCGCAGGCGTGATGAGGTGCTAAAGTAAGCAGGCTATTTATCTTGTGACAAAGGTTTAGAGTTTAGCCGCTCAATCATTTTTAGCTTAAATAATTTTAGCCCAAACAATTATTATATAAAGAATATTCACTATTATTGGCTTTGCCATTCATTTAATAAACGGTCGACACACATTATGGATCTCTCCCTCTTATATTATGGCGCTCAGTGGTTGGCAGGATTCATCGCCTTTGTCACTATTTGGGGCTTGTTGCCTCTTGATAATTGGTGGGTGCGAGGTGTTGAGTTTCCCCGTATTCAAATCATGTTCCTCGGGTTCGCCGCTTGGCTTGGCATGGTTATATTTTGGTCGGACTGGCAGCTTGGTCAGTGGCTGTTATTTATCGTTTTAAGTAGCGCGCTCGCCTTTCAATTGCGTATGGTGTTGCCCTATACCATACTTTGGAAAAAAGAAGTGCTCACTGCCAAGGATATGCCAAATGGACATGCGCACCAGCTTAAAATCATGGTTTCAAACGTATTGACACCCAATGATGAGACCCAAAAACTGGTTGAACTGGTAAAAGATAAGCGCCCCGATATTTTAATTACTTTAGAGACTGATAAAAAATGGGAGAAAGCCCTTAATCAAATAGAAGCAAATTATCCTTATACTGTCAAAGTGCCTTTGGATAATCTATACGGTATGCATCTGTATTCTAAGCTTGAGCTCATAGACCCTGAAGTTAAGTATTTGATGATTGATGATATTCCATCTATCCATACGCAGCTACGTTTGCAGGGTGGACAAGTGATTTGGCTCTATTGTTTGCACCCGATGCCGCCCAGTCCGACAGAGGCAGATAAGTCTACGACCCGCGATGCTGAGCTGCTGATGGTTGGAAAACATATCAAAGAAAATAAGCAAACGGCGATATTGGCAGGAGATTTAAACGATGTCGCTTGGTCAAAGACTACCCGCCGCTTTCAACGTATCTCAGGCTTGCTAGATCCTCGTATCGGGCGCCATTTTATCAATACCTTTCATGTTAAATATCCGTTTTTACGTTGGGCGTTAGATCATATTTTCCATAGTGCCTGCTTCACCTTAGTCGATATTCAGCGCATGCCGGCTATCGGCTCCGACCATTTTCCGGTGCTGACAACGCTACAATACGAGCCCGAAAAAGTCAGCACCCAAGAAACTAATGCGCCAATTGAGAAGGCAGAAGATGTCAAAGAGGCAAAAAATACCATTGAAGCGGGTAAGGAAGAGGGCTGTAAAGTATCAAAAGAACATGCAGAGGCTGAAAAGGAAAGTGATTGCTAAAAAGGTTTTATCATCTGTATAAAACCCTCGCCACAAACAATGGCGACGTAAGCAAATGCTTACGCTAAATAAGGTCTTTAGCCTCTAGTCGTTCCGCGTCAATTCACCTAGAATACAACCATCAACACAAGGATACGTAAGGATGCAGTGTTGAGGCAGTAACAATAAAAGCACAGGTCAGCCCGCTGTCTTATAGGTTACTGTTTATGACTTAGGACGAGTCAACACGGAAGAGATAATAACAACAATATGAAACGCCATAGCCCTGAACCCAACGCCCTAGGTTCGGGGCTTTTCTTTGTGCATTATTTTTATTTGAAAAATATTTTCGACCGTTAATAAAAGCGTTAATAAAAGCGTTAATGAATGTATAGTTAAAATATCCTAAAAACGCGACGGTATTGCTGATATCAATTTTTTGTAGCCTCTGTCTGCGCAGGCACAGCTAGCAAGAAAAATTGATATCAGCAGTGCGTGATGTATTGTTATTACTTTTCACTCACTATAGAGCTCTGAGCTAAAGCTTATCCCATCATTTATGGAGTTTTTAATAAATGACCTAAATTAAAAAAGGGTACATGCATTAGCATATACTACCCTTCTTTTATAAAATTTTTTCGATATTATTAAATACTAATTAGCCGAGTATCTGAATATAAGCGCCGGCTTGTAGTTCTTGTAGCCAGTCTTCTTTGGCTTGCGGAGCAAGGCGCTGATATAGCGCTTGACGTGCCATATTGCGACGGTATTCATCGCTGACATCTTGCTCGCGTTTGCCTTCAACTTTTAGAATGTGCCAGCCAAATTGCGTTTTGAATGGTGCAGAGTAATCACCGACGGCGGTATTCTTCATCATTGTTTCAAACGGACCAATCATTTGCTCTTCACCAACCCAATCCAAATCGCCACCGCGTCCTGCTGAACCGGGATCATCTGAATAAGTTGAAGCTAGGCTCGCAAAGTCGGCTCCTTTACGTAATTGCTCGTAGAGGTCATTGATTTTTTGCTCAGCCAAAGCATCGGTTTGTAGCTCATCGACTTTGACTAAAATGTGACGCGTATGCCACTGCGGCACTAGCATGGTATCACTGGATTTTTTATCAGCCAGTTTGATGATATCAATACCTTCTGGGGTCACTAACGGCGCACTGACGGCGCCAACTTCAAGTTTGGTGATTTCGCTAGCAAGCTCGGTTGGTAGTGCAGCCGCTTTATGAAAGCCCATATCGCCGCCTTGCAACTGAATAGGGTAGCTGCCTTGACTTGCGGCAATGGCTTCTGTGACATCGACATTTGGCGCTTGCAGTCGTGTGCGTAGACGCTGCGCGACTTTTAATGCTTCTTCACGCTGGGCGTCCGACAGACGGCTGTAATCGTCCATATAGGGGATACGTACGTGAATGGTTTGATATTCGCTTTGACTCAAACGCTTGGCTTCAGGAGAGGCCAAAAAGGCATCGATATCTTGTTCGCTGATGCGCACGCGGCTTGCGATTTGGCGCTGCTGCAAGGCTTGAATCGCGGCATCTTCAATCAATTGCGCGCGTAGGGTAGCATAACTGCCTGGTTTTGCGGCGTCCAAACGTTGTTGCAACTCGCCAAGGCTGCTGAGTCCTTCTGCTTGGGCGATTTGAGCCAGCCGCTGATTGATGGCAGCTTCATCAGGATTGAGACCAACTCGTTTGACCATTGAGAGTTGTAATTCACGCATGATGAGGGCGTTTAACACTTCAGACTGCAGCTGGGCTGAATTGGCAATCGGTTCACCAGCCGCCTGCGCCCTTGCTTGGGTTTGCGCCATGGCAGCGATGAGATCACTTTTTAAGATAGCGTTTTCATTGACCAAGGCAATGATACCGTCCGTACTATTGGCAGGCGTCAAACGTGCGGCGCTATTTTTCTGAGTGCCAGCATCAACGTTTGCAGCTGAAGTTTTTGCAGGCTTAACGGTGGCTGCTTGCGCACTTAGGCTCAGAGCAATAGCGCCCGTCATACCCATAGAAAGCAATACAACTCGGCTTGTCTGACGTAAAGAAAAAAATCTCATGATGCTCCTCATCAATGTCATTGCATCGGATGGTAATCGGTTAAGCCATAGCCGTTACTCTTCATTTAAGTAGCGGCTAAGGCTGTTTATAATAGGGTGTAAACACTGCTATATGCTGTTATAGCACAAAAGTTACTTGATACATAAACCATCAATCATACGTGAGTCTAAGGATATAGACGACGTTTTATTCATCTTTCCATGCGCTTTGAACCGGCTCAAAGCCCAATACTTTATCAGAAAGTAAGCGTGTTAAGCGGCTGCTACCGCTACCAAGACCGTTGAGTCTGATTTCTGCCATAATCGCTTGTGTTGGTTTGTCTTTGATATTCAAATCATTATAGTAACGACGACCATAAACTGCAAAACCAAAACAGCAATCCTCATAATCAACACCGATTAACGAGTCGAGCATTTTATCACGATTATAATCGTATTGACCTTGCGCCAATACGCGCCAGTTATTATTAATTGGGAAAACCGCTGATGCGGTAAACGCCGATAAAGGTAACTGGTCGGTGTTTTCATCGCGCATACGCTTCACAAAGCCGACGTTAAATAAACTGTTGTCAGATGGCTGATAACGCAGCTCAGTGGTGATATAGTTTAAATCATAGCTATGAGTAAGCGCGCCGCTTACATCGACCCAGACGTTATTATAAGGCTGGGTACTGGTATCCCAAACCAATCCTGAGGAAGAATTCGTCAGCACGGGTTTTTGGTCTTCAAGGGTCACGCGCCCATCATCGATATAAAACTGCTCTGCGATACTACCATCAAAACGTGTCACACCCGTTGCATCGATGTAACGATAATTAATACCGGGTGTAAAGGCATGCAAATCTTGCAAGCGGTCATGACCTAAAAACCAGCTGTCCGAAAACAGTTGCTCGTAGTTGATAGAGGCAATACGGGTATTAAAGTTAGGAATATCGTTTTGGTCTTTATAGGGCGAGTAGGTATATTTTAAGCGCGGACTGAGCAAGCGATAACCGCCTAAAGTATCGTCAAAGGCGCCAAAGGGTGAGCCCGCTTGAGAAAAGTGCAGGCCAGCATCGACACTGACTTGAGGCACAAATACCGATTGGTTGCCGTCATCTTTGCTCAAATCATTGTCCGCCAAGCTGTCTTCATCATAAGAAGTATATAAATGCTGTAAGCTAAGTTTAGGTTTGATATAGCCCCAAGATTTTTCCATCGGATAAACGGCGCTTAATTTATTATAAAAACGCGTGCCACTTTTTTCATTTTCAGAGCCATCATCGATGGATTTTTTAAAATAAGCCGAGTCACTTACGCCTGTGATATCAAAGCTTTTTGCCCATGGTAGACGATAGTCAAGTTTAAGCTGTGGCAAGCGCGAGTACGGCTTGTCTTTATCTTGTAATGGCTGTCCATTATTGTTAAATGCATCGAGCGTTTGGAAAGTCTCGACTTTTAATTCACCATTGACATAATCGTTATAATAATTCACCCGCGCACGGCGTGGTAGGTTTAAGGTATTGTCTGACAAACCCAAGGTATCGAAGTCATTGAGATAATCGGCATCTGACACATAGCTATATTTTGCGTCGCCACTTAAGCGTGGAATACTGGTAGATGACCAGTAATGATCGTAAAAAAAGCTGCTGCGATCTTCGCCGTCATATTTTTTATCGTTGGGCAAATAAGAGCCGTTAAAAATCCCTTCGCCGTACTCCTCAGTTAGATAACGAAACTCACCGGAGAGCATGGGGTTACGGTTGGTATAAACGCGAGTATTAAGGGTGGCGTCGTAGTATGGCGCTAAATTAAAATAATAAGGTACGTCAACTTCAAGTCCGCTTTCACTACCGACACTCGCGCTCGGTAATAAAAAGCCGCTGCTGCGTCTATTGTCTATAGGGAAATTAAAATAGGGTAAATAAAATACCGGTACATCAGCAATTTTAAACGTTGTGTTGTAAGCTTCGCCGCGGCCTGTTTCGGTATCTAAATCGATGCTTTTAGCATCAAACTGCCATTTACGGTTGGTCGGCGGGCAGGTGCTAAACATCACCTCATCAAGCTCATACTGCGTCTCGTTAGGGCGGTTTAAGCGCTTGGCATAGCCGTGTGCTTGCAGCTCTACGCTAGCAAAAGCCACGTCCTTAGCTGTTGATTGTCCAGTTTCGGTATTGTAGTTTAAGCTGTCGGCGACACCGATAAGACCGCCAGTGGAGGCTTTTTCAGTGAGGCTAGACTTAGCGTTTTGACCATTGATATTTTGTCCGTTGCTGTTTTGAAAACGGTTAGCTTCGGCCAAGCCAGCAGCGTTTTTGTTTTGTCCAGTCGCTTGGTCGGTAAACATCACTTTACCCTGTGCGGCTGCGACATTGTTGTTCAAATCGAGTACGATTTTTTCCGCTTCGATATGCTGCGTTCCTTGGTCAACGATGACATTACCAGAAAGCTCGGCGTAGTCGACATTGTCGTAATAGCCATAATCCGACTCTGCAAACAGTGGCGCTTGATTATTAGGAATGCCGTTTAAGTTGGGCGCTGGCTGGCCGTTAGGTGCGCCCGTTTCATTGATCGCACGTTGGTAATTAGGATTTTTTTTAGGATAAACCCATTGACCTTCACAGCGCTGGGCGCTATCGACGCTATTTGGTAGCAGTTTTAAGTCGTTGCCTACAGGTTCAATGGTTTGCGCGGCAAAAGAGTTTTGAATATCGCTGTTATTGCTATCTGCTACGTCATCATTGCTATTATTATGTAACGTAGCGGGATCTGTATCAGGCGTTAATTCATAAAATTCTGCTAAACGTATCAGGCTGTCTTGAATACTTTCGTCATTGACATCAATGCTGCGCTTATTGGATTTGGCTGTGCTGCTGTTATTAACGGGCGCAGTGGTATTGTTTGTTTTAGTAGCGTTGTTGACGGCATTATTATTAACATCAATCCTGTCACTGCTGTCATTAATTGCCGTGATATTTACGTTGTCACTGGTAAATACGTCATCATTGTTGAAAACAGGCGCAGTTGTTAATTGACTGTTTAACGCTTTATTATTAGCATCAGCAGTGCCACTTTGGGTTTGATTGCCCTTTTCAGTAGAGAGGGTATACAAGGTGGCGTCACTACTATTTTCAGTGATTAGTGGCTCAGTCGTCTGTGCATCAACATTGTTATCGACAGGATTAAGAGCCGCACTGACCGTCAAGCTGGTTAAGCCCAAGGCGCCAAATAAAATCAAACGGATGCTTTGGTAAAGCGGAGAATATAACAAGGGCACACCTATGATTGTAGAGCCTATTGGATTGCGATCGTTAAATGACAGGCTATATTTTAACGTTATTTAAAGGCGAATAAACCTATCATTAAGACGATAATCTCGAAAATCGGAACGTTTTACATATAATGACGACTAATCATAGTCAAAAAAAACCAAATCAGCTACACTATTTACCAAAATTTATACGATAGCGGATGATACAGACCTTTTTACGGCTACATAGCCAGTAGATTTTGTCTGCTTAAAGCGGCTGCACTGTTTAGGCGCACGCTCATTATTTTAACAACTATTTGCCCTACATATCACTTATTTATGACTGATATTTAATTTGCGATACTTTTTATGACGGATAAAACCATGACAGTACCTAACGTAACCGCTACGCGCCAGCAGCAGTTAGAGCAATGGTTGCAAGACGTGTTTGCCAACCAAAAATTTATTCTTGATAGTCTGCCGGGTGATGCCAGCGCGCGCCAATATCACCGTATCCAGTTACTTGATAATGATGCTGTCGAAACTGAGCGCTATATTGTCATGGATTCGGCTGACGAACAAGACGCGTTGCAGCAGTTTATTAATGTCGCAAAACTGATGGCGCCAGCAATCAATGTTCCGACGCTCGTCGCTCAAGACGTGGCAAAAGGCTTTTTGATATTGCAAGATTTTGGTACGGTAGAATTTGCTCATCTGCTGGTCGATGCGCCAGCCGCTCAGGTGAATGATTACTATCAATTAGCGCTGCGCACTTTGGTTGCCTTACAAGTGGTGCCAGTGGCGACCGCAAAGACGGATCATCAATTACCAGATTATGATACTGCCCTACTAAACCGTGAGATGAATTTGTTTAGCGAGTGGTTTATTCCTTATATTGGTATAGAGCTTGAGCAAACGCTTTGGGAAAATCTTAAATCGGCTTTAATCGCTGAGATTTTGGTGCAGCCGCAGGTCATCGTCCATCGTGATTATCACAGTCGCAACCTTATGCAAGACCAAGCAGATCATACGCGCTTGGGCGTGATTGATTTTCAAGATGCGGTGATAGGCGCGTATAGCTATGATTTGGTATCATTGGTACGCGATGCTTATGTAGAATGGCCAGAGACTCAGGTATCAAGCTGGATACAGGACTGCTGGCAATTGCAAAAACAGGCAGGGCTGGTAACGGCTGATAATGCAGCGCAGTTTGAAAATGATGTCAATGTCATGGGCGTACAACGGCATTTAAAAGTGCTGGGTATTTTTATCCGCCTGTTTGAGCGTGATGGCAAAAGCCGCTATTTGGCCGATATTCCAAAAGTCATGCGTGACCTGATTTTTGAGCTAGAATGGCTGGCAGAACACGGTAATTCCGATATGCAGCAAGCGGTTACTCCTTTTAATGAATGGCTGCGAGAGTCTATCTTGCCTGCTTATCAACATAAATTTGTACAACAGTATATTTAAACAGCATGAGCAAAATAAAAGCGATGACAGTATTCATCGCTTTTACTTTGTTTAAAACAGTCGATAATGAATAATAGGCAATCATACAGCCAACAACAAGGAGCGTGTATGTCGGTAATAACGCAAGCGATGATTTTGGCGGCTGGCAAAGGTACGCGCCTGCGTCCGCTCACACTCGAGACGCCAAAGCCTTTGGTGGAAGTAGGCGGGCAGCCGCTTATTGTCTGGCATATCAAGGCGCTACAAGCCGCTGGCATTACTGATATCACTATCAATGCTTCATGGCTTGCAGACAAGCTGATGCAGACGTTGGGTGATGGCGCAGAGTATGGCGTGACGCTGCATTGGTCGATTGAGGGCGATGAGCCGCTTGAGACTGCTGGTGGGATTTTTAACGCGCTGCAAAACCATAAGCTGCGCGATGAGCCTTTTATCTTAGTCAACTCTGATATTTGGACGACCTATGATTTTGCGCCGTTGCGAGATTACCCGTTAGGCGCTGACCAACGAGCGCACTTATTATTGATTGATAATCCTGAGCATAATAATGGCGGCGACTTTGCTATCAATAATGGACTGGCAAGCGAGCAGCCGATTGCTGATGCAGACAAATATACCTTTTCAGGTATCAGTGTCATCTCACCAAGACTGGTAGATGGGCTGGTAACAGGACAACCGGCAGCCCTTGCTCCCTTGTTAAAACAAGCAATGCTAAAGTTCCAAATTACCGCTGAGGTGATTAAAGACAATTGGATAGACGTCGGTACGCCCGAGCGCTTAACACAAATTAATGACTATATAGAAAATCACAGTGTCGATAATCATCGCGGTGCATAATCGGTTTTACGACAGTTAAAGTTAAAACAAAAAAGCAGCGCTGAATATTTACTATTCAGCGCTGCTTTTTTATGGCGCTAGGTTTTGATAAAGAGATTTTATACACCCATTGCCAATTTTATTAATTGGGCAATGGTAAAAACAACCAAAAAACCCGCCAAGTATAAGCCTATAAACCAAGCCCATTGCGATTGTTTTTTACTGAGTTTTTTCATCACTATCTCCAAACTGCCTTTTAACTCCAAGCTATTTTCTAACTTCAAACTACCTTTCTAATCTAAGCCATTTTCTAATAATCAGTCATCACATATTCATGAGCGGATTAAGCTAAGCGCGGCTACTATCCCTACTAGATAGATAATAGCCGCTGCTTATTTAATACATGTGCTCGTGGTCGGTTTTACCTTTAAAAGTATAATACGCGAAAGCCGTGTAGCTTAAGATAATAGGTAACATAATACCGGCACCGATGAGCATAAAGGAGAGCGAAGTATCAGCCGCTGCCGCCTCATAAATGGTCATTTGATAAGGTACGATATACGGGAATATTGCCATACAAACGCCGATATAACCCATCAAAAATAATGCAACGGTCAATAAAAATGGACGATACTCGCGCTCAGTAGTTAAATCTTTACGCATAAAGAAGAATAAGAGCAAGACGATAATTGGCATCGGCGCTAGATACAACAGCCCTGGTAAACTAAACCAGCCTTCAAGCGCTTCGATATCTGAAAAATACATAAATATCGTCACCGCAATCATTGCGATGATTAAGGCGGTGAGCAGCCAACCTGATACTTTGCGTGCCCAGACTTGCAGCGTATGTTCGGTTTTGATAATCAGCCATGTAGAACCCAGTAGCGCATAACCAATCAATAGCGCAAAACCGCACATGATAGAGAAAGGCGAGAACCAATCAAAAGGGCCGCCTGTATACAGGCGATTGCTGGCCTCTAAGCCTTGGACTAGCGCCCCAAGCATAATACCTTGGGCAAACGTCGCAACGACAGAACCGATAAAAAAGAAACCGTCCCAAACGTAGCGATGGGCGGTGGCTTTAAAACGGAACTCAAACGCCACGCCGCGCATAATTAAGCCAAACAGCATAAAGATAACCGGCAGATAAAGACCGCTCATAATGATGCCGTAAGCGACAGGGAAAGCTGCGAATAAACCACCGCCGCCCAGTACCAGCCAAGTCTCGTTACCATCCCAAAAAGGCGCGATAGAGTTCATCATGCGGCTACGGTTTTTATCAGAGCCTGCAAACGGAAATAAGATGCCGCAGCCCAAATCAAAACCATCTAGTAAGACGTAGATAAAGACTGATAGCGCAATCAAGCCACCCCAGATTAAGGGTAAATCTAATACATCACCATAGTTAAACATTAGCGTAACCCTCCATCATCGACGTCGTCAGCAGGTTTATCCAAACCTTCTTCAGGCCCTTTGGTTTTATCAGCAGCGCGTTTATCACCGCTTAGCGTGCGACCTTGGGCTTCGGTGACAGAGTGATCATAGAAATGATCATCCGAAGGGTCCTCGTACGGTTTGGGTCCTTGTGCGATGAGGCGCAAAATATAAAAGCTGCCCGCGCCAAACACAAAGGCATATAGCACAATAAAGCCAATCAAGGTTGTCGCCACTTGCTGCGCTGCGATAGGTGACATACTCTCAGCAGTACGAATAACCCCATATATCGTATAAGGTTGACGACCTGTTTCGGTCACAAACCAGCCGGCAAGTAACGCTATAAAGCCAAGCGGCGTCATCATCATCCACGCACGGTGGAAGAGCTTACTCTCAGGATCGAACTGCTGCTTTTTAAAGTACTTATAAAGACTAAATAAACCGATGAGCACCATTAACATACCAATACCAACCATGATACGAAATGCCCAAAATACAATCATAACGGGCGGCTGATCTTCTGGTGCCCAATTTTTAAGACCTTTGACCTCACCATCTAGTGAATGGGTGAGAATCAAACCGGAGACATAAGGAATGCTAAGCTCATAGTTATTGGTTTGGTTCTTTTGGTCCGGTATGGCAAATAGCCGCAATGCCGCACCGCGCTCATCTTCCCAAATCCCTTCCATCGCCGCGACTTTAGCTGGCTGATGCTCAAGAGTGTTTAAGCCATGCTCATCACCGATGAGAACCTGCGCTGGCGCCACAAATATCGCCATAATCATCGCCATGCCGAGCATGACTCGACCATGCTGCCGATGCTCAACGTGCTTTTTGGACTGTAAATAATAAGCGCCAATACCGCCAACCACAAAGGCGGTGGTTAAAAAGGCTGCCGTCATCATATGGGCATAGCGATAAGGAAACGAAGGATTAAAGATAATTTCAATCCAGTTGGTGGGGTATAACAGACCATCAGCGCCCAGCATAAAACCTTGCGGCGTTTGCATAAAGCTGTTGGCGGCCAAAATCCAAAATCCTGAAATCATCGTACCGATGGCAACAATGGCGGTAGAGGCAAAATGCATGCGTTTGCTCACCCGTCCCCAACCAAAGAGCATAATCCCTAAGAAGGACGCTTCTAAGAAAAACGCCGTTAAGACTTCAAACGCCAATAATGGGCCTAAGATATTACCAGCTCTGTCGGAGAACACGGCCCAGTTGGTTCCGAACTGATAGGACATGACCACACCCGATACCACACCCAGTCCAAATACCACAGCGAAAATCTTAACCCAATGTTTGTATACTTCAACATAAATAGGCTCGCCAGTTCTTAGCCAGCGAAATTCAAGCACGGTCAACCAGCTGGCAAGACCGATAGAAAAAGCGGGGAAGATAATATGCCAGGAAATAACGAAGGCAAACTGAATGCGCGCGAGCATCAACGCATCCATTTGATCAATCATAAATGTAGCGAACATAAACGGTTACCCTTATCTGTTAGCTGAATAGCGTTGGCTTCCATGATACGCGCAAGTAACTGTCCGTAACCGTCCATCATTCAGGGCGCTTATTATTACGGGCAATCGCTAAGTATTAGTTAGCGGCAAATGTAATTAAGATAAAAATTTAACTAAAATAGCGTTCATTACCCTTATGTTTTATTCATTACCGTATGGTAAGACTAAAAAATTTTAGGGCTGACTATTTAGCCAAAGTAAATAATTTATATCCTTATAAACTATTAAATATTCATCAAACGATCGTTTTATTCATATTAAACATTTTAGTATTATGCGCTTCACCTTGCGCACACGCAAGTTGCACAAGTGTGCTATCACACACCTATGCGTTCATAAACCACTTACAATATTAGCCAATAATCTTTGAAATAATAGTCATTGTTTAACTATTGTTATCAATAGATACCAAACAGCAATATAAAAAAACAAATTTTAATAATAAGAATTCAAAGCTTTTTATATAGGTGAAATTTAGTTTGTATCTTGCTGCTGTAATTGTTGATGCAAAATACGGCGTAAGGTCAAAATGGTTTGCGGGTTTTCTTGGATGCTATGACCGCCGTTAATAACCGTCTCTGACGCTGCACCATCGAGGTGAGCGCTGGTGTAGGGCACGATACCATCTGACAGCTGCTCGGTGAGTGCTTGCCCAATCTCGCCATCGACTGTCACGGCGGCGACCAGGGGTTGACCTGGTAACTCATCACTATCCGTTAACAGCGCATTGCTGTCATCAACGTCGATAACGTCCTCTGCATGGTCATTTTCTGTTATCTCTTCGGACAAGTCGAGCTTTGCTCCAGCAGGCTGCATTTCTGCCAAACCTCGGGTGATATCGGCATCGTTATTGGCGATGATTGAATGATAGGTGATACGGTCGTTGATACGGATATCTTTGGTTAATTGAATAAAAGACGATTTGTCACTCAATTGACTGGCGCCGTTTTGTAAATATAGCGCGCCGAGCGGGTTCTGGGCCAAATCGCCTTGGATGGCCAAGGCTGCTAAGTTATCGGTCACCGTTTTTACCAAACCAACGGGCAGATACACGATGCGGCGTAGCGCGCGCGTGAACCAGCGGTCGGCATAATCGGTACCGCGAAACGGCGACGATAAAAATACCGCCGTATCTACTTGTGGTAAAGTTTTAAGCTCAAAACGCTCTTTTAGCTGCTCTTTGCCCGCAGACTGCTTGATCGCCTCACGTATTTGACGTTTCTCATTCATCGACAGCGCATTTTGGTCGTCAAGTCGGTCCAAATCATCGAGCAAATTTTCGTCAGACAACATCATACGCGCAATGATACCGCCCATACTATGACTGATAATGACGCTGTTTTTGCTGGCGATATTTTGCCCCGTAGGGTCGGTTTTCTCATAAGTGGTATTGATGAGCTTTTGGATTTGATAACGATTTTCCAAAATAGGCAAGTTGGTTGGATAAAAAATCTGCCAAACTTGATAGTTATTGCGCAGTTTGTCGTCATTAAAAATATCGTTGGTTAAATTGACCCATGTCGCTGGGCTTGAGGCCAAACCGTGCAGCATAATGATGACGCGCTTATCAGCATCATAAGGTTCGAGCATAAAGAGCTTGGGTAAACTGGTTTCTTTTTTACGGGTAATCAGGTTTAGATAACCGACGCCATCAAGCTGGTTTTCTGCCAACCATAAGCCGTAACCTGCTGAAAAGTTTGCCGCCAGTGGATAATCGTCACCTAAGATATTGGCGCTCTCGCTGCGGTAAGGGTTGTATAAATGAATATCAAGCTGTTTGCTGCTCAGGGTATCAAGCACGCTATTGCCCGTCGGCTTAATCAGCCCGGTCATCAGTAAATGTCCGGTCGGATAAATACGCGTACTGGCATCATCACTGTCCAAGCTATCCTTTGAGCGCTCTTTCGAGCTTTCGTTTATATCGCTGGCTGTTCGACGTGGGCTTTCTTGATGCAGTCTGCCCGTCCTATCTGCTAACGACGAGATTAATAATTGACGAATGGTAGTGGTATAGCGGTCGTCCAATGAAGCTACCAAGCTGATACCCAGACCTGGGCGCTTACTAATAGAGTTTAGTCCAGAGAGGCGTAGCTCATAGGTCGAGACCAAATCGGTTAGGGCAGCGGTTTGTTGATTGGCATTTTTGAGGTAGTTATTTTCGTTGGGCAAATAGACATTGAGATTGTAGTCGTCTATGTGCATTTTCATGACTTTAATTTGGTCAGTTGGTTGTCCCTTGACGGCCGTAAGATTGGCAATTACTGCTTGCTCGCTGCTAGTGGGAGTACTTGCGGACGTCGGTAGGTATTCTACCTTGGTATTACCCATCATTTTACCGCCACCATCAGCCGTTTGATAGAGCTGGGTAATCACATCGTTACTAGCGGCGTTATAGATGTCTTGGGTTTGGATATCCATCTCACTTGGAATACGACTTTGCGTGTGTGAGTGTCTGGTTTCTTTATCCGCACCTTCAAAATCATGCTCTAAGCTGTCATAAAATAAGTACGTATAACTGGTTTTAATGGCATCAAATAAACGTTCTTGATAGCCAATCAAGCAGCTATCGGTTCTTTTTTGCTGCGCCTTGGCATCAGTGTCGCTTAAAGGCGCGTTGGCATAATAAGGGTCAATTGGCGGGCGGGCGAGGGCATTGCGGCAGTCTTTAGATTCGCCAAGCTGGCGCGCTTTAGCGTAGTGTAATTCAGCAAATACTGCCAAAGCTGGGCGGTAATGTTCATTTAGCATGCTGTCGGTAAGCTGCGTTAGGCAGAGGTTAAACTGCTGCATACACGCTTGCTCATTAAGCCCGGCTGACAATAGGACTGAGGCGGTATCGCTACTCAGTTTGTTATCGGTGACAATATTGCCGCGCTGGGCGGCGATGGTCTTTGCTGAGGGCTGTTTATTGACGGAGACGGTGCTACAGGCAGGCAATATTGCCATGGCGGCGACCACTGCGAGTAGAGCAAAAGGCGTCTTGTTTTTATGCTTATACTTATACTTATACTTATGCTCTAGCGACGGCATATCGTTGGCAGGGTCAGCAAATATCATAGGTCATTCCAATAATAAGTATCAGCAACGCATCATAAATAAGTGATAAATGTCACATTTATATAGCAGCATGAGTGTAACGTAAGTCGAGCTATTCGACTATTGTATTTGTTATCTTATAGTCAGCTATCTTATATTCATATAGCATGAAATACTATCGAAAATATGGATAGGCAATGCTTACCAAAGCCCACTTAGATATTTCTAAATTAAGCACAAAAAAGCGCGCTCACATTATTAATCATAATTGTAGCGCGCTTTTTTACAGCTCTTTAGAAAACAGTGTGAGCTATCATTTTACCAAATAGCTAACACTTTACGTTTCCATCACAAAGAATTAAGTGCTTGGTTTGATATTAATATCTGGGGCAGGGATATCCCAAATATAGAATTTACCATCCTCGATGAGCTTGATTTGTTGACGAATAATAGCGTTGTCAGGGTTTTGTTGCGCCAAGCGGCGTAAACGCTCTAGTGCCTTATCACGGCGATCACTTAACAAGTCAGATTGCGCAAGACTCTGCTCAGCTTCGGTATAACCAAGATCGACTGCTTGATCAAGGTATTTTTGACCTTCTTTAAAACCGCCACCTTCTGAGAGCATCATGCCATAGATAAAGTTGGCCTCGCCGCTATTCGGTTTAAGTTTGATGGCGCGATCGATATATTGTCCGCCACGTACCGTGTATTCTGAGCCTAAATCTAAGTTACGTCCCATGCCATTGAGTTTAGCGGCGCGAACTAAGACATCGTACGAGGCATTTGGCGCTTTAGCGTACGGCTCAATCCATTCAGTCAAGACTTTGATTTTTTCGCGGGCGTTGTGGCGCTGGGTGCGGTTCGGGAAGTTTGGTGGATAATGGCGCGCATTTGGTGAGACTTCTTTGATAAAGTCATCGAGTAAGCTGACGTCCAGTTTATCGGTGCCAAGTCCTTGCTGCTGCGGTATGAGCACGGTAGGGACAAAGCTGATATCTGAAATACTCACTTGCGGGGCTGGGATGTTTGGCAGCTGACCACTGCGTAAATCAATCCCCGTCGCAGTGATAGGACCGCGCTCATAAACGCGCGTCGTACCGGTCAACTCGGACGTGTCTGGTGTTGGTACGGCTGGTGGCTGGGCAGCATTTTGCGCCGTATTTAAAGGCGCACGGTTTGGTTGGACAATAGCCTGCTGGACATTGCTTTGCTGCGTATTGCCTTGTTGCGTATTAGGGGCTTGATTATTAGCTGATTGCGCTATGTTAGTTGGTTGGACGGCATTCTGCTCAACATTGTTTTGAGCGCCAGTCTTAACTCCAACATTGGCTTGAGCATCAGTTGGCGCCGTGCTAATCGTTGCATTTGGCTTGGCTAGGCGAATGATACGTTTACTAGAATCGATAGCGCTAGGTACTGCTGTGCTGCTCGTAGCGGGCGCTGCGGCGGTATTCGCTTCTTCAGCTGCATTTGCCGGCGCTGATAGCAGCATGGCACAAGCGGCAGCGAGTGCTGTTAGGGTCGCAAGCCTAGGCGCTTTACTAGAGTGGGGCGCTTTACTAGAGTGCGATGCTTTATTAGAAATAGGCGTTTGGCTGATGGCTTTCATAAAAATAATTACCTTTTAATCGTTGTCGTTGACCAGTTATTGTAGTTACTGACTTGTTATCTCTTCATCCATTGATTGATCGTTAGGTTTTGGCATTCCGTAAAATCGTACAAATTTTTCATACCCTAGCAAATTAATCTGACTGCTAACAGTAGTAGGATTGTTAAAAGCACAGAATAATGCCGTCTGTAGCCACTAAAAAAGGATGCAGATTAGTAGCGCCTGCGTATTATAGATGATAAACGCTTATAAATGATAAGCAGTGGCTTTCATGCGATTGGCCATCCAGCGCATCGTGTGGCGCACCAGTGGCGACAATGCCGCGCCGCCATTTGCCAGCGCCAACTCGCGGTGATGTAATTCTTCAATATCCATTTGCGCCAGTATTTCTCTTGAGCGTTGATCTTGCGGTGGCAATTGACCGATATGGTCTTGCAAATGCTCACTAACTTGCGCTTCGGTTTCGGCGACAAAGCCCAAGCTAAACTCGTTAGAAATCGCCCCTGCTACCGCGCCAAGCCCAAATGACATGCTGTACCATAAAGGCGTAAAAATACTAGGATGGCTACCAAGCTCATCTAATCGTACCTCGCACCACACCAAGTGATCGACTTCTTCTTCAGCCGACTGTTGCATGGCTTGCTTGACGTCATCGTTTTTTGCGGCAAACGCTTGCCCGTGATACAGCCCTTGGGCGCAGACTTCGCCCGTATGATTGATACGCATCAAGCCTGCGACATGACGGGCTTCGTTGATACTTAGCTCAGGAATCTCATCACTGCTAACAGGCAGCGGGCGAGTGCTAGGATTTGAATGCGGTACAACCGCTCGCAATGCTTTATCTACGCCAAGTAATAGCTGGTCAATTTTTGATAAGGAACGCTGCGCCATGATTCACTCCTGATGGCTGTATGAATTATAAATAGAACTTATGATGAATAGGTTTAAGCTATTTAATAGGCCACTAAACCTATCAGACAACACTTATCGAACCACTATAACAAACAATAGACAATCTCGGCAGCGAAATTATTGGCTTGCTGATTCATATTGCGTTTGGCGCTAGTCGTATCGATTCTGCTCGTCATCATGGGTTTGGATAACGGCCTGTTTGACATGTTTATTAAGCTTAAGATATAAAAATATACCAAAAATAATATTTAATATACCGGTGACTAAAAACAGTTGCGGCAAATTTAGACCCAGCGCATTTAATACCACAATCGAGAAAATCGCCGAACACACCATAAAAATGGCATTAAAGATATTATTGGCACCGACGATACGCGCGCGATGGCTTTTTGGCGCATAAGCCTGCATAGAGGCGTATAAAGGCACGATATATAAACCGCCGCTAAAGCCCAAAAAGAACAAGTCGGCAAACACGCGCCAGCTACCGCTCATATCCCATAAATCACTGATACCAAATAGGGTAGCCGAGCTGACATTGAGTTTGAGCCCTGACAAAGAAAAATATAAATCAATAGCAAAAATGCTCAAACCTGCAATACCAAAAGGCAGTAAGCGCAGACTGACTTGGTTTTTGGTCAAGGATTTGCACAGTAGCGAGCCAATCGACACCCCAACTGAAAATAGCGTCAATAGAAAAATAACCACGGACTCATCGCCATGCAAAATGACTTTGCTAAATTCTGGCGTTTGGGTCAAAAACGTCGCGCCATAAAACCAAAACCAGCTATTACCAAGAATGACAAAGAATAAAAAAGGCAACGAGTATAAATAACGCACCGTCGCCATACTGGTGGTAAAGATATTCCAATTAATCTTCAAGTCAGGCTGCATCGCTGACATGGTGGGAATAAAACGGGCGGCAAAATAGCCTATCGCCGCAACAAAAAGCACCGTCACACTTATCCAAAATAGCGGCTGGGTAATTTGGGTCAATACCCCAGCGATAATCATACCAAGCAAAATGGCAAGCGAGGTGCCCATTTGAAACAGACCATTGGCACCGACCAGCTCATTTTTCCTCATCGCTTGCGGCAAGTACGCATACTTAATCGGCCCAAAAAACGTCGACTGCGTCCCCATCAAAAACAGCGCCACAAATAACAGCGCGTACCATTCAAAGACAAAGCCAACAGCAGCGATAATCATAATGCCTATCTCAAGCAATTTGATTAAGCGCGTCAGTTTTGATTTTTCAAACTTATCAGCAATTTGCCCTGCCAATGCCGAAAATAAAAAGTACGGCAAAATAAACAACATCGCCGCCAAGTTATTTAAAATACTGACTTCCATACCCAATTGGCTGGCAGCAGTATAGGTTAGCACCAGTATCAGCGCTTGCTTAAAAATATTGTCATTAAAAGCACCCAAAAATTGGGTAAAAAACATGGCATTAAACCGGCGATGCTTAAAGAGTTGAAACTGATTGGCCATGAAAATTCCTACAGGTGGGGCGCGGCTAATAAAGGAGAAAACAAACTTTTACGCAGTGATTGGCAGATAAACAATTATCAATACTATCAAAAACTTATCGAAATATAGCATAGGTTTTATCTATGTTACGCCGTATAATAGCAAGGCTTTGGTAAAAATACATGCGCACAGTGCTATGATTTGAGAATTAACTAAGTTATGATTTGTAAATTTTAGCCGTCCAAACCTTTAATGTCAGCGAACTGTTCTACGTTTATTCACCGGTAAGACGAGGCGATTGCCATCGACCGTCACTTGTGCCGCGTGAGGTGATAGGAAATCAATATGAAACACCAGCCTTCAACTCTAGCGCGCCACTCATCGGGGATACCGCATGCTGCTGCGTCAAATGCGCCGCTGTGTTCGGCTAAATTTGCTCATCCTACTCATATAAATCCTATGGATAACCCTCGTGTTTATTTTACGCGTACGGCACTATTTCGGGCATTGACCACCAGTTTGGTTGGTTTTGGGGTCAGTGTTGCTATCGCGCCTAGTGCTTTTGCCGCCACTGATTCAAATAATAATACGGCCAATAATGCAAGCAGCAGCCAACTTATCAAAAATAGTGGCAATGATGCGACCACTGCACAGCCGCAACGACAATCGCAGCTACCAACGCCAAAACCGCCTTCCAATTCTTCGGCTCAGTCCTCGTCTAAACGAGCACTTTCTAAAGATGCTTATGAAGACAGCCAGCTTGATATTGCTTTGGACGCCTTACGTCTAAAAAAAGCCGTTGAAGAAGGTATTATCGATCAATCGGTATTGGATGATTATAGCGAGCAGAACTTAGGTATTAAAAATCCTAACAAAAACGCCACCACGCAAGCAAATACCACGGATAAGTCCCAGTTATCAAATAATGATATCGATAGTATTAATGACTTTGCTAGTGCTATCGGTAATGGCATAGATAGTCTAGGCAACAACCAAGCATTTGACAGCAATGAAAACTTAGAGCAGCAAGTTAATAGCGTGCAGCAACAAGGCTATCAGATGATGACGCCTGACGAGATTGATCGCGAGCTGGCGGCGATGGATAAGCAAAACGCTCAAGATATCGGCAATATCACTCAAAGTAATGCCGTTAATAATATCGATGGCATGCGTTATGACGACAATGACTTTCAAGCTTTAGATGGCGCATTTGATGCGCCTGTTGCAAGGTTAGACGATAGCACGCCGCCAATTGGGCTCGATGTGAGTTTAGAGGCTACCAATTTACCAGCACCGAGCAATCTTGAAACCTTAGGCAGAAATGAGGCCGCTGCTAAGCAGGCAGAGACAGATAACGTGATGTCACGTCCTATGGACGTCAGCGACTCGGTTGCTAGTGGCACTGGCGATAGCACAACCAGTGTGGACATAGATAATGGTATAGCAAATGCCCAGTCGGACAGCATCAATCCTGATGATTATTTGCCTAACTATGAAAACGATGTCAATGCGGTAAAAGAAAGTATCGAACAAGCGGCAAAACCCAAACCGATAGCACGTAATAAAAAAGGCAATATTGTTAAGCGCCTTTATAATCGCTTTTTTAAAGGTGGCGTCGTCACCCTACCGCATGTTGAGACGACGATTTATTTGCAACAAGCCGCAGCAGATAATTTAAACGATAATAGCAAAAACAACGCTCAAAACAGCACGAGAAACACGAGGCCAACATTAACCAAAGCTGACGATGATATTCAGCCCTTTAAGAATATCAAAGCCGCTATTGATGACACTACCGTGCAGTCTGTGGTTGATTTCACTGCTGCGCTGCCGCGTCTACGCCAGAGCGCCTTAGATGCTGCCAAAGCCGTTGGCTACTATGATGTAACCCTACGTTTGCGTCAGCCAACTACCGATACCATTGATGTCATTATTGAAAAGTTGGGTGAGCCGGTACGCGTTGATAGCCGCATTGTTGACATTCGCGGCGAGGGCAGCGAGCAAGAAGAATTTGCCAAGTTAGAAAAAGACCTACCGCCACAAGAGGGCGATATTTTTAATCACCGCGTTTATAAAGACAGTAAGGCGGCGCTTGAGACCCTCAGTGATACCTACGGTTATTTTGATCAATATTGGCTCAACAAATCGGTCGATATTATCTTGCCTGACAATACCGCCGATGTGTCGCTGGTTTACAATACGGGTGATCGTTACAAGTTTGATGAAGTGGTGTTTTTTACTTATGATCAAGAGTCGGGTACGCTAACCCGCGATCCTGAAAAGCTACCGGTTGAATTGTCGTTATTAAAGCAGCTGGTCGGCTTTGAAGAAGGCGAGCCATTTTATCGTCCGGCCGTGACCAAGTTTAGTAACGATTTATCGGCGACCCGCTATTTTAATACTGTCAACGTCGAGACGATTTTGCCGCCAGACGAGCGTACAGAAAGCAGTACTTTAGCCTTTGATAATACGCCTAATAGCAGTAGTACTGAGACTACCGATGGCGACTTCGATAGCAATAATATCGAGCAAGATGAGGCAGTCAAAGCCGAAAATGACGCTGAGCGTTACGCTATCAGCGGTGAGACGGTCAATCCAGCCGATATCGCTGCCATCGAGTTTGAAGCCGATGAAGAAACCTTGAGTAAACTGCAAGCCATTAGACAAAAAGCTGAACGTTTAAGCCGTTTGCCGGATGATCGCGTCTTGGATGAAAAAGACCAAAAAGCCACTAGTATTTTGGGTAAAATCAGCGACTCTATCAGTAATGTCGCACAAAAAATCTTCCCTGATGAAGAAAATATCCTTGCCGATGAAAACTTCGTCCCGCCAACGCTTGCTGGACGCAAAACCCCGCAGGACGTGTTAGAAAACAAAAAAGTACCGCTGTACGTCTTTGTTTCGGCAAACAAACCACGTGATGCCCAAGTCGGTCTCGGTTATGGTACTGATACTGGGGTGCGCGCCACTGCCAAGATAGATTATAATTTGATCAATCGTAAAGGCTATCAAGCAGGGGCGGAAACCGAAGTTTCGCGCATTACCAAAAATGTCGCCGTGTATGGCAGTCGACCATGGAAGCATCCGCTAAACGATAAGTTGGATGCCCGTTTGACCTACGAAGAAGAGGTTATCGATCAAGGCGAAGGTAATTTTGACTTATCTACCCGAACCTTAAAAGCAGCATTGGCGCGTAATATCCGCCGTGAAAACGGCTGGGATCGTAGCTACTCTCTGCGCTACCGTTTAGATGAGTTAGAAACTGGCGTCGATGAGGAAGAATTAGACAATCTGCCAGTACGTTTTACTTCCTCGAAACCGACGCAGCACGCCCTATTATTTGGTTATGGCATGAGCAAAACAGACGTCGATAATGCTGCCAATCCTACCCGCGGGTTCCGTCAGTATTATGCGCTTGAAGCAGGTTCAGAAAGTCTGCTAAGTGATACCGATATGGCAATTTTACGCGCGGGTGTGAGCGGTCTTTATAGCTTCGGGGCTGACGATAAACACCAAGTGCTGGGCAGTTTAAATACCGGTTATATCTGGGCAGATGATTTTTACGAAGTGCCTTATAAACTGCGCTTCTTTGCTGGCGGCGATCAAAGTATTCGCGGTTATGATTACGAAAGCCTATCACCGATTGAGAAAGGCTATCTTACCGGCGGACAAATCCTGGCAGTCGGCAGCGCGGAATATAACTATGAGTTTAAACCAGGTTTCCGCGGCGCAGTCTTTACCGATGTCGGTAATGCCTATGACAAAGATTTTGAAACTGACACCAAAGTTGGCGTCGGCGTCGGTATCCGCTGGGCGTCGCCGGTTGGTGTGGTACGTGTCGATGTTGCTGCTGGCGTGACGGAAGATAGCATCCCTGTTAGACTGCATCTGTTTATCGGGTCGCCTTTATAAATGGCTGCTATAAGTACGCCTAACACGAGTGCTTATAGCAGTCTTGATAAAAACCCAAAAACCGCCTTATTTTTCATTCTAGCGCTTGCTGGTAATCCTTCTTTAACATAGCTGAGTGTCATGTTGACCAAAAATACCCCGCCAAATAAGCCCTCGGATGAAGATCCAGCACAGCGCGATGCCCGCGCTGTTAGACGTTGGTTTCCCCTGTCTTTTTTGCTCAAATTAACGGTTCTTATTTTGATTGTACTGGCGATTATGTTCGCCATATTTTTATATGCGGTCGGTACTGAGTCAGGCACAAAGTTCATTTTAGAAAAAATCAGTGCCGAGACGGGGGTTAAGTTTAAATACGGTCGGGGTAATCTGCGCGATGGTATTTGGGTCAGCGATATCGATATCAACGCTACCGAAGACCTTGAGATATTGGTCGATAAAGCTTATGTCAAAATAGGCTGGCGCGCGGTATTTGCCAAAGAAGTGCATCTACGCGATGCCGACATTCAAACCATTGAGATTATCAATAATAAGCCACCTACGGGCGAGCCGTTTGATTATCGAACGCTTAGCTTGCCAGTCAATTTGCGCTTTGATCAAGCAAAAATAAAAACCATTATTTATAAACAAGTCACCAAAGACCCTATCGTTGTGCATGATATCGAAGCGCGAGATTTGACTTGGGTTGGTAGCGTGGTGAACGTCGGGCGCGGCAAATTGCAGTATGCGGATATTGTAAAAGTCAGCGCTTTAAAAGGTCAGGCAGATTTACAAGGCGACTATCCTTTAGATTTGAGCGGAATTGTCGAGGTAAGTGCGTTAGAAAAAGCCTATATCGACCCTTTAAATATCACCGCAACCGGTACGCTAAAACGTACCGTTGGTAAAGTCCGTAGCCGTTATAACGACAGCGATGTCAGCGGTGATTTCGTGGTGCAGGGCCTAGATGAAGGTTCGCCGTTTCAAGCGAAACTTAAATGGGACGATATTTTAATTCCTTATGCCGATAGCCAAAATATCCACCTAAAAAGCGGCATGGCGACCGCGTCGGGCGTCATCTCGGAGATACGTCTGCGTATCAATACCGAGCTGACCGCTAAAGATATCCCATCGGGTCACTATCAAGGTCGCGGTATTATCGCCAACAGTCAGCTGCGCGTTGATCGTTTGGATGCGCAAGTACCAGCAGGCAATTTGACATTGCAAGGTATTTTGGACTGGAAAGAGAGTTTTGATGCGGTAGTCCGCGCCACAGGCAGTAATTTTGATATTCGACAGGCGATTCCAGCTGAATATGCCGACTTTAAACCCTATGCGCCGCAAAAGCTCAATGGTCGTTTATCGGTACGTTATCAGCATAAAAATAAAAATGGCAATCTAGAGATGGATGCAGATTTGCGTCAGCGCGATGGTGAGCATCTCAATGCCAATATCGTGCGTGGCAAAACGCCTGCTCGTGGTCGCAGCGCCAATTCTAAGCAAGTCACGCCTTGGTATATCGATGCCAAGTGGCAAAATCTGGTACGCCGCAATCTGCCAAATATCGGTAATGTCGACAGTCCAAGCGGACAAGCCAATGTTATTATCCGCGGCTCGAATTTATCGGTCGATGGCAAAGCGGTGATTAATGAGTTAAATGCCGCCCCTAAAGGCAACTATGATGTGCGCGTGCGTAAAGCCGGCGACGTGATTAATATCAACCGTCTTAATTACAAAGGTATAGTAGGCGACCTATCTGGTACAGGGCAGATTCAACTGGCCAGTAAAAAACACCCGCTAACGTGGCAAATTGATGCGCGTACCAATGGCTTATTACCCAAAAAATATCGTAGTGACTTACCGCTTGAGCGCTTAACAGGGCATATCAATGCGCGCGGGCGTATGCTCAATATCAGTAAAAACCGTGTCAAAGGTCAGCGCCATATTATTAGTTTTACTAATACCGATTTAAAAGCAAACCTTGATGCCAGTCAAGATAGCCGCGCTATTGGTATCACGGGCAGCGGTGATGCTAGCGTTGATATTATCGGCGGCGAGCTGTCTGTTTTTGATGCTCGTTTTGATGGTCATATTGATTCCGCTGACGTACCAAAGGGCAGCTTATCGATTGATGCTGCTGGTACGCCAAAGCTGATTCGTATTCGTAAACTCAACTATAACGGTGAAGCCGGCGCAGTAAAAGCGAACGGTGTCATTGACTTACGTCAAAACATTGGCTGGACGGTCGATGGCCGCTTTGACAAATTTAACCTTGGCTATTTTTTACCCAATAATGCCGCCATTATCACTGGTGATTTAAAAACCAGCGGCGTGTGGCAAACGCCGCCAAAGAACCAAGCCAATACTAATTCTAACGCAAAGGGTAAGCTGAAAAACTTTGCGGTGAAATTTGATGGTGTATTAGATGCTGAGCAACTGCCAGCCGGTAAACTTAGCATTGACGCCAGTGGTGACGCACAGCTGATTCGTATCAAGCGTTTCCGCCATGTCGGCGCCGCAGGTAGTATCGATGCTAATGGTACGGTCGATGTGCGTAAAGGTATCGCTTGGAATGTTAAGGCGGTGATGAATCGCTTTAACTTGGGTTATTTCTTTAAAGATATCCCAAGTACCATCACTGGCACTATTGATACCGATGGGCGCTGGGGTGACAATCAGCAAATCGTTAATATCAAACAAGTTAACCTAAGTGGCGTGCTAAAAGGCCAGCCGCTCAGTGCCAAAGGTAGTCTGGTGGCGAAGCTGCGCCTACCAAAAGACTTGGGCAGTTATTTTAAACGCTTACAAGCACAGGATGCACAGGCACAGTATCAGCAAGTTAATGCGCTAATCGATAGCTTAAATGCCAATAATTTGGTGCTACGTTGGGGCGATAATTATCTTACTGCCAATGGTAACGCAAAGCAGCTACAAGCTAAGATTAATATCACCAGTCTTGACCAGCTATCAGATAAGCTTGCTGGTAAAGTGACGGGCGGCGCAACCTTGTCGCAGCCGGCAGGACAGGCGCTGCCCACGATTTATATTGACTTGGTTGGTGAGCGACTAGCGCTACCGGGCTTTATTTTGCGTCAAGGACGTATCCGCGGTAAGCTCGTCAATTTGGCCAATAGCCCAAGCCAGCTTATTATTAGCGCCGAAGGTTTGGATGCGGCAGGTCAGAGCTTTAAAAAGGTCAATGCGACTTTTAATGGCACTGAGCAGGCGCATGTGGTCAATCTTGAAGTGGCAAATGATGAACTTGCTATCGCCGCTCGGCTCAAGGGTGGTTTTAATCGCGATAAGCTCAGTTGGTCAGGGGTGATTGGTAAAGGACGTATCAAATCAAAATATGCGACGTTAAACCAACTACAACCTGCGCAGTTGATTGTCAATTTACCCAAAAAGCAGGGCAATAACTCTACCGACTTAAAAGTGCAGCTTGCCGCCCACTGTTGGCAGGCGACCGACCAAACGGGCAAGCTGTGTTTGCGTGAGAATCTCATTGCTTCACCAGCGGCAGGTCAAGTCAATTTAGCGGTACAAAACTTGGATACTTCACTATTCTCGGTCTTTTTACCCAAAGATATCGATTGGCAAGCGAAAATTAATGGTAAAGCCATCGTCGGTTGGCAACGTGGTCGTCCGCCGACGATCAATACCACGCTGTATTCTGACAACGGCAAAATCGGCTTAATGCAAGATGGCGATAGTCAGCCGGTTACCTTGCCTTATAAGCGTGTGTCGGTCATTGCTTTGTCGGTCCCTGAAGGCATCAAACTGCGCACGGATATCAATACTGGTCGCGGTGCGCGTGGCTATGCTGAGGTCATCGTTGACCCTTATAAAACACCGAAACCTATCTCGGGTGCGCTGGTGCTCAATGAGTTGAATTTAGCAGTATTTAAGCCTTTCTTCCCCGGTATGCGCGTGCTCGAAGGCAATATTACTATGGCAGGTGGTTTGGGTGGGACGCTCGATAAACCGCAGTTTTATGGCGATGTGAAATTGGCAGATGGCCGTATTGCGATGCTAGATTTACCTATCAACTTAAGAAAAGTCAATGTCGATGCCAAAATTCGTGGTACGCAGGCGAATATCGACGGCACTTTTAATAGTGGTACCGGTACGGGCAAGCTGACTGGTACGGTAAATTGGCAACAAAAACTGCAAGCTAAGCTCAGCATCATTGGCGAGCGTTTGGTATTGACTCAGCCGCCATTATTGTTGGCTGAGATTAACCCTGATATCGACATTATCGTGCGTCCGGGTGACCGTTATGTCAATATTACTGGCGCGGTCAGTGTGCCGTCAGCGACCATTCGTCCACCAGAAGCCAGTGAAGATATCATTACCCAAACCGAAGATGCGGTAGTGCTTGATCGCCGTTTGATTGGTAATATTGATGAGGTTTTAGCGATTTCAAAACCTTGGTCAATCAATGCCGACATCGGTATTGACTTGGGCGATGACATCAATTTCCGCGGTTTTGGTGCAGTGATTCCGTTAGCAGGGGCGATTAATGTCACCCAAAATGGCACAGGCGTTATGCGCGCCAAAGGCGTCGTGCAGGTTTCTCGCCGTACCAATGTCAATATTTTTGGTCAGAGCTTAGAGCTGAATTACGGTCAGGTGCGTTTTAATGGCGACGTGATGAAACCAAATCTGAGCATTGAGGCGGTTAAAACCATCAGCGGTAAGACCGTCGGCGTACGCGTTAAAGGCAATACAGAAAATCCAAATATTATCGTCTTTAACAATGCTGGCTTAACCCAGCAGCAAGCGATGAATGCCTTGATAACGGGCCGTATTAATAATAAGAGCGCGACGCAAATCAGTGAGCAAGGCTTTAAATCGCAGGTGACTAATAACCTTGCGGCGGCGGGACTAAGCTTTGGGCTGAGTGGCACGCGCAATCTGACCAATCAGATAGGTCAAGCGTTTGGCTTCCAAAGCCTAACCGTTGATGCATCAGGCAGTAGTGATGACACCAACGTCAACGTTACTGGTTATGTGACCCCTGATTTGTATATTCGCTACGGAGTCGGGGTGTTTAATGCACAAAATAGCCTATCTATCCGTTATCAGCTAACGCGCCGCATTTATGTCGAAGCAACTTCAGCGGCGGAAAACGCGGTCGATGTGGTTTATAGTTGGCAGTTCTAAGCACTTAAGCTTTTAATAGCTTTACTATACTGTCGATTTTTAAGTCGCTTGTTAGTGGTTCATTTAATGCAATAAAAAACGCCTTTATCAAAAGGCGTTTTTTTATGCGGTGAGCAGTTGATTTATTTGGTCAAAATTAAGCGGTTATTGCGCGTTAAGCGTAAGCGATATTCTTCGCCTTCGTGCTCGATACGCACTTCTTTGGTTAGCGCAAATAGGTGCTGTGATTGCAGCGTAGGCAAGCGGTTTTCGCGGCAGTTTAAATAACGAGAGATGACCATGCTCATAGTAAATTCCTTTTGATAAAATAATTAAAGATAAGGCAGTGGGGTAAAGTAAGTTATTAACGATAATAATTATCATTTACATTGAAAGCTTTTGCAAGCTATTTGATAAAATAAATCACAGTTATTATGTAAACTTATATAAAGCAGCATTTACAAACGCTATAAGTCAAAACAATCGTACCATTATAAAGGGCAATAGAATGCGCAGTCATGTAGAGGATTCAAGCGAAAATTTGTTCGCTAAAAATGAGGCAAGTGCCCATAAACCGCTAAAAATCGTCAATGTTGCGGTGGCGGTCATTTATTATCAGCATCAGTATTTGCTCGGTTTTAGAAATGCATCGCAGCATCAAGGTAATCGTTATGAGTTTGTAGGCGGCAAGATAGATACTAATGAAACCATTCAACAAGCGCTGATACGCGAAGTCGCTGAAGAAATAGGTATTGATATCGCAAATAATACTGCAGTGAAACTCGGTCGGCTGCATCATGATTATGGCGATAAGCAGGTATGTTTGCAGGTTTACAAGGTAGCACTAAGTGCGCAGCAGTATGAACAGCATAAACATTGCCAGCAGGGATTGGAGGGTCAAGCATTAACTTGGGTAGATAAATCGAAGTTAATGGCAGGAGATTATCAACTGCCAGCCGCTAATAAAACCGTTCTTGCATGGTTGCGCTTACCACAACAGATAGCAATTACTTATCCATTGGCACACTTTAACGACGCGGCTGATCCAGCAGCAGCTTGGCTACAATTTCATGCAGCGCATTTGGCGCATGATGCTTGGGTTTATGTCCGTCCAAAAGCCATGGATGCAGATAATAATATAGCGCAGCTATTACGCTTGCGTGCAGATATACAGGCGATTGTACCAGCTGAATTTGAAAGCGACCAAGCACATAAGCAAGCTATAAACCACCAAATCGTCGCAAAGCAGTTAACCCAAACACAACTTATACGCGGCTTAAGCGATATTGATAACGCTGTTTATCAGAATAACCATATACCGTACGACGTTCTATCTACAAACCATTTATTAAACTATCCATTAATCATTAGCTGCCACGACGCCGAAAGTGTCGCTGCCGCTAATAAGTTGGCGCATAGACGTTTAGAGCAACAATTACCACCCGTTATCGGTATTTTTATATCACCAGTTTTAGCAACCCAAACCCATCCTGATGTCGAGCCACTTGGCTGGCAAGCGTGGTCGATATTAGCAGAATTAGCCGATATACCAGTGATTGGCTTAGGTGGTTTATCGCCAGCAATGAGGGCTCAAGCAGAGCAGTATGGCGGCATTGCTGTTGCTGGTATCCGACGATTTTTGCGGTAATTTTTAACATGGTATTTATATTATTTTTGCGTATATTCGCAGCCAATAATTAACCAAAATATGAAAGGTAAATCAAAAACTGAAAGCAAATGTAAGGCCATATAAGAGTGAGGTTTAATGGGGGCAAACCACTGATTTTAAATCTATTTTTACACAAGGTAACCATGTATTGCTTGTATGGCATAAATACAGAATTACTTACAAACCGTTGCGTTTTCCTACATTGCTACACTGTTTTGCTTAGCCCTTTGCCATTACTATAAACCTGCAAATTACTAAAGGGCGCAAAATCAGTTTGTTAAGGGCGATTCATCTAGCAACTTTTTATCCAATCACTTGCTATTTAACCAATTGCTATCCAACCACTTCTTATCTATCGTGATTTTATTCATCACAGCGCCACTGAAAGGTATAGTAAACATAAGTAATCCAGTATTTAATTTTCACTCATCTGTCTTTTGTATTTGAAGTGATTGTTGAGCATTATTTATACTGAGTTAATCGCTATAAAATTTGATAAATGAAAAATTTTAACTAACACTATTAATAAATGGTACTCCTATGAAAACCAATAAGTTACCTAAGTCAGCATGGCCTGATTCGCAGGCAGCTGGTTCTCAATCACAGCAGACTAAATCAAGTCAGCATTATCTTGATAAAAACTATTTAAAAAAAGGTTATCGCAAGACAGATAATACGTCACAATCGAGTGATGCCAGCAATGACGCTAACTATCACAATGATAGCGCGAACGATATGCCAGTAGACGATGTCGCCCTAAAGGCACCAGCAACAGATAATGAATTCGTCTATAAAAAGATTGGACAAAACGCGCCTAAAGCCGCAAAGTCTGTATTGATTGATAGCAGCGATCACGATCAAAATAACTATAATACAAGTTTTAAAAGCACTCAAGATTTGCAAAGCCGCAGTTTTCAAGATGGCGGTGGATACAAAAAAGCGCCTGCTTATAAGAAAGTGCAAAAAACTACTGATATCAATACTACCGATATCAATATTGATGCTGCTGTAGACATCTCAGCGAAAAGCTTAAATGGCAATACTAAATCCAATAAGTCTATTACTGCTGAAGCTGTCGATGCAGATGACGGCAATGAAGATATGGGTTTACCAACAATACCAGAGCGTATATTTATGAATGGACTTATCAAGCATACAGGTATTGCTCTAGCAATTATTATCCCATTGGCTGCGTTCTCAGCCTATGCAGCGACGCCGCCCGTCAATACCGCGGCTAAAGCTACTGTGACCGCTAATGTAACGACGGATAAAACCAGCACAGAAACCTTATCCATTAAGCCAAATGCAATTATCCATAAATCTGCTAGCGTTCCAACTACAGTTGATAGCGTTGATCTCAAAAAATACGCTGGTACTTGGTACGAGATAGGGCGCTTGCCGATGTATTTTCAGCGCAACTGTGCCAGTGATGTGACTGCGACGTATGTTGAAAAAACTGACGGTTCAGGCATTAAGGTGATTAATCAATGCAAAGCGCAAGATGGTTCAGCCATTACCGCAGAAGGTCTAGCTAAACCCGCTGATGCTTCGGGTAGTAAATTAAAGGTTACTTTTTTGCCGTCATGGATTCGCTGGGTGCCTGTTGGCCGCGCCGATTATTGGGTACTGGCGCGTGACGCAGATTACAAAACGGCATTGGTTGGCACGCCAGATAAAGAATATTTATGGTTACTGGCTCGTTCGCCGAATGTTAGCCAAGAGACCTATGCAAAATATCGCCAAATTGCCCAAAAGCAGGGCTACGATTTAAAAGAATTTAAACTTACCCCGCAGACCAATCAGACGGTAAAGTTGGTTCCTTAAGTTTTTCATAACCATACATGGCATAACCATATAAGTATTTTATAATTATCATATTTTTGTTTGATTTATCGATAATTGACAATAGAGCAGCAATGCAAGCTGCCTTTAGTTTTATGCAGTAACTTATAAAGCGCTAAAAAACGCGATAAGTACGTCAAATTCGGTTATCACTAGCAAAATAGGGCGTTTTAGGCTAAAATCTACCTTATCTAAAGACGGTGACGATAAAGACTGTGACGCTAGTTAGTGATAGTTACTATTGCCAATCACTACCGCCAAAGTCGAGCATGACCGTTTTAATATCGTTATTTAAACAATGATGACCTATCTATTTATATTTCTTCCTACTTTTCTGCTACCTAATTACTGACCATAAGGATGTTTCTCGTGAGCAACGCTGATACCTTACGCCAATTACATCAAGACCATTTGAGCAATTATAACCAACAAGAGCAACAAGCCATCGAGCTTATGGGCTTATTAAATAAGCTTTATAATGAGCAAGATGTGCAAGTGACATTGTTTGGTGATACGCTAGATACAACCTCTGTGGGTCAAATACTGGCATTGCATCAAAAAGTCGCGCTACGTGATAAAGGTGCTAAACCTATCGCTGTCGCGGATACTTTAACGATGGTTAAAACGCTTGCAGAGAATAAAGACATCCAAGCGGCGCGTATCGATGTTGGTCAATTGATTGCTAATGACAGTGATTTACAAGCGGTATTAGAGTCTATTAACAATGACAATGCAGCTAGCAATGGCGCAACGGACGTGGTGCTATATGGTTTTGGCCGTATTGGTCGTATCTTAACGCGTCTTTTATTGTCACAAGCGTCAAGCGCTAAAGGCTTACAGCTAAAAGCCATTGTGGTGCGTCCAGCAGCAGCGGGCGATCTGGCTAAGCGCGCTTCATTGCTTGAGCGCGATTCAATCCATGGTAGCTTCGCTGGTGGCGTCGTTGTCGATGATGAAAACAATGGTTTGATCATCAATGGCCGCTTTGTACAAGTTATTTATGCCAAAGACCCAAGCGAGATTGACTATACGGCTTATGGTATCAACGATGCATTGGTCATCGATAATACTGGTATTTGGAAAGATGAAGACGGTCTTGGCAAGCATTTACAATCGACTGGTGTGAAAAAAGTATTATTAACAGCACCAGCTGGTGGTGATATTAAAAACGTCGTTTATGGCGTCAATAACGATACGGTCGGCGATGACACTATCGTCAGTGCAGCGAGCTGTACCACCAACGCGATTACCCCAACGCTCAAAGTCTTAAATGATGAATACGGTATCGAAAACGGTCACGTAGAAACTATTCACTCGTTCACCAACGATCAAAACTTAATTGATAATTATCATAAAGCTGATCGCCGTGGCCGCAGCGCGGTATTGAATATGGTTATCACCAGTACTGGCGCGGCAAAAGCGGTCGGTAAAGCCCTACCAGAGCTTAGCGGTAAATTGACGGGTAATGCGATTCGTGTACCAACGCCAAACGTCAGCTTAGCGATTTTGAACTTAAACCTTAAAACGGCGCCAGCCAGTGCCGAGGCGTTAAATGAGTTCATGCGTAAAGTGTCTAATAGCAGTCAGTGGCAAACTCAGATTGCTTATACAGATTCTACCGAAGCGGTATCAACTGATTTTGTTGGTGATACGCATGTCGGTATCGTCGATGCGCAAGCGACGATTTTGACAGACAATCATGCTATAGTTTATATTTGGTACGATAACGAAGTTGGCTATAGCACGCAGGTGTTACGTTTGGCCACGCAAATGGCTGGCATCAGCTATGCGCAAATTCCAGCGTAAAAATTTGCACAGCTGCTATCTTAGCCGTTTGTATTTAGATAAAATGCTAAGGCAAAATAGCGGGACGAAAGTAAGTTTTATCCTAGATAAATCGGTGTAAATTATTAACGGCAGTATTCAAACACCCGATAGTCCGAATGGTTATCGGGTGTTGTTGTCATGCTAAATGCTAAGCGTGGTATGACATTTTAGTAAATGCCGTTTTAAAGAAGATTTTATATTTTTTTAAGTTATTCATAACTACCAAACATATAGCTACCATCTAAAATACAGTCGCTGACTGTAAGTTGATAAACGAGATGGTAAATAAAGGAACGAAAGATGCGATTTATTGATGAAGCCGTCGTAACGGTAAAAGCAGGTGACGGTGGTAACGGAATCGCCAGTTTTCGCCGAGAAAAGTATGTCCCACGTGGTGGCCCTGACGGTGGTGATGGCGGTAAGGGCGGCGATGTCTATGTCATTGCCGATGACAATACCAACACCTTAGTTGACTACCGTTATACCCGTCGTTATGACGCCATGCGCGGTGAAAACGGTCATAGTAAGAACTGTTCAGGTAAAGGCTCTGACGATATTTATTTGCCAGTTCCAATTGGTACGACCGTGGTTGATACCGAAACCGACGAAGTATTAGGCGATTTGATTGAAATTGGTCAAACGCTACTGATTGCCAAAGGCGGCGACGGCGGTCTGGGTAATACCCATTTTAAAAGCTCGACCAACCAAGCACCGCGCAAAGCCACTTCAGGTTTTGAAGGCGAATTAAAGGTGCTGAAGTTTGAGCTAAAAGTAGTCGCTGACGTTGGTCTGATTGGTTTACCTAACGCGGGTAAATCAACCTTTATCCGTCAGGTATCTGCCGCCAAACCTAAGGTTGCCGATTATCCCTTTACCACCTTAGTGCCAAACTTAGGCGTGGTTGATATCGGTCGTCACCGCTCATTTGTGATGGCAGATATTCCGGGTTTAATCGAAGGCGCGTCAGAAGGCGCAGGACTTGGCATTCGTTTTTTAAAGCATGTCGCTCGTACACGCCGTCTGTTACACTTGGTTGATGTAAAACCGATCGATGGCAGCGACCCAGTAGAAAACGCGCGCGTGATTTTAAATGAGCTTGAGCGTTTTTCACCTGAATTGGCCAATTTGCCACAGATTTTGGTGCTAAATAAAATTGATCAGGTTGCCGAAGAAGACTTAAACGAGCTTTGTACCCATATTGTGGCTGAGCTTGGTTGGACAGGTATGGTATTTCGTACCGCAACCTTGACCGGTGAAGGCGTTGATGCGATTAAGTACCATTTGATGAATGAGATCGAGCGCGAGCGTGAGCGTGAACTCGAAGATCCGATTTTTGCTGAAGCCCAAAAAGAGCGTTTTGAGCGCTTAGAAGCAGAAGTTCGTTTGAATACCGAAGCGCAGCGTGAAGCCTATCGTGCGGCTCGTAAAGCAGCGCGTGAAGGTACCAATTTAGACGACGATGACGATTTCGACGATGGCGTCGAAGTGGTATACGTTCCTTAATATATCTAAGGTTAAATTGGCAAAAGTTAATGTTTCGTTTTTTAAATAGGTGTGCGTACAGTTCTAATATTATTCACGTAATTCATTTACCCTAGCAACAGGAGTTTATATGGCAGTTGACATAGAGAACACGACAGAAGAAGCAAGGTTTGTTAAGCAAGCTCGCAACTTTGATATTCGGCGCGTTATTGTCAAGATTGGCTCATCGCTATTAACCAATAATGGACGAGGGCTTGATCGAACTGCCATTTACGAATGGGCAAAGCAGATTGCCAAACTGCATAAGCAAGGTGTGGAAGTATTGCTAGTGTCGTCAGGTGCGGTTGCTGAAGGCGTGGTGCGGATGAATCTGGACGAGCGCCCAAGGAAACTGGCGGCGCTACAAGCTTGTGCGTCCATCGGACAGATGGGCTTGATTGAAACCTGGTGGTCAGCATTGATTCAGCATGGTATTCAAAGCTCGCAGCTATTATTAACTCATGATGATTTGTCTAATCGTAGTCGCTATTTAAATACCACGGGAGCATTGACGCAGTTATTAGAATGGCGTGTGCTGCCCGTAATCAATGAAAACGATACCATTACCATTGATGAGATTAAATTCGGCGATAATGACACCTTAGGCGCGATGGCGGCGGCGATGGTCAATGCCGATTTATACATTATTTTGACCGATCAAGAAGGCGTTTTTACTGATAATCCGCGTAACAATCCGAATGCCAAAATGATTCGTCAAGAGCGCGCGATGGCCGATTACTTATTTGATATCGCTGGCGATGGCGGTAAACTTGGTCGCGGTGGTATGCTGACTAAAATCCGTGCTGGACGCTTAGCTGCCATGGGCGGCTGTCCAACGGTTATTGTCAGTGGCGCTATCGACGATGTGATTACGCGTGTGGTTTCTGGCGAAGCGGTCGGTACGTTATTGACTACTAATGATGCCGATAAAATCATTGCTCGTAAACAGTGGCTAGCGGCGCATTTGCGCATGTCAGGCACGCTCATTGTAGACGCTGGGGCTGCAAAAGCGGTTGTCGAACATCACAAGAGCTTATTGCCAGTTGGCGTCGTCGAGGTTCGCGGTGATTTTGATGAAGGTGATGTGGTAGAGATTGTCAATCAAGACACGGGCGAGCGTATCGCTGTTGGTCAAGTGAACTTCTCATCGCGTGACGCTTGCCGCGTGGCTCGCGAGCGTACAGAGCAGTTTGATAGAATCCTTGGTAACAAGGAAGAGCGTGTGGTCATGGTACATCGCGACAATTTAGCGTTAACCGTGTAGTTATACCCCTTTAATCGGTAGGTGTTCTCAAAGCTTAATAGTAAATGGTATTTAATATAAAGAAGCTAATATCAAATCATTATGAAGCTTTTTAGGATTAAATGCCGCTATCTATGCGTTATAAGCGTTTATTAATCTTTTCTTTCACTTATTTTATCTTGCCCTGTTATTTATTTTATTGAATATAGGGCTGTTTTGGAGAGTTGTACATGAGTGCTTCAGACAGTAACCATGCGCTTGAGCAGAACTTTGCGCCTTTAAAAAACGATAGATTGCTACGAGCACTCCGCTTTGAGCCCATAGATACCACGCCCGTATGGATGATGCGCCAAGCCGGCCGTTATTTACCAGAATATAAAGCCACCCGTGCCGAAGCCGGTGATTTTATGAGCCTATGTAAAGATACGGCGCGTGCGACCGAAGTCACTTTGCAGCCGCTGCGCCGTTATGACTTGGACGCCGCAATTTTATTTAGTGATATTTTGACCATTCCTGATGCCATGGGGCTAGGACTGTATTTTGAAACGGGCGAGGGTCCGAAGTTTAAGCATCCGATTCGTACGCAAGCGGATTTAGACAGATTGCCGGTACTCGATATGAATGACTCGCTTGATTATGTCATGCGCGCGGTGACGAGCATTCGTAAAGCACTAAACGGACAAGTGCCGTTATTCGGCTTTTCGGGTAGCCCTTGGACGCTAGCGACTTATATGATTGAAGGCGGCAGCTCAAAAGATTATCGCTATACCAAGGGTTTCTTATATAGCAATCCGGAGTTTTTACATCAATTATTAGATAAATTGGCAACGTCAGTGATTGATTATTTGGATGCGCAAGTGGTTGCTGGCGCACAAATTTTGCAGATATTTGATAGCTGGGGCGGGGCGCTTGGTCATCGTCAGTTTGTGAATTTCTCGCATGCCTATAATAAGCGTATTGTCGCTGAGCTAAAGGTACGTCATCCAGAAATCCCAGTCGTACTATTTACCAAAGGCGGTGGATTGTGGCTCGATGTGCAAGCGGATAGTGAGGCCGATGCGCTAGGTTTAGACTGGACAATGCCTATTGATCGCGCCCGTCAAGTATTGACAGAAAGTCAGCGCCAATTGACCAAGCAACATAAAAAACTACAAAGTAGCAAAGCCATTCAGGGTAATTTAGACCCCGCAACCTTGTACGGCTCGCCTGCAACTATCCGTGCTGAAGTCAACGCGATGCTCGATAGCGCTTACGCCAGTGGCGAAAAAACCGGCTATGTGGCAAACTTAGGTCACGGTATTACCCAGTGGGTCAATCCTGATAATGCCAAAGTCTTTATCGATGCGGTACATGATTATAAAATTTAAGTTATAAAATTTAATATCGTTAATTATTAAAAAATGAACGTTTAAAAGCGCTAGTAATAGCGCTTATATTTAGAAGCAACAAGGTTTAACTTTGATGTAGAGCTTATCTCTATCTAAATATTTACGCATTAAAAGAAAAAGGAATATCTTATGATTTCAGCAGCGATTGTCGGCGGCACAGGCTATACAGGTATTGAGCTGATTCGCTTATTATCTGCCCATCCTGAAGTGTCTATTGATTTGCTAACCTCACGTAGCGAAGCTGGCACCCGCGCTGATGAGATATTCCCAAGCTTACGCGGTATCTCCGATATAGTTTTTAGCGATTTAGGTGATGAGACGCTAGCGACCTTGCAAAAATGCGATGTGGTATTCTTTGCGACCCCACATGGCGTGGCAATGAAGCAAGCAGAGGCATTAACGGCAGCGGGTGTAAAGGTCATTGATTTGGCCGCCGATTTTCGCTTGCAGTCATTAGCAGATTTTGAGCATTGGTATCAGCAAGCGCATGCCTGTCCTGAATTGTTAAAGACCGCCGTTTATGGCTTACCTGAAATCAATCGAGAAAAATTGGCCAATGCGTTAGTTGTCGGTAACCCTGGCTGCTATCCAACCACCGCTATTTTGGGCTTAAAACCTATTATCGATGCGCAAAATCAGCAAGCCGAAAGGCTGGTTGAGTCACGTATCGTTATCGATGCAAAATCTGGCGTTTCGGGCGCGGGTCGGCAAGCGAAGCTTGCGCTTAACTATGCGGAAACCACCGATAATTTCAAAGCTTATAGCGTTGAAGGTCATCGGCATTTACCAGAGATTGAGCAGGGCGTTGCTCAATTGTTAGAGAGCCAGTTTGACCATCGTATCCGTTTTTTACCGCATCTGGTACCAATGATACGCGGCATGCTGAGCTCTATTCATTTAGAGCTTACCGAAGCAGGCACTGCTATCGATTGGCAGCAAGTATTTGAGACAAGCTATGCGGCAGAGCCGTTTGTCGATGTGATGCCAAAGGGGCTTTATCCTGATACACGCAGCGTGCGAGCCAGTAATCGTTTGCGTATTGGTATTCACCAAGACAATGCGCGTGCTGAGCTGACGGTGATTGTCGTGCAAGACAATTTGGTGAAAGGTGCTGCTGGGCAGGCCGTACAAAATATGAATGTGATGTTTGGTTTCGATGAATCGATGGGCTTAGACTTTGCCCCTATCGTTCCTTAACAGATGTCTAGCTATTAACAAATCCCTCATATTTATGGTGCTAGGTATTGATTATAAATTCCGCTATAATAACCTGCCTTTACTGTTAAGAGATATCGTCTAAATGCGTTTGAAGAGTGCACCACGCCTTTGCCAACAGCCTGCACGAGTATCGTGCCAAGACTCTGTTTCCTATGATATGGGGCACGATGCGCATCTCTCTTATTCTCATTACCAACAGAGTCATGCGCTGATAAATAGCCCTATTATTAGCAACTCGCTTATTAGTAATAAGCAACGAGGCGCTTCTACCTTAGTATTGGCATTATTCGTAGTGACGGTATTGGTGACCGCTGGAGTTGGACTCGCATTTGGTCATAAACTTGGCTATCAGCGCGGCTATTATTCGATGCAGGCAGAAACTCAGCAAGCGGTGATTACCAGTAAAGAAGCCACGCAAGAGCTGAAAGATTTACGCCTTAGCAGCAAAATTGCCACTAATGAAGCGGCAACCGCTAAGCAAGAGTTAGAAATAAGTTTGGCAAATTTAAAAGAGCTACGTGAAAATCAACAGGAATTGACGGTTGAAAATAAACAATTAGCCCAACTTAATGAGATATATGCTGAGCTTGTTAGTGAAAATGGCGGTATGCCTTTACAAATACTTGGGGCGAAAATCAAACCTTTGCCTGAAAACGCTTTTGAGTACGGCTTTGATGTGGCAATGCTTGCCAGCGACGGCAAAGCTAAGCGCTTAAAACCTACTTTAACCTTGTTGAATGATAATAACTTTGTAGAAGTGCCGCTTGAGCCGGCAAGTTATACTATCGATGGCATAACGCGAATCCGCGGCCGCTTTATGATGCCAACAGGCTTTAAACCTTTGCAAGTGAAATTAAGCTTAAGCGCAGGCGGACAAGAATTGGAGCAATTATACGACTGGAAGCTTGGTGATAAGGTTGATAGCATGCCGTTGTCACTTTTAGATTTGCCAGAAGTTGATGAAAGCCCCATTGAACCTTAAGTTTTTGATATTTTATTGAACTTTATTTTATTGAATTTTAGATTTTTAATGTATTAATACTTTCTTGTCATATGCTAAGTGATAGCTAGACAGGTCTGCTACTCTTTTTAATCCTCTTTATGCTGTTACAGCATCGCTATTAATTTGTACGCTAATTATGATAAAACAACCGATATTACATTCAACGCCAACCGTTGCCGATTGGCATTTCCCAAATACGCCGCTGCGTCTAGCGCAAGATGGTGATACCGAGGGCGAAACTTCACCGCAAGCCGATGTATTGGTCGCTGAGCCAGAAGTAGCAAAACCGCCGATGTATGCAGTGGTCATGTATAACGATAACTACACGCCGATGGAGTTTGTCGTCTATGTGCTGCAATCAGAGTTTCGTCATAGTATGGATACAGCAGTTGAAATTATGCTGACCATTCACAATAGCAGCAAGGGTATTGCAGGCATTTATCCAAAAGACATCGCTGAAACCAAAGCCAAAAAAGTCAATAGCTTGGCGCACCGTGAAGGTTATCCTTTATTGACTCAAATCGAGCCGCATCAGGGTGAATAATTTTTTAGCCTATTTTGTCTTAAGTTTTCTCTAATTTCGGTTGATTTTACTCACTTCTCTATTTCTTACCTTTTTATTTCTTACCTTTTTATTTATTATAAGAACTCTGCCGTAGAGCAAACCTGATGTATTAGCCAATGGTTTGCTCTAATCTATTTGTCTACTTGACTCCTGCCTTTTTAAATTTATTGTCACTCCTTTAATTCTCTTTTATTAATCTTCCTAGCTTTGCATTTTCTGCTTGATTTTTTTTTCATATCACCCATATATTAAAGTATACCCTTGTACACTTAATCGTATTAAACCCCACATTTTTTCATATCGTTTTAGCACCTTTTATCTCTGTTAAATTCAACCGTTACTTTCGAAAACTTACGCTCGAAGTGTTTTTTGCCTATTTGTCGCTTTAATACTGCACAATAAATACTGCGCAATAAAGGTCTAGTGGACACTTCGATACATTTTAGTCAGCGTTAAAAGATTGACTATGGTTAAGTATCATGTTGAGATAAAGGTAAGACGCAAATAGTATTCAAGCCATGGAAGACATCATTCAGTAATGTCTGTTAATAAACTCAACATTGCCCTTGAACAATCCATCTATCGCCCTGATTTAGTTACTAACTCATTCATAAAGCTATCAATAATAAGATAGGTACAACCGTAGGAAGTCCTTATGTTAAGTCGTCATCTTGAAGTTTCTTTGCGTTTAGCAATGACACTTGCGCGCCAAAAATCGCATGAGTATCTCACTGTTGAACATCTCCTATTGGCGTTATTGGAAAATACCAATGCTGCCAATACGTTGACTGCTTGCAATGCCAATGTCTCAACGTTGCGTAGTGAGCTAGAAGCTTATATCAATAAGCATACGCCAACCGTGGACGCAGATTCTGAACAATCACCACAACCCACCCAGAGCTTTGACCGCATTTTGCAGCGTGCTATTTTCCACGTGCAGTCTATTGGTGGCGGGCGTTTAGTTGAAGGTTCTGATATTTTGGTATCGATGTTTTCAGAGCATGATACTTATGCCGTTTATTTGCTTAAAAAGCAGGGCATCAGCCGCCTTGAGCTGACCCAGTATTTATCACATGGTCAAGACAAAGACGAGCCATCTGAGCCACGTGCTTCAATGACTGGTGAGCGCCGTAGTGCGTCAGAAAAAACCAGTAAAGATCCTTTGGTTGAATTTGCAACCAACTTAAACCAGCGCGCTGCTGAAGGTAAAACTGACCCACTAATCGGTCGTGGTCCTGAGATTGAGCGCGCCGCTCAAGTATTATGCCGTCGCCGTAAAAATAACCCACTATTGGTCGGTGAGCCAGGCGTTGGTAAAACCTCTATTGCTGAAGGGTTGGCGTGGCTGATTATCAATGATAAAGCACCAAAACCTTTAAATGGCTGCGTGATTTATAGTCTAGATATTGGCTCATTAATCGCTGGTACTAAGTACCGCGGCGATTTTGAAAAACGGATGAAATCACTACTTGATGCGTTAAAGAAAAAACCCAATGCGATTTTGTTTATCGATGAGATTCATATGATTATTGGCGCAGGCTCGTCAATGAGTAGCAATATGGACGTCTCAAACTTAATCAAACCAGCGCTTGCCAATGGTGAGCTGCGCTGTATTGGTTCAACAACCTTTACTGAATATCGTCAGGTGTTTGAAAAAGACCATGCCTTGTCACGTCGTTTTCAAAAAATTGATGTTAAAGAGCCAAGTGTCGATGACAGTATCGATATTTTACGTGGGTTGAAACCGCGTTATGAAGAGTTTCATAACGTCGAATATACCGACGAAGCCTTGGTAACTGCTGTGCAATTATCGGCGAAACACATTCACGAGCGCTTTTTACCCGATAAAGCCATCGATGTTATTGATGAAGCCGGTGCTTATAAGCGTTTAGGTATCGTCGCGGATCTAGACGATATTGACGCTGAAGAAAGCTTTATTGCCAATTTAGAACAAGACTTTGATGCGCAAATCGATGCCGATGAAGAAGGTCTTGGGGGTGATGCTGACGATGACAGCTTTGATACAACAAGCACTTCCAATGAAATGCAAGAGGAAGCAGATACGGCAAAAGCCAATGATCGTGCGAGCGGGTCTAAAAAATCTAAAGGCAAACGCGCACCGATAAAAATCGATGTTGCTGATATCGAAGCCATCATTGCTAAGCTTGCGCGTATTCCGCCCAAATCCGTATCAAGTGATGATAAGAGCATTCTTGAGCATTTAGATCGTGATCTTAAACACTTAGTATTTGGTCAAGATGAAGCGATTGAAACCTTGGCAGATGCCATTAAACTGTCGCGTGCCGGTCTAAAAGCACCAGACAAACCAATTGGCTCATTTATGTTTGCAGGTCCAACCGGGGTTGGTAAAACAGAAGTATCACGTCAACTGGCTAATTTGTTAGGTGTAGAGCTGGTCCGCTTTGATATGTCAGAGTACATGGAAGCGCATACGGCGTCACGTTTGATTGGTGCGCCTCCCGGTTATGTTGGTTATGACCAAGGCGGTTTGCTGACTGAAAAAATCAATCAGCATCCACATTGCGTGTTGTTACTTGATGAAATCGAAAAAGCACACCCTGATGTCTTTAACTTGTTATTACAAGTGATGGACCACGGTACGTTGACTGATAACAACGGCCGCGTGGCTATCTTTAAGCAAGTGATCGTCATTATGACCACTAACGTCGGCGCTGAAAGTATCAGCCGCTCTTCGATGGGCTTTACTCAGCAAGATCACAGCCGCGACAATACCGAAGCACTCAAACGCGTCTTTACCCCTGAATTCCGTAACCGTTTGGATGCGATTATTCAGTTCAACGCGTTAGATACGTCGGTCGTCGTCTCTGTGGTCGATAAGTTCTTGGTTGAGCTACAAGTACAGCTCGATGACAAGCAAGTGACGCTCGAGATTGACGATGAAGTCCGTGATTACTTGGCGGAGAAAGGCTATGATCGCCTCATGGGTGCGCGTCCTATGCAGCGCCTTATTCAAGACGAGATCAAAAAGCCACTCGCGAGTATGATTTTGTTTGGCGACTTGGTAAACGGTGGGGTAGTCCATCTAAGCTTAGAACCAAAAGAAGCCAATGAGCAAGACGGTGATACGGTTAAGCTTGATAAAACTAGCGGTAAATCTTCGGATAAAGGTTCAGCCGACAGTCGTATTATCTTAACGGTCGTTGAAACCCATGAGCCGCATCCAGATTCTGAGTCACTAGCTAGCTAAGTTTTTGCTATTGATATAATAACAACGGTTACGGTGTTATAAAAACGGTTACAATGGTAGCCGTTTTTTTATTGCTATAATTTATTGAATAATCGTATTTCTTATCCTCCTATAAAAAATAAAAAAGGACCTATCATGGAATTGTTTGATGAAAAATCTACGAAAACCGAGGCCCAAAAACAAGCGATTTTGGACAATGTGCGCTTACCGGACGACTGGAAACAAGCCTTAGCAGAAGAATTGACCTCTGATAATATGGATAACTTGCGCGCTTTTTTAAAAGAAGCTTATCAATCAGATGATAGTATTTATCCGCCAGCGCCCTTAATGTTTAATGCGTTAAATCTAACGCCATTATCACAGGTGAAGGTGGTGATACTGGGTCAAGACCCTTATCATGGTCCAGGGCAAGCGATGGGTTTATCGTTTTCAGTACCAAAAGCCATACCAAAACCGCCGTCTTTAAATAATGTGCTAAAAGAGATGGCGAGTGACATCGGAATCGCTCCTTCAAAACATGGCGATCTGACTTATTGGGCGCAGCAAGGCGTGTTGTTATTAAACAGCTCGCTTACGGTACAAGAAGGCACGCCAAACAGCCATCAAAATAAAGGTTGGGAGCAGTTTACCGACGCCGTGATTGACGTGGTCAATGAACAAACAGAGCATACGGTATTTATATTGTGGGGCAGTAAAGCGCAGAAAAAAGGCAAATATATCAATACCGATAAACATTTGATTCTGACCGCTGTACATCCATCGCCGTTGGCTGCCAACCGCGGCGGGTTTTTTGGTTCTAAGCCGTTTTCTAAGACCAATGATTATCTAATACAACATGGCCAAAAACCGATTGACTGGCAATTGCCACAGTAAATGAAAAATATACAGAATATAAGCTTGCAGCCATTTCAGGCAATTAACTACCAACTTGCTACAGATGAACTTTGGGCAGTCGAAGATATCAACTGGATGCAACAAGCGCTTAATCTTGCTAAGCAAGGCGCTGCACGTGAAGAAGTGCCCGTAGGAGCAATACTGGTACACAATCAGCAGATTATAGGTCAAGGTTTTAATGAGCCGATTGGACGCCATGACGCAACCGCGCATGCAGAGATTATCGCGTTAAGGGATGCCTGCACGCGTTTAAACAACTATCGCTTGCCGCTTCAGACAACGTTATATGTGACTTTAGAGCCGTGTACTATGTGTATTGGCGCGCTGATTCATGCTCGCGTCGATAGACTTATCTATGCAGCAAGCGAGCCGAGGGCTGGTATGGTTGGTAGTCAAATGAACTTGGCTGCCGAGTCTTTTTATAATCATCGTATTCAAGTGTATAAAGGTCTGTGCCGTGAGCATAGCAGTCAAATGCTAAAGGCTTTTTTTCGTGAACGTCGGCAAGCGTCCAAACGAAAAAAAAGATAAAAAAACCGTTCAAATGATTAACAAGATATTAGTCTCACTGCTAGTGATAGGGAGTTATGTTTGCTATACTATCGCCCTATTTGCTTACGAATCTGTCTATTACCGTGCAAGCGTTTGATAGCGCAGGGAAATTCTTTGTTTACCACGATGTCAGCTCTGCCGACGATTAAGTGAGTGTTATGTCTGCTTTTATACCTAATACTAATGACAATAGTGAGACGCCGTCATTGCGCTATCCGGTTATCTGTATTGATGGTCCAAGTGGGGCAGGTAAAGGCACGGTTACGTGGCGCTTAGCGCAAACTTTGGGCTATCAGCTGCTTGATTCAGGGGCGTTATATCGCATCGTTGGTTTAAAAGCGTTTGAAGCAGGTCTGATTACAGCAGATGCCAACCAAGCGATTGATGAGACTGCGTTATTAGAATTGACCCAAAGCTTACAGATCGTTTTTGAGCCTAATAGCGATTCAGGGCGCGTGGATATTATTGTCAATGGCGCTAAGATTGGTGAGCAAGTACGCAATGAAACCGTTGGCGGTTATGCTTCACAAGTTGCAGTTTATCCAAAGGTGCGCCAAGCATTGCTTAAATTGCAGCAAGATATGGCAACCCAATCAGGATTGGTTGCGGATGGTCGCGACATGGGCACGGTAGTTTTCCCCGATGCCGATGTAAAGGTCTATCTGACCGCAAGCGCTACCGCTCGTGCAGAGCGCCGCGTGGTACAGCTATTAAAAGCTGGGCAGGCGGCCGACTTTGACGCGATTCTGGCAACGATTAAAGCGCGAGATGAGCGTGATGAAAACCGAGCAACGGCACCGTCAAAACCGGCTGAAGATGCACTGGTTTTAGATAGCTCAAACCTAGACGCTGACGCGGTTTATGAGTTGGTAAAAAAACATTGTCAAGATAAGGGTGTTTGTTTTAATCGTTAATAAAAACAACATTTTAAGTACTAAAAGGTTTCCTATGGCTTCCGTTTTAGTATAAAATTGTATAAATATAAGTAAGACAGTCGTTGCTAGTGAGTTCGCTAAAAAATCGCTTATTAGCAACAACCGTTTTTTTATATGACTGCATAAGATATAAAACCAGTATTCTCGTTTTATACAGTCATACATTTGATCCGTACTGTGCTGGACAGGATACGGCTATACAAAGGTAGACATAATGGAATCATTTGCTGAACTATTTGAAGCGAGCATCGAAGAAACAGGTCTTGATATCGAGCGTGGCTCGGTTATTACTGGTACTGTTGTAGCCATCGATAGCGATTGGATCACAGTAGATACTGGTCTTAAATCTGAAGGTATCGTCGCTCGTGAAGAGTTTTTAAGCGAAGAAGGCGAACTTGAAGTTGAAGTTGGCGACACAGTCGACGTCGTGGTTGAAGCGGTTGATAACGGTATGGGTCAAACCTTACTGTCACGCGAAAAAGCCAAACGCGTTGAGACTTGGAATTTCCTTGAGAAAATCTCTGATAACGATGAGATCGTTAAAGGTATTATTTCTAGCAAAGTAAAAGGCGGCTTTACCGTTGATATCGGTTCAGTTCGCGCGTTCCTACCAGGTTCATTGGTAGACGTCCGTCCGATTCGTGATACCACGCATCTAGAAGGCAAAGAGCTAGAATTTAAAGTTATCAAACTTGATCAAAAACGTAACAACGTCGTGGTAAGTCGCCGCGCTGTTATGGAAGCTGAAAACTCAGCTGAGCGTGAAGAGCTATTGAACAAGCTTGAAGAAGGTATCGAGATCGAAGGTATCGTTAAGAACCTAACTGATTACGGTGCATTCGTTGATCTTGGTGGTATTGATGGTCTACTACACATCACTGACATGGCGTGGCGCCGTATCAAGCATCCATCTGAGGTGGTTGAAGTTGGTCAAGATCTAAAAGTTAAAGTATTGAAGTTTGATCGTGAGCGCAATCGCGTAAGCTTAGGTCTAAAACAACTTGGTACAGATCCTTGGGATAACGTTGGCGGCACATACCCAGTGGGTAGCGTTGTTAAAGCTCGCGTAACTAACTTGACTGACTATGGTTGTTTTGCTGAAATCTCTGAAGGCATTGAAGGTCTAGTCCACGTATCAGAGATGGATCACACCAATAAAAACATCCACCCATCAAAAGTTGTGCAAGTGGGTGACGAAGTTGAAGTGATGATCCTTGATATCGATGAAGAACGTCGTCGTATCAGCTTAGGTATCAAACAAACTCTTGCTAACCCATGGGATGAGTTTGATAAGAAACATGAGCGCGGTGATAAAATCACTGGTACGATTAAATCTATCACTGATTTCGGTATCTTTATTGGTCTAGACGGTGGTATCGATGGTCTTGTTCATCTATCTGATATCTCTTGGAACGAAACTGGCGAAGAAGCTATCCGTAACTACAACAAAGGCGACACCGTTGAAGCAATGGTATTGTCTGTAGATTCAGAAGCCAACCGTATCAGCTTAGGCATCAAACAATTAAGCTCTGATCCATTCAACGAATACCTAGTCAACAATGACCGCGGTGCTATCGTTAATGGTAAAGTAAAAGAAGTAGACGCGAAAGGTGCAACTATCGAACTTGCTGACGAAGTAGAAGCTTATTTACGTGCTTCTGAGATTCAACGTGATCGCGTTGAAGATGCAACCAAGCATCTATCTGTTGGTGATGATGTTGAAGCGAAAATCATCAGTGTTGATCGCAAAACTCGTAACATCAACTTGTCAATCAAAGCCAAAGACGAAGCTGAAGAGCGTCAAGCGATTAAAGAATTGGGAAGCACTGGTACGACTGCTGCTGCCGGTTCTGATGCACAGCCAAAAACCATTGGTGACTTGATCAAAGAACAAATGCAGTAAGCGGTAGTTTGTTGATATAGTTATACTATAAAAAGAAAGCGACTCCGGTCGCTTTTTTTTGTGATTAAATTTGAGTATGGGGCAAGTTAGTAAGGTTTTATGGTAAAAAAGGAAACTCTTATTCCTATTTATGCCAATATCCGCTATCATTTGCAACATTGAGTAACGAGATGTGAAAGTTAAATTAAACAGACCTAAACGGTTCATTTACTTCATATCATCTTATCCATTAATCAATAAGGTCCATGTGATAATGCAGCAAGCAATTAACAAGTCCGAATTTATTAGTAATCTGAGTGCGAATTGTGACAACATGACAGACACTGTCGTCGATGATGCAGTACGCGAAATATTAAATTTGATGACCGATACCTTAGCCAATGACGGCCGAGTAGAGGTGCGTGGCTTTGGTAGTTTTTGTCTTCATCATCGCCGTGCCCGTATGGGGCGCAATCCTAAAACAGGCGAAAGCGTACCCGTACCTGCAAAAGCCATTCCACACTTTAAGCCGGGCAAAGCGCTACGTGAAGCTGTCAATGCCAAGGTAGCAAACGGTTAGGTAAGCAGAGCCGTCAGAATGTCGCGTTCTTTGTTAAACGGTTCATACGATTCAACATAAAAGGATATCTCTGATGCGTATTTTACTGCTGGTATTACTGTTTTTAAGCTTCGCTTATTCGCTCGGTTTGGTATTGGCCAATAATACCGAAGTTGGGGTGAATCTACTTTTCTCCCAAGCACCAACGATGAATTTGGGCTTATTACTGATTCTGTGCTTGATACTAGGCATTGTGATTGGCATGCTACTCGCGCTGCTTATCTTCCGTGTGCTACAAAATAAGTGGGAAATCTCACGGCTACAAAAGCTAAATGCCAATCTGCAAGAGCAGGTGACGCAGGCCAATATCGTCATTGACCGTCAGGCAAACGCACCATCAGTACAAGAAGCGGTTTACGGCGCGACAGCGACCAATGTACAAGACGGCAGCGTTATCGATGTAGACGATGGTGCTACTTTAACCAAGCAAAAGCGTGAGCATTGAGTGCTAACTAAGCATTCTTATATTGAGACGTTTATATAATAATTTAATAATAATCATTTAATAAACTGATAGAACGTGGCACAACTATGAATAACACCATCCATTCTCCAGTCGTCGTTGCACTGGATAATATGACTAAAGATGCCTCTTTAGCACTAGCTGACCAATTAGACCCAGCGTTATGTCGCTTAAAAGTAGGCAAAGAGCTGTTTACCCGCTGTGGTCCTGAAATTGTTAAAGCGCTACATCAGCGTGATTTTGACGTGTTTTTGGACTTGAAATTTCACGATATTCCTAATACCACGGCACAAGCGGTACTTGCAGCAGCCGAGCTTGGCGTATGGATGGTCAACGTGCATGCAAGTGCGGGCCTTGAGGCCATGTCATTAGCCAAGCAGCGCTTGTTGAACGGTAATTTTGAAACCCTGCTAATCGCCGTAACCGTGCTGACTTCTATGGACAATCAGGCACTGACGCAAACAGGTATCACCGACGGCCTAGATGCCCAAGTGAGCCGTTTGGCACAATTGACCAAGCAAGCAGGTCTTGATGGGGTAGTATGCTCAGCACAAGAAGCAAAAACACTTAAAGCATTATGTGGTGAAGATTTTAAATTGATTACTCCTGGCATTCGCTTGCCAGACGACAATGCTGATGATCAAAAACGTATCTGTACACCGAAGCAAGCGTTAGCAGATGGTTCTGATTACTTGGTGATTGGTCGCTCAATCACCCAAGCTGTTGATCCTTTGGCTAAATTACAATTGATATTGAACAGTCTTTAGCGCTATAGATCGACCGTATAATAAAAAAAGACAGCCTAATCCGCTGTCTTTTTTACTTTTTGCTCGTTAACGAAAAGCTGCTACACTGGTTAAATTCACGCTAATCGTAAGCTGAGGAAAAAGCTGACTTTTGCAAATAGTTTGATTGGATAATAGTAAAACCTATGAAATTACAGATTTTAAGTGACTTACATATTGATAGTTATGCGCGGCAGTCGTATCCACTAGGGCGCATCCCTAAAACGGACGCAGACGTGGTATTGGTAGCGGGAGATACTGCCAATAGCGATGATGGTATGCCATGGCTACAAGAGCAGGCAGCGCATTTGCAAGTACCTTTGATTACCATCGCGGGCAATCATGAATACTTCGGCGAAGATGTGCTGCATTTCGATAAAAAGCTTGCCACTTGGGATAATTATGATAGTGAATTAGAGCAGGGCGTGCGCTTTTTACAGTGTCAGTATATTGACATCGGTAAGGTAAGGATTCTAGGTTGTACGTTATGGACGGACTATCAATATCAAGCCGATGCCGATACGATGGCAGCGGCTAGGCGTTTTATGCGCGATTATAAGCAAATTTATGCGGGTGGCGAGCTGTTCTCTCCTGAAGTATCGATACAAATCCATACTGCACATCGTCAATGGCTACAGCAAGCGCTGATAACGGCGCAAGCATTGGGTAAAAAAACGGTGGTCATGAGTCATCATAGTATTAGCCCATTATCTGTGTCTGAGAAATTTGCCAACTTGCCGAGTAATGCCGCCTTTGTTAGTGATTTATCGAGCTGGATGCATGAGGACTGGGCACCTGTGCTATGGGTACATGGCCATACCCATGAAGCCTTTGATTATCAAATTAATAAAACGCGGGTGATAGTCAATCCGCGTGCTTATCCTAATGAGGTGAGCAGTACCGAATTGGCGTTCATCTGGAACAAAGTGGTGGATATTGGCTAAATCCTGTTAACCAAGCGCTTATATCGATATGTAGCGGAATAAGCTATAGTGCAACTGACCTTATATTTTGTTCATTCTCATCAATAAATCTGCTACGCTTACTATCATGAGTAAATTGCCTAATAATACCCCATCGGGACGATCGACACCGGCTGAAAAGCCTACGAACCTCAGGCCGAACGCACCTGCACCTTCTCACTTACCTGACAGTATGATGTCTTCGGTCGGTTTGTTGCCGGTAGATAAAAGACTGATTTTATTTACCAGACATTCTCTGCGCGAGCGCTCTGATGGTAATGGTTTTGCCAGTTATCAATTGCCGCTAACGCCAAAAGGTCGCGTGTTGGCAAAGTCTTGGGGGCGCTGGCTAGCAGAACATTTGCCGTATTCGCTCGATGTTGATAGTATCTCAAGTCCGATTGGTCGCTGTATTGATACCGCGCAGCTGATGCAAGAGGGTGCGGGACTACGACGTGATATTGCCCATCAATCGCTACTGGTTGAACCTGGCAGTCTGGTGACCGAACCTGAGATTGCCAACCCGATTTTTAAAGAAATTGGTGTGCTAAACTTTATCAATCGCTTCTTACAAGGCAATCTTGAAGGCACGAAAAATGCTTATCAAGGCGGACTTGATCTTTTATCGCTTTTTTATCAAAACCAGCCGCAACATGGGCATTTAATGCTCGCCGTCAGTCATGATACGTTACTATCAGCGTTTTTGGCAGTGATGCTAGACGTGGTTGAGATTGATTGGAATGATTGGCCAAAGATGATGGAAGGGGTGTTTTTGTGGTTTGATGATAAGCCTTTTGAGCAAGCCAATGCCTATTTCGTTTGGCGCGGGCAAGTATATATTCGTCCAATCAGCGATTTATTACAGGGCTACCGTGCCGCTGGTTTTCATCCAAGCAAATTACTATTGCCACCAGAAGTAAAATGGACATAGGCTTTATTTTTGGAGTATTTAATTAGCCTTATAATGTTTTTTAAATAGTAACGGTTACCTTTTAAATAGGCATAAAAAAACCTTGCCCCAGTATGAAAACCAGTAGCAAGGTTTTGGTCATCACACCATCAAGTGCGATGCGGTCTAAACGCAATCAATCTTAAGCTTGTAGGCCTTTGATAGTTTTGTTTAGGCGGCTCTTACGACGAGCAGCTTTATTCTTATGAATAATACCTTTGTCAGCCATACGATCAAGAACCGGTACCGCTTTTTTGTAAGCTTCGGTAGCCGCGTCATAATCTTTAGCAGCGATAGCCGCATCAACACGTTTTAGATAAGTACGAACCATAGAGCGTTGTGACGCAGAGTTCTGACGACGTTTGGTGTTTTGACGGGCGCGTTTACGAGCTTGTGCAGTATTAGCCACGCGTATCTCCTTGATAAAGACAGATAAAAATATGAATGTTGATTGCAATAATAATGGGTTTAACAATCATCGGTGACGAGCAGCCTCTCGCCAAACATGATGTCGATGTCTATTATGAGGGCACTTATCTGTTATTAAAGCACCTAATAGTAATAGAGCATCGCTCGTGCCAGAACTGTTTGGAATAATTAAACAGCGTTGACGTGTAAAGCCGGTTATCTTAGCAAATTATTGCGCTTAGAACAATATATTTGATGATTAATGCTAAAAGAAGTTATATTAGCCGATCTTAAAGGTTTAATTAAAGGGTTTATCGCGCTAACAAGTGAATTATATAACAAAAGTTAGACTTAAAATTCTGAATGATTCCCATAAACCTAACCGTTGATAAAATCTCTTACAATAAATTGTGTAGAATAGCGCTAGCGAGTTGTTAATTTAGGTATGATACCAAAGCAAACAATTTCTATAAGACATCATTTTTAGCATTATAAACACCCCAACATGATATAAATGGATAGGCTATGCAGCGAAAAGCAATTGTAATTGGCGCAACAGGACTGGTCGGACAGCATCTTGTTAAGCAGCTTAGTGAGCTTTATGACACGTTGATTGTGATTGCACGGCGGCCGCCTCGCTACATCAATGCCAGCATGCGCTTTTATCAGGTCAATGATTTTGATAACTTGGCTGAAATATTTGCCAGTGTCGGCGCAGATAGTAAGACCGATGCCTTTAGCTGCCTTGGTACCACCAAAAAACAAGCAGGTAGTGATGAAGCGTTTCGAAAAGTTGACCACGACTATAATGTCAATTTTGCCACATTGTGCCGTGCGAAAGGCGTGGAAAACTTCTTTTTATTGTCCTCAATGAATGCCGATATCGACAGCCGTTTTTTATACAATCGGGTCAAAGCGGAAACAGAGCAGTCTATTATGGCGCTAGGTTTTACCCAGTTGGTGATTTTTCGACCATCACTATTACTTGGCAAGCATAAAGGCCGTCCGCTTGAAAGCTTTGGTCAAAAAGCCTTTAAACTGATCTCGCCAATCGTCCCCGAGTCATTATCCTTGCATCCTATTTCTGCCAAGCGCGTTGCCAGTGCGATGGCGATGAGTGCGCATGAGGTGTATCAGCGTAATAAATATCGTAGTGAGCCTACCATTACAGACACGGAAATTATCGAAAATAAACAGCTACTAGCAATGACCAAAGTCAAAAAATAGCCTAAACATAAATTAATAAAAACTCAGATTTCATGATAGATAATTCAACTATTTAACTTAACAAGGAGCGTCACGATGTCAGACACAGCAGAAACAACCACGATGAATAAAGACAACTTTGTCACTTGTGATTTATTAGATGCCAATCCTGAGTCGCAGGTATGTTTGCCCAATATTGAAGGCAAATCATTTTATAGCTTTGGCGGTAAAGACAGATTTTGCGGTGAAATCGTGACGGTAAAATGCTTTGAAGATAATAGCCGTGTAAAATCCTTATTAAACAGCGATGGCAAAGATAAAGACGGCAATGGCAAAGTCTTGGTCGTTGACGGTGGCGGTTCAATGCGCTGCGCGTTGCTCGGCGATATGATTGCGCAATCAGCGATTGATAATGGCTGGGCAGGGGTGGTGGTATATGGCTGCGTGCGTGATGTAGATGATATGGCGCAAATGGATATCGGTGTCATGGCGCTTGGTTGCATCCCGCGCAAATCAAATCGCCGCGATGAAGGTCAAACCGATATTGAAATCCGCTTTGGTGATTTAACGTTAAACTCAGGTATGTTTGTTTATGCCGACAATAACGGCATTATCGCAAGCGAAAAACCATTAATTTAAAAATAGCTTATACTTTAACAGTAGCTTAATGGTTATAACTCCGAGACCTCAGCTTAATCGTTGAGGTTTTTGTATTTAAGTAGCTTGTCGTTATAGATGAATATGCGTTTTATCAATTGTTTAGTTTTTGGTTTTTTCATAACAAGGCTAAGTGACAAACCGTTACGGCATAAATTTTGGTAATTGCGCAAATATTCGTATAATAGCTTTCTGACTCTTAACGTTGACCCTATCCTTTATGTCTATCACTGCTTTGACCGACGCCTTTGACCCTATTAACCAGCAGTTATTTCCTATCCAGAATGCCGAGCGGCGTTGGCTGGCGCCTGTGCATGGAGCAGTCAGTAGCTTGTGGCTCGCAAGTCTGGTACAAACGCCGCTATGGGATGTGGCTGACCGTCTAAAGGTTGTGGTGACGCGTGACCAAAATCAGCTTAACCAGATAGAGACGGAGTTGGCATTTTGCGGCGTCGATGCTTATGTGTTCCCTGATTGGGAAACGCTGACCTATGATGAGCTGTCTCCGCATCAAGATATCGTCAGCGAGCGTATTAACCTGTTAACGGATATGCCAACGTCAGGGGTATTGTTAATATCGGTACAGGCATTGATGCACCGTGTCGCACCGCCAAGCTGGTTGATAGGGCAGCATTTTGATTTGAGTGTCGGTGATCGATTTGATATCAATACTCAGCGCGAACTATTGGCAAAGGCGGGTTATCGCGCGGTTGAGAACGTCTTTGAGCCGGGCGAATTTGCCGTACGTGGTAGTATCATTGATATCTTTGCCATGGGTCAGCCATTTCCGCTACGCCTAGATTTATTCGATGATGAAATTGAGACCATTCGCTTTTTTAATCCGCAGACCCAGCGCACATTGACCGTTGATGACCTCAAAACCATGATAAGCGGCAACGATAGCAGCATGGGCAAAGAATCGCTATCGCTGCTGCATAAACTGCCAGATATCTCAAAGCCCATTAAGCAATTTCAAATACTACCCGCTAAAGAGTTTCCGCTCGATGAAGGGCGGGAGACGTTCCGCACCAACTTTGCCGCCATGTTCCCCAATGCCAGTAGCCGCAAATCTGAGCTGCATAAAGATGTCATGGCAGGTATTGCCAGTAGCGGACTTGAGTATTATCAGCCACTGTTTTTTGATTTAAAGGATTGGATGGCAGAAAGTAGTTTGTTTTCCTATTTGCCAAGCGATGCCTTGTTTATTACCGATGAGCTGATTAACGAAAAACAGGCAGATTATTGGTCACAAATTCAGCGCCGTTATGAAGAGCGCCGTCACGATATTGACAAGCCCATCGTTGCGCCTGAATTGTTATATTTATTATCAAATAGTCTAAACGAACATCTTAATCATTATCCGCGAGTGATATTGAGTGCGCGTAATGAGCTTGCGACCATGACTGATGTCGCTGCGATTGATAGCATTGATAACGATGACGCAACCTTAGCATCTGAACCATTAACCCTGCCGCCAAAAAAACAAGGGCTAGTGACACTAAGTGCGCAAGAGCCGCCACAACTACCAGTCAATCATCAAAAAGCCGAACCCCTTAGCGAACTGTTAGCGTTTTTAGAGTTGCAAGCGCAAACAGCAACACCTGTATTAATTGTGGCAGAAACGGCGGGTCGGCGTGAAATTCTGATTGAACTGTTTAAAGGCAAAATAGATGTCAAAGCTTACGATAGCTTTGAGGCGTTTTTAGCAGCGGACAAATCGAAGGATAATAGTAATAAGTTACCGCAAGTCGGATTGACCATTGCGCCTATTGAACGCGGTGTTTACGTGCCTGAGCGCTTAGTGGTGATTAGTGAGACGCAATTATTTGGCCGGCAAGTGCTGCAAACGCGTCGTCGCCGACAAAGCGGGGTGTCAGAAGAGTTCTTGGTTAAAAGCGTCACCGAAATCACCGAAGGCAGTCCAGTGGTGCATATCGAGCATGGTATTGGGCGTTACAATGGCCTGATTACGCTCGATGTTGGTGACGGCGAGCAAGAGTTTATCCACCTAAAGTACGCTGATGACGCCAGTATCTATGTACCGGTTGCCAATTTACAAATGATTAACCGTTATAGTGGCGGTGACCCTGCACTTGCGCCCCTACACAAAATTGGTAGCGGTAAATGGGATAAAGCCAAGCAAAAGGCGCTCGAGCAAATCCATGACGTGGCGGCTGAACTGCTTAATATGCAAGCACGGCGCGAAGCGAAAGTCGGTATTCATTTTAAAATCGACCCATCGCAATATGAGCTATTTGCCAGTCAATTTGCCTTTGAAGAAACGCCTGATCAAGCCAATGCCATTCATGCGGTGATGGAAGACATGCGGCAGAACCAGCCGATGGATCGACTTATTTGCGGTGATGTTGGTTTTGGTAAAACAGAAGTGGCTATGCGTGCGGCGTTCATTGCAGTGAGTGCCGGTTATCAAGTGGCGGTGTTGGTGCCGACAACCTTGCTGGCAGGTCAACATGAAGACAATTTCCGCGACCGTTTTGCTGATTGGCCGGTACGTATTGAAACCTTGTCGCGCTTTGGTGGTAAAAAGCATCAAGATACGGTGTTAACAGACCTCGCAGCAGGTAAGGTCGATATCGTCATTGGTACGCATAAACTTCTGCAACCTGATGTGAAGTTCTCTAATCTGGGCTTAATGATTGTCGATGAAGAACACCGTTTTGGCGTACGCCATAAAGAGCGTATCAAGGCGATTCAGACCGATGTAGACAGTATGTCGATGACCGCGACGCCAATCCCTAGAACGCTTAATATGGCGCTCTCAGGGATGCGTGATATGTCGATTATTGCCACCCCGCCTGCACGTCGTCTGGCGATTAAAACCTTTGTCATGCAAAAGACCGATGCCTTATTAAAAGAAGCCATCTTGCGTGAGCTACTACGCGGCGGACAGGTTTATCTATTGCACAATGATGTCGCCAGTATTGAGCGTATGGCCGAGACCGTCCGTGAACTGGTGCCTGAAGCACGAGTAGGGGTTGCGCATGGGCAAATGCAAGAGCGCCAACTTGAGCAAGTGATGCAGCAATTTTATCATAAAAAGTTCAACGTGCTGATATGCTCGACCATTATCGAAACCGGTATTGATGTACCCAATGCCAATACTATTATCATTGAGCGCGCCGATAAGTTTGGTTTGGCGCAATTGCATCAGCTGCGAGGTCGTGTTGGCCGGAGTCATCATCAAGCGTATTGCTACTTGCTCGTACCTTCTATCAAAGGGCTTAAAGGCGATGCCAAGCGCCGTCTGCATGCGATTGAACGCGCCAATACCTTGGGTGCAGGCTTTATGCTGGCAAGCGAAGATTTAGAGATTCGTGGCGCGGGTGAAATCCTTGGTAAACAGCAAAGTGGTAACATGCAAGCGATTGGCTTTAGTCTATATATGGACATGCTTGAGCGCGCAACGAAGGCGATTAAAGCCGGTAAAGAGCCAGATTTAAGCACGCCATTGTCGCTGACTAGTGAAATCAATTTGCACAGCTCAGCGCTAATACCAGAAGAATATTTGCACGATGTGCATCAGCGCTTATTGTTTTATAAACGTATTAGTAATGCTGATGATAAAGAAGCCTTGACCGATATCCGTACCGAAATGATTGACCGTTTTGGGACGCTGCCCGACCAGACTAAGCAATTATTTGCTATTCATGGACTGCGTATACAAGCTGAACCATTAAAAATTAATAAGATTGATGCCAATAGCAGCAGCCTAACACTAGAATTTGCGCCTGATACGCCGGTCGACGCCTTAGCAATTATTCAGCTGATTCAAAAAGACGGTCAGCGCTATCGTATGAATGGCGCATCTGGTATACGCTATCAGGATGCCAATAAGCTGGCAACACCGCAGCAGCGTGTCACCATCATTCAAGACCTATTGCGCTATTTTAGCGAGCATACAGTGACAGAGTCTGCCTAGCTTTGCTTGTTTATATCGTTAAACTAAGCACATTTACGAAATCGTTTAAGTACAGCAAATACCATACGCTAAGACAATCGGTCACGGCGCTATTTTATCGCTTGGATAACTGATAAAATAGCGTCATCTTATTAGCCTGCTGTTTCTTTAAGCATAATGTTTTAAGCGTATTATAGTTTAGTAAATTCAGTTCTGCTTTTCTGTATTTTAATTCCATTTATTTGAGCGTCATAACAAGAGAACCGTCATTATGTTCCAACTTCATCATAAACTTGCAGCCGACAGTTTTTTAGTGGGTGATTTCCCATTATCAACCTGTCGTTTAATCAATGATTGTCAGTTTCCATGGTTAATATTGGTACCGCGGGTATCAGCTATCAAAGAGTTGTATGAGCTATCTGAGGCAGACCAAGCGCAGTTTTTGCGTGAGTCGAGCTGGTTATCAAGCCAACTTGCCAAGACTTTTCAAGCAGATAAAATGAATGTCGCCGCCCTCGGTAATCAAGTACCACAGCTACATTTTCATCATATCGTTCGCTATCAAAACGACATGCAATGGCCAAATCCAGTATGGGGTATTCCTGCTGTCCCTTATACCAAAGAAGTGTTGGCGCAAATGCAGCAAACGCTGATGATGGCGCTGCGTGGTCATCACCAAATGCCGTTCGATTGGCAAATGTAGTTAAGCTTTAGATAATGGTTGATAAATGTGATTTTAGTGTTTTCTAGTTAAGACGTTTTATTTGAGTCATTTTATTTAAGTAGGCATGCTTAAAGTAAAATCATAGTGAAGTGGCTTTTAAGGGTAATGGAAGGTTTTGTTACTATAAACTATTTCACATTTGTTTGTTAATCGTTATATTAGAGAGGGGGTTGGTTAAATGGATATAGCCAACTTATCTACTCGCAGCCGTTTTCGTGGATTGATGTGTATTGGTAGTTATCAATAGTTATCATTGATTGAGCACGCATCACAGGTTGCGGGATATTTAATCTTATACTGAGATACTTCAGTTGAAGGTTTTACTCTATGTTAAGGATAACAAATGGCTACTTCTTCTGCTTCTCCAGCGTTATTACGACCTTCTATGTTACTCATCTCTATTTGTACCACTGTATTGAGCCTAACGGCATGTGAGACGGATTCCACGGAATCTGCTTCAACACAGTCGGCATCCGTGCAATCTGCTGCAGCCTTGTCCGATTCGAGGCCAACGATTAGTGAAAACGCTACTGACGCAGCGGACAGCTCTGTCACGTTTAATCACAGTGCTTCTGCCATGTCTATGCGAGCGATGCCGACAAGCCAGTATTTGGTAGGTAGCGGTAAGGCAGATATCACTGGTGCTGCTGCCGAAACTGGCATGTTTGGTTATGCTGCGGGACAGGTAGTACAAGGTATCAACGACCGTTTGTACTCTCATGCTTTTATTATCGGCGAAGCGGATAAAAATGCGGGCAAACGTGTCGTCTATGTATCAGCAGATATGGGCGCGATGTTTACCGCGGTAAAACTTGAGGTCATTAAACGTCTAAAAGCGGATTATAGCGACTTATATAACGATGACAATGTCATGCTCACCGCCACGCATACCCATGTGGGTAACGCAGGCTACTCACATCAGCAGCTGTATCAAATTGCCAGTACCGATGACACGCTAGCAGGCTATAGCAGCCAAAATTTTAATGCTATCGTCAATGGTATTGTCACCTCAATTAAACGTGCTCACGCTAACTTGACGCCAGGGACGCTATCTTTGGCGCAAGGCGAGCTAAAGGGTGCAACAGTCAATCGCTCAGAATTTGCCTACAACAATAATAACGACGCCAAAGATTTTGATAGTAATGTCAATGAAACCATGACTCAGCTGCGTCTTGATGCTGCCGATGGTACACCAGTCGGTCTGATTAACTGGTTTGCGCTGCATCCAACCAGTTTTAGTAATAAATTTATGCACCTAAGTGCTGATAACAAAGGCTTTGCTCAGCGCGGCGCGGAAAAGATTTTTGGCGGAGAATCAGACAAACCGTTTGTCGCAGCTTTTGCCAATGCTGACGAGGGTGATGTGTTAGCCATAGGTGGTAATGCCAACTCAAAACCCGGCTTTCAAGGTAGTAATAACGAGTGGGAAAACGTCAGACGTGATGGGCAGATGCAGCTGGATAAAGCGGTTGAGCTTTGGCATCAAGGCGTGCCGGTTACTGGACCCGTGGACGTACGCGCGCGCTGGATTGATTTAAAGGGCTATCAGGTCGATGGTAAATTCACCAATGGCGCGGGTAATAAAGTCTTATGTATGCCAGCTCGTGGTTACTCGTTTGCCGCTGGCGGGGAGAATGGCCCCTCGAACATACCTGGTATGTATGAGGGCATGACCCGAGAAAATTTCCGTATCAATGACGATATCAATAAAGTCGATCAATCGTTTTTGGGCAGTTTAACGCGCGGCGCGTTTGGTATAGTGTCGACCGTTAGCCAAGATGATTGTCAGGCGGAAAAACAAGTCTTATTGCCAACGGGAAGTTGGGGCTGGATTAATACTCAGCAGCCGGTGCAACTGATGCGTATCGGTAATATTGCTCTCGTTGCTATCCCTGCCGAGCCGACGACCATGGTCGGACGCCGGATGCGCGCCGCCGTGCTTGCTCAACTACAAGACTCGGGGGTTGATACCGTTATTATTAATGGTTTGGCGAATAACTATAGCGGCTATTTGACCACGCGCGAAGAATTTGCTACTCAGCATTACGAAGGCGCGTCTACTGAGTATGGTCCATATCAAACCGCTGCTTATATCCAAGAATATACTCAACTAGCGGCAGCGCTACGTGATGGTATAGAAGTCTATGACAGAACCACACCGCCTGATCGCTCAGGCAAATCCTTTAACGAGCGTCCAGGCGTGGTCTTCGATGATAAGCCTTTAAAGCAAACTTGGGGACAAACCCTCACTCAGCCCAAAGCCAGCTATCAAAAGGGTGACATTGCTACGGCAGTATTCCGCGGCGCTCATCCTAAAAACAATCTACGTACCGAAGACAGCTTCTTAAAAGTGCAGCGTCTTGACAATGGTAAATGGGTCGATTATTTAAGTGACAGTGATTTTGATACCACTTATACGTGGCAGCGCGAAGGAGCGGCGTATAGTAAAGCCATCATTGATTGGCGAATAGCTAAGGACACCCCAGCAGGCACTTATCGCTTGACCCATCAAGGCGACTGGAAGAACGGTTGGACGCATAAGATTAAGCCTTATTCAGGCGTTTCTAATAGTTTTAGCGTGCAATAATTGCCTTATTCAAATAGTCGTTGAGTATGGACTTATATTTATTTTTCACTTCGCAAAAGTCAGATAGATATTATCTGGCTTTTTTGTCTTTGTCATGGTTATTAACTCAAGTCGTTTTTAACTAGGATTGTTTTCGTTGACCATGAGCTTCACACTGCTTTTTATGGCTAATAAGCGACAAGTGGTATGCTTTTACTTACCAGTGTCCTAGGTAAGTCAGCATTAAAGCCGTATAATAGATAGATTTCCTATCTACTTATATTATCAAATGTTGATAAAGCGATTTACTTATTAACGCATTTACTTGTTAACTTAAGGGCTTAGCAACCTGAATGCTTATTAACCTAAGTACTTATTAACCTAAGTACTTATTAATCTAAAGACTGCACAAAAACATATGTTAATAGAAGATCCGCTTTAATTTTTATTCAAACCTTCGACAGTTTTCCTTTAAGCGAACCTTGACCATGGCATTTTTTGAAACCACAAGCCCAAAGATTCCTGTACAGGGTGGTAGTAATAGCAATGCCTATCGATTTGATTATCCAGAAATTTTTGTTTTAATACTAACGGTCGTATTGCTCGCAATACATTACAACTTTAGTCCGACGTCGATGGCGCTCGCTGTCGTGGTTTGTCTGCCGAGTTTGCTGATTTTAATCTATAACTATCGCCGGCCAGCCAGTTTTTGGACGTCTAACATTGTTATTATTTTATCTTCAGCGGTCATAGGTTCGATACAGTTTTGTGCAGTGATTTCGCTCAGTCTAGCAGCGCTCATCGGTCTGCGGATTATTCTTAGTAGCCCTGAAAACCATCTTAAACTTCTCGCTGCATCAGTAGTGACGGTCATTGTCTTTTATTACGTCAGTGTGACTTTAAATAGCACGGAGATGGACTGTCACGACAGCTTTGTTACCCCTGCGGTGTTATTGGCCAGTATGATTGTGATACTGTGCCATTTTCGCCATGTTTATCGTGATTATGTAGATTATGAAGCGCGAGCGCGGCAAGCGGCTGGACGTCTAAATACCATGGTTTCTGTCATTAATAAATTGACGCGCTTTGTACCGCCGCAAGTTTGGGAACCAATCGTTAAATCTGACAGTCCCGTTAGCGTCGAAAATAAACGTGCCAAACTGACGATGATGTTTTCAGATATTGTCGGCTTTACAGAATTGTCCGATAGTCTGAGCGCTGACAATTTGGCGGACATTCTAAATACCTATATGCATTGTATGACGTTAATCGCCAATAAGCACGGCGCGGTGCTGGATAAGTTTATCGGCGATGGGATGGTGTGCTTTTTTGGGGAGCCGAACAGTCGAGGGCCGCGCCAAGATGCGCTTGATTGTGTGGCAATGGCGATAGATATGCGCCGTGAAATGCGCACCTTGCGGCAAAAATGGCGGCTGCTCGGTTTCGAGGGACTATATATCCGTATCGGCATTACCACCGGCTACTGTCACGTCGGCAATTTTGGCAATAACAACCGTTTGAGCTATACGCTGATTGGGAAAGAGGCCAACCTTGCGTCAAGGCTTGAGGCAGTCGCGGGTAAAGGCCAGATATTTATTAGCGAAAGTACCCATGATTATATTTCGCATGATTATGACTGTGAATATGTCGGTGCTTTTCAGCTCAAAGGTTTTGATAATAAGGTAAGCGCGTGGCAAGTACTCGACCCTGATGAAAATAAAGGTCAGTTGTCAAAATGGGTGGATCATACGCTACCTGGTTTTAATTTGCATTTGAACTTTAAAGACATGCAAAATAATGACTATCAAGATATCAGAAATCGCTTGAATCTAGCGCTTGCCCGTATCGAACAAGAAGAGCAGGCGGCGCTGCTTGAGATAGTCACAGCAAGTAAGCAGGAAAATATCAGTCATAATTAGGTACAGATTGATTGCGACTTGAAAGTATTTATAAAAAGAAAAATCCAGTTATTTATCATAACTGGATTTTTTAGTTTCATTTCATGCTTCAGCTTTATTATTTAATGATTTTCTTTCGCATGGTTTAACGTGTATTTAGGAATCTCAATCGTTAAATCATCATCTTCAAGCATCACTTGGCACGATAGGCGTGAATCAGGCTCCAGACCCCACGCGCGGTCTAATAAATCCGCTTCGATATCGTCCATCTCATCTAAGGTGTTAAAGCCCTTACGCACCACGACATGACAAGTAGTACAGGCTTTTGACATCTCGCAGGCATGTTCAATCTTGATGCCTTTTTCAAGTAGCGCTTTACATAAGTTTGTGCCCGATTCTAGCTCGACTTCGGTGCCTTCTGGGCAGATTTCATGGTGAGGTAATATTGTAATTTTTGGCATAAGTTATTCGTCCGCTGCTAATCAATTAAAAATAAAAAAGGTCAATCTAGTACAGTTGCTAAGTGAGTGTCTTAAGCGCCTATCATATGATTGGTATAAATGCTATCTACTACCAATCTTGCGCACTGGTACCCGACATACTTGCTTTGACGCTTTGATTCATAATACACGCGGCAAAAGCATCACTGTGTGGCTTTAATTTGCCTTGCGCGCTTTCAATAACGGTTAAGTCGTCGGTGCTAAGCGCGGTTTGCAAGGCTTGCATGCTCTCGGTCAACGACCGCTGCTCTTCAGGTGTGATTAACGCCGCAAACTCGTTAAGCGCCGACTGTAGCGCCAATAATTCACGTTCCGCTTCTACTTTGGTTTCAATTAGCGAGCGCGCATTTTTGTCTTCTTCCGCATACTTAAAGCCTGCGATTAATAATTGCTCTTTTTGCTCATCAGACAGACCATAAGATGGCACAATATCAATTTTACTTTCAGTCTTGGTCGTTGTTTCTTGCGCACTGACGGTCAGCTGACCATTGGCATCAATACTAAAGGTCACTTCGATACGCGCAAAGCCCGCTTTCATCGGCGGAATACCATATAGCTCAAAGCGTCCAAGTGAGCGGCAGTTATCCACTGTTTCACGCTCGCCTTGCACCACATGAATGACCATGCCGGTTTGACCATCTTGGTAAGTGGTAAAGACTTGGCGTTTTTTGACGGGAATAGGGGTGTTGCGCGGAATCAGCACTTCAACCAAGCCGCCCATAGTCTCAAGACCGAGCGATAAAGGCGTCACATCGAGTAATAACAAGCTATTATCGCTGTCACCATTGACCAATTGATACGCGGTTTGGGCAGCACCTAAAGCCACAACTTCATCTGGATTAAGACGGCAAAGCGGTTCTTTAGCAAAGAAATCTGCCACCACCTGCTGCACCGCAGGCATACGCGTAGAACCACCGACCAAAATGACTTCATCTAAGTCAGCGACAGATAATTTGGCATCACGCAATACTTGCTCGCAGACACTTAGCGTGCGGCGGCTGACAGGCTCTGCAATTGTTATCAAATCGTCGCGGCGTAACACACCTTGAAAAGAGCGCTCATTAACAACAATGTCGATATCGACTTGCTCAGCATCGGTCAATGCTTGTTTATAGCTTTTTGCTTGTTGGGCGAGTATGGATTTGTCGTGCAGGCTCACGTCTTTAGGGTCAATATTTAACTGCTTAATCAGCCAATTGGTCAGTAAGCGGTCGATATCATCACCGCCAAGCGCACTATTGCCGCCCGTTGCTAAGACTTCAAACACGCCATCGCTGAGCTTTAAAATAGATACATCAAAAGTACCACCACCCAAATCATAGATTAAGTAGTAGTTTTCACTATTGTCATCAGTAGGCTGATCAAGACCGTAGGCAACGGCGGCCGCGGTAGGCTCATTTAATAAACGCAAAACGTTAATACCAGCAGCTTGCGCCGCATCTTTAGTAGCTTGACGCTGCGCTTCATCAAAATAGGCGGGCACAGTAATCACCGCACCTTGTATGCTGTCATCTGGCAAAGCGCTTGCGGCACGTTGCTCTAGCGCGGCTAAAATACGCGCTGACACTTCGACAGGAGAGACTTCACCCTGCGCCGTCACAAAAGCTGGCATGGCATCTTTGCTGCCACTTAACTCATAGGGATGGGAGAATTTAATATCGGCTTGGCTACGGCCCATAAAGCGCTTAGCCGAGACGATGGTATTTTTTGGATCATCTGCTAAATGGGTAAGGGCATCATAGCCGACTAAGGGCTTGCCAGCACTTGGATAGTAGACCACCGACGGCAATAAGGTATCGGTCGTTGTATCGGCTTGCAAAACTTGCGCCTTGCCTGAGCGTACCACAGCGACCAATGAGCGCGTCGTACCAAGGTCAATTCCTAGGCCAAAACGATGTTGATGAGGTTGGGCACTTTGATTGGGTTCGGCAATTTGCAATAAAGACATAAGAAAACTCAAAGATAAAATGAATTAAGTGAAATGGTACAAATACAATATATGGGCGACTAGTATTTAAAATTTAAGTAAGTGTTTGGATTTAACAAATCATAGTAAAAATGATAAAGCGCATTTAATGTTTACAATTATACGGCAGAGGAGTGGTTATTTTAACCATATCCGCATATAAGCTCGTTACTCGTAAATATAAACAATCGTCCTTAGCATGACGTTAAACGTATAAATCATCGTCATCCAAATGCTCAGCAGACGCAACTTCATCAAGCCCTGTAGTAACATCGGCATCTAATTTCACCAAAAATTTTAATTTTTGCGTGGCATCAATCGCCGTTTGCCAATCTTGGCTCTGATAAGCACTATCAAAACGCTCAGATTGTTTATTTAGACGCTCGGTAATCTGCGGATGTAGTTGCTTCAGCGCGGCAAGCTCTTTGCCTTCAATCGCATCATCCAAATCCATACGCATTTGCATCGCATCTTCTAAGAAGTCCAGATCGGCAATCGAATGCTCTAAGTTCTGCGCCTGCCCAGCGATATCCAACAAGTAGCTGGCACGACTGTCAGGGGCACTTAACGTTTGATAAGCTTGGTTAATCAGCGCTGAGGCTTGCTCTGATTGCTGCTTAGCTTGTGCGCTATCGGCTGTATTTTTGCTATCAGCAACAAGATTGTCCGGATGATAGCGTTTTTGTAGCAGACGCAGCTGTTGATCAAGGCGCTCTTGATTGACCGCAAACTGTACAGGTTGTTCAAATAGGGCAAAGAAGTTATCAAACTGTGCGTCTGGCGTGATGTCTGTCATAGCGTCTGCCTTTGTTTTTATTTATTCTTGTGAAGACTTGCTTTTACTTATGCGCTGTTTTGTTTACTGTCTGTTTTAAATACTGTTCTTTTAAAGTTCAGTACTTACTCAGTATCTAAGCGCTAACTCAGGTTTTAGGTGCTAAGCGCTCGTATATCAATCGTTTAGCGCGCTCTGGTTTAGAGCTTTAGACGGTAAACGATTCACCGCAGCCACATTCACCTTTTTGATTGGGATTGGTGAATTTAAAGCCTTCATTGAGACCTTCTTTTTCATAATCCATCACTAAGCCATCTAAATAAACCAAGCTTTTAGGATCAATAAAAATATTGACGCCACGGCTTTCATAACGGGTGTCGTTTTCATCAGGCGTGTCAACAAACTCTAGCACGTAAGCCAAGCCTGAGCAGCCTGCTGTACGGATACCTACTCGGATGCCTTCACCTTTACCGCGATTGTCCAAAAAGTCTTGAACATGCTGAGCGGCGCGTTCTGTCATTTCAATCATGCCAACTCCCATTGACTATCAATAATTGAGATAATAATTGCGGCAAAAGCGTTTTTATCAACACCACTGCCAATAAAGCGTTAAAAATAAATAAAAGGTGACAATTACATGAGCGTTATTGTCACCTTAGGGGCGTTAGTAGCTTCTAACGTCGTATTACTCATGTTTGTTTTCAAATTCGCTACTTGCGCCTATTATATAAATAAGCGCAAGGCTTTATATAAATTTAGCTGGTTGCTTCTTCTGTTACTGCCGCAGCTGTACCATGCTTACCTTTATAGTCGCTAATGGCGGCTTTAATGGCGTCTTCTGCAAGGACTGAGCAATGCACTTTTACCGGTGGTAATGCCAATTCTTCAGCGATATCCATATTTTTGATCTCGCCAGCTTGGTCTAAGCTTTTGCCTTTTAGCCACTCGGTGACAAGCGAGCTTGAAGCAATTGCTGAACCGCAGCCATAGGTTTTAAAGCGTGCATCTTCGATGATACCGTTATCATCGACTTGGATTTGTAGGCGCATCACATCGCCACAGGCTGGGGCGCCAACCATACCCGTACCAACGTTTTTGGCATTTTTGTCAAGATTGCCGACGTTGCGTGGGTTTTCGTAATGATCAATAACTTGGTCACTATAGGCCATGGGGTTTTCTCCTAGTTAGATGATGAGTAGCCACTTAAATGTTAAGTTATATAAGTAACTTTCCAAATAACTCACTTATTAAGTTTAAATGTCTGTCTACTCATCGATAATTGGGGTCAAACACATATTATAAAAATGGTATTTATAATTGTCTGATGAATTATTTGGTTTAATGCTTATACCTGATAACCATTAAACCTTTTTACTATTAAAGTTTTATAAATAAATATTAATGCTCAGACCATTCTACCGAGTCTAAATCAACGCCTTCTTGATACATATCCCAAAGTGGCGATAGCGCGCGTAATTTGTCTACCGCTTCATGCATCTGTTTTACCACGGTATCGATATCTTCTTCGGTGGTATAACGACCAAAGCTAAAGCGGATTGAGCTATGGGCCAACTCATCTGGGCGACCGATGGCGCGCAATACATACGATGGCTCAAGCGTCGCTGAAGTACAGGCTGAACCTGATGAAACCGCCAAGTCTTTTAACGACATCATCAGTGACTCGCCTTCAACAAAGTTAAAGCTGATATTAATGATGTTAGGCACGCTGTTTTCTAAATCACCGTTTAGATAAATCTCTTCGATATCTTGTAGACCGTCCCACAGCTTTTGGCGCAGCTTTGCCACGTGAGCATGGTCTTCTGCATAACGCTCATTGGCCAATGCAAATGCAGCACCTAGCCCAACAATTTGGTGCGTCGGCAAGGTACCTGAACGCATACCGCGCTCATGACCACCACCATGCTGCTCAGCTTTTAGGCGAATACGAGGTTTACGGCGAACAAATAGCGCACCGATACCTTTAGGGCCATAGGCTTTATGACCTGAAAAACTCATCAAGTCAATTTTCATCTCTTCAAGATTGACAGGTATTTTACCCACAGACTGCGCACCATCGACATGGAATACAACGCCAGCTTTGCGAGTGATCTCACCAATCGCGGCAACATCGGTAATGGTACCAAGCTCATTATTGACCATCATTAGTGATACTAAAATCGTATCGTCACGTAGGGCTTCTTGTACTTGCTCTGGCAAAATCAAGCCCGTACCAGCTTGTGGCTCAAGGTAAGTAATCTCAAAACCTTCTTGCTCAAGCTCACGGCAAGTATCTAAAACCGCTTTGTGCTCAATTTTACTAGTAATGATGTGCTTGCCGCGCGACTGATAAAAATGTGCCGCGCCTTTAATAGCTAAGTTATCTGATTCTGTCGCGCCCGAGGTAAAGACGATTTCGCGTGGATCCGCATGAATCACTTCAGCGACTTGCTGACGAGCCGTTTCTACCGCTTCTTCTGCTTGCCAGCCATAGCCATGTGAGCGTGATGCTGGGTTACCAAAGATGCCGTCTACCGTCAGATATTCGCTCATTTTAGCAGCGACTGACTTAGCAACTGGCGTCGTGGCGGCATAATCTAAGTATATAAGGTTGTTATGTTGGCTCATGCTGGGTTTGCCTCGCTGGTCAATAGAGTAATAGTGTTGATGTCTTTTGTGGACATATCTTTTGTAGCAATGTCGTTTGGAAACGTGAGGTGCTGACGGTCTGAGACTGACTGCACATGTTCCATGTCTAATAATTGCGCTAATGTTATATTTTTCAAGTATTGTTCGACATGATTTGATAAAGCGCACCATAAATCATGCGTTAGGCACATTGTACCACTTTGACAATTACCGCGTCCGCCGCACTGCATCGCATCGACAGATTCATCGACAGCAGAAATGATGCTCATCACATCAATCTGATCAAGGGGCTTAGCTAAATGATAACCCCCTGCTGCACCGCGTATACTGGTGACCAAACCGCGCTTACGGAGCTTGGAAAATAACTGTTCAAGATAAGAGATAGATATCGATTGCCGCTTAGCAATGTCAGATAAAGAGACGGCGCTGTCTTGTTGGCTGGTCTGCAAAGCCAAATCAAGTAAAGCGGTCACGGCGTATCTGCCTCGAGTAGTCAAACGCATGTGTTATCTCCAATCCTTTTTATAAAAGTTTATTTAACAACGAACTTAGTCTTGTCGTATTCCAAAAGTGCATAGTTATCAATAGGTTCTTTATAGATTTAATAGATTTATAATCGACTTATTGCTAAAGGCTAGTTAGTAGCTAGCCGTACTTGCGCTTCTATTTAGGAAAATCATCTATCGACTAAGTGGTGTCTTGTCGCTATTAAACAGCAGATGGTTTACCCGATGTGTGCAACGATAGGGTAATTATACTCAATCCCGAGTAATTTAGTCAAGATTAAAGTGTGGTTGAATGGTGAGTGTGACTTATTCCTATCATTGATAAAAACAATGATAGGTAATATTAAGGCTTAAAAGAGAATAAATACGCGAACGCGCAGGATGTGAACTACAGAAAGGAAGCAAGAGCGTTTAATAAGTCTACATCCTATTAAACGCTATAAAAAATGACAAAAAGGACTTTAAAAAACGTCAATACTAAAATTAATAACAAATTAGGTCATGATAAATAAAGCAATAATGGCAGCGATAGCGATAACCGCAAAAATAATTGCGGTAATAATAAAGGTCTTCTGCTTACTTTGCAGTTCTTTAACCGTGGTTTCAAGTTCACGGTTTTTAATGGTCAGCGTGTTGATTTGAGTTTGCTGCTCTTTAATACGCAGCTTATAACTCTCCTTTTTTTCTGCCATTTCTGCTTCAGTAGGTTTGGTCTTACTTTTACCGCCCTTAATCTTTTTAATCAGCCCTTGAATTAAGCTACCAAAACCAAGCTGCATAATAAACTGCTTGACCAGCTGTACTTGCACCGCCTCACCGCGCATTTGCAGCTTTTCAGTCGACTCAGTATCGTGGGTGATGATGGCATTAAGCACTTGAATGCTATAAGCGTTGATAATGACGTCAGGCTCACTACGGCCGATAGGCAATCTATCATCTAATAACACCCCTTTGGTAGTAAAGGTGGCGAAAACCTCTACATGAGGCAAGTATAACCTAAGCGCGACGACCGTCTCTTGCTTGGCGAGTGGATAAGCAGCTTTACGGAGTTCTGGGTCTAAACGTAACAGCAGGGTCAGCGCCGACTCGATAAACACCAATATGATATTAAGAAAAGAGTGAGACAACGTAGAACGCTTCATGTAAATAATCCGTTTTTATTGTGTAAGTTAAAGATAAAAGGACAAACAAAGGTCAAAATCAACCCAAAATGTACAATGCAATCGCGCTTATAGTAACGCCTTTAGCATAAAAAGTAACGCACGTTTCTGTCAGTTGGTCAGTCACTACCTTATAATTTGCTCATCTATAAAGACACCAAAATTTATGACTGGTAATGCATTAGTCGGGCTTGGCAGCTATTTTTCGATCCAAGTTTATGCTTTAGTTTTTAATTTTGCTTGTTAGTATAAAAACTGAGTTTAAGCACCTGCATCATATTTGAGTATTTAGGTTATCAAGGCAAAATGCATAAGAGAGCCAATACAAAGATAGGTGCTTTGACGATAGGTGCTTTATTTCGTTAAATCCTATAAGCTAAAGTAGCGATTTAATAGAAAATTTGCAGCAGTTTTAAGTAACATTGAGTGTCAAATACGTAGTAGAGTGCACAAAAATATGTAAAATCGCTTGCGCTCCTTATGCTGCCTTGATATAAAGGCGTTAACAAAGCGAAACCTGTTTATGCGTGAGGCCAGTGGTTTTTATTGCTTAAGTACTCTGAGAGCGATACAATACTTGGCGTGAGCGTTTTTTACCCCCTAAAACTTGAAGGAAATTTTATGAATAAGTCAGAATTAATTGATAGCATCGCCGAAAAAAGTGGTCTAAATAAAACTCAAGCTGGCGAAGCTTTGAATGCAGTAATGGAAAGTGTTGGTGAAGCGCTAGAAGCTGGCGACAGCATCTCATTGGTTGGTTTTGGTACTTTTAGCGTAAAAGACCGTAAAGCGCGTACTGGCCGTAACCCTAAGACTGGTGAAGAACTTAGCATTCCAGCAAGCAAAGTACCAAGCTTTAAAGCCGGTAAAAACCTAAAAGAGCGTTTAAACTAAGCCGCTTTGTTTAAGCTGTACTCTTTTTAGCTATTCTATAATAAAATAATCAAATGCTCGTTGACGACGTGATACACGAATAAAAACAGCGTTGGTTGGCAGTAAAACAATAGATAGCAACTCATGACTTAACGATTCATTAAGTCATGAGCGAATGACCAAAAAAGCACCTAAAGATTAGGTGCTTTTTTTAGTGCTGAAATTTGTAGCTTTAAGTAGCAATAGTCGCCTGAATATTTTGAGTATATATCAAAAATCACGTATCATAGGGCGCGCGATAGCGGTGTTGTATAAACAAGAATTTTTATTAAATCTTGTTATAAACTTCGTCAATCCGCCTTATTTTATAGCGATAAAATGCACACGTTCTTCTTCTTACCATTGCCTGCTTATACAGCGTTGATATTATTAATAGTATTACAATGGTCTTTCATCAATATAGGTTAATAAAGCAGAGATAACTATGGATAAATTGCGCGATTTCTTAAAAAGCTGGCCGGGTCGCATTTTATTGATTTTGTGCCTATCGCCGCTCGCTCTATTGGGTGTCGAAAGCTACTTTGGCGGCGGTGTCGATCCCAACCAAATCGCTCAAGTAGGTGACAAAAGCGTGGGACTGTCCGAGTATCAAACTGCCGTCAATAACCGCCGTACTGAGCTTTTAGACCAAGTTGATGATGCCAGTTTATTGAATGAAGACGTGCTGCACGAGCAAGTCCTAAAAGGGCTGATTGATCGTACCTTGCTAGAGCAGCAGGCTGGCAAGCTGGGCATGACGGTTTCTGATGACACCATCAATCGCTTGCTGCGCCAAGAAGAAATCTTTAAAGATGCAGAGGGCAATTTTTCTAACGAGCAGTTTGCAAACTTTTTACGTCAGCGCAATATGACAAAAAACCAGCTGTTTGCTGAGTTTCGCAACCAGTTGAGCCTAGATCAGCTCAATGCCAGCATCGTCGGTACCGCAGTTTATCCGATGCAAGCGGTCAGTCAGTTGATTGATTTGCAGCTAGAGTCGCGCAATATTTGGCTGCATCGTTTTAAATGGCAGGACTATGCTGAGCAGGTAAAGTTGAGCAAGGGTGATATACAAGCTTACTATGACGCCAATAAAGACAAACTCAAAAGTGCGGCCATGGTCGACTTGGCTTACTTGCAGCTAAATCCGCAAGCGATTGAAGTTAATGAAGTCACCCAAGAAGATTTGCAGCAGCAATATGAAGCCTATAAGCAAAATCTTGCTGTGGTTGATGAGCGTAAAATTAGCCAAATCCTACTAACCGGTAAAGATGCCAAAGCACGCGCGGATAAAATTAAAGCCCGCCTTGCGACAGGTGAGTCATTTGCCAAGGTTGCCAAAGCCGAGTCTGATGATCCATCAGGTGAAACAGGCGGCGATATCGGGCGTTTTAATCCAGCGGTATTTGGTAATGATGCGCCAGCTGTCGAAAAAGCGCTGGCAGGCTTGAGCGTTGGTGATGTCAGTGCTCCTGTAAAGACCAGCTTTGGCTATCAGATATTTACCGTGACTGAGGACAATGGTAGCAAGATACCAAGTCTAGAGAGTATGCGTGCAGAGCTAACCGCTAAAGCCAAAGAATATAAACGCCAGGAAATGTATGCCGATAAAGTCACAGCGATTAATGACTTGGCAGCAGATGGCTTTAGTATTGAAGATATCGCTCAGCAAGAAAATGTGCCATTAAAACATATCAAAGATTATCGTAAAGAAAACAACCAATCTGCTTTGGCGCAGCCGGCGGTAATTAAGCAAGCGTTTGATGAGTTTACTATTCAAGACCAAGCGGTGACTGCGGGTATTGAGGTTGGTAATGGTACGGTATGGGTACAGCCAAGTAATTATCGTCCAACTAAGACGTTGTCTTTAACAGCGGCGACGCCAAGAATCACGCAGATATTGCGTCAACAAAAAGCAACGGCACTGGCATTACAAGAAGCGAAGAAATTGGCGGCCACTATTAAAACGCCTGCTGATATTGTAAAGCAGCCTGTTAAGCTGCAAGCATTGGGCGAGATAAACCGTCAGACTACGCAATTGAGCGAAAAAGAGCGCGGCTTAGCCTTTAGTCAGCAAGCGGCAGCCAATGGCGTCGTGGCGGTAGCGAGTGAGACTGAAACGGGTGCGACGTTATTGGTCGGTGATCGCATCAAAACAGAGCAGCAATCGCCGCTATCTGATGCCCAAAGAGCACAAACTGCCGCCATTATTCGTGATAATTTGGGTCAAGATCAGCTGCAAGATTATCTAGATTATCTACGTATGGTCTATAAAGTTGAGATTAATGAAGCCAATATGGCCAATGCGCAAGGACGTTAAGCGACCTATAAGGCATTTGTTAAACCCTTTTTTTAACGAGCTTTATTAAGCCTTAAATATGAAAAAGCCACTATTAATAGTGGCTTTTTTTATGCATTACAATTTTTATTTACTCTCAACGCTGTTTTCTTAATAGCATTATCTTAACCGCTGATTAATGGCGGAAGTGGCGCATACCAGTGAAGACCATGGCAATACCATGCTCATTGGCGGCAGCAATCGTTTCGTCATCACGCATAGAGCCGCCTGGTTGGATGATAGCAGCAATGCCGACTTCGGCCGCGTTATCAATACCATCACGGAATGGGAAGAAAGCATCTGATGCCATTACCGCGCCTTCGGTAGCAAGACCAGCGTGCTCGGCTTTGATAGCGGCGATACGCGCTGAATTGACGCGGCTCATTTGACCGGCGCCAACACCGATAGTGCGTTGATTCTTGGCATAAACGATGGCGTTAGATTTGACATATTTAGCGACATTCCAGCTAAATAATAAATCAGCAATCTGTGCTTCGGTTGGCTGGACGTCGGTAACGATTTTTAAATCGTTGGCGGTAATAAGGCCCAAATCTTGCTCTTGCACCAACAAACCACCATTGACGCGTTTATAATCAAGCTGGCTGTCGCGCTGCTCAGGCGTTGGCAACTCGCCACAAACTAAGACACGGACGTTTTTCTTAGCAGCGGTCGCCTCCAAAACGCCATCTTCGATACTTGGGGCAATGATGACTTCGACAAATTGATTGTCAATAATCGCTTTGGCTGCAGCAAGCGTAAGTTCGCGGTTAAAGGCAATAATACCACCAAAAGATGACTCAGGGTCGGTACTAAAAGCCGTGCGGTAAGCCGTGACTTGATCGCTATCTACGGCGACTCCGCAAGGATTGGCGTGTTTTACAATCACGCAAGCGGGCGCACTAAAGGCTTTAACACATTCAAGTGCGGCATCGGTATCAGCAATATTGTTATAAGAGAGCTCTTTACCTTGTAGCTGCTGCGCGGTTGCAATAGAGGCTTGCTGGCTTTTTAGGGCATGGTTTTCGACATAAAAAGCCGCTTTTTGATGCGGGTTTTCGCCGTAGCGTAGGTCTTGCACTTTTTCTAATTGGACGTTAAAGGTACGAGAGAAATTCTCTGCCTCTTGGTTTTCATTCACGCGGCTGCCCAAGAAATTGGCAATCATTCCGTCGTATTGTGCGGTATGCTCAAAGGCTTTGACCGCTAAATCGTAACGTAGGGCAGCGGTTAAAGTCGTTCCATTGCCTAATGCTTCAAGCACGCGCGTATAATCAGCAGGGTCAGTCACAATACCGACGTGAGCGTGGTTTTTTGCTGCTGAACGAACCATAGTAGGGCCGCCAATATCGATGTTTTCGATCGCATCGTTCATGGTGACGTCGCTACGTGCAATCGTCTCTGCAAACGGATAAAGATTGACGACGACCAAATCAATGCGCTCAATAGCGTGCTCATTCATGACGCTGTCATCAGTACCGCGGCGTCCTAAAATACCGCCATGAATCTTTGGATGTAGCGTTTTAACGCGGCCGTCCATCATTTCAGGAAAACCGGTATAGTCTGAAACTTCGGTCACAGCGACGTTATTTTCTGTCAGCAAGCGGTAAGTACCGCCAGTCGATAATAAACCAAAGCCAGCTTTAAGCAATCCTTGGGCGAATTCTACGATATTTGACTTATCGGAAACCGATAGTAGGGCAAGGGGAGTTGTACTCATAAGAAAATTTCCATAAAAAAAGCCTGACGTAAACGTCTGGCAAGGTAATAATGGCAAGCAGTGCAGAGCATATCGGGTTTGATAAGATCATAAACTATAAACGTGCCATACAATTGAATGTCGGTTAGCAGGGCTAATAAGGGCGGTGAGTGTAGTATTTGGTCGTCGTAAATAACAGCGACTGGCATACAGCCATAGATTACATTAAGCCATAAGTTTTGAGCTTTTTGCGTAGCGTACCGCGATTGAGACCTAAGATTTGCGCACACTTGGTCTGATTGCCGCGGCACTTCTCAAGCACGACTGACAATAGTGGCTGCTCTATCTCTTTTAAAATAAGCTCATATAAGTCGGTTGGCATCTCATCATCGAGCATCGCAAAATACTGCCGCACCACGCGCTCTACATGCACACGTAACGGTTGGTGCGCATGAAGGCTATTGTCTAAGGAAGCTTCTACCTTATGGATAGAGCGATGATAGCCGTCTTTATAATCAGCAGAGCTCTCAATATCCTGGTCAAAATGAGTGGCATTATACGGTGCATGTGGTGGCATAAGATAATGTCCTTAAGCGTAAGCGTAAACCATAAGGCGTTTAAGCGCTATTATAACAAAGTCAAAGCCTATCAGAACAATAGATTGGGTATTACCCTATTATTACTCTAGGCTTGACGCTATTTATTATCATTTATGATGACAGATTTAAAACATTTAAGACAAATTTGATAAAAGAGCAAAACTTTTGAATAAATTTTATTGCTTATAAATGGCATTTTACCAAGCCTGATGTTAATAAATAGGCTCGGCGTTTACTTTGTCGATTTGAGTATTGGCGACTGGGATGGTAAATAACAGCTGCTTGCGACTTGTCGCGCCCAATTGGCTCTGTGTACTGAGTAGATAATCTTGCGGTGCTGCAATAAATTCGCCGATAAGTGCATCACTATCATAAACACTGACTTTCACATGCGGCAGGAGTTGTGCTTGGGTGCTTTGATTGTTTAAGGTGATGCTGATATCACTAATAGTGTTGGCAGTTTCGGTGCGGCTAGGTCGATGAGTGATATCGCTTGTACTCAAAGCCGCTAGATTGGCGCTAGGTAAGCTACAAGCGGCGATAGCACATACTTTTTGCAAGCGCTCAGCATGGGCAGGATTTTTAACCAAGTTATCCAAATTAAAAATGACATACTGCGCAAAAAGTAGCAGCGCTAATACCAAACAACCAAATGTCCAGAGTAATGAAGCAAGCGAGCGCTTAGCAGGTGTTGGTGAAAACTTGGCTTGTGCTTGCTGCCTTTTAAGGCGTGCGGCCTGCGTGTTGTCTTCGTCTTTGATAGAAACGCCCATGCTTGCGAGCAGCGCTGATAAATCTGTGTCTTTTCTTGGACTATGACCGTCTTCGTTTTCATTTTGTTCTTTGAGCAATTTTTCAAGCCAAGACTCATCGCTATTATCATCGATACTGGCATGGATGTCATTAGCTGCCGCTGAGCTAAGGGCTACTTGTGCAGCTGATGCTGGCTCTTTTATAAGAGCGTTTGCTAAAGAGGGTTTTTCTATGGGACTAACAGAGGCGTGAGCGCTTTTATCTAGCTTTGTCGCTGAGCTTTTCGTCGACTTATCACTACTGTTCGTGGTTGAGGTAGGGGTGCTATCTGCTGCTTGCGTTAGCCAAGCGTCCATACTGTCGAGCGAACCGTATTCTAAATCTTCCTCTTCAAAATCTGCAATATCCATATCATCGTGAATCAACTGATCCTCTATCAAATCTTCTTCAGCCATATCATCATGGATAAGAATATCTGCATCTTCTGGTTCAGAGGTGACGTTTAGCTTGGTTGTGGCTTTTGCTTCTGGCGTAACGGTAGACGTTTGCTTAATAGAAGTATTGGCGGTAGTGGATGCATCATATTGAGGTTCATGCCCCATAGTGTCAGCAGTCGGCTCTGTATCATTCGTGACAATAAGGTTGTTATTGACCAAAAAACTGTGTTGACAATGTTCACAGCAAACATTGGCTGTTTTTTGGTTTAACTGTGTTTTTTTAATATTAAAAATAGCATGACAATGAGGGCACTGGGTTTTGATTGGCGTAGTCATAAGGTCGAATCCAAAAAGGTATCAGTATTAATACCGCATGTTAATACTGCTTAATCACTTACCAACCGCTGCCAGTTTTTTATGTCTTTTTTTATAGAGTAATCATCATAATTTGCAGGCAACGATAGAGCAGCGTTAAATACACAACATTATTTAACTGCTCCTCTATCGTAACAGATGTAATTAAATGTTGCTAGCCTGTAAATGTACCAGATAAACGCTGCCAATGTTGATCTTCTTGCGCGGTAAAAGCATGCTTAGGATCGAGCGAAAAGTAAGGCTGATACGCTTCGCTGACCTGCTCGGTTTGCGATTCAATCAAGCCTGCTAACACGATACGGCTTTTGGGTGCCATCAGGGTCGCAAAATAAGGCGCTAAACCAATGAGTGGCTTGGCTAAAATATTAGCAACCATGATTTCTACGGGTTTCATATCGTTTTGTTGCCAGTAATTATTGAAGTCTTCTGGCAAAAATGCTTGCAAGCGATCATCAACGTGATTGCGTGCTGCATTTTGATTGGTCGCAAGCACCGCTTGTGGGTCAATATCCACCGCATAAACTTGACGCGCGCCCAATAACAGCGCCGCAATCCCTAAAATACCAGAGCCGCAGCCATAATCGATCACAACTTTATCGGTCAGGTCTTGCTCGGTCAGCCAATCAAGACAGAGGCGAGTAGTGGCATGGTAGCCAGTACCAAAAGCCAAACCTGGATCCATAATAATATTGGTAGCGTCAGGGTTCGGCGGTGTCAGCCAATTAGGCACAATCCATAAGTTATTGGCGCACTCGATTGGCTTATAATTGGACATCCATTCGCGCTCCCAATCCTTATCATCGACAGCGTTGACCCACGTTCGGCTGGCCTGTACTTGTGCGCCGATTTCATGGCTTAATTCCTCAAGTAATTGACGATTGCCAGCATCTGTATTGGCGTCAAACAAGCCTGTGATTATGACCTCATCCCATAACGGTGATTCACCGGGAAGGGGTTCAAATAAAGGCTGGTCGCCTGCGTCATCTAAAGCGATTGATAGCGCGCCAGCTTCTAATAACAGCGCCTCAGCGAGATCGACATTGTCTTTTTCACATTGTAAATGCAGTTGTTGCCATGCCATAAAGGTAACCTTAGTTTAAAATAAAAGTGAAGAATTAAAGGAGTAAAAGAAAACAGTCATTAAACCCAATAAAAAACGGGATAAAAAAATTAACGACTAAATCTATAAGCCTATTTTAGCGCTTATAGATTCAGTCGTCATGGTAAATACGAGAGTGTGTCCTATTAGCGCAGCGCCTGTCTGGCCTCATTTATCACGCGAGCGTTACCCTGTGCTTGTCCTGATTGCAAGATGATTTGCCAAAGGTTGCGGCGGCGAGTGCTGTCTTGAGCAACGGTCAAACCTCGGCGCGCCATCGCTTCAGCCTTACGTGGTTGATTCTTTTTAAGAGCGACTTGCGCCAAATAAAAATAGACGGCTGATGATTTGGGCGCGAGGCGCTGCGCGCGCGTAAAGCTGCTCTCAGCGCCATTTATATTGCCTGATTTTAATTGCTCTGTACCTGTTTGCATGAGATTACGAAAGGCTGGCAAGTTGCTGTTATTGGCTGTGCTTTGCTGACTGCGCTGCTGTGAGTTTTGCCGCGCCCGCTCCAATAGCTCATTATGCGAAGGAATTGATGGTTCGGATAGGATGTAATCTTCACGAGAAGGCGTAAGGATGATGGCATCTTGGCTATCAGGCTGTGTGATGATTGGACTTTGTGTTGCTGGCGTATAGACCTGTTCTGCTTCGGATGACTGCATTGTCGAAGTCGGTTGTGTAGGCACTGTATTGGGCACGGTAGAGTACTTATTATCATCGCCTTTAACAATCGGTGCTTGGGTTACCGTTACTGGCTGTTTTGCTGTAGGCTGCTGTTTTTGAGGCGCAGACGTTTGCGCAGGAGACGTTTTTATTGCTATCGGCGCCGTTTGGCAAGCACTTAAACTTAATGCGCTAATAAGGGCGCTAGTAGCAAGTATCGTATTAATCAGCTTAGTTTGCCCTTTAGAAGGAGCAGTGATAGCCTGCTTAGCGGCGACAGTTTGCTGTATCAATAAAGCCATGTTAAAACCCTTTTTTAAGTCTTAAAAACCCTAGAACCATTCAACGGCGCGGTCATACCAAGTATCGGCACGATTGCTCGACCCGCCTTCTTGCTCAGCGTTGCCGGCATTGTTAGCGTCGTCACCTTCGTTATCCGTATCAACGGCTTCGCCATTAGGAATATCTAAGCCTTCACGGCGGCGCTGTTGATTAATCGAGCCTTGCTGGTTTTGCCATTGTATCTGCTCGCGGGCACGCTCTTGTTGATATAAGCTAATAGCACAACTGCTGGCTTCTTCGGGTAGATACGCTGACATCACTGGCAGATAGCGCGCATCAGCACAGCGTTCATTAGACAACTTGCCAGAGTTGTTCTCAAGCCACAACCACTCAATTCCCTCAGGCTCTGGCAGCGCGACAGGGGTCAGCTTGAGACGATTCATATAATCGACCCAAACTGGCAAAGCGCCACTACCACCGCTTAGACCGATAGGTTTATTGTCATCACGACCGACCCAAACCACGCTAACATAGTTGCCACTGTAGCCGGCAAACCAAGCATCACGGTAATCGTTGGTCGTACCCGTTTTACCAGCAAGGTTTAAGTTGCTGCCAAGCGATTGTATGCGTCTGGCCGTGCCGTTTTTGACCACGTCTTGCAAGGCATAGTTAATCAAAAAGTTGGTCTCAGGCGGAATACTACGCTGGGTATTTAAACCGGTACGCTGCAAAATATGTCCGCGATCATCAATAACACTACGAATACTATGAATAGGCGTGCGGAAACCACCGGTAGCGAATACTTGGTAAACGCCCAGCATATCCATTGGGCTAAGATTGACCGAGCCTAATAAAGCCGAAGGATAAGGCGGGATTTTCTCTTTTACGCCCATGCGCTGTAGCTGTTTGGCAAAGGTATTAACGCCAAACTCCATACCCAAACGTACCGCGCTGTGATTATACGATTGCGACAAAGCGGTGGTAAACGGCACGTAACCATGGTCACGATTGTCATAGTTCTTTGGATTCCACTCAGTACCGTCACTCAAATTGACCGTAATCGGTGAATCATCGACCGAGCTTGCCAAATTATAGCGCCCGCTTTCAAGCGCCGTCATATAGATAATTGGCTTTAATAACGAGCCAACTTGACGCTTGGCATCGACAGCACGGTTAAAACCAGTAAATTCACTGCCACTACCGACCACTGCCACCAGCTCACCAGTTTCAGGATTGGCACTGACCAATGCGCCTTGTAAGTCTTTGGTCTTGCTACCGCGACGACGTAGCTCACCAAGTTTTCTCTCGACCGCTTTGTCCGCTGCCAATTGGGCAATAGGATCTAAGGTACTGATGATAATCAGACCTTCGTTTTTCAGATCATCAGAATAATAGACTTTGTTCAATTCACGCTTGACGATATCTAAAAAATCAGGGAACTGGCTTTTGCCTTCGACGGGTTTGTCCGCCACATCGAGTGGTTTTTCTATCGCTTTTTCGTACTCTTCTTGGCTAATTTTACCGACTGCTAGCATATTATTCAGTACGGTATTACGGCGCTCTGTCGAATCGTTTGGATGACGGCGCGGGTTATAAACGCTCGGGCCTTTTGCCATACCAACAAGTAGCGCCTGTTGGTCTAAACGCAGCTCTTTGAGGGGTTTATCAAAATAAAATTGCGAGGCAAGGCCAAAGCCATTGATAGAGCGATTGCCGTTTTGACCCAAGTAAATCTCGTTTAGATAGGTTTGTAGAATCTCATCTTTACTATAATGCAGCTCAAGTAACACCGCCATCAATGCCTCATTGGCTTTACGTTTCATCGTCCGATCGGAGTTCAGATAAAAGTTTTTAATCAGCTGCTGAGTGATGGTCGAGCCGCCCTGTCTAGGGCCACCGGTAAAGTTGTTTAATACCGCACGCGCGATACCGCGTATCGAGACGCCTTTGTGCTCATAAAACCCGCGATCCTCGGTAGCGATAAGCGCGTCAATCAGCGGCTGCGGTACTTGATCGAGCGTCACCACCATGCGATCTTCGTTACTGTCTGGATAAATACCGCCGATGTTTACTGGCTCCAGACGAATAATGCCAGTTTTGGCAGGCTGGGTGCTTTGTACCGACTCAATCTTATTGCCAGCAATGGTCATTTTGATGACTTGCTCTTTATCGACGTCGTTGGCGCTATACGTAAAGCCGCGCGTATGGATAAAGTAGGTATTGCCAGATTTATGGTAGGTACCGGTGCGATCATAAGCCTTGTTGCTTTGATAATTGAGCAGCTTAAGCCAAGTTTTCATGGTGTCTGTATCGACATTGGCGCCTTGATACAGCTCTAGGGGCTGCGAGTAAACCTTAGCAGGAATGTCCCAGCGCTTGCCCTCAAACTTGTGGGTAATGGTGCGATCAAGTTTGACCAAATATAGCGCCAATAGCACCATAGCTGCGATAATGACGATTAATAAAATACCACTAAACACCACGCCGCGCTGCTGTGAGGGTAGCGTATTGATAGCAGGCTTAGACGACTGTGGTCGCTTAGAATTAGACTTTTGCACTGATGACACACCATTTTGGGATAAAAAACTGCCTCATAATGACGCAAATTGACAAATTTTTCAATCTATCATCATCAACGCCTGCATTCATTAAGCAGGCGTTAGACTTTCGTAGTAGGTGTTTTGGAGGTATTAATGTTTTGGGATAAAGGGCTAGGCTGCTTACGCCGCGCGCTTGTAGTATAATGTTTATATTAATAATTAGGTTGATACCAACAGTTTTATCGACCCCTTTTATTAATAGTTTTTACCAATTTTTTAGTCTCATTTATGCCAATATCATTGTGCCAATAACGTTGTGCCAATATCTATGTAAAGTAGCTGTGTTAAAGGCAGATAATTCAATCGCTTTTTTACATAGGGATTGACTCTCGTTAATCAGAGCAAGTTTATTAAAAGCCGGTCGGCTGCAAGTAAACTTGTCGAAAGGAAATAGCGCGATTATGTCTAGTATTCCCTCATCTATGCCAGCAAATAACAACCGCCACTATCAAGACCACTCGATTACTGAGGGTCTGGTGTTGCCGCTTGCCGGTCATTGTTTTCATTGCGGTGATCCGGTACCAGAGCCGCCGTTTCATACCGATATTTTAGGTCAGTCGCGCGAGATGTGCTGTATGGGCTGTCAGTTAGCGTCGCAAAGTATTGTCGAGGCAGGGCTTGAGCAATACTATCTTGACCGCTCGGAGATTAACCGTACGGCAAGTTTACCAACCCAGCTGACGCGCCTTGAAGCTTATGATCACGATGAAATAAAATCTCAATTTGTCTACGCCCAAGACGGCATGTCGGTAGCAGAACTATCGGTCAATAATCTGCGCTGTGCGGCCTGTACGTGGCTGATTGAGTCGCGGCTAGATGAGTTAGATGGCATCAGCCAATGTCAGGTTAATTTAACCAATCAGCGCATGCGGGTGATTTGGGACGAAGATAAGCTGCCGATTAGTCGTATTTTGGGCGTTATCAATGAGATTGGCTACGAAGCCAAGCCTTATCGTCAAGATACCCATGAGGCCATGCTGGCACGTCATAACAGTCAGATGCTATTACGGCTTGGTATCGCGGCGCTCGGCTCGATGCAAGCAATGATGTATGCGGTAGCGATTTATTTTGGCGAATATAGCGACATGCTTATTTTTCAGCGTGATTTTCTACGTTGGGTGTCGCTATTTGTGAGTACGCCGGTGTTCTTTTATGCCGGTGTGCCGTTTTTTACCTCAGCATGGTCAGCGATTCGTGCCCGCCAAGTCAATATGGATGTGCCGGTTAGTATCGCCTTAGTGGTGACCTTCTTTGCCAGTCTTTATGCGACCATTACCGGGCAAGGGGAAACGTACTTTGATTCGGTCAGTATGTTCATTTTCTTCTTATTGGCTGGGCGTTATATTGAGCATAATGCACGCTTAAAAGCCGCCACTATGGCCAATGACTTGGTGGTGGTCGAGCCCGTCTTGGTACAAAAAATTGCTGAAGATAAAGACGCGGCGGCGCGTATCTTGCAGCTCATAGAGCAAAATACGCTTAATAATACTATCTTTGATAATGACGCTCTTTCTGATAATAGTGCTGAACAGGTGCTTAATCCAAATAATAATTTAGCGACAAAGGGCACAACCACTAGCGCAAAAACGATGCCCAACTTTAAGCAAAGCATGGATGCCAATATTCAGCAATTGACGTCACGTATCGCTCAAGACTGGCAGCGAGCAAATCATAAACCATCAAATATAGCGCAGACAGAAGCCGTGCCAGAAAAAAGGCAGATGGTGACCGCTCATAGCTTGCAAGTGGGCGATATTATTATGGTGGAAGCAGGCTCTGAGATTATCAGCGATGGTATCTTGCTTAGCTCTACAGCGACCGTCTCGCAAAGCCTGCTAACTGGTGAGGGCGATTTAATCATCAAAACCCAAGGCGATTATATCGTTGGCGGCGCCCAAAACGACAGTCAGCCGTTTGAGATGTTAGTGACGGCATTGCCAGAAGACAGCCAGATAGGGTTGATTGATAGGCTGATGAATCGGGCGATGAGTGAGAAACCAAAACTCGCTCAGCAAGCGGATAAGCTGGCGCGTTGGTTTGTAGCGCGGATTTTAGTATTATCAGCTTTGGTGTTCATTGGTTGGTATATCGTCGACCCAAGCCAAGCAATTTGGGCAACGGTGGCGGTATTGGTGGCGACCTGTCCGTGTGCGCTCTCCTTAGCGACACCGATTGCGCTGACGGTAGCGACCAATCGATTGGCGAGTTATGGCTTTTTAACCACACGAGGCCATACGCTGCAAACCCTTGCTGAGATTACCCATGTGGCGTTTGATAAAACAGGCACGCTGACTTATGGTAAGCCCAATTTATTAAATATCGAGCGATTGGCAACTAATGATACGACAGCTGCTAGCAATGAAGAAAAAGACAAGCTATTAGCGATTGCCGCCGCGCTTGAAGTGGGCAGCCGCCATCCGATTGCTCACGCTTTGCTCACCGCCGCTTATCAATTACATCTGCCTGCGACGCAGTCGTTGCAATACTATCCTGCAGGCGGGGTAGAGGCAATGATTGATGGCGTCCTATATCGCATCGGTCATGTCGATTTTGCCATGGATAAAGCGAATACTGATTCTCAACAAAATAATGCGTTAACCATTGATTTAGCCACTCATCGTGCCAGCTCGGCGGTGGTATTGTCTTGTCAAAATAGTCCGTCAAATGCATGGCAAGCGCTGGCAGGTTTTTACTTTAACGATAAGGTACGTGATAGTGCGCCGTCTATGCTCGCCGCTCTCAAAAAATCAGGTATTGAGCCGGTCATGCTAACCGGTGACCCAAGTCCACAAGCACTGGTAATGGCGGAAGAGTTAGGCATGAAAGCCGCTTATAACGGCCTGTCGCCAACCGATAAAGTCAATCATATTCAAGCGCTGCAAGCAAAAGGCGCCGTCGTACTCATGGTTGGTGACGGTATTAATGATGCGCCTGTTTTAGCAGCGGCAGATGTCTCAACCTCGATTGCGGGCGCAGCAGATTTGGCGCAAGTCTCGAGTGACAGTATCATTCTAAATGGTCAAATCGAAGCTATCACGGCGGCGAAGCGTATCGCTGATAAGACCAAACGTATTATTAAGCAAAACTTACGTTGGGCGCTAATTTATAATAGTAGCGTCTTGATACCCGCAGCTTTAGGCTATGTGCCGCCTTGGCTTGCGGCGATTGGTATGTCGTTAAGCTCATTATTTGTGGTATTAAACGCGCTGCGTCTAAAGCGTGCTTAATGTAAAGCAGCTTAAACCCCACTCTCAACTTGAAATAAGCAATTCAAACTGAAGAGGCGGATTACCAAGTTTTTTGTTGAGTACAAAGCACAGATTGTGTGACAGGATTTTACGAATCAATCGATGAGACAAATGCCATAAATCTCTTGCTCTTACCCTTTGTA